>NC_013729.1:5052992-5684616 GCF_000024345.1 Kribbella flavida DSM 17836 | reverse complement strand
GTGACCGGGTCACCCGGGATCAGCCGCGGGATGAAGAAGTTGATGGTGATCGCGGCCCACGCCGTGAACAGGTAGAACGCGATCCGCTGCAGCAGGAACTTCACTTCGCGGCTCCTTCCTCGTAGAGCCAGCAGGCCGCCCAGTGGGCCTGGCCGCTGTCGACCAGGGGCAGCTCGAACCGGGGCGGGTGCTCGGTGGAGCACTTCGGCATCGCGTGCACGCAGCGCGGGTGGAAGCGGCAGCCGGTCGGCGGGGCGATCAGGCTCGGCGGCTCGCCGCCACCCTCGTCGGCCGGCGCGTCCTTCGGGTCGCCGACCCGGTCCAGCCGGTCGGGATCCGGCGCGCTTTCGATCAGCAGCCGGGTGTAGGGGTGCGCCGGGTGCTGGGTGACGGTCTCGGAGTCGCCGCCCTCGACCATCCGGCCGGCGTACATGACCAGGGTCTCGTCGGCGAAGTAGCGGGCCGAGGCGATGTCGTGGGTGATGTAGAGGATCGCCAGGTCGAGGCGTTCCTTCAGGTCCCGCAGCAGGTTCAGGACGCCGAGGCGGATCGACACGTCCAGCATCGAGACCGGCTCGTCGGCGAGCAGGGCCTTCGGGTCCGCGCCGAGCGCACGAGCGATCGACACCCGCTGGCGCTGACCGCCGGACAGCTCGTGCGGGAACTTGTCCAGGTACCGCTCCGGCGGAGTGAGCTGCACCCTCAGCAGCAGGTCGCGCAGGTTCTGCTCCAGCTCGGCGGAGTTCGTGCCGGCCCGGCCATGGATCTTCAGCGCCCGGGTCAGGTGGTACCGCACGGTGTGGACCGGGTTCAGCGACGCGAACGGGTCCTGGAAGATCATCTGCACCTGGCGGCAGTAGGCGCGGAACTTGCGGCCGCCGTGCACGGTGACCGACTCGCCGTGCAGCCGGATGTCACCGGAGGTGCGGGTGTACAGCTGGGCCATCAGGCGCGCGACCGTGGACTTGCCGGAGCCGGACTCGCCGACCAGGGCGGTGACCCGCCCGCGGCGCAGCGTCAGCTGGATGTCGTCCACCGCGTGCACGGCTTTGCGCTCGCGGGTGAACAGGTCGCGCAGGCCCCGCCGGACGGGGAAGTGTTTGGTGAGGTTCTCGGCCTCGAGGACCACGTCGCCAGTGGTCGGTGCTGCTTGCGTCGCCGTCATCTTTCCTGACTCCTCGCGGGTTCGGCACAGGGGTGCCGCGGCCGGGAGCTCCAGGGCGTGAGCTCCCGGCCGCGGTGGGGGTCAGGCCCCTGCGGGCTTCAGGCTCAGGACGATCTGCAGAGCGTTCTGCTGCGTCGGCTGGGCCGGCGCGTACTGGTTCTGCTCGTCCGGCCAGCCGACCCAGTTCTTGGTGCTGTACAGCGCGCCGATGTTGGACGCGCCGGTCGGGACGATCGGCATCTGCTCGACCATGATCTTCTGCAGCGTGTTCAGCGCCGCGGTGCGGGCGGCGTCGTCGGTCGCGTTGGCGTACTGGTCCAGCGCCTTGGTCGCCTCCGGGCTGTTGAACCGGCCGTAGTTGCCGCTCACCCCGCCCTTGCCGACCGGCTTGAGGATCTTGCCGTCCATGATGTTCTGGTAGATGTCGTACGGCGTGGCGCCGCCGTTGGTCCAGTGCATGCCGGCGTCGAAGTCGCCCTCGTCGAAGGCCTTGAACCAGGCGTCCTGGTTCGCCTTGTCGATGCTCGCCTTGATCCCGATCGTGGACAGGTTGTCCTTGATGATCTCCAGGCTGGTGATGTAGTCCGACCAGCCGGCCGGGTCGGTGAGCGTGATGGTGACCGGCTTGCCGCTCGGGTCCTTCAGCGTGTCGCCCTCGAGCTTGAAGCCGGCGGCGGCCAGCTCGGCCTTGGCGCCGTCGACGTCCACGGCGTGCAACTTGTCCTTGAACTCCGGCGCGATGAACGACTCACCGGCCGGGGTCGGGATGCCGGTGACGGACTCGATCTTCGGGTAGAAGTAGCCGGCCTCGGCCTGCTGGAAGATGTCGTCGCGGTTGATCACCTTGTCCATCGCGCGCCGCAGGGCCGGGTTATCGAACGGCTTGCGGGTCGTGTTGATCCACAGCCCGTGAATGCCGAGGTTCGCCGGCGCCCAGACCTTGTGGTTCTCCGGGTCCTTGTTCTGGAAGACCGTCTTCACGTTCGGGACGAAGACGAAGCTCCACTCCGAGGCGCCGTTGGCCAGCGCGGTGGTCTGCGCGTTGTTGTCGTTGTACGACGTGTAGCGCAGCTCCTTGACCTTCGGCAGCTCCTGCCAGTACTCACCGCGCAGCTCCAGCGTGGTGGACTGCGGGGTGAACGACTTCAGCTTGTACGGGCCGGTGCCGATCGGCTGCTTGACGGTGTCCTGGTTCGGGTCCTTGAAGGTCGACCACTGGTGCTTCGGGACGACGAACACGGCGAGGATCTTGTTCTGGTTCACGAACTGCGAGCGGGTGAAGGTCAGGTCGACCTTGTTGCCGCTCTGGGTGATGGTGCCGTAGGGGATCGCGTCCTGGTTGAGGCCCTCGTTGTCCTTGCGCAGCTGGAACGAGTACGCGACGTCGGCGGCGGTCATCGGCTTGCCGTCGGAGAAGGTGACACCGTCGCGGATGGTCAGCGACAGCTTGGTGAAGTTGTCGGCCCACTTCCACTCGGTCGCCAGCCACGGCTTGCCGGGCTCCTGCGGCTTGATGCCGTTGATCATCACCAGCGGCTCGTAGATCATCCACCGGTAACCGAGCGAGGCGCCCGAGGACGAACCGAGGAACGGGTTGTGGTTCTCCGTCTGCGGGCCGTTCGGCATACCGACGTTCAGGACGGTCGCGGCGGTCCCGCCGGAACTCGCGGTCGAGTTGTTCGTGTCCCCGTTACTGCAGGCAGCCAGTGCTGCCGCGAGCAGGCCCGTGAGGGCCAGCGCGACTGAGCGTCGTGCTCGCATCGTTCCTCCTGTGTTCGTCCAACTGCTGGCGGATGACGGTCGGATGACTGTCGGGTGGTGCTTTTGGGGTCGCATCGTGCCGTGAAAGCGCTCTCATGGAAAGAGCGGACGGCCTAACGGATCGGTATCGGCGGGTGGGGACCGGCGGCGAAGCAGGGGCAGCTGCCTCGCCGCCGGTTGTCCTACGAGGGGCGGACGGGGGCTGTCGAACTGCGCACGATCAGCGTCGTGGGCAGCACCTGGGGAGCGTCGGGCAGCGGCCGGCCGCCGAAGTAGCCCATCAGCATCCGGGCCGCCGCCTGGCCCATCTGACGCATCGGCTGGTGCACGGTGGTGAGCGGCGGCTCGGTGTGCTGGGCGTACGGGATGTCGTCGAAGCCGACCACCGACACGTCGTTCGGTACGTTGCGCCCGGCCTCCCGCACGGCCTGGATGGCGCCGCCGGCGGACAGGTCGTTGTGCGCGAAGATCGCGTCGAAGGTCAGCCCCGCGTCGAGCGCCTGCTGGACACCGCGGCGCCCGCTCGCGTGGGTGAAGTCGCCCTCGTGGACGAGCCGTGGGTCCAGCTCGATCCCGGCCGCCGCGTAGGTGTCGCGGAAACCGTCCAGGCGTTCCTGGGTGCAGCCGAACCAGTCCACGCCGGTGATCACCAGCGGCCGGCGCCGACCGAGCTCCAGCAGGTGCTGGGCCGCGGCCGCGCCACCGGCACGGTTGGTGGTGGCGACGGACGGGAACAGCGGCTGCTTGGCCCGGTCGTCGATCAGGACGACGGGCAAGCCGCGGGAGTGCAGCTGTTCGATGTAGGCGAGCGTGCCTTCCGGCTCGATCACCAGCAGGCCGTCGAAGGACTGCGCCGAGACCTGCGAGGCGAACTGCTGCATCGACTCCTCACCCCGGTTGCAGGTGAACAGCAGCAGGCCGTAGCCCTCGGACTCGACCACGTCCACGGCGCCCTGCAGCACCTCGCCCATCCAGGGCCAGGTGAGCGAAGGAACCAGCATGCCGACGATCCGGGTCCGGCCGCGGGCCAGGCCGACGGCCCGGGCGCTGGGCACGTAGCCGAGCTCGTCGATCACCTGGCGGACCCGTTCGGCGGTCCGCAGGTCGAGCTCGCCCTTGCCGTTCAGCACGCGTGACACGGTGGTCTTGCTGACACCGGCACGGGCCGCGACGTCGGCGATCGTGATCGACACGTTCTCAGCTCCCCTCGGGCGGTCGGGGTCGTGCGGGGCGGGTTGTTGCCGGCGCGTGAACTTCGTGTTCGGAACCGGTTTCGGAAGCGGTTCCGTAGAGTGAAGCCGAGTGGGCCAGGTCACGTCAATCACGAAGAGATAACGAACCACGGCTAAGTTCACGCTTTGTAGGAAGGGCGCCGACCGGTCCGGCGCAGCGGTTTCGCTCCCGGGCTGCGGCATGATGGATCGCGCGGGAGGGATCGATTTCAGCGGCTGCCCCGGCGGCCGGGCGAAGCATTTCCAGAGGGCGGTCGACACACCATGGACGTACGCCGGACCACTGTGCGCGACATGCGGCGGTCGAACCGGTCGGTGATCCTGACCAGCATCTACCGCCACGGACCGCTGAGCCGGTACGAGCTCGGCCGCGAGACGTCGCTGAGCGCTGCCAGTGTGAGCAACTTGGTCGGCGAGCTGCTGGACGAGGGTGTCGTGGAGGAGGCCGGGTCGGTCGAGTCCGACGGAGGTCGCCCCCGGGTGCTGCTGCGGGTCGCGCCGACGTTCGGCTACGTCGTCGGCGCGGAGGTCGGTGAGACCCGGGTGCGGGTGGAGCTGTTCGACCTCGCGATGAACGTGGTCGCGACCGTCGTCTCCCCGATCGAGACGCCGAAGCCGGCCCCCGAGCTGGCCGTCCGCTCCGTGCTGCAGGGCCTCGACGAAGTGATCGCGGGAGCCGGTGTGGCCAAGGAGCGGGTGCTCGGTCTCGGTGTCGCCGTTGCCGGGGTGGTCGAGGGTCCTGCGGACGCCGTGGTGCACGCCCAGACGCTCGGGTGGGACGGCGTACCGCTGGGCGCGATGCTCGCGGCCGGGACCGAGATCCCCATTCAGGTGGACAACGGCGCGAACACGCTCGGCCAGGCGGAGATGTGGTTCGGCGCCGGGCGGGGCGCGACGGACGCGGTCGTCGCGCTGGTCGGTTCAGGTGTCGGTGCCGCGCTCGTCACCGGCGGCACGAGCTACCGCGGTACTCGCAGCAGCGCGGGGGAGTGGGGCCACACGACGATCATGTACGGCGGCCGTCAGTGCCGCTGCGGCGCGCTGGGTTGCCTCGAGGCGTACGTCGGCGCGGAAGCCGTGCTGGAGCGGTACCGCGAGGCCGGTGGGCCGTCGGCCGCCACCGACGACGAGGAAGCCGAGTTCGTCGCCCTGCTCGCGGCGGTCGGTACGTCGGAGGTCGCGGCCAAGGTGGTCGAGGACACCATCGGCTATCTCGGCGCCGGCTTCGCGAACCTGGTCAACCTCGTCAACCCCGAGCGCATCGTGCTCGGCGGCTGGGCCGGCCTGCTGCTCGGCGAGCGCTACCTGCCGCAGCTTCGGGAGGCCGTCGGCCGGCACGCCCTGCGTCGCCCGTACGCCCAGGTCGCCATCGAACTGTGCGAACTCGGCAGCGACGCGGTGGCCCGCGGCGCCGCCACTCTCCCTGTGCTCCGTCTGCTCCGCGAGGGCGGCGTGACCCGGAAGCTCACGACCAGCTGATTGGCTGCGTGAGCCGATGGCGAACCCACCGCGTGCTGTCCGGGGTTCAAGACTTCAACTATGCTTTGAAAAAACCACTTCACCCTCTGGGGGTCACCGATGGTCGAGCTCTCCCCGCTCCGGCAGGACTTCGTCTGGGGTACCGCCACCTCGGCGTACCAGATCGAGGGCGCGGTGGCCGACGACGGCCGGCTGCCGTCGATCTGGGACACGTTCTGCCGCGTGCCCGGCGCGATCGACAACGGTGACACCGGTGACGTGGCGTGCGACTCCTACCACCGCTGGCCCGAGGACCTGGCGCTGCTCAAGCAGCTCGGCGTGGACGCGTACCGGTTCTCGATCGCCTGGCCGCGGGTGATCCCGACCGGCTCCGGCGCGGTCAACACCGCCGGTCTGGACTACTACGACCGGGTCGTCGACGACTTGCTTGCCGAGGGCATCAAGCCCTTCGTCACCTTGTACCACTGGGATCTGCCGCAGGCACTGCAGGATCTCGGCGGCTGGGACAACCGGGACACGGCGTACCGGTTCGCCGAGTACGCCGCGGTGGTCGGCGCGAAGCTCGGCGACCGGGTCCGCGACTGGGTGACGCTGAACGAGCCGCTGTGCTCGGCCTGGATCGGCCACTGGGAAGGCCGGATGGCGCCGGGCATCACCGACCCCGCGATCGCCGTCCGCGCGTCGTACAACCTGCTGCTGGCGCACGGCCTCGGTGTCGCCGCGCTGCGCGACGCCTGCCCCGAGCCGCCGGCAGTCGGCCTGGTGGTCAACCTCAGCGGCTGCGAGCCGGCCAGTCAGAGCCCCGAGGACATCCGGGCGGCGCGCATCGCCGACGGGCACATCAATCGCTGGTGGCTCGACCCCACGTCCGGCCGCGGCTTCCCGGCCGACATGGTCGAGACGTACGGCGTGGAGCTTCCGGAGCGGCCGGGAGACCTCGAGATCATCGCGGCGCCGACCGACTTCATCGGGCTGAATTACTACTTCCGCCAGATCATCGAGGCCGACGGATCCGTTCCGGTGCTGGGATTCAGCCAGGTCCCGGGCCCGAACGCCGAGCACACCATGATCGACTGGGAGGTCCACCCGGCCGGGCTGGAGGAGCTGATCCTGCGGCTGGCCAAGGAGTACGGCGCCGAGAAGATCTACGTCACCGAGAACGGCTCGGCCTGGGTGGACCAGCCGGACGCCGAGTTCGCCGTCGACGACCCCGACCGTACGGCGTACCTGGAAGAGCATCTGGCGGCGTGCGTCCGCGCGGTCGAGCAGGGCGCACCGCTGGCCGGGTACTTCGCCTGGTCGCTGATGGACAACTTCGAGTGGGCCTACGGCTACGCGCCCCGCTTCGGCCTGGCCTACGTCGACTACCCGACCGGCACCCGGGTGATGAAGACCAGCGGCAAGCGCTACGCCGACCTCATCCGCGGCCACCGCGAGGCCTGATCCGGTCGTCCGGCAGCGTCAGCGGCAGACCCAGCGGCTGGAACAGAGTGCGGTCGTCGATCACCTCGATGTGCCGGAAGCCGCTCCGGTCGGTCGTCAGAACGTCCAGGTTGTGGGCCCGGTAGGCGCCGTCCGGTGCGACTCGGTACACCGCGAAGCCGGGCAGGTCATCGATGGTGACCGGTACGAGCCGGGACTGACCGAAGGCGGGGCAGTAGGCGAGGAAGCGGAGAATGCCGGCCCGGCCGGCCAACCGGGTGGAGCCGGGATGCTGCTCGTAGACCGCGTCCTCGGTCAGCAGGTTGAGCAGGGAGTCGGTGTCGCCGTTCTCGAAGGCGAGCGCGTAAGCGTCCAGGAGCCTCGGCTGGACTTCCGCCGGTGGGCCGCCGGCGGTGTCGGTCGTCCTGCCCTCGGCCAGGCTGCGCCGTGCGCGGCGCAGCATGCTGTAGACCGCCGCCGATGACGTCCCGAGCAGGTCCGCGATGTCGGCGGCGGGCCAGCTCATGACGTCGGCAAGCACCAGGACGGCCCGCTGCTGCGCCGACAGGTGCGTCCAGGCGACCAGCATCGCGCGCCGGCTGTCCTCGCGCGTGTCCATCAGGTCGGCGGGATCGACGGTGAGTCGCGGGGGCGCGAGCAGCGGATTCACGGGCTGCTGGTCCGTGTCGGTCGGCAGCCCGACCGGTTGAGGCACCCGGCCCGAGCGGTCGAGCGCGGTGAGGCAGACGTTCGTGGCGATCCGGTACAACCAGGTGCGCAGCGACGATCGGCCCTGGAAATCGCCGTACGACCGCCAGGCGCGCAGCAGCGTCTCCTGCAGCTGGTCCTCCGCGTCGGCCGGATCGTGCAGCAGCCGCCGGCAGTGGGCCAGCAGCTCGGCTCGGTACGGCGCCACCAGCCGGACGAAGTCTTCGTCGGCCATCGTCTGCGGAGTCATCGCTGGTTCCCTTCGGAGGTGTCACCAGTAAAGACCGGAGGCACCGACAGAATTCGCCGCGACGAATCCGCGGGGCCGCGCTGGTCTGAACGGGTATGAACACAGAACTGCTCCAACGACCTGGTCGGTGGTGCCCGGTGAGGCCGGATCGCATCGCCGTTGCCGAAGCACAGCTGGTCGACCTGCGGGATCGGTTGGCGCGGACCCGGTGGCCGGAGGCCGCGACGGCTGACGGCTGGACCCAAGGGGTGCCGCTGGAGTACGCCCGCGAGCTGACCCGGTACTGGGCGAACAGCTACGACTGGCGGCGCGTGGAGGCGGAGCTGAACGCCCTGCCGCAATGGCGTACCGAGCTGGACGGCGAGGGCGAGGACGCCGTGGACATCCACTTCTTCCATGTGCGTTCCCGGCATGCCGGCGCGCGGCCGTTGCTGCTGGCGAACGGCTGGCCCAGCTCGGTCGTGGAGTACCTCGACGTGATCGACGCGCTCGTCGATCCCCCGGATCCGGCCGACGCGTTCCATCTGGTGATCCCGTCGATGCCGGGCTACGGCTTCAGCGGCAAACCGGCCGTGTCCGGATGGGGAGTGGAACGGATCGCGCGCGCCTGGGCCCAGTTGATGGACCAGCTCGGCTACGAGCGCTACTTCGCCCACGGCAGTGACTGGGGATCCTTCGTCACGTCGGCGCTGGGCACGGACGAGCCGCAACGGCTGGCCGGGCTTCATCTCACCTTGCCGGTGGCGCCGGCACCGCCCGCGGGAGACGGCGAGCCACTCACCGACGCCGAGCAGCGGGTGCTGGCGGCCGGGCGTGCCTTCGCCGAGACAGGGACCGGGTACTCCGCGCAGCAGTCGACACGGCCGCAGACCTTGGGGTACGCGCTCGCCGACTCCCCGGCGGGGCAGTGTCTGTGGATCGTCGAGAAGTTCCGGGAGTGGTCGGACTGCGACGGTCACCCGGAGAACGCGATCAGCCGCGACCGGCTGCTCGACAACGTCACCTACTACTGGCTGTCCGCCTCCGCGGCGTCCTCGTCCCGGCTGTACTGGGAGAGCTTCCGTCGCCAGCGACTGGACGAGGTACCGGTGCCCACCGGCGTCAGCCAGTACCCGCACGAGCCGGCCAGGATGCCGCGGTCCTGGATCGAACGCCGGTACTCGGACCTCCGCTGGTGGCGGGAGCCCGAGTCCGGCGGTCACTTCCCGGCCATCGAGCAACCGGAACGCTTCGTCGAGGAACTCACGGCCTTCTTCCGGACCCTTCGGTGATCGCTCACCGACGGGTCTCGGTCAGACGTTCCACTTCTGGTTCGCGCCGCCGGTGCAGGTCCAGATCTGCGTCGGGGTGGCGTTGGCGGAATTGTTGCCGGTGACATCGAGGCACTTGTTCGCCCGGGGATTCACCAGATCCCGGGCGCCGGAGTACACCCACTGCTGGGCGGCGTTGCCGTTGCAGGTGGCAAGCTGGACCCGGGTGCCGTCGGCTGTTCCGGCTCCGGCCACGTCCAGGCACTTGCCCAGGGCCCGGATCGTGCCGTCACCGGGACGGCTCCACTGCTGGGCGTTGGTGCCGTTGCAGTCGTACAGCTGAACCGTGGTGCCGTCGGCGCTGTTGGCGCCGGCGACATCGAGGCACTTGCCGGCCAGGCCGGTGATCTGGCCGCCGCTGCCGCCGCCGCTGGTCAGGCTGGAGACCCGGACCCAGTCGACGGTCATCGTCTGCGGCATCACCGTGCTGGCGTCGGGGTAGCCGGGCCAGTAGCCGCCGACCGCGACGTTCATGATCATGAAGAACGGGTGGTCGAAGACCCACGGGTCGCCGCCGAGGTCGGCCGGGGTCTTGCGGGCGAACTGGATGCCGTCGACGTACCAGGTGACGACGTTCGGCTCCCAGTCGACGGTGAAGGTGTGGAAGCCGTCGGCGAACTGCTGCCCGTTCGGCAGCGTGTAGCGCGAGCTGATCGCCTCGCCGGCCGAGTAGCCGGGGCCGTGCAGGGTGCCGTAGGAGTTGCTCGGCTCCTTGCCGATGTTCTCCATGATGTCGATCTCGCCGTTGCCCGGCCAGCCGTTGTTGCCGGTGCCGAGCATCCAGAACGCCGGCCACAGGCCCTGCGTCCGGGGCAGCTTCATCCGGGCCTCGAACCGGCCGTACGTCCGGGTGAAGGTCGACGCGGTGAGCAGCCGGGCCGAGGTGTATTCGCACGGGCCGTAGTGGCACTGGAAGCCACCACTCTCCCGGCGGGCGGTGATCACCAGGTTGCCGTTGCCGTCGTGGGCGGAGTTGCGGGTGCTGTTGGTGTAGTACTGCCGTTCGTTGTTGCCCCAGCCGTGACCACCGATGTCGTACCGCCACTTGCTCTGGTCCGGCGGGGTACCGGCGGCGGCGTTGAACTCGTCGGACCAAACCACCGGACCGACGGCTGCGGCGGCATACGCCGAGGCGGCGGCGCCGGCCCGCGCGGAAGCGGTCTCCGCGGTCGGGGTGGTGGCGGTGGCGGGGGACTGGAGCAGGGCGGTGCCGAGCACTGCGGAGCCTGCGGCGAGCAGGGCGGCAGCCCGGAACCGGGAACGCGGGAACCTCATGCGAGCCTCATTTCTCGCGGCCGGAGAAGGGGCGGTCCGGCCGAGGGGGCGGGGGCGGGACGGGAACGAGACAGGGAATCGCTGGGAGGGAGCTTGCTGTGAGAACGTTCTCACGTCAAGGCCAGGTATAAATATAAGTCGTGAAAAAAGTGGGTGCACGGCGTTGACACCGCTGGTCACCGATGGTTGTCTGCTGGTGACCACCTGTTGCGGCGCGGGCAGACGCCGGCACCCGGGGTTCTCCTCCACCCTGTGAAAGCCCTTGAGCAAAAGGGAGATCCGCCATGCCCAGGACCCTTCGTCGTCACCGCCCCGGACGACGACGTTCCCTGCCCGTACTGGCCGGCTTCGCGGCCCTCGCGGTCGTCGCCGCCGGTCTCAGCGTCGGCGGCCCGGCCCCGGCGTACGCCGCGGGCGAGCAGGTCAACGTCTGGCTGACCACCACCAACGATGCCGGTGGCCGCAACGTCACCCGCGGCCTGCAGCAGCAGACGCCGATCAGCTTCGGCCCCGCCGGCGGCACCGCCGGCCACACCGTCACGGTCAACGAGAACACGACGTACCAGACCTTCGAGGGCGGCGGTGCGTCGTTCACCGACAGCGCCGCCTGGCTGCTGAACAGCAGCAACACGATCAGCGCCACCACCCGCAACCAGGTGATGAAGGACCTGTTCGACCCGGTCAACGGGATCGGCCTGGCCTTCACCCGCAACCCGATGGGCGCCTCCGACCTGGCCCGGTTCAACTACTCCTACGACGACACCTGCTGCGACCTGAACGACTTCACCATCAACCACGACCTGGCCGACGTCGTCCCGCTGACCAAGCAGGCCAAGCAGCTGAACCCGGCGCTGAAGGTGAAGGGCGCCCCGTGGAGCGCACCGGCCTGGATGAAGGACAACAACAAGTTCACCAACCGCGGCTGGCTGAAGTGGGAGCACTACCCGACGTACGCCCAGTACTTCGTCAAGTACGTGCAGCAGAACGAGGCTGCCGGCAACCACATCGACTACGTCTCGGTGCAGAACGAGCCGACCTGCTGCGGCACCGACGACACCGGCTACGCCTCGATGAACTGGAACGGCGCGGGCCTGCTCGAGTTCACCAAGAACCACCTGCTGCCGGCGTTCCGGGCGGCCGGCATCACCACGAAGGTGATGATCCTGGACTACAACTGGGGCAACTACGACGACCTCGGCTCGGTCCCGCTGGCCGACGCCGCGCTGCGCAACGACCCGCTGTTCGGCGGGATCGCGTGGCACGGGTACGGCGGTGACGTGAACCTGCAGACCACCGTGCACAACCAGTACCCGGCCGTGAACCACTACATGACCGAGCACTCCGGTGGTACCTGGATCCCGAACCAGCAGGTCGAGGACATGAACAACCTGATCGACTACACCCGCAACTGGAGCAAGTCCTGGGTGAAGTGGAGCCTCGCGCTGGACCAGAACATGCTTCCGTACGTCGGTGCCGGGTGCAACGTGTGCACGGGACTGGTGACGGTCCAGCGGGGTGGTCCGCGGGCCGGGCAGGTGGACAAGACGATCGAGTACTACACGATGGGCCACCTGACGAAGTTCGTGAAGCCGGGTGCGGCGCGGATCGAGTCGACCGCGAACACCGCGGTCAAGAACGTGGCGTGGAAGAACCCCGACGGCTCGAAGGCGCTGATCGCGTTCAACACGACCGGGAGCTCGCAGTCGGTGCGGGTGAACTGGGGCAGCCAGTCGTTCGTCTACACGCTGCCGACCAAGACCTCGGCCACCTTCACCTGGTCAGGTGCGCAGAGCGGTGGCGGTGGGACCGGCGGACAGATCACCGGGCTGGCCGGAAAGTGCGTCGATGTTGCGGGCGCGAACTCGGCTGACGGCACGGCGGTGCAGCTCTACGACTGCAACGGCAGTGCGGCACAGCAGTGGACGCGGCCTGGTGATGGGACGGTACGCGCGCTCGGCAAGTGCCTGGATG
Organism: Kribbella flavida DSM 17836; assembly: GCF_000024345.1. Classification (NCBI taxonomy): domain Bacteria; kingdom Bacillati; phylum Actinomycetota; class Actinomycetes; order Propionibacteriales; family Kribbellaceae; genus Kribbella; species Kribbella flavida. The sequence continues at coordinate 5,672,043 of NC_013729.1, read as the reverse complement.
TCGCCGGCGGTGGCACGGCTGACGGTTCCAGGGTCCAGCTCTACACCTGCAACGGCAGCGCCGCCCAGCAGTGGAACCAGACCGCGGGAAGGGACCTGGTGAATCCGCAGGCCAACAAGTGCCTCGACGTCACCGGCAGCAACTCCGCCAATGCCACCCCGCTGCAGATCTGGAGCTGCACCGGCGCCGCCAACCAGAAATGGACCGTCTGACCCTCACCCCGGCTCGTCGATCGGCCGCGTCTCCGGACGCGGCCGATCTGTTGCTGACCTGCGGTTTGACACTCCGGTGACCGGAGGGTGCAGCCTGGGGGCATGACGGCTTCGGTGACCATCGGGGAGTTCTCCCGGCTCACTCATCTCAGCGTGAAGACGCTGCACCACTACCACGACATCGGCCTGCTCGCCCCGGCCCTGATCGATCCCTCGTCGGGCTACCGGCGGTACCGGATCACCCAGGTGCCGACCGCGCAGCTGATCCGCCGCCTCCGTGAGCTGCAGATGCCGCTTGCCCAGGTGCGCGAGGTCGTCGAGGCCCCCGATGTCACCACCCGCGACCAGACTCTGCGCCTCCACCTCGAGCGGATGGAGCAGGAGCTGAACCGCACCCAGCAGGTGGTCAGCTCGCTCCGCTCGATGCTCACCCTCCCGGTCACCCAGCTCGAGGTCGAGTACCGTTTCGTGCCGGCCTTCCGCGCGTTCGCCGTCACCGACCGCGTGCACCGCGACCACATCGACACCTGGTGCGCCGCCACCTTCGGCCGCCTCGCCGCGCTCGCCGGCCGCGAGGAAATCACCGCCACCATGGGCGCGACGTACGGCGACGAGTTCTTCACCGACGACGTCGGCGAGGTGGTCGGCTTCCTTCCGGTCGCGCCGGACCAGGCGCCTCGCGAAGGAGTCGAGCTCGTCGACCTGCCGGCCGCCTTCTTCGCGGTCGGGGTGCACGCCGGTCCGTTCGCCGACTTCGACCGCACGTACGGCGCTCTCGGCAGCCACGTCGCGCAGTACAACGAGATCGCCCCCGGCCCGATCCGCGAGCTGTACGTCGTCGGTCCGGGCGACACCACCGATCCGACCCAGTTCCGCACCGAAGTCTGCTGGCCGATCCAGCGGATCCCTGCGACGAAAGGCTGAATTCATGTCCGTCACCCTCGAGCAGATCGCCGTCGACTGCTCCGACGTCCTCGCCCTGGCCACGTTCTGGGCCAACGTGCTGGAGACCGAGGTCGAGGCCGGCAGCAACGAGTACGCCGCCACCGTGCAGCGGACCGCCGGCGGCCCGGCGATGATGTTCCTGAAGGTCCCCGAGCAGCCGTCCGGGACGAAGAACCGGCTGCACTTCGACCTCGCCAGCACCGACTGGGCCGCCGAGGTCGACCGGCTGGTGTCGCTGGGCGCGAAGCGGCACGGAGAGTTCACCGAGTACGGCGTGCACTGGGTCACGCTGACCGATCCCGAGGGCAACGTCTTCGACCTCGCCGAGGCCCACTGACCCCGGTTCCTCCACCGGCCGCCCGGCCGCCGGCCGCCCGGCCGCCCGGCCGCTCGGCAGGGCGGCAGGGCGGCAGCGCGGACCCCGGCCCACGCACCCCGGCAGGAGGACTGCCGGGGTGCTTTTCGTGACGCAGGACCTCTCGGACTCGATTTGGGAACGCTCCCACTGAACTCTTGACAGCTCGGTGATCGGCCGCGACGCTCTTGGGAGCGCTCCCAGATCGAGCGCGTCGAACACCGAGGAGGGGTCAGGCGAATGAGCCAGAGCAAGCGGTTCCTGGCGGTCACGGCGGCTGCCGTGACGGCTTTGGGCATGGTCGGGGCATGCAGCAAGGACACGGGTGACGCCGTACCGGCGGCGGACGGTGGCCAGGTCAACCTGGTCGTCGACACGTTCGGCGACTTCGGCTACAAGGCGCTGGTCGCGCAGTACCAGCAGCAGAATCCGAACGTGAAGGTCGAGTTGCGCAGCGTGCAGAAGCTCGACGACTACAAGCCCAAGCTGACCCAGTACCTGGCCGCCGGGACCGGCGCCGGGGACGTGGTGGCGCTCGAGGAGGGCATTCTCAACGAGTTCAAGACCCAGCCGCAGAACTTCGTCAACCTGCTCGACCACGGCGCGGCCGCCCAGCAGGGCGACTTCCTGCCGTGGAAGTGGGACCTCGGCAAGGTCGGCGCGGACGGGCCGCTGATCGGGCTCGGAACCGACGTGGGCGGTCTGGCCGTCTGCTACCGCAAGGACCTGTTCGCCAAGGCCGGCCTGCCGACCGACCGCGACGCGGTGTCGAAGCTGTGGCCGACCTGGGACGGCTTCATCAGTACCGGCAAGAAGTTCACCGCCGCGAACACCGGTGCCAAGGGCTTCGTCGACTCGGTCACCACCAGCTTCAGCGCGATGCTGTCGCAGGCGGGCGAGACGAACTTCTACGACCGCGACAACAAGCTGATCGCGGACTCCAACCCGGTCGTGAAGCAGGCCTGGGACACCTCGATGAAGATGGTCTCCGAAGGCGTCAGCGCCAAGGTCGCGACCTGGTCGAAGGACTGGGAGGCCGGCTTCAAGAACGGCAGCTTCGCGGTCACCATGTGCCCGTCGTGGATGCTCGGCATCATCAAGACGAACTCCGGCGCCGCGAACGCCGGCAAGTGGGACGTTGCCGCGGTGCCTGGTGGCGGTGGCAACTGGGGTGGTTCCTGGCTTGCGGTGCCGACCCAGAGCAAGCACCCGAAGGAGGCCTACGAGCTGGCCAAGTTCCTGACCAGCCCGACCGGCCAGGTGGCCGCGTTCAAGGAGGCCGGTCCGCTGCCGTCGTCGCCCAAGGCGCTGGACGACCCGGCGTTCCAGGCGCTCACCAACGACTACTTCTCGAAGGCGCCGGTGGGCAAGATCTTCGGCAACGGCGCGAAGTCGCTGAAGCCGCTGGTGCTCGGTCCCAAGCACCAGGCCGTCAAGGAGCGTGCCTTCGAGCCGGCCATGCAGGCCGTCGAGCAGGGCAAGCTCAGCGCTGACAAGGCGTGGCAGCAGGCGCTGAAGACCGCTGCCAAAGAGGCGAAGTGACCTCTTCCAGCGTCATCCGGTCGTCGGCGGCAGCGCGTGCCGCCGGCGACCGGGTTCCCTGGCGCTCCCGGCTGACCCGCGCGGACGTGAGGTTCGCGCCGTACTTCTTCATCGCGCCGTTCTTCGTCCTGTTCGCGGTCTTCGGCGCGTTCCCGCTGGTCTACACCGGCTGGGTGTCGCTGCACGACTGGCACCTGATCGGTGAGCACACCTTCGTCGGCTTCGGCAACTACACCGCGCTGTTCGCGGACCCGGACTTCTGGAACGCGCTGAAGAACACCGTCGGCATCTTCGTGATCGCCACCGTGCCGCAGCTGCTGATGGCGCTGGCGGTGGCGAACCTGCTCAACCGCAAGATCCGCGCCCGGACGTTCTTCCGGATGGGCGTGCTGATTCCCAACGTCACCTCGGTGGCCGCCGTCGGCATCGTCTTCGGGCAGCTGTTCGCTCGCGACGTCGGCCTGGTCAACTACGTGATCACCACCTTCGGCCTGGACGCGGTGGACTGGCAGGCCAACACCTGGTCGAGCTGGATCGCGATCGCGGTGATGGTCGACTGGCGCTGGACCGGCTACAACACGCTGATCCTGCTCGGCGCGATGCAGGCGATCCCCAAGGACCTCTACGAGTCGGCCTCGCTGGACGGCGCGGCCCCGTGGCAGCAGTTCTGGCGGATCACCGTTCCGTTGCTGCGCCCGACGCTGGTGTTCACCGTGATCATCTCCACGATCGGTGGGCTGCAGCTGTTCACCGAGCCGGTGATCTTCGGCAACGGCAAGATGCTCGGCGGCACGCTCGGCCAGTTCCAGACCGTCACCATGTACATGTACGAGACGGCGTTCCAGCGTTTCCAGTACGGCTACGGTGCCGCGATCGCCTGGTCGCTGTTCGGCCTGATCGTGGTGTTCTCGCTGATCAACCTGGTGATCGTGCGGCGGGCCGCGAGGTGGGCGCGATGAGGGCCGCCTCGATCCGGCTGTGGCGGACCAGCCCGGCGACGTACCTGGCGCTGGTCGTCGGCTGCGTGCTGTCGCTGTTCCCGATCTACTGGATGTTCGTCGTGGCCACCCGGACCAACGACGTGATCAACGACGTACCGCCGCCGCTGCTGCCCGGCGGCGCGCTGGCCGACAACGTCGGCCGGGTGTTTGCCAACGAGCACGCTGCCTTCGCCTACGGGCTGGTGAACTCGCTGGTGGTCTCCAGCGTCGTCACCCTGTCGGTGGTGTTCTTCTCCACGCTGGCCGGCTTCGCCTTCGCCAAGCTGCGGTTCCGCGGCCGCAACGGGCTGCTGCTGGTGATCGTCGGCACGATGATGGTGCCGGTCCAGCTGGGGCTGATCCCGCTCTACATGCTGATGGTGAAGATCGGCTGGAACGGGACGCTGCAAGCGGTGATCGTGCCGTTCCTGGTCAGCGGGTTCGGCGTGTTCATGATGCGCCAGTACGCCGCCGAGGCGATCTCGGACGAGCTGGTGGAGGCCGCCCGGGTCGACGGTTGCTCGACCTTCCGGATCTACTGGAACGTCGTGCTGCCCATCCTGCGGCCGGCCGCGGCGGTGCTCGGCCTGCTCACGTTCATGCAGACCTGGAACGAGTTCATCTGGCCGTACGCCGTTCTGGACGCCAACACCCCGACCGTTCAGCTGTCGCTCAGCCTGCTGGCGACGGCGTACTACACCGACTACGCGCAGGTCTTCGCGGCGACGGCGCTGGCCACGCTGCCCCTGCTCGCGGTGTTCATCCTGTTCGGCCGCCAGATCATCGGCGGCATCATGGAAGGTGCGATCAAGTCGTGACGACCGACAGCCAGACCCAGCCCGGCGCCGGACTGCAACTGCCCACCGGATTCCTGTTCGGCGCTGCCACCGCGGCGTACCAGGTCGAGGGCGCGGTGGCCGCCGGCGGCCGTGGTCCGTCGATCTGGGACACCTTCTCGCACGCGCCGGGCCGGGTGCTCGGCGGCGACACCGGCGACGTCGCGATCGAGCACTACGACCGGTACCGCGACGACGTCGCGGTGATGGCCGACCTCGGCCTGCAGGCCTACCGGTTCTCGATCGCCTGGCCGCGGGTCCAGCCGACCGGGCGCGGTGCGCTCAACCAGCGCGGCGTCGACTTCTACTCCCGGCTGATCGACGAGCTGCTGGAGGCCGGGATCGAGCCGTGGCCCACCTTGTACCACTGGGACCTGCCGCAACCGCTGGAGGACGCGGGCGGTTGGCCGGTGCGCGACACGGCGGAGCGGTTCGCCGACTACGCGGGGGCGATCGCCGCCGCGCTGGGGGACCGGGTCAAGCAGTGGACGACGCTCAACGAGCCGTGGTGCTCGGCGTTTCTCGGCTACGGCTCGGGCGTTCACGCGCCCGGCCGCCAGGAGCCCGCCGCGGCGGTACGCGCCGGGCACCACCTGATGCTCGGGCACGGCCTGGCCGCAGGGCTGCTGCGTTCCGGTGGCCACCAGGTCGGCGTCACCATCAACCTGTACGACGTGGTGCCGGCCAGCGAGCGGGAGGTCGACCTGGAGGCGGCCCGGCGGATCGACGGGCTGCAGAACCGCTTCTTCCTCGACCCGGTGCTGCGCGGGTCCTACCCGGCCGACGTGATGGCGGATCTCGCCGCGGTGACCGGCTTCGAGCACGTTCGGGACGGGGATCTGGACGTCATCTCCACCCCGCTCGACCTGCTCGGCGTGAACTACTACAGCCGGCACGTCGTCGCCGGCGCCCAGACCGACGGCGACGACGGGCACGGCGGAGGAGTCGGCAGCGCGGCGTCGCCGTGGCCCGGCAGTGAGCACGTCGGCTTTCTCAAGGGCGAGCTGCCGGTCACCGCGATGGGGTGGGAGATCCACGCCGACGGTCTCAGACGCGTGCTCGAGCGGGTCGCCCGCGAGTATCCGGCGGTACCGCTGTACGTCACCGAGAACGGCGCGGCCTTCGCCGACGCGCCGGACGCCGACGGGCTGGTGCGCGACCCCGACCGGATCGCCTACCTGGACGGTCACCTGCGGGCCTGCCAGGCGGCCATCGACGCGGGCGTGCCGTTGCGCGGCTACTTCTGCTGGTCGCTGTTCGACAACTTCGAGTGGTCCTGGGGGTACGCACGGCGCTTCGGCCTGGTGCACGTCGACTACGCGACGCAGACCCGGACGCCGAAAAGCAGTGCTTTTTGGTACTCCGATCTGATCCGAGGCAGGCTAGCCACATGACCCGGACCCGTCCCACCATCGAAACCGTCGCGGCCAGGGCGGGGGTGGGGCGGGGCACCGCCTCCCGGGTGGTGAACGGGTCGTCCCAGGTGAGCGCGGCGGCGCGGGCCGCGGTGCTGAAGGCCGTCGAAGAGCTCGGCTACGTGCCGAACCGGGCCGCTCGCAACCTGGTCACCAGGCGGACCGACTGTGTCGCGCTGGTGATCTCCGAGCCGGGGGAGCGACTCTTCTCGGAGCCGTACTTCGCCGGCATCGTCCGCGGGATCAGTACGGCGATGGCGCAGACGCAGCTGCAGCTGTGGTTGTCCATGGTGCAGAGCTCGATCGAGCGGGACCGGGCCGCCCGCTTCCTGAGCCGGGAGCACGTCGACGGGGTGCTGATGCTGTCGCAGCACGCCGACGATCCGCTGCCCGCGCGGGTGCGGGAGAACGGGCTGCCGCTGGTGCTGTGCGGGCAGCCGCTCGGTGAAGGTGAGCAGCGGCCGGAGGGCGGGGACATCCCGTTCGTCGACGCGGACAACGCGACCGGGGCGCGCCAGGCGGCGCAGTACCTGCTGGACCAGGGGCGACGGCGGATCGCTTCCATCGCCGGTCCGCAGGACATGTCCGCCGGAGTCGCGCGGCTGCAGGGGTTCCGCCAGCTCGCCGGTGACGAGCTGGTCGAGTACGGCGACTTCAGCGAGGACAGCGGGGCCAAGGCGATGGCCGCGTTGCTGGACCGGGAGCCGGCGCTCGACGCGGTGTTCGCCGCCTCCGACCCGATGGCGTTCGGGGCGATGCGGGTGCTCAAGGCCTCCGGGCGCCGGATTCCGGAGGATGTGGCGGTGATCGGGTTCGACGGTTCGCCGGCCGGCCGCAACTCCGATCCGCCGCTGACGTCGGTGTTCCAGCCGACCGAGGAGATGGGCCGGGAGATGACCCGGCTGTTGCTGGCGCAGCTGGGCGGGGACGAGCCGACCGAGTCCCACGTCATCGTCGACACGCAGCTGGAGCTCCGCGGCAGCGCCTGAGTTCCTGGCAGGCCTGTTCCGCTCGGTCAGTCGTCCATCCGGTCGAGGTGAGCCTCCAGCGCGTCGAGCCGGCCTCGCCACAGATCGCGGTACGGCTCGAGCCAGGCGTCGATCTCGGCGAGCGGCGCCGGCCGCAGCCGGTACCAGCGGCGCTGGGCGTCCTGCCGGACCTCGACCAGCCCCGCGTCCCGGAGCACCTTCAGATGCTTCGACACCGCCGGCTGGCTCAGCTCCAGCGCGTCGACCAGCTCGCCGACGGGCCGCTCGCCCCCGCGCAACAGGTCGAGGATCTCGCGCCGCCGCGGCTCCGCGAGCACCTCGAACGTAGTTGCCATACCAGGAATATAACCCGCCGGGCGTGATCGGGCTCAGGCCGTCAGGCGTACGGGTCGGTGATCTCACGCAGGCTGGTGAGCGCCTCGCGCAACTGCCGGGCCCGGGTCGTGCCGAGGTGGGCGACCCACTCGGCCTCGACCTCGGCGACGGCTGCCGCGGCGACCGGGATCGTCCGGCGGCCGCGGTCGGCGATCTGCACCAGCCGGGCCCGGGCGTCGGTCGGGTCGGGCGTCCGGCGGACGTAGCCGGCGCGTTCCAACTGGTCGACCAGGAAGCCGGCCGTCTGCTTGGTCACCTGGGCCTGGTCGGCCAGTTCGGTCAGTCGAGTCCCGTTCCGGCCGATTCGCTGGAAGACCCGTGCCTGCGCCGGGGTGAAGTCGTCGAACCCGGCGGCCGCCAGCGCCTCGAACACCCGGCTCTCCAGAGCGCGGTACGGGATGAACAGCAGCAACCCGAGATTCAGCTCGTCCGGCACCCGACCATCTTGACCAGTGGTCAGAGAAGCTGTCTAATTTGGTCAGAGAAGCTTACTAATGCGAGCTGGGTGATCGGAATGCGCACCGAGGAGATCTGGACGTACGTCGAGGCGGAGCGGGTGAGCCTTGCGGAGCTGCTCGCCGGTCTCACTGCCGAGCAGTGGCGGACGCCGTCGCTCTGTCCGGGCTGGAGCGTCCAGGACGTCGCCGCGCACGTGATCTCGTCACCGCAGGCGCGGGTCCTGCCGGTGGTCGCCGGCATGGTGCGGGCCCGCGGAGACTTCAACCGGTTCGTCTTCGACGAGGCCCGGCGCGCCGGGGCGACGTACAGCCCGGGGGAGATCCTCGCGCAGTACGACCGGTACGCCGGTTCGCGGCGCCGGCCGGTCGGCACCGTGCCGATGGATCCGCTGCTCGACGTGCTCATCCACGGCCAGGACATCGCCGTGCCACTGGGCATTCGCCGGCTGATGCCCCCGGAGGCGGCCCGGGCCGCGGCGGACCGGATCTGGGTGAAGTCGTTCCCGTTCAAGGCGCGTCGGCGGTTCGCCGGCGTACGGCTGGTTGCCACGGACGTCGACTGGTCGGCAGGCTCCGGCGCGGAGCTCCGCGGCCCGATCGCGGCGCTGCTGCAGCTGCTCAGCGGTCGCACGCACGTCACGCCGCAGTTGACCGGCAGCGGGGTTTCGCATCTCACCGACCGGTAGAACTCCTCGCGGGACGTCAGGGCGCGAGCGAGTGCTCAGGCGAAATCTGCTGGGAAAGCTGCGGCGAGGGCTTGGCGGATCAGGGTCGGTAGGTCGGTGGTGCCGTCGGTGCGGGCCCAGTGGACGAGGGCGATGTGGCTGGCGCCGAGGCACGCCCCGGACACCGCGCGGATCTCGAACTCCTCGGCGGGATCGGGCTCGTCGCCGCAGAGCGCGGTGACGATGGCGTTCTGCGCGGCGTACTGGTTGTCGAGGTGGCGGGCGCGGAGGGCGGGGACCTCGATCATCAGCTGGAGCCGGGCGAGCAGCAGATCGCGCTCGGCCGTCGAGTGCCGGTCGGAACTGGTCGCGACCCGGGCCGTCTCGATCAGCGCGTCGCCGATGCGCCGGGCGAGCGGACGGCCGGCCGGACTGCTGGTCAGGGCGGCGACGCTGACCGGGGTGAACTCGTCCCAGAGGACCAGGTCCTCTTTGGTGGGGAAGTGCCGGTAGACGGTCATCGCGGACACGCCGGCCGCGTCGGCGATGTCGTTCACAGTCGTCGCGTCGTAGCCGCTGCGGCGGAACATCCGGACCGCCCGGCGCTGGATCGCCTGGCGGGTTTCGGCCTTGCGGCGTTCCCGGAGCCCCGACATGTGGTAGACACTATCAAGCTGTTAGTGACTAACACTTTTTGGCTTCGGGAGAGGGACAGAGCATGAACGAACCGAACGGCAGGACGGCGCTGGTGACGGGTGCGTCCCGCGGCATCGGGCGCGCTGTCGCGGAGCGGCTGGCCGCGGACGGTGCCCGGGTGGTCGTGCACTTCCACGGCGGCGAGACCGGCGCGCGGGAGACGGTCGACCGGATCGAGCAAGCGGGCGGTACGGCGTCCGCCGTCCGGGCCGACCTCGCAAGCTCCACCGGCGCCGATGAGCTGATCGCCGCCGTGCGGCAGGCGCTGGACGGCCGGTCGCTGGACGTGCTGGTCAACAACGCGGCCGCCTCGCCGGCCGGGCCGATGGCCGGCGACACCCCGGAACAGTTCGACCGGCTCTTCGCGGTGAACGTGCGGGCGCCGTACTTCATCGTCCAGCAGGCCCTTCCGCTGCTCGCCGACGGCGGCCGGATCGTCAACATCTCGTCGGTGGCGACCCGGATGGCCAACCCGACCCAGACCTCCTTCGCGATGACCAAGGGCGCGCTCGAGGTGATGACCCGCACCCTGGCCCAGGAGCTCGGTCCGCGCCGTATCACCGTGAACGCCGTCGCCCCCGGCGCCACGAGGACCGACGCGAACGCGGAGCTTTTCACCGGCCTCGAGCCCTCCATCGCCGAACTCACCGCGCTGGGCCGGCTGGGCAGCGCCGAGGACATCGCCGACGTGGTCGCGTTCCTGGCCTCCGAGAACGCCCGCTGGCTGACCGGCCAGCTCCTGGATGCCAGCGGGGGCCTGCACCTCGGACCGCGGTTCGGCTAGGCGTTCGCAGGCCCGGCGGGTTGGCGGCCGGGTACTGGGTTTCCATGGCTCGGTCTGACGGGCACGGACGGACTCCGTACACCGGTCTCGGTGTGGCCGGTCTGACGGGGCACGTGTTCTTCGAGCTCGGCGCGGGGGTCGGTATGCCGCTCGCCTCGGTGGTGGGCGCCGCGCCCGCCGCCGGGTTGTGGGCAACCGCGGGGGCCGCTGGGATCAGGCGCGCCGCGGGCTGGTCGACAGCCGAGCCGGCAGGCCGCTGGGCCGGGCTGGTGAACGGGCTCGGGATCGGCGCCTTCGTTGCTCACCTCTCCAGCTGGCCGAAGGCGGAGTCGGCTGCCCGTCACCGTCGATTCGTGCTCCCGTGGCTTGCGGACTGTGAGGACCTGGGCCCGCGGCTGACGCCGGCGTACAACGTGATTCTCTATGGTTCGGCGGTGGCCTCCGTGGCCGGCTTGCTCCGGGAAAGCCGGGGCGGCCGCCCGGCGGGCCTGGCTCTCGCTGCTCTCGCCGTGCCTGTTCTCGGTGCGGCTCAGCACTGGGAGATCGCGCGGCTGCGTGCCCAGGCCCGGCGATCCCCGGCCTGGTGGAACCGTCGCCTGCGGACCTGATCAGGTGGTCAGGTAGGTGACGACGGCGAGGACGCGGCGGTTGACGCCGCCGTCGGCGTAGAGGGCGAGCTTGTCGAAGATCGAGTTGACGTGCTTCTCCACCGCGCTGGGGGAGATGTGCAGCTGCTCGGCGAGGCGGGCGTTGTTGTGGCCCTCGGCCATCTTGGCGAGCACCTCGCGTTCCCGGGCGGTGAGCTTGGCGAGCGGATCGGTGTGCGTGGTGCGGGACAGCAACTGGCGGACGACCTCGGGGTCCAGCGCGACCCCGCCCTGGCCGACCCGGTCGAGGGCCTCCAGGAACTCCTCGACCCGCATCACCCGGTCCTTCAGCAGGTAGCCGATGCGCTGCTCGGCGGACGTGATCAGTTCACCGGCGTACGACTTCTCGACGTACTGCGAGAGCACGAGAACGCCGACCGTCGGCCAGTTCGCGCGGATCGTCAGGGCGGCGCGCAGACCCTCGTCGGTGTGCGTGGGCGGCATCCGGACGTCGACGACCACGACGTCGGGCAGCGCGTCGGCGGCCGCGGCGTCCCGGACGGCGGCAACCAGCGCGTCGCCGTCGCCGACCGCGGCCGGAACCTCGTGGCCCTCCTCCAGCAGCAGCCGGACGAGGCCCTCCCGCAGCAGGGTCGAGTCGTCGGCGAGGATCACCCGCATGGCAGCTCCGCTTTGATCGTGGTGGGTCCGCCGGGCGGGCTGTCGACGGTGAAGGTGCCCTCGGAGGCGGCGACCCGCCCGGCGAGTCCGGTGAGTCCCCGGCCGCCCGGGTCCGCGCCGCCCTTCCCGTCGTCCGTGACGGTGACAACGATCCGGCCCGGAGTGTCGCGCGGCGGTGGGTCCTCGGCGAGCGCCGGCTCCACCCTGTCGCCGGTGCAGGACTGGGCGGTGAGGCTGATGTCGATGCGGGTCGCCGCCGAGTGCTTGGTCGCGTTGGTGAGTGCCTCGGAGACGACGAAGTACGCGACCGTCTCGATCGGCGCCGGCGGCCGGTCGGCCAGGTCGTACCGCAGCGTGATCGGGATGCCCGAGCGTTCGGCCAGTACGGCGAGCACGTCGCGCAGACCGAGCTGGTCCAGCGCGGTCGGGTAGACCCGCCAGGCGACGTCGCGCAGGTCGCCGAGCGCCTGCTGGGACTCCTCGTGCGCCTGGCGGACCAGCTCCGCGGCAACAGCCGGGTCGCTGGTCCGGCGGGCTCGGCTGAGCAGCAGGCCCAGTGCGACCAGGCGTTGCTGCACGCCGTCGTGCAGGTCGCGCTCGATCCGGCGCCGTTCCTCGTTGACGACCTGGACGACCTCCTTGCGGCTCAGCGTCAGCTCGGAGACGCGCCGGCTGAGCACGTCCTCGGCCGACGGGGTCAGGTGCTGCCGGGCCAGCCGGACGTCGAGCTCGGCGACGCCGACGATGCCCATCACCGCGAGGTAGAGCAGCACCAGCCCGGGAATCGCGACCGTCGCCATCGTGGCGGTGCTGACCCGGCCCTCGCCCTCCTCGATGAAGGCCCAGCTGCCGCCGAGGATCCAGGCGCTGACCATGGACGCGGCGACCAGCAGGCCGAACAGCAGGAGCATCAGCACGAACCCGCCGAGCAGCCCGAGCGGCCAGCGCCGTACGACGTACCCGAACGCCTGGCGGCCGGAGTACGGGCCGAGGTCGCCGGTGGCGTGGAAGCGGGCGAGCCGGCGCTGCTCGACGGCAGCGAGTTGCCCTGCGCAACGATGCAGGACGGCGAGCAGCCGGCCGCGCGACCGCGGCGCGGCGACGGCCGGGAGCAGGAACAGCACCGCGACGCCGGCCAGCAGCATTTCCACCAGCGCCAGCAAGGATCCGAGCGTGACGCCGGTCAGCGTTCGGCCGCTGCGCGTCAGCAGCGGAGGCAGCGCGCGGCGCCGGTCATCGTGCATGGTGGCAAGGCTAGTGGGCACCGGATCGGTGCGGACTGGGGTTTTCCGCAGTTCTGTACTGTGGAGATGCCGAGCGAAGACAACGGTCGACCGCAGGGCGTGGACCTGGTCCGCGCGCCTAGCGTCGACCCCATGATCTCGACGAACCAGGTGATGATGACCGCGCTGCAGTTGACGCAGGAGCCGACCGGTGGGGTGGCCGGGTGGGCCATCGACATGATGGAGAAGCTGGGGGCGCCGGGTGCGGGCCTCGCGGTGGCTCTGGAGAACCTGTTCCCCCCTCTGCCCAGTGAAGTGATCCTGCCGCTGGCCGGGTTCGCCGCCAACCGCGGCGATCTCGGGCTGGTCAGCGCGATCCTGTTCACCACCCTCGGTTCGGTCGTCGGCGCACTGGCCCTGTACGGCGTGGGCGCGGTGCTCGGCCGGGACCGGACCAGGGCGCTGGCCGGCAGCCTGCCGCTGGTCAAGGTGGAGGACGTCGACAAGGCCGAGCAGTGGTTCGTGCGGCACGGCCCGAAGGCGGTGCTGATCGGCCGGCTGGTGCCGGTGGTGCGCAGCCTGATCTCGATCCCGGCCGGGGTGGAGCGGATGTCCCTGCTGCTGTTCGTCGCGCTGACCACGCTCGGCAGCGGGATCTGGAACACGGGGCTCATCGTCGCCGGCTACCTGCTCGGCGAGCAGTGGCACGTGGTGGAGTCCTACATCGGGGTGTTCCAGTGGGTGGTGATCGCCGCGGCGGTCCTGGCGGTGACCTGGTTCGTCGTGGTCAAGGTGAAGGCCCGGCGTTCGGATCCTGAGAAAGTCAAGTAGTCCGCTCGACTTTGGTTACGCTCGAGACCTCACTGCCGAAGCTGTTGGAAGAGGTCCCGATGCCGTCAGTCGCCTTCGAGCCCCGGATCGTCGCGAACCCGCCGGTGTGGCCGCAGCCCGTCGTCACCGTGGTGGGCAACCCGAAGGCCGGCTCCCGGACCGCGGCCGCGGCGGCGTCCGTCGCGGAACTGCTCGCCTCCGAGCTCGGTACGCCGTACCGGATGGACGATCTGGTGGATCTGGTCACGTTCGCGCCGGCCATCTTCCAGGGGGAGGACGCGGTCGAGGCGCAGCGGGCCGCGCTGGGTGACGCAGTGGATCTGGTGTCTTCGGCCTCGGTGCTGGTGGTGGCGACTCCGGTCTACAAAGGCAGCTACACCGGCTTGCTGAAGAGCTTCCTCGACGTGTTGCGGCCGCAGGCGCTGGCCGGGGCGGTGGTGGTTCCGGTGACGGTGTCGGCGGCGCCGTCGCACAAGCTGCTCGCCGACCAGCATCTGCGGCCGGTGCTGGCCGAGCTGGGGGCCAGTGTGCCGGTGCCCGGGGTGGTGCTGGAGGAGCGGGAGCTGGAGGACCTGCAGGTCGTGCTGTCCGGCTGGATCCGCCAGAACGCGAGCATCGTGCAGGCCACGACGATCGCGCTGCAACCGGTCGCGGAGCCGACCCCCGCCCAGTAGGCGGGGGCCGGCTCACCGCCGTCTCCGAGACGACCAGCGGATCAGGAAGCGGGACACCCGCGCCCGATCACCCGAGGCACACCTGAGCTCCGGTGGGAGCGGCCACGTTCCGGGCTCCTTCTGATCCGGTCAGTCCGGCCGGGCGACGCTCTCCGCCGGGCTGGATCGCAGGACGCCGGCCGCCGGGATCAAGGTGGCCAGGTACGTCAGGCCCGCCGCCGCGCCGATGATCACGAGGTAGATCAACCACGGGCCGTGCGGCACACCGGAGCCCGACACGGACGCGCTGTACGGGATCAGTGTCGCCAGCGCGATCGCGGTGCCCAGCACGGTGCCGGCCGCTGCGACCAAGGTGCTCTCAGTAGTCAGCATCCGCAGCACCTGCCCGCGGGTGGAGCCGGTCAGCCGCTGCAGGGCGAACTCCCGTCGCCGGCGGATCGTGGCCGAGGCCAGGGTGTTCACCACCGAGACCGCGGTGTAGCCGATCAGCAGGCCGACGAGCAGATAGTTGACCCAGGCCTGGGTCTTGAGGTCGGCGCTGTTGCCCTCGATCAGCGCGTCCCGCCCGGCGACCTGGACGCCGGGACGCGACGCGGCGAGCTGCGCCAGCGCCGGAGCCGGGTCGGTGCCGGGCGCGTAGCGGACCAGGATCTGCGGCGCCAGCCGATCGGTGGTGTGCGCGGCGAGCAGCTCGGCCGGCAGGACGAGACTCTCGTAGCCGGGCTCGGCGGCGAAGGTTGCGATCACCCGCAGATCGACCGGAGTACCGTCGCCAAGCGTCAGCTTGACCGATGAGCCGATGCCACGGCCGGTCTTCTCCACCATCCGGTCCGGCACCGCGATCGTGGCCCCGGTCAAGCCTTCCAGCGATCCCGACGTCACCCGGAGCGGGGCCGGCCCGTTCACGCCCTGCGCGTCGAAGCCCTGCAGCAGCGGCCCGTCCTGGTCGAAGGGCGCGTTGCGGGGCTCGTCGACGGCGCCCCGGCTGGTGACGTACGACGAGGCGCCCGCGACACCCGGAACGGTCCGGACCTCGGCCGCCAACGACGCCGGAAGACCCGTGCCGGTGCTGGACACCAGCACGGCGTCGGCGTTCAGCTCCTTGGTGAAGGCCTGCTCGGCGGCATGGACCTGGGTCGTCTGCATGTAGAGGTTGGCCGTCGAGATGCCGACCGCCAGCATGACCGGCATCACCGCCGCCGACACCGCCACCGAGCGCGCCGTCACGTTGACGATCGCGAGCCGGCCGTTGACGCGGCTCACGGCGTACAAGGGCCAGCGGAGCAGGGCGAGGGTGAGGCGGGTCCAGAACGGGCCGAGCAGGGTGATGCCGATCGCCCAGCAGAGCACGGCCGGGCCGGCGGTGGCCGCAGCGAGTGGACCGGTCATGACGGTGGCGGTGATGATCATCAGCGCCGTCGCGCCGCCGAGCGCGAGCAGGCCGAGCACGAGCCGCGGCCAGCTGAACCACTTGCGCTGCAGGCCGGCCTCGACCAGGGCTTCGACCGGCTTGATCCGGGCCGACTTGCGGGCGGCGATCAGGGCAGCGCCGACGGCGGCCAGGACGGCGGCTCCGGCGCCGGCTTCGAACGGGATCCAGCCCTGGCGGAACTCCATCACCGGGGAGGCGACGCCGTGCTCGGCCAGCTGGTCGAACAGGAAGCGGCCGAGCAGCCAGCCGGGGACCAGGCCGACGAGAACCGCGGGAAGGGAGACCAGCAGGGACTCGCCGAGGATCATCCGGCGGACCTGGCCGGGGGTGGTGCCGATGCTGCGCAGCAGCGCGAACTCGCGCTCGCGGTGCTGCGCGGACAGCGCCAGCGTGGAGGCGACGACGAACATCATCGTCAGCGTCGCAATGCCGCCGAACGAACCGGCGATCGCGATCATCGCCTCCCGGTAGCCGGCTGCCTCGGGGTGCTCGGCGATGCCGCGGTCGGCGCCGGAGTGCACGCTGAGCCGGCCACCGGGCAGGTCCTCGGTCGCGGACTCGACGGCCTGCTTGACCGCGGCGACGTCCTTGCCAGGGGCAATGACGAGGCCGAGGGTGGAGTAGCTGCCGGGGCGGCCGGACAGCCGGGACGCTTCGGCGGAGGAGAAGAAGGTGTGCCCGGCAGGACCGTCGGCGAGGCCGCGCACGGCGTACGACGTGGGTTCGCCGTTGGTGAGCAGGGTGATCCGGGACCCGACGGTCGCGCCGGCCGCGCGGGCACTGGCCGAGTCCAGCACGACGTCACCGGCGGCGGTCGGCGCGGCGCCGGAGACCAGCCGGTACGGCGCGAGCCGCGCCGAGGCCCACGCGTGCCCCTCGGCCGAAACAATCTTCGGCTGCGCCGCGGAGCGGGCCGGATCGCCGGAGCCGCCGGAAGTGGAGGTGCCCTGGGACAGCAGGGGAGTGGGGAAGGTGAGGTCGCCGATGACCTCCTGGACACCGTCCACCGCGCGGAGCTTGGCGGCTGCTTCGGCCGGAACGCCGACGAGCTCGGGCAGCGGGGTGGACTCGTCGGCGCCGGGCCGCTGGTGGGACTGGTTGCCGGTGACCACCAGATCGGCGGCGGCCAGGCGTTGGGCGGAGACGTTGGCGCGGATCCCGGTCTCCATCAGGCCGCCGCAGGCGAGCACGATCATCGTGCCGAAGACGACGGCGACGAAGGTCGCGACGAAACCGCCCTTGCGGAAGCGCAGCGTGCGCAGTGCGAGCTTGATCATCGCCCGGCCACCAGCCGCTGGTCGTCGGCGGCGGCGGAGGAGGAGGAGGAGGAGGCAGAGCTGGTCTCGGCGTGCGCGGTTCGGGCCCGGGCGGCGCGGGCGCCGAGGTGGGTGAGGCGGTCGGCGACCTGCTCGGCCGTGGGCGCGATCAGGTTGCCGGCCAGCCGTCCGTCGGCCAGGAAGACCACCTGGTCGGCGTACGACGCGGCGACCGGGTCGTGGGTCACCATCACGACGGTCTGGCCCTGGCTGCGGACCGGTTCGCGCAGCAGCTCGAGCACGTCGGCCGCGGTCTGCGTGTCCAGCGCGCCGGTCGGCTCGTCGGCGAAGATGACCGCCGGCCGGGCGACCAGGGCCCGGGCGATCGCGACCCGCTGCTGCTGACCGCCGGACAGCTCGCCCGGACGGTGCTTGTGCCGGTCGCCGAGCCCGACCCGCTCGAGCACCTCGGTGACCGCGGCCCGGTTCGTCCGCCGGCCGTCGAGCTCCTGGGGCAGCGTGACGTTCTGCCAGACGGTCAGCGCGGGCAGCAGGTTGAACGACTGGAAGACGAACCCGATCCGCTCCCGGCGCAGCTCGGTCAGCTGCCGCTCCTTCAGCCCGGCCAGCGGCCGGCCGTCGATCTGCACCGAGCCGGACGTCGGCCGGTCCAGTCCCGCGGCACAGTGCAGGAACGTGCTCTTGCCCGACCCGGACGGCCCCATCACCGCGGTGAACGTGCCGCGCGCGAAGCTGATACTGACCCCGTCGAGCGCGACCACCGCGCCGCCGCCCTTGCCGTACACCCGGCGGACGTCCTGCAGGACGACGGAGTCCGCCGACCTCTCGATGGTTTCCTGCGTGCGCCTCATGCGTGGCCTCTTCTGTGCGTCTGGTTACGCCGCGCCGGAGGTGTCCCGGCCGACGTAGCCGACGCTACGGAGAGCCGGCGGCCCGTCCCAGGGAGCTGGGCCGCCGGTCGCGGTGGTGCTAGGCCTACCGCAGGATGGCGAGCTCCTGCGCGAGGTGCCGCTCGATCAGCTTCACCGTGCCGTCGCGCTCCGGTCCTTCGTAGCCGCGCGGAGTGCCCTCGACCAGCATGATCAGGTACAGGTAGACCCGGTAGAGCGCCAACCGCTCGCGGTCGACGTCCGAGCCGTAACCCGCGACCAGTTCGTCGTCCACCGCGCTGAACAGCGTCAGCGACACGAACTCCGCCACCGGGTCGCCCCAGAACGCCCGCTCCCCGTCGATCAGCCCGGTGATTCGCCCGCCCGCGACCAGGATGTTGCCGTCCCACAGGTCGAAGTGGACCAACCGCGGCGTCCGTACGCCGTCCAGCAGGTCGATCCGGTCGAGCACCAGCCGGCGCGACACCTCGTCCGGCAGCGCCACCCCGAAGCGGGCGGCGTCGGCGAGCACATCGTCCATCATCCCCAGGAACGCCGCGGACCAGCTCGGCACCAGCCCCCGCTGCGGATACCCGAAGCCGTCGGACCCGGTGACCTCGTGCAGCCTTCGCACGATCGCCCCGAGCTCCCGGCGGTACCGCGTCCGCTCCTCGCCGGCGCTCTGCAACGTCGTCCCGGGCAGCGCTGTCATCAGCAGGAAGTCGTCCCCGGCCCGCACCACCTCGGGCACCGGCGCCTTGCCCCGGGCCGCCCGGTAGAACGCGGTCTCGGTCTCGATCAGCCCCTGCTCGTGCGTCAGCCCAGGCCCGGACGGATCCGGCGCGTACTTCAGCACGAGCTCCTGGGCGTCGACCGTCAGCCGGTAGACCGAGTTGTACGTGCCTTCGGTCAGTTCCTCGTACGCCGTGAGCCCCCCGGGCGCGATCCCGGCGCGGTCCAGCACGGCGACGATGCCCGCTCGGTCCAGCGCCCGCTTCACCCTCGCTCTCCGGTCTGCTGCGCAGGCGGCCCGCCGAGCAGAGCGGTGATGCCCGCGGCGTAGCTGTCCACGGTCACGTCGCCCAGTACCAGCCGCTGCAGGACGAAGCCGGGCAGCATGCCGAACAGCACCTGGCCGACGTGGTCGGCGTCGACGTCGGGGTCGACCGTGCCGTCGGCCTGCGCGCGGCGTACGACGGTGACGTAGTGGTTGCGCACCAGCGTGTACTTCTCCCGGGCGAGAGCCGCGATCGCGGTGTTGTGCACGGCTTCGGCCCAGGCCTGCAAGGCGATCCGGGTGACGTCGCCGCCGGGGCGTTCGGCGAGCGTGATCACGTGCTCGAGGATCGTGCGCATCACCTCGGCCGGCGCGAGCGGCCGCTCGTCGGCCAGGATGGTCCGGAACAGCTCGTCGACGGTGCCGAGCGCCTCGTCGGCGATCGCGGCGACGATCTCGTCCTTGCTCTTGAAGTAGCCGTACACCGCGCCCGCGGACAACTCCGACTCGCGGATGACGTCGGCCATCGTCGTCTTGTGGAACCCGTGCGCGGACACGCAGCGCCGGCCGGCCGCGACGATCTGCTGACGGCGGGCGAGCCGGTACTCGTCGCTGACCTTGGGCATGCCCGGAACATAAAACGAATGTCCGTTCTTGACAAGCCGAGACCGCTGGGCCAGGCTCAGCTCAATAAAGAACGGTCATTCGTTTTTAAGGAGTTGCCCATGTCCACCGACACCTCCGTCGAGCCTCGCCGCCCGCCCGTGGCGGCCGTCGTCCTGGTGCTGACCGCGGTCCTCACGGTGCTGTTGATCGCGTTCGCCTGGCCGGCCGCACGCTCCGCGCCCCGCGACGTGCCGCTCGCGGTCGTCGGTCCGCAGCAGGCCGTCGCCCAGGTGACCGGTGCGCTCGAGCAGGCGATGCCCGGCGGATTCGCGATCGAGCCGGTCGCCGACCGCGCCGCCGCTGTCCAGGCGATCGAGGACCGGGACGTGTACGGCGCGATCGTGCTCGACCAGCAGGCGCCCGAGCTGCTCACTGCCTCGGCGGCGGGTCCGGCCGTGGCGCAGCTGCTCACCCAGCTGTCGGGCCGCCTTGCGGCGCAGAATCCGCAGCAGGCGCCGAAGGTCACCGACGTGGTTCCGTTGCCCGCCGACGATCCCCGGGGTGCGGGCCTGGCGGCGGGTGCCCTGCCGCTGGTCATCGGCGGCATCATGGCGGCCGTCGGGCTGATCAACTTCGCCAAGGCCGGCGCGACCCGGGTGGTCGGGGCGCTGGGATTCGCCGTCGCCGGCGCGCTCGCGCTGACCGCGGTCCTGCAGTTCTGGCTCGGGTCCCTGGAGGGTAGCTACTGGGGCAACGCCGGCGTGATCGGGCTCTCGATCGCGGCGATCAGTCTGACCCTGCTCGGCCTGGAATGGCTGCTCGGCACGGCGGGCCTCGGGCTGGGCGCGGCCGTCATGATGCTGCTCGGCAACCCGCTGTCGGGCCTGTCCAGCGCGCCTGAGATGCTGCCGAGCGGTTGGGGCTCACTCGGCCAGTTCCTCCCGCCCGGAGCCGCCGGTACGGCGTTGCGCTCGGTGAGCTTCTTCGACGGAGCCGGCGCGGGGCGTCCGCTGCTGGTCCTGGGGGCCTGGCTGCTGCTCGGCCTCGCGCTGTGCGGACTCGGTGCGACCCGGTCGCGGCGCGTGGTCAGCGCCCGCTCCGAGGCGTCGGCCGTCACCGTCTGACCGCCGTCCGCCGGACGGCCGCACGGTCACCGGCGTCCGCCGTAGCGGTGATCGGATTGTTACCGGGCCGGTCACCGCTCAGCGCGTTGACTGCGCGGACAACGTTGTCTGTCAACCATTGACTTCACTGGTCTGAGCCTCCTACGGTCACGGGAAAGCCCGCTGGGTTCGAGCGGTGGTACCGGGATGACAACGATTGCCCGAAGGTGGACGTGATGGTCAAGAGTTTCGGTTTCAAACGGGCGGGTGCACTCGCCCTGGGCGCACTCCTGCTGGGGGTTTCGGCCTGTGGCCAGGGATCGACCACCAAGACGCCCGAGGCAGGCGCGTCGAGCGCCGGTCCGGCGAACATCAAGATCGCCTACCAGCAGTGGGGCCCCGGCACGGTGATGAAGAAGTTCCTCACCGGCGCCAAGGCCGAGTTCGAGGCGGCCAACCCCGGCTCGACGGTCGAGATCGTGCCGATCGTGGCGAGCGAGAACGACTACTACACCAAGCTGCAGCTGATGATGCGCTCGCCGAACACGGCGCCGGACATCGTCTACGAGGACACCTTCCTGATCAACTCCGACATCACCGCGGGGTACCTCAAGCCGCTCGACGACTACCTCAAGGACTGGCCGGACTGGAGCCAGTTCGAGGAGACCGCCAAGGGCGCGGCGAAGGCGCAGGACGGCAAGACGTACGGGATTCCGGACGGCACCGACACCCGGGCGCTCTGGTACAACAAGGAGATCTTCGCCAAGGCCGGCCTGCCCGCCGAGTGGCAGCCGAAGAACTGGGACGAGGTGCTGACCGCGGCCCGCACCATCAAGCAAAAGGTGCCCGGCGTCATCCCGCTGAACGTGTACTCCGGCAAGCCGATGGGTGAGGCCTCGGCCATGCAGGGCCTGGAGATGCTGCTCTACGGCACCAAGGACACGCTCTACAACTTCGACCAGCAGAAGTGGGTCGTCGGCAGCCAGGGCTTCAAGGACTCGCTGAACTTCATCAAGACGATCTTCGACGAGGGCATCGCGCCGCAGCCGAAGCAGTCGCTGGACCCGAACTGGGGCAACAAGGTCGGCAGCGACCTGCTGCCGAACGGCAAGCTGGCGATCGCGCTGGACGGCTCCTGGTTGTACAACAACTGGCAGAAGACCGGCGCCAAGCCGTGGCCGCAGTGGACCGAGGTGCTCGGCCAGGCCGCGATGCCGACCCAGGACGGCAGTGGCAAGGGCAAGGTCAGCCTGTCCGGCGGCTGGACCTGGGCAATCCCGGCCAAGTCGAAGAACCCGGACGCGGCCTGGAACTTCATCAAGACCCTGCAGACGCAGAAGAACGCGACCAAGTACGCCACCGAGGGCGCGCAGATCGCGGTCCGCAAGGACGTCGCCGCGGACGCCGGCTACAAGTCGTCGGCCAAGAGCACGCAGTTCTTCACCGACCTGGTGGCGGTGACCGTGTACCGTCCGGCGCTGCCGGAGTACCCGAAGGTGTCGAACGAGATCATCACCGCGATGGAGGCGGTGATGACCAAGCAGTCGTCGCCGGAGGAAGCCGCCAAGAACTACGACGAGGCGGTCGAGAGCATCGTCGGCAAGGACAAGACCACCACCCAGAGTCAAGGCCAGTAGGCGCTTCCGTCCCCTGACGACAGGCCCTGACGAAGGGACAGTTCTGTGACGACGACTGTCGCACCTGCCGCCGCCGCACCTGCTCCGTCCGGTCGCCAGACCGGGCGGGGCGGGCGCCCGCGCGGCGCCAAGCTGGTCAAGATGTTGCCACTGGCACCGGCCATCGGGCTGATGCTGGTCTTCCTGGCCGGCCCCATCATCTACTGCATCTACGCGGCGTTCACCAACATGGCGCTGACCGGCACCGGCGCGAACAACGTCCAGTTCGTCGGACTGGACAACTTCCGCAAGGCGTTCGGCAGCAGCGCGTTCACCAACTCGATCTGGCTGACGCTGGTGTTCACGCTGATCTCCGCGATCATCGGCCAGAACACCCTCGGCCTCGGGCTGGCGCTGCTGATGCGCCGGTCCAGCAAGCTGGTCCGCAACTTCGTCGGCACCGCCGTGATCGGCGCCTGGGTGCTGCCGGAGGTGGTCGCGGCGTACCTGCTCAGCGCCTTCTTCAACACCGACGGCACGCTGAACGTGATGCTGGACAAGGTCGGCCTGCCCGGCCAGGACTGGTTGTACGCGGCCCCGATCATCGCCGTCTCGATCGCCAACATCTGGCGCGGTACGGCGTTCTCGATGCTGGTGTACTCCGCGGCGCTGAGCGAGGTGCCGAAGGAGATCGAGGAGTCGGCCGAGATGGACGGCGCGGCCGGTCTGCGCCGGCTGGTCTTCGTCACGCTGCCGATGATCAGCCGCGCGATCATGACCAACCTGATGCTGATCACGCTGCAGACGCTGAGCGTCTTCGGCCTGATCTACGCGATGACCCGCGGCGGGCCCGGCACCAAGAGCCAAACCCTGCCGCTGTACATGTACGAGCAGGCGTTCAGCTTCTCCCAGATCGGCTACGGCACCGCCATCGCCCTGGTGATGCTGGCGATCGGCGCGGTCTTCTCGCTGATCTACCTGCGTGGACTGAACGCGGAGGCCGCATGATCGCCCGGGACAGGGTCAGCAAGCTGACCGCCAACCTGGTCCTGCTCGGGATCGGTGTGCTGTTCGTGCTGCCGTTGCTGTGGGTGCTGTTCGCGTCGATCAACCGGACCGCGGGGCTGCGGGTCGAGTTCCCGACCGACGCGACGCTGGGCAACTTCAAGGCGGTGCTGAACACCGACACGACGTACCGGCCGGTGCTCAACGGCATCGTGCTGTGCGGCGGGTCCGCGCTGCTGACGATGATCTGCGCGGTCCTGGCGGCCTACCCGCTGTCGCGGTTCAAGTCGAAGTTCAACCGGCCGTTCCTGCTCACCGTGCTGTTCTGCACCGGGCTGCCGATCACGGCGGTGATGGTGCCGGTGTACGGGCTGTTCGTGCAGCTCAACCTGGTCGACACGATCGGCGGCACGATCATGTTCATGGCGACCAGTTCGCTGCCGTTCGCGATCTGGCTGACCAAGACGTTCATGGACGGCGTGCCGATCTCGCTGGAGGAGGCCGCCTGGGTCGACGGCGCCGGCAACATGCAGGCGCTGCGGCGGATCGTGCTGCCACTGATGTGGCCCGGCATCGCGGTGGTGCTGATCTTCACCTTCATCGGCATGTGGGGCAACTTCTTCGTGCCGTTCATGCTGCTGCTGTCGCCCGAACGCCTGCCCGCCTCGGTGAGCATCTTCACCTTCTTCGGCCAGTACGGCGAACCGAACTACGGCCAACTGGCGGCGTACTCGCTGATCTACACGTTCCCCGTCCTGCTGCTCTACCTCCTGCTCAGCCGCAAGCTGGGCGGCGCCTTCGCGCTCGGCGGCGCCATCAAGGGCTAGTAGCCCCAGCCCCCTTTCCGCGGAGCCCGGTGACCTGCCAACCCGCCCAGGTCACCGGGCTCCGCCCTGTCCTGCTCCAGCGGCGCCGCGTCGTCGTCACCGTCCGGCCAGTTCGAGCGGCAGCCCGAACGGCGCGAACACCCTCAGGTCGTGAAAGTCGTTCGCCTTTGCGATGCCGGCTCCGGTGAGGGTCAGCACCTGCAGCGAGTAGGCACGGCCGTTCACGTACAGGGCGAACGCCGGTTGACCGTTCGCGCTCGTGCGCACCATCCGTCCGCCTCCGTTCATGGCGCCGCACTGGGCGACGATCAACCGGCCGATCGCCTCCCGCCCCGAGAACCAGTCCGGCACCGGTGGCATCTCCCAGGTCGCGTCGACGGTCAGCAGCCGCAGCAGAGTTTCGATGTCGGCGGTCTCGAACGCCCGCGCGTAGCGGTTCAGCAACTGTTGCTGCTCGGTGTCGGACAGGGCGGGCGGACCGTCGTCGGTGGGCATCACCCGTTCCAGCTGCGCCCGCGCCCGGCGTACGGCGCTGTGCACCGCGGGCACGGAAAGTCCGGTCAGTTCGGAGACCTCGCTCGCAGGCCAGCCCAGGACGTCGCGCAGCAGCAGGATGCCTCGTTGCCGGGCGGGCAGGTACTGCAGGGCCGCGACAAGCGCCAGCCGGAGCGACTCGCGGGACTCCGTGATCGCCGCCGGGTCCGACGTCGCGATGTCGGGCCACGGCTCCAGCCAGGTCACCTCGGGCAGGTCGGCCGACAGGTGTCCCTCGGGATCTGACCCCGGCGAACCGAGCGCGGACGGCAACGCGCGGCGGGAGCGCTGGTCGAGGGCGGTCAGGCAGGCGTTGGTGGCGATCCGGTAGAGCCAGGTGCGCAGCGAGGCGCGGCCGGGATCGTAGGCGTCGTACGAGCGCCAGGCCCGCAGATACGTCTCCTGCACCAGGTCCTCGGCGTCGTGGATCGATCCGAGCATCCGGTAGCAGTGGGCGAGCAGCTCACGCCGGTAGCTGCCGGTCCGATCGACGAAATCTGTGCGCATCGTGCCTCCTCCACCGGTGCAGACCGCGGCGCCGGCCGAAAGTCGTCGCTGCCGGGCCGACGACTCTCGCCGCCGCTGCCGGTAGGTACCGGTGACGCACTCGCGAGAACCGGAGGAAAGTGTGAACCGCAAGCAACTGTGGGTCCTGCTGCTCGGCTCGGTCGCCTCACTGATGGCGGCGCTCGACACGCTGGTGGTGTCCACCGCGCTGAGCTCGATCAGGCGGGAGCTGGACGCCTCGATCGCAGAACTGGAATGGACGGTCAACGCGTACAACCTGAGCTTCGCGGTCCTGCTGATGACCGCGGCGGCGGCCGGCGACCGGCTGGGGAGGCGCAGGATGTTCGCGGCCGGGGTGGCGCTGTTCACGCTCGCCTCGGCGGCCTGTGCGCTGGCGGGCGACGTCGGGACCCTGATCGCGGCCCGGGTCGTCCAGGGCGCCGGCGCCGCGCTGGTCACGACGCTGGCGCTGGCGCTGGTCAGCACCGCCTTCCCGACCGAGCGGCGCGGTGCCGCGATCGGCATCCTGGAAGGCGTCACCGGGATGGGCGTCGCCCTCGGGCCGCTGGTCGGCGGAGCGGTGGCCGACGGCCTGGCGTGGCAGGCGATCTTCTGGCTGAACGTGCCGATCGGCCTGATCGCCGTACCGCTGGCGCTGCGCAAGCTGCCGGAAAGCTTCGGGCCGGACGGCGCCTTCGACTTCCGCGGGGTCGCGCTGGTCACCGGTGGCACGTTCGCCGTGGTGTGGGCGCTGGTGCGTGGCAACACGGTCGGCTGGGGCAGCCCGGAAACCGTGGTGACGCTGGTCGCCGGAGTGCTGCTCGCGGTCGCCTTCGTCCGGTGGGAGCGCCGCGCACCGCATCCGATGATGCCGCTGGGCTTCTTCCGGTCCCGCGCCTTCTCGGCCGGTAACGTGGCGATCTTCTGCACGTTCGCCGCGCTCTTCCTGGCGGTCTTCTTCTTCGCGCAGTACCTGCAGACCGGGCTCGGCTACGGAGCCTTCGAGGCCGGACTCCGGCTGCTGCCGTGGACCGTCACGCTCTTCCTCTGCGCGCCCGTGGCAGGCGCCCTCACCGATCGGATCGGCGAACGCCCTCTGATGGGGGGAGGCCTGGTGCTGCAGGCGGTCGGGCTCGGCTGGGTCGCGCTGGTCGCCGGAGAGCCGTACGGTGCGATGGTGCCGGCCCTGGTGGTCGCGGGCTGTGGTGTGTCGATGGCGATTCCCGCGGTCCAGAGTTCGGTGGTCGGCGCCGTGGCCCCGGACCAGATCGGCCGCGCCGTCGGGGTCAACAGCATGATGCGCGAGCTCGGGGGAGTCTTCGGCATCGCCGTCGGCGTCGCCGTCTTCGCCGGTGCCGGCAGCTTCGCCTCCGCTGCCGACTTCACCGACGGCTTCGTGCCGGCGGTCGTCGCCGCCGCGCTCATCTCACTCGCCGGTGCGCTCGCCGCCCTGTGGCTACCAGGCCGCGCGCCGACCCCCACCCCGGTCGAGCGGCGGGTCGAGCTCGGGTGAGGCGGCTCCGCTGGTGGCGAACGGCGCGTGGGTCGGCGGAATCGGGCACGTAGGGTGGCGGCATGCCGCTGACGTATCCGCTCGTTGAGCAGACTCTGGACAACGGGTTGCGCGTGGTCGTGAGCATCGACCGCGCCGTGCCCATCGTCGCCGTGAACCTCTGGTACGACGTGGGCTCCCGGCACGAGCCGCCGGGCCTGACCGGGTTCGCGCACCTCTTCGAGCACCTGATGTTCCAGGGGTCGCGCAACGTGAAGTCCGGCGAGCACTTCGGGCTGCTGGAGACCGCCGGGGCGAGCCTCAACGCGAGCACGTTCTTCGACCGGACCAACTACTTCGAGTCGCTGCCGAGCGGCGGGCTCGACCTCGCGCTGTGGCTCGAGGCGGACCGGATGGGTTACCTGCTCGACGCGGTCAACCAGGAGAACCTGGACAACCAGCGCGACGTGGTCAAGGAGGAGAAGCGGCAGAGTTACGACAACCGCCCGTACGGCGACTCGTACGAGCGGCTGGTCCGGCTCGCCTTCGGTGAGAGCCACCCGTACGGGCACATGACGATCGGGTCGATGGCTGACCTGGACGCCGCCTCGGTCGAGGACGTGCACGCGTTCTTCCGCACGTACTACGGGCCGAACAACGCGGTGCTGACGATCGTCGGCGACGTCAACGAGGAGGAGGCCTTCGCCGCGGCCAAGCGGTACTTCGGCCACCTGCCGGCGATCCCGCAGCCACCGGCCGCGCCCGACGGCACGGTCGGCCCGCTGCAGGGCGTGTTCCGTGACGACGTCGTCGAGGACGTCCCGTCGGACCTGATCACGATGATGTTCCGGCTGCCGGTCGACGGGACGCCGGAGCTGGACGCCGCGGCGCTCGCGCTCGACGTTCTCGCCGCCGGGCAGAGCGGCCGGCTGAACCGGCGGCTGGTCCGCGACGAGCAGATCGCGCAGTCGGTCTCGGGCGGCGCGCTGCCGCTGATCGGCGGGGTGTCGTTCGGCACGCTGACCGGGATCGCCTCCGACGGCGTCGACCTGCAGCGGGTCGAGGACGCGCTGGTGGAAGAGGTCGAGAAGCTGGCCACCGACGGCGTGACCGCCGACGAGCTGGCGACCGTGCAGGCCCAGGCCGAGCGGGACTGGCTCGAGCAGCTGGCCACCTGCTCCGGCCGTGCGGACGAGATCTCGCACCACACGCTGCTGTTCGGCGACCCGAACAGGATCAACACCCGGATCGATGAGATCCGCGCCGTCACCGCCGAGCAGGTCCAGGCGGTCGCGGCCGAGTGGATCCGCGCCGACCGCCGGGCCCAGGTCACCTACCGCCGGGCCGGCACGACCACCGAGACCGCCGACACCGCCGCGGCCGACACCGCCGCCAAGGCGGCCGCGGCCGGCACCGCCGCGACCGACCCGGCCGTCGCCGGTCCGGCGAGCACCGAAGCAGGGGAGCAGGAATGAACAGCCAGGCCCTGACCACACCGCCCGCCGTCGCGCCGCCGCGGCCCTGGAAGTTCCCGGAGTCGACGACCACGCACACCCGCGCCGGGACGCCGGTCCACGTCTTCGACCGCCCCGGCCAGTACGTCGCCACCGTGCGCGTCACGATCGCGATGCCGCTGGTCGCCGAGCCGCGCGAGCTGGAAGGCGTCGCCACGATCATGTCGCGCACGCTTGACGAGGGCACCGAGGTCCGGTCGGCGAACGACTTCGCCGCCGCGCTCGAGCGGCACGGCGCGGCGTACGGGGTGGATGTCAGCTCGGACGCGCTGCACGTGGAGATCTCGGTCCCGGTCTCCCAGCTGGCGCCGGCGGTGAAGCTGCTCGCGGAGGCGGTCACCCGGCCTGCGTTCAACCAGGCCGACGTCGGCCGGCACGTGACGATCCGGCTCGGCGAGATCAACCAGGAGCGCGCCAACGCGGGCTACCGGGCCCGCGAGGCGTTCGCCGCGCACCTGTTCGACCCGAGCATGCGCCGGTCCCGCCCGACCGCCGGGACGCCGGACACGATCCGCCCGCTGACCAACGTCGAGGTGGCGAAGTTCTACCGGCAGAACATCGGCCCGGCCCGGGCACAGATCCTGTTCGCCGGTGACGCGACCGGGGTGGACGTGGCCGGCATCGTGGACGAGGCGTTCGGCGACTGGACCGCCGAGGCCGGTCCCGCGCTGGAGACGCCCGAGCCGCTGTACGTGCTGGGCGACCGGATCGTGCTGGTCGACCGGCCCGGCTCGGTGCAGAGCCAGCTGCTGATCGGCTGCCCGGGCCCGGACCGTCGTGAGGACATCTGGGGCACGGCCGCGGTCGCGAACCACGTCGTCGGCGGCACCATCACCTCGCGCGTCGACACCGTGCTGCGGGAGGAGAAGGGCTACACGTACGGCACCCGGTCCAGCTTCACCGCGCCGCGCAAGGGCGGCACGTTCAGCCTCGGCGGCGCGGTCCGGACCGAGGTGACCGGGGCGGCCGTCAGCGAGGCGCTGCGGATCCTGCGGGAGGCTCGCGACGGCCTGACCGAGCGCGAGGTGAGCGAGTCCAAGGACAACCTGATCCGAACCGCCCCGCTGCGCTACGAGCAGGCCGACTCGATCGCCCAGCAGGTCGGCAGCAACATCGCGGCCGGGGTCCCGCTGGACTTCGCCGATACCTACCTGGCCCAGATCGCCGCCACCACCGCCGAGTCGGCCACCGAGGCGTACCGTCGGTACGTCGGAACCAACGGCCTGCTGGTGGTCGTCGTAGGAGAGGCCAAGGACGTTCGCGGCCAGCTGACCGGGCTGGGCGACGTCATCGAACTGAGCTGAGGGCCTGACATCCTCTGCTCAGGACCAGCGGCCCTGAGCAGAGGAGCATTCATGTCGTTCGGTGAGCGACCCCAGGACCGGCCCGACCCGTCCCGGGGCCAGGCCTTTCCGCAGTACGGCGATCACGCGCAGCAGGGCTACCCACAGCAGGGCGGCTACCCGCAGCCGGGACCGCCGGCGTACGGGAGTTATCCGCTGCAGCCGGGCTTCCCCGACCAGCCGGCGTACGGCGTACTGCGGGACAACTCCAACGCCACGCTCGCCCTGGTGCTCGGCCTGATCCCGCTGGTCACCGGCATCCTGCTGATCTCTCCGTTCGCGTGGTGGAAGGCGAACCAGGCGCTCGCCGAGATCGACGCCGCGCCGGGGGTCTACAACAACCGGGGGATGGCAGTCGGCGGCAAGATCTGCGGCATTCTCGGCACGGTGCTGCTCGGTCTGGTGATCCTGATGCTGCTCTTCCTCCTGGTGACTCTGGTGCTCTTCGCCGACGCCTCCTGACCTGCTGACCGGCAGTCCGGCGATCAGCTGTTTGCTTGGAAATTCTGACAACGTCGGCCCCTTCCCGGAGCCTGGTGGACCGTGCACCGCTGACCTAGCGTGTGGCCGTCACACTCACTCCAGGGAGGGGTTCCACACGTGAGAGACGTCCGTAGATCGTTGTGTGCGGCATCGGCCGCGGCGGCCTTGGTGGCCGCCACGCTGGCGGTTCCGGCCATCGCGGGAGCCGAGGTTGCCGGGGGCAGCACGGAGTACCTGGTTCTGGTCGAGCAGGGGGCCGACAAGGACCAGGCGGTCGCCGCGGTACGCGCCGCCGGCGGCGAAGTGATCAAGGAGAACGCCAACCTGGGCACGCTCACCGTGCGCGCGGCCGCGTCCGGCTTCGTCAGCCGGGTGTCGGCGTCGGCCGCGGTGGAAGGCGCCGCGCGCAGCCGGCCGATCGGCAAGCTGCCGCGGCTGAAGCCGAACCTGGTCGAGCAGGAAAACCTCGGCGCCGCCCGGGCCGCGGCCAAGAAGCCCGCCAAGCGCGCCGTCGGCATGGATCCGCTGGACGCGCAGCTGTGGGGCCTGCGGATGGTCCGCTCCGACCTGGCGCGCACGGTTCAGCCAGGCACGAAGAAGGTCAAGGTCGGCGTGCTCGACTCGGGCATCGACGCCCGCAACCCCGACATCGCGCCGAACTTCGACTGGAAGCTGTCCCGCAACTTCGTCGCCGACCTGCCGGAGGTGGACGGGCCGTGCGAGTTCCGCGGCTGCGTCGACCCGGTCGGCTGGGACGACAGCGGGCACGGGACCCACGTGGCCGGCACGATCGGTGCCGCGGCCAACGGTTTCGGGGTCTCCGGCGTCGCGCCGAAGGTGACGCTGGTCCAGATCCGGGGCGGGCAGGACAGCGGCTACGTCTTCCTCGGCCCGGTCAGCGACGCGCTCACCTACGCCGGTGACGTCGGCCTGGACGTGGTCAACATGTCCTTCTACGTCGACCCGTGGCTCTACAACTGCATCAACAACCCGGCCGACAGCCCGGAGGCGCAGGCCGAGCAGCGGACCACGATCCGGATCATGCGCCGGGCCCTGGAGTACGCGCACGACAAGGGCGTCACGCTGGTCGGGTCGCTCGGCAACAACCACGAGGACCTCGGCAAGCCGCGCATCGACACCAGCAGCCCGGACTTCGGCGACGTGCCGCCGTACAACCGGCCGATCGACAACGCGACCTGTCTGGACCTGCCGGTCGAGGGCCCGCACGTGATCGGCGTCTCGGCGCTCGGGCCGTCGGGCAGGAAGGCGGACTACTCCAACTACGGGATCGAGCAGACCGAGGTGTCGGCCCCCGGCGGCTGGTTCCGCGACTACTTCGGCACGCCGAACTACCGGACCAACGAGAACCTGATCCTGTCCACGTACCCGGTGAACGCGCTGCAGGCCGCCGGACTGGTCGACCCGGCCGGCGCGATCACGCCTGACGGAGTGGCAGCCGGCGTGCAGAAGCAGTGCCCGGCCGGCGTCACGGAGTACACGCGCTGTGGGTACTACAACTGGCTGCAGGGGACGTCGATGGCGTCACCGCACGCGGCCGGAGTCGCCGCGCTGATCGTCAGCGAGTACGGCCAGAAGGGCCGGGGCGGTTCGTTCGGGATGGCGCCGGACCAGGTCCGCAAGATCCTGCTCGGCACGGCCCAGGAGCGGGCCTGCCCGAACCCGCCGCTCGTGTCGTACGCGAACGAGGGCCGGTCGGTGGAGTTCGACGCGCTCTGCGAGGGCACCCGGGACTTCAACGGCTTCTACGGCCACGGCATCGTCGACGCCTGGGCCGCCGTCACCAGGTACTGACAGCCGGGCCCGGTTCCGGCACCCGCCGGGACCGGGCCCTGCTGTACGCACGACGTCCACCAACTCGTCCCGCGAGCTTGCCCGCGTGCCCGGCCCGGGACTGCGTTCGGTCGACCGGTGAGCCCAGCGGGCTGCTACCCGGCGATGTAGTTCGACAGCTGCTCGCGCTCGAACTCGAGCTCCCCGATCCGCGACTTCACCACGTCACCGATGCTGACGATCCCGGTCAGCGCGCCGTCCACCACCACCGGCACGTGCCGGATCCGCTGCTCGGTCATCAGCCGCATCAGGTTGTCGATCAGGTCGTCCGGCCCGCAGGTGTGCACCTGCGACGTCATGATCGCGCTGACCCGGACCTCGCCGGCGTCAGGCGTGCTGTTGAGCAGCCGCACCACGTCCCGCTCGGAAACGATGCCGGCCACGGAGGTGCCGTCCGGACTGACCACGAGCGCGCCGACGTTGTGCTCGGCCAGCAGGGCGAGCAGTTCGGTGACGGTGGCTTCGGGGGAGATGGTGACGACCTGGTTGCCTTTGCCGCGCAATACGTCGTTGATCTTCACGGAGCCTCCAGCTGGTTCGAGAGC
This sequence comes from Kribbella flavida DSM 17836, assembly GCF_000024345.1. NCBI lineage: Bacteria > Bacillati > Actinomycetota > Actinomycetes > Propionibacteriales > Kribbellaceae > Kribbella > Kribbella flavida. The sequence goes on along the minus strand of NC_013729.1, from coordinate 5,639,794 downwards.
CCAATACCCCAAGGTAGCGTCAACCGGCGCTGAACGGCAGGTCTGGCAGAATGCGGATGGTGACCACCGCCCGTCCCGCCCGCTGGAACCACGGTCCGTTTCGGTCACCGGCGGTGACCGGATGACCTGGCGCGAAGACCTCGCCGTACTGCGGCACCGCGACGTCCGGATCTTCGTCTCCGCCCGGTTCATCGCCATTCTCGGCTCCTCGATCGCGCCGATCGCGCTCGCCTTCGCCGTGCTCGACGTGTCCGACACCGCGAGCGCCGTCGGCCTGGTGCTCGCCGCGCGCAGCATCCCGAACGTCGTCTTCCTGCTGGTCGGCGGCGTCATCGCGGACCGGCTGCCGCGGCACTTGGTGCTGGTCGTCGCCAACACGGTCAGCGCGCTGACGCAGGGCCTGGCCGGCGTCCTGGTGCTCTCCGGCCATGCCGAGATCTGGCAACTGGTCGTGATCGAGGCGGTCAACGGTGCCGCGGCGGCGTTCGTGATGCCGGCGATGATGGGCATCCTGCCGGCGCTCGTCGACCACGCCGAGCTGCCGCAGGCGAACGCGATCTCCGGCTTCGCCCGGTCGGCCGCCCTGATCGGCGGCGGAGCGGTGGCCGGCGTCATCGTCGGCTTCACCAGTCCGGGTATCGGGCTGGCCGTCGACGCCGCGACGTTCGCGGTCGCCGCGGTGCTGATCGGCCGGTTGACCCTGCCGCCGGTCGAGCGGTCCACCACGTCGATGCTGCGCGACCTGCGCGTCGGCTGGACCGAGTTCGCGTCGCGGCAGTGGGTCTGGAGCGTGGTTGCCGCGTTCTGCGTGCTCAACCTGGTCTTCACCGCTTGCTACATGACGCTCGGACCGGTGATCGCGGACGACACGTTCGGCCGGGCCGGCTGGGGTCTGGTCAGCGCGGCCTTCGGCGCCGGGCTGGTCCTCGGCGGGGTGGTGATGATCCGCCTGAAGCCCCGGTACCCGGTACGCGCGGGCATGTTCGGCATGCTCGCCGGGCTGCCGGTCTTCTTCGCTCTGGCGTTGGCGCCGAGCACGATCACGGTCGCCGCGGCGGCGTTCGTGGTCGGGCTGGGCTTCGAGATCTTCGGCATCGGCTGGGAGACAGCACTCGGCCAGCACATCCCGCTGGACAAGCTGTCGCGGGTCGCGTCCTACGACATGCTCGGGTCGTTCGTCGCCGGGCCCGTGGGGCAGCTGACGGTCGGCTACGTGGCGGCGATGACGAGCGTCAAGGCGGTCGAGCTGTACGGCGCCGGGATCTACCTGGTGGTGGTGATCCTGACGCTGATGGTCCCGGCCGTCTGGCACCTGCGGCGGGACGTGGCGGCGGTCGACGTTTGATCGGGGGCTACCCGTGTGCGGCGGTGTCCCTCTCGCGGGTCGGTGCGCCGGAGGTGCTGTTCTTGTCCGCGGTCGGTAGGCGGGCGGATGCCAGCAGGGCCAGCTTGTCGGCGTCGGTGGAACCGGCGTCCGGGTGGTACACGACGAGGTTGAGGCCGTCGGCTCCGTCGATGCTCAGGCGTTCCCGGTTGAGGGTCAGTTCCCCGACCTGCGGGTGGTTGATCCGAAGCGGGGTTCCGCGCTGTCCACGGACTTCGTGCCGGGCCCAGAGCTCGCGGAACCGAGGGCTGGCCAGAGACAGTTCCTCGGTGAGCTCGACGAAGCGAGGGTCGTCGATGTCGTTGCCCACGGCCAGCCGCAGGTTCGCGACGAAGCACTCGGTGACGTTTTCCCAGTCCGGATGCAGAGCCTGCTCGGCCGGGTCCAGGAACATGTCTCTCAGCTGGTTCCCTCCGGCGGCGAGACCGGGGGACAGCGCCCTGGCGAGGCTGTTCGAGGCCAGGATGTCGAAGTACCGTCCCTCGATGAACGCGGGCTGGACGAGGGCGTCGAGCAACTTCAGCGCACCGGCCGGTGGCGTTTCCGTGCGCGATCGGCGGCTGCGCTGCCGGGGCGCCTCGGAGACCAACGTCCGCAGATGCGCACGGTGGTCGTCGTCGAGCTGCAGCACCCGGGCGATCGAGTCGAGGACCTGCAAGGACGGGTTGCGGTCGCGGCCGCGCTCCAGCCGGAGGTAGTAGTCGGCGCTGATGCCGGCGAGCATGGCGACCTCCTCCCGCCGCAGCCCCGGCACGCGCCGTACGCCGACCTCGGGGATGCCCGCCTGCTGCGGCGTCACCAGCGCGCGCCGCGCTCGCAAGTACGCCCCCAGGGGATTCGTCGACTCGCTCATGAGACTCGCGCCGGCCCGCGTACGGCGTCCAGAGGGGGTCCTGCGAGACCCCAGGCTGCAGGGGGCTCTGGCGACGACCAGTAGTTGCTCATAGCGTTCTCAACGGTCCGCTCGGGCCACATATTTCGACAGGAGACAACACGCATGACCGTCGCACTGATCACCGGGGCCAACAAGGGCATCGGGTTCGAGACAGCCAGGCAGCTTCTGGAGCTGGGGCACGTCGTCTACCTGGGTGCCCGTGACGTCGAACGAGGCGAAAAGGCCGCGGCCGAACTGGGCGCACGCTTCGTACAGCTCGACGTCACCGACGACGCGTCGGTGCGCAACGCGCTGGCAACGATCGACGCCGCCGAGGGCCGGCTCGACATTCTGGTGCACAACGCGGGCGTACTCGGCGACGGACCGATCGACGGCCCCAAGGCGCTGCGCGTCTTCGACACCAACGCGGTGGGAATCGTGCGCGTCACCGAGGCGGCGCTTCCCCTGCTGCGCAAGTCCTCCAACGCCACGGTGGTGACCGTTTCCAGCAGCGCCGGCTCGTTCTGGGCCGTGAACAACCCCGACCGGCCGGAGTACCATCTGCCGGTCGCGCTCTACTCGGCGTCCAAGGCAGCGGCGACCATGCTGACCATCCAGTACGCGAAGGCCGAGCCGAGCATCAAGTTCAACGCGCTGGAACCGGGCACGACCGCGACGGACATGACCGCGGCGTTCGGCATCGGGAGGTCGCCGGAGGAGAGCGCGGAGGTGGTGGTGCGGCTGGCAACGCTGGGTCCGGACGGTCCGACCGGGACGTTGCAGGACGAGGCGGGGGAGCTGCCCTGGTAGGTGTCGGGGACGGTCGATGAGTTGGTCGGGTCACCCAGTGGTTGCGCCGCCGGATCACAGCATGCGCAGTGGATCGCCCACCCGGCAAAGCCAGCCGGAATCAGCCGCTCGGTGGATCAACCTGAGCCGGCGCCCAGCGGATCCGCCCGAAATCAGCGCCTGGCGGATCAGCCCTCCGGTGGGGATTGGTCGCGGTTGCGAATCAGCCTGTTGCCATCCAGCGGGGCGGCCGCACCTTCCCCCACGCCCCGTCGAGCGCCTGTCGACGGAGCACGCGTTCTGGCGAGGTGGAGAGCAGGCACCGTGCGAACGACAGCGGGCGGAGGCGCCCGCGTGAACCCGACGTACCAGCCGTCGCGTGAACGTGACGTCCAAGCCGTCGCGTGAGCCCGGCGTACCAGCTCACCCCAGCCGGCTGAGGACTTCCTCGTGCAGGCGGCCGTTGGTGGCGACGGCGTTGGGGCCGTTGGGGCCGGGAGTGCCGTCGAGGGAGGTGAACTTGCCGCCGGCCTCGTCGACGATGATGGCGAGTGCGGCCATGTCGTACAGGTTGAGCTCCGGTTCGGCGGCGATGTCGACGGCGCCTTCGGCCACGAGCATGTAGGACCAGAAGTCGCCGTACGCGCGGGTGCGCCAGCAGGAGTCCATCAGGTCGGCCCACTGGTCACGCTTGCCGAGCTTCTCCCAGCCCTGGAGGGAGGAGTACGACATCGACGCGTCCTCGATCTTGCTGACGTCGCTGACCCGGCAGGGCTGGGCGGACATCAGGGCGCGGCCGGTCCAGGCGCCGTCGCCGTACGACGCCCACCAGCGGCGGCCGAGTGCGGGGGCGCTGACCACGCCGACGACGACCTGGTCCTCGATCATCAGGCTGATCAGGGTGGCCCAGACGGGCACGCCGCGGATGTAGTTCTTGGTGCCGTCGATCGGGTCGACGACCCAGCGGCGCACCCCCCAGCCGGTGGTGCCCTCCTCCTCGCCGACGAACGCGTCGCGCGGGCGGGCCCGGGCCAGCGTCTTGCGCATCACGTCCTCGACCTTGCGGTCGGACTCACTCACCGGGGTCAGGTCGGGCTTGGTGGCCACGTGCAGGTCGAGCGCCTTGTACCGGTCCATCGTGGTCGAGTCCGCGTCGTCGGCCAGAATGTGCGCGAGCCGCAGGTCGTCGGTGTGCGAGGGCATGCCGGAAGGCTACCCGCGCGCGGCCCACCCCCACCCCCCTACTGCCTCCCCACCACCCGACGACTGGCGTGGTAGGTGACCACTGACGCTGTACACAACGCCATCGGGGGCGGACGGCGCCACCGATCGGGAAGGGCGCTACCCGGGGGGGGGGGGGCGGAGGTCGGCGGTGGTGGGGAGGTTGCGGGATCGTTGCGGGTGGGATTGAACCATCTGGAGTTGTTGAACGTGCAGCTAGTGTCAGAACACTCAAGGCCGACTGCAGGAGGCGTCATGTTCGAGCGCTTCGGGGACCTTCCGCTCCACGTACTGGTGATTCACGCGGCGGTGGTGCTGCTGCCGCTGGCGGCGCTGCTCGCGATCGTGTTCGCGCTGGTCCCGAAGTGGCGCTGGCTGCTGCGCTGGCCGACGCTGGTGCTCGGCCTCGGCGCGCTGGTTCTCGCGTACGTCGCGAAGGAGTCCGGCGACGCGTTCGTCGCCGCCATCCCCGACCTGGCCCAGGCGGTGGAGGTGCACAAGGAGCGCGGGGATCTGCTGTTCTGGTTCGTGCTCGGGTTCGCTGTGCTGGTGATCGCCGCGTTCGTGCTACTGGGCGGCCCGTCGGCGCTGGCTAGTGGAAAGGGCGCCAAGGCAACGAAGAGCCAGCCGCTGGAGTGGGTGCTGAGCGCGGCGATCGTGGTCGTGGGCGTGCTGGTGATCTACCAGACGATTCGCACCGGGGACGCGGGGGCGAAGGCGGTCTGGGACGGGCAGCTCCCGCCGAAGTAGACCTCACACCGGCTCCGGCCGCCCCTCCCGGCTCGCCAGCAAGCGCCGGAACGACGCCACCCGCTCCGACTCCACCCGCCCCGCCGCGACTGCCTCATCCAGCGCACAACTCGGCTCCGTCTCGGAATGCGTGCACCCGCGAGGGCAGTTGGTGACCTCCTCAGCGAGGTCGGGAAAGGCATGAATCAGCTGGTCCGGCTCGACGTGCGCCAGCCCGAAGGACCGGATCCCCGGCGTGTCCACGATCCAGCCGCCTGCGGGCAGCCGCAGTACGAGCGTGCTGGTCGACGTGTGCCGTCCTCGCCCGGTCACCTCGTTGACCACGCCGATCGCCCGACCCGCCCCCGGGATCAGCCCGTTGACGAGCGTGGACTTGCCGACGCCTGAGTGGCCGACGAGCACGCTGGTCCGGTCGTGCAGCTGCTCCACCAACTCGTCGAGGCTGCCGCCCTGCTGGGTCGCGACCGACTCCACGCCGAGCGGCCGGTACTTCGACAGCAGTGGTTCCGGGTCGGCCAGGTCGGTCTTGGTCAGGCACAGCAGCGGCCGCATCCCCGCGTCGTACGCCGCGACCAGGAACCGGTCGATCAGCCGGGTCCGCGGTTCGGGGTTGGCCACCGCGACCACGATGACCAGCTGGTCCGCGTTCGCCACCAGCGGGCGCTCGACCGGGTCGTCGTCGTCGGCCGACCGGCGCAGCAGCGTCGTCCGCGGCAGCACCTCGACGATCCGGGCCAGACTGCCTTCGGCTCCGCTCGCGTCGCCGTCGAGTTTGACCAGGTCGCCGACGATGACGCCCTTGCGGCCGAGCTGGCGGGCCTTCATCGCGGTGACGACCCGGTCGCCCTCGCCGACCCAGGTGGTGTAGCGGCCGCGGTCGCGGGTGATCACGAACCCGGTGACCGCGTCGTCGTACGCCGGCCGGTCCTTGGTCCGCGGCCGGGTCCGTCGCTTCGGCCGGTCGTACTTGGCTTCCTCGTCGTACCGCGACATCAGCCGACCAAGGTGGACCACAGCTCGGGGAACTCGGGCAGCGTCTTCGCCGTGGTCGCGATGTTCTCGATCGCGATCCCGTCGACGGCCAGGCCGACCACCGCGGCGGCGTGCGCCATCCGGTGGTCGTGGTAGGTGCCGAACAGCCCGCCGTGCAAGGGCTTCGGCCGGATCTCCAGCCCGTCGGCGGTCTGGTTGACGTCGCCGCCGAGCGCGGTGAGCTCGGTCTCCAGCGCGGCCAGCCGGTCGGTCTCGTGGTTGCGCAGGTGCGCGATGCCTCGCAGGTACGACGGGCCGTCGGCGAGCACCGCGACGGCGGCGAGCACCGGCGTCAGTTCGCCGACCTCGCTCAGGTCCAGGTCGACGCCGGCGATCCGGCCGGTCCCGCGGACGGTCAGGTCGCCGCCGTCCAGCGACACCTCGGCGCCGAACCGGGAGAAGATCTCCGGCAGCTGCCCGCCGGGCTGGGTGGTGACCGCCGGCCACCCGGTGACGGTGACCGAGCCGCCGGTGACGACGGCGGCGGCCAGGAACGGCGCGGCGTTCGACAGGTCGGGCTCGATCGCGGCGTCCAGGGCCTGGATCGGGCCGGGGGCAACGATCCAGCGGTTCGGTTCGCTGTCGTCGACCTGGACGCCGCGCTCACGCAGCATCGCCACCGACATGTCCAGGTGCGGCTGGGACGGGACCGGCTTGCCGTCGTGCCGGATGTCGACGCCTTCGTCGTACCGGGCGCCGGCCAGCAGCAGCGCGGACACGAACTGGCTCGACCCCGACGCGTCCAGGGTCACCTTGCCGCCGCGGACGGCGCCGGACCCGTTCACGGCGTACGGCATCCGGCCGGTGCCGTGGTCGTCGATGGTGACACCGAGGGTGCGCAGGGCGCCGAGAATCACGTGCATCGGGCGTTCCCGCGCGTACGGGTCGCCGTCGAACGCGACGACCCCGTCGGCGAGCGCGGCGACCGGCGGCACGAAGCGCATCACGGTGCCGGCCAGGCCGCAGTCGACGTCGGCCGGGCCCTTGAGCGAGCCGGGCGTCACGGTGACCAGGCCGTCGTGCTCGGTGATGCCGACGCCGAGCGCGGCCAGCGCGGCCCGCATCAGCGCGGTGTCCCGGGCGGCGAGCAGGCCGGAGAGGGTGGATGGCCCGTCCGCGAGCGCGGCCAGGACGAGCGCCCGGTTGCTGATCGACTTCGATCCCGGCACGGTGACCCGGCCGTCGACCGCTCCCGTGGGGCGCGGCGCCGGCCAGCCCTCTGACTCGCCCATCTCACTCCTTCGGCTCGACCTGCTGTCGACCCCGAGCCTAGGGCATGGCCGACGGCCCGCCGCACGGTTCGCGACCGGGCCGGACGTGGAAACCGGCACCCAGACGAGGTCTGGATGCCGGTTCTGGCTCGGGTGAGGTTCTGCTCAGCTGAAGGGAAGCTCCGCCTTGGCGCGGTGGGTGGCGAGCCGGGCCTCGCGCTTGGCGGACCTGGCCAGCTGCTTGGTCTCCCGCGCCAGCTGCTTCGTCTCGCGCTTGGCCAGCTTGGCGCCGCGCTTGGTCTCCCGCTTCGCCGCCTTCGCGCCGTGCGAGGCGCGCCAGACGAGACCGGGCTGGCCCTCGGTGTCGACCGCGGCCAGCAGCAGCCCGCCGAGCAGGCTCATGTTCTTCAGGAACTGGATGCGCTGGACACCCTTGACCTGCTTGTCGGTCTCCTGCCAGAACGGGTGCCCGGCGACGGTGGACGGGACCAGCGAGGCGGCCAGCAGGGACGCGCCCAGCCGCCGGCCCTTACCGGTGGCGAGCGCGAGGCCGCCAAGGACCTGGACGGCGCCGTTCAGCCGGACCAGGTTGACGGTGGTCTCCGGGATCCGGTCGCTGACCTGCGGGGGAGCCACCTTCTTCACCAGCGGGACCAGGCGGTCGGTGACCGGCTGGGCCTTGGGCACCAGGGGCTCCGGGTTCCGGACCGAGTTCACGCCCTGGATGACGAAGATGGTGGACAGCAACGGCCTGGCCAGTGCGCGCACGACAGTCATGGCTCCTTCTTACCTCGTCCGGCAAAGCGATCCGGGCATCAGGTACCCGTGTGTCTTCTGCGCAATCCCCGGCGACCCTGCGTAGCCCCTGCGCGGGTGGGGTCAGATCGGGCAGCCGTCGGGACCGCACGCGCCGCTGTCGGTGGTGCCGGCCGGAGCGGTGACCAGGGTGACCGGCTTGCGGTCGGCGGCCGCCCGGCGCAGCGCTTCGGCGAAGATCTCGGTCGGCTGGGCGCCGCTGACGCCTTACTTCTCGTCGATGACGAAGAACGGCACGCCGTTCGCGCCGTACGCGAGGGCCTGCGCCTGGTCGGTCTCCACCTGCGCCGTGTACGTCGTACCGGCGAGCACGGCGCCGACGCGGTCGGCGGGCAGGCCGGTCTCGACCGCGAGCCGGGTCAGGGTCGCGTGGTCGCCGACCGGAAGGCCCTCGGTGAAGTAGGCCTTGAGCAGGCGCTCCTTCAGCCGGCCCTGGGTGTCGGCCGGCACCTCGCCGGACTGGCCGAGCTCACGGGCGAGATGCAGCAGGCGGTGCGCGTCGACGGTGTTGGCCGCCTTCGCGTCCTCGAGATGGAAGTCGAGGCCGACCTCGGTGGCGATGGTGCTGACGTGCTCGTTGGCCTGCAGACCGAACGCCCGGTCGCGGCCGAACTTCTCACCCAGCCGGGTCGCCAGGTCGCGGTCGTCGTCATTGCTGGCCGACGGGTCGAGCTGGAAGCTGTGCCAGACGATCTCCGCCTGCTCGCCGGAAGCGGCCAGCGCTTCCTCGAGCCGGCGCTTGCCGATGTAGCACCACGGGCAGACGACGTCGGACCAGATGTCAATGCGCATGTTCGGACCAACTCCCGGGACCGGCGCTTTCATTCCCCAGTGCTCAGGCGCACCGGCGGACGGCCAGCAGCGCGTACACCCGAGCGCAGTGCAGCACCTCGGCCAGCGCCACGTGCTCATCCGTCGCGTGCGCGTACCGGACATCGCCCGGCCCGTACTGCACCGTCGGTACGCCGGCCGCCGCGTACTGCCGCAGATCCGATCCGTACGGCCCACCCAGCACAGCCGGTACGCCGGCCGCCCCGGCGTCCACCGCCGCCTGCACCGTGTCGTCGAGCAGCGGGTCACCGTCGGGCAGCAGGCCGGACGCGAACACCCCACCGGGCCAGCTCACCTTCACCGGGTGGTCCCGCAGCCAGTCGTCCTTCTCGCACGCCGTGGCCACTGCCTGCTCGAACGCCGCCCGCGCATCGGCCACCGGCTCACCCAGCCGTACGCCGTACCGCCCCTCGGCCACGAGCAGGTCGGGCACGGTGCTGGCCCAGTCGCCGGCCTGGATCGTGCCGATGGAGAGCGGGTTCGCCAGATCCAGGTGCTCCAGCAGCGGGTGCGGGTCCTCGTTCCGCGCGGCCTCCAGTTCGCGAAGGGCGGCGTGCACCGGCTCGAACTTCTCGATCGCGCTCACGCCCCGGGTCCGGGTGGAGCCGTGAGTGGCGAGACCGGCGACCTCCAGCCGGAAGGTGAGCGAGCCCGCGTTCGCGGGGATGACGGCACCGGCGGTCGGCTCGGCGATCACGCAGGCCGCGCCGGTGTGGCCGCGGCGCAGCGTGGCGAACGCGCCCAGGCCGCCGTCCTCCTCGCCGACCACGGTGTGCACCGCCAGCGGCCGCCGCAACTCGATGCCCGCGGCCACGATCGCCGCGGTCGCGCCGAGCACCGCCGCCACTCCACCCTTCATGTCGCAGGTGCCGCGGCCCCACATGATCCCGTCGGCCACCCGCGCCGAGAACGGGTCGCCGTCCGGCCACAGCGCCAGGTCACCGGGCGGCACCACGTCCACGTGCCCGTTCAGCACCAGTCCCGGCGTACCGTCGCCGCCCAGTGTCCCGACGCAGCCCCACGCCTCGCTCCGGGCGACCTCCATGCCCGGGAACTCCGGATCCGCGGTCACCTCGGCCAGGTCGATCTCCCAGTGGTCGACCGCGAGGCCCTGCTCCCGCAGCCGCTCGGCCATCCACTCCTGGACTTCACTCTCAGCGGCGGTCCCGTCCACACTCGGGATCCGCACCAACTCGCCCAACTGCTCGACGATCAGCGCGTCGTCCACGGCCGCCAGTACCGCCCGCTCAACCTCACTCAGCATGGCCACATCATGCGTCAGACCGGCCCGGCACGTCCCCTCAGTTGCTGCGCTCCGCACGGAACCAGCTTCTGACGAACCAGCTGGGCAGCCCGGTGGATCCGGAGTGCCCAGCTGGTGCGGCCACAGGCCACGCTCAGCGCAGCGGCCGGTCTTTCACGGAGTCAGGCGGTGGAGATCGCGGGGGAACAACGTGACCTCGCGGACGTTCTCCGCTCCCGTGAGCCGGGCGACGAAGCGTTCCAGGCCGATGGCGAAGCCGCCGTGCGGTGGCATGCCGTGCTGGAACGCCTGCAGGTACGAGCTGTACGCCGGTGCGTCCGCCGACTCGCCTCGAGCCGCCAGAGCCGCGGCGTAGTCGCTGTAGCGGTGCAGACGCTGCCCACCGGTGACCAACTCGACGCCACGAAACAGCAGGTCGAAGGAGTTCGACCAGCGCGGGTCCGACGGCTGCGGATGCGTGTAGAAGGGCCGCTTCACCATCGGGTAGCCCTCGACCGCCACGAAGTCGCTGCCGTGCTCGCGCAGCGCCCACTCGCCGATCGCCCGCTCGTCCGCCGGGGACAGGTCCGGCTCGTCCGGGTCCGCCCCGGCCAGCTTCAGCGCCTCGGTGAAGTGCAGCACCGGGACCTCGCCGGGCATCTCCGGCAGCTCCACGCCGAGCCGCTCCAGCGCCGTACCGGCTCTGGACCCGACGGTGGCGAGCATGCCCGCCAGCACCTCCCGGAGGACGGCGAGAACGTCGCGGTGGTCGCCGATGAAGCCGAACTCCGCGTCGAGCGACACGTACTCCGCGAGATGCCGGACGGTGTCGTGCGGCTCGGCCCGGAAGACCGGACCCACCTCGTAGACCCGCTCGAACACCCCGACCATCGTCTGCTTGTAGAACTGCGGCGACTGGGCCAAGTACGCCGGTCCGCCGAAGTAGTCGAGCGCGAAGACGTTCGCCCCGGACTCGGTCGCCGTCCCGACGATCTTCGGCGTCTGGATCTCGGTGAAGTCCAGACCGTCCAGCGTGCTGCGGAACCCGTGCAGCGCGGCCGCGGCGACCTCCCAGCCGGCCCGGACCGCCGGGTGCCGCAGAGCGACCGGGGCGTTGTCCAGCACCACCGGCAGCCCGGCGCCGACCGTCGGCCGCCACAGCTCGATCGGCGGCGTCTTCGCCGGTTCGGTCAGCGGGACGATCACCGGGTCGACCAGCTCGGCCCCACCGGGCGCCTGCGGGTTAGCGGCGACCGTGCCGGTCACCTGGACGACGGTCTCCTCGCCGAGCCCGTCCAGCTGGGCCTGGGTCTCCGGCGCCTTGACCACGATCTGGCTGAGGCCGGACCGGTCGCGCAGCACCAGGAAGCTGACCGCGGCCAGCCGTCGTCTTCGGTGCACCCAGCCGGCCACCGTGACGGTCTGGCCCACTGCTGAGGGGATCTCGTGGTTGAGAATGCGCATCGCTGTTTCACCTCCGTCGGTTGTCTCGAACCCCGGAGGTGTGGGCGAAGGGGAACTCGCGGTGCCACCACACCTTCACCGGCCTGGATCGACCCAGCCCGGCCTCTTTCTCTTGCAGTCGCTCGGGAGTGTCTTCACGACCGGCCTGCGGATCGCCTTCCCAGCTGCCGGCGACTCTCTGGACCACAGGTGAACGGCGCTACTCGGTTCCGTCAGCGCGAACTCGTCCAGCGTAGAGCGCGGCCACGGCCCGGACCAAACCGATAACAGCCGGTACGACGGCGTCGGCCGTCGTACCGGCAGGCCGGGTCAGCGGCGGCCGTGCGCCGAGGGCGGGATCTTCGCGGTGTCGGTGTCGTGGCGGCCCGGCGTGACCGCCTTGACGGTGATCTGGTTCTGCGTGCCGGAGCCGGGCCAGGCGGCCCACTCGGTGTTCAGCGCCTTGGTGTAGTTGTCGGTCGAGCAGGTCGCCCGCCGGACGTCGCTGGACCGCGAACAGGTCCAGCCGCGGTCGAACGCGGAGACCAGGCTGAGGTTGCGGCCCCAGGAGATCTCCAGCGTGACCGGGCCGCTGACCCCGCTCAGCTTCAGGAACCGGTTGTAGACGAACGGGTTCGGGTCGTTGTGCGGATCCGGGGTGAGGATCGTGAGCAGCGACTCGTCCTGCCGCGCGGGCGACAGCGTCTCCTCGTCGGTGTCGTGCAGCAGCCCGGCCGTCGCGGTCACGGCGTACGAGCGCGACGCCGTGGATCCACCGTCCGGTACGGCGAAGTCGGCGGGCAGCGGAGCCGGCCGGGCGGGGGTGGTCGCGGTGCAGGTGCGGCTGGCCGGGACGCACTTCCAGCCCGCCGGGCTCGCCTTGACCGGCCAGGAGAGCGCGCTGCCGTAGGTGATCTTCACGGTGACGGCGGTGCGGTCGGTGCCGGGGGCCACCGTGATCGTGCGGAGGTGCCGGTCCGGGTCGGCCTTGCGGACGCTGACGTTCAGCAGGTTCTCGTCGAGCCGCGGGGGAGCGGTCAGGGTGGCGGAGTCGTCGTCGTACAGGCGGCCGGACTTGCCCGACACGGTGAACGTGCGGTCGGCGACCGTGCCGCCGGTGGGCTCGGTGAAGGTCATCGGCAGGCTCTTCGGCGCCTGCGGGTCGGTCGCGGTGCACTCGCCGCTCCTGCCGTCGGCGGCGCGGGTGCAGGACCAGCCGGCCGGGTTGCCGCTGAGCGGCCAGCGCAGCGCGGCGCCGTACTTGATGCCGATCACCACCGGGTGCGCGTTGCTCGCCGGGACCTTGATCGTGACCACCGCCCGCAGACCCGCGTCCCGGCCGTTGGCCGAGGCGTCGCGGGCGACCACCGCCGAGCCGCCGGACGCCGGCGATCCGCCGTAGGCCGCCGAGCCTCCGGACGCCGGCGAGCCGCCGCCGATCGGGGGAGCGCCGCCGCCGGTGGGCAGGTCGATCGTGAGCAGGCCCTCGTCCAGGATCGGCGTGGTCGGCGCGGGCGGTGTCGGGGTGCGCGACGGCGGTGTGGTCGGCGGAGTGGCCGGGGGGATCGTCGGCGGGGTGGTCGGGTCCGGCTGGGTTGGCTCAGATTGGGTCGGGTCGGGCTGTGTCGGGTCTGGCTGCGTCGGCTCGGGCTGTGTCGGGTCCGGCTGTGTCGGCTGGACCGGCGGCGGCTTCGGGCTCGGCGGCTTCACCGTCGGTGGGTCCGCCGGCGGTTGCGTCGTCTGCTGGGCCGGCGGCGTCTCGATCGCGGCCGGGGGCGTCTCGTTGCCGGTGAGCTGCAGCGCGGCAAGCACCGCCGCTACCGCGACGACGACCACGGTGCCGGCGCCGACCGCCGTGCGGGTGCTGTTCTCGGTGGCCTTGCGCCAGCCGGTGACGAGGAAGCCGACGACGCCGATCTTGGCGCCGGACGCGGCGGCCAGGTAGCCGAGGCCCGCCGTACCGAGCAGGGCGGGAGCCAGCAGCGCGGGCAGTGCACTGTTGACCTCGACCAGCTCCAGGTAGACCGCCGTGCACTGGGCGCAGCCGTCCAGGTGCTCGCGGACGTTGTGGTTCTCGCGCTTGGTCAGGCCGCCGCGGACGTACGCGCCGAGGCGCTCGGTGGTCCAGCGGCAGCGGTCTCCGGCGACGTCGGCGAGGTGCTGCTGCAGGTACGCCTGGCGCAGGCCCTCGCGGGCCCGGTAGGCGAGCGCGGAGACGCCGTTGGCGGTCAGGCCGAGCAGGGGCGCGATGGCGGCCGGCTTCTCGCCCTCCACCTCGGTGTGCCAGAGCACGGCCTGCCAGCGCTCGGGCAGCGACGCGAACGCCTTCGCCGCGGCGCCGCTCTCGAACCCGGTCACCGTCGGGTCGTCGAAACCCTGCGGCTCCCGCTCGTACGCCGCGATGTCGTCGGTCGTCTGCACCTTCCGGCCGGCCCGGATCCGGTCGACGTGCACCCGCCGGACGGTGGTCAGCAGGTAGGCCCGGAACGACACGTCCGGGCCGCCACCGTTGCGCAGGGCATCGAGCACCTTGCTGAACGCGTCGCTGGCCAGGTCGTCGGCGTCGTTGGCGGGGACCAGCTGCCGGGCCATCCGCTCGGCCGCCTGGTGGTGCCGGGCGAACAGTTCGCCGTACGCCTCGAGGTCGCCCGTGCGCACGCGCGCGATCAGCTCCGCGTCGCTCGGCACGTCGTCCATCGAGCATCCCCCTGTTGTCACCGCGTCGTCACCGTCTGTCATGTAGTTGCCGAGGTCAAGACTCGCAGATGGGACGGCCCACCGCACGTTTCCTGACGCCACTTCTCCTGACGAGCGCGACAGACCTGAGGTTACGAGAAAAAACTTTCCCGAATGCGCGTCATGAACCCGTCACGGCCGGGTCTCACCTCCAGAACGACGCTTCCGGCCACTCGGTCGGGAGGCTGAGGGACTGCGCGAAGGAGGGTCATGTCGCTGTACGCGGACATCCGCCGGCGGTTCGACTCGTTGCGCACCCCGAACCTGGCGGGGCCGCTCGCCCGGGAGCGGCCGGAAGCGTCGTCGGAGCAACCGTGCGGAAGGAGGGAGCCGCACGGCACAGCTGGCCCCGACCGGAGTGCCTACCTCGCGATCGCCGAGGCGCTCCGGGACGGAGCCGATGTCGTGCCTGCGAGTGACGAGGTCGGCCGCCGCTTGGCGGAAGACGGGTTCTCGCTGCTCGAGGCACTGGATGGGCTGAGTGCGCTGTACCGCTCGATCGCCGGGGGCGAGCCGGCTTTCGCCGCGGTACGCGCACTCAGTTCCAGCTGGGCCGAAGCGTCACTCATCTACCTGCACTCGCTGTCCTGCGAGGACCCGCTGACCGGGCTGTCCAGCCTCAAGCACCTGCGGTCCCGCCTCGGCGAGCTCTACCGGGAGGCCGATCTGCGTGGAACTTCCGTACCGGCGACGCACGCACTGGTGGTGGTCGAACCGCTCAACCCGGCCGGCACCGGGCGCTGGCAGAGTCCGTTCGACCGCGAGTTCCGGCTCATCGACGTCGCGGAGTGCCTCCGGATCGTCTTCGCCGGCGGCGACGTACTGGGCCGCGTCGGCTCACACCGCGCGGCGGCGCTCGTCGGCCGCGAGCCGAACCTGCCGGACCAGGTCGAGACGGTACGAGCCCTGATCACCGAGTGGCGGCTGGACACCGACGGCCCCCAACTGGCCCGGATCTGGATCGAGGGCCTGCCCACCACCGACCAGCTGGCCGTCCGCCTGCTGGACGAACTGGCCCGGCCCTAGAACTTGCGTCCGGACGTCGACAGGGGGACGCCCGGACGCAGCAAGCAGGCGGTGGATCGCCTATCACGGGGTAGGCGATCCACCGCCGCTGCCCAAGCTCGGTCTTCTCCGCGAGCTTGCTCGCGTACCCAGCCCCCGCCGGCCTGTCACCCGCCCGCCCACCCCGCGCGGCACCCACGCAGTACGGAATTTCTGTCCCCGCCGATGGCTAGGCTGAGCTCCATGTGTGGGCGTTATGCGAGCAGCCGGGACCCGTCCGACCTCGTCGTCGAGTTCGAGATCGACGCGGGCAACGTGAAGGAGTCCGTCCAGGACCTCCCGGAGAACTACAACGTCGCCCCCACCGACCCGGTGATCGCCGTCGTCGAGCGCAAGAACCGCGACCAGCCCGACGAGGTCGTCCGCAAGCTGACCACGGTCAAGTGGGGCCTGGTCCCGTCCTGGGCCAAAGACCCCTCGATCGGCAGCCGGCTGATCAACGCCCGGATGGAGACCGTCGCCGAGAAGCCCGCGTTCAAGAAGGCGTTCGCCGCCCGCCGCTGCCTGCTGCCCGCCGACGGCTACTACGAGTGGTACGAGACCGAGCAGAAGAAGAACGGCAAGCCGGTCAAGCAGCCGTACTTCATCCGCCCGACCGACGGCGGCGTGCTCGCGATGGCCGGGCTGTACGAGATCTGGCGCAACAAGGCGGTCGCCGACGCGGACTCCGACGAGGCCTGGCTGTGGACGTGCACGGTGCTCACCACCTCCGCCACCGACGACCTCGGCCGGATCCACGACCGGATGCCGCTGCTCGTCGAGCGCGACCGGTACGACGCCTGGCTGGACCCGCTGTCCTCCGACCCCGACGAACTGCTCGACCTGCTGGTCCCCGCGGCTCCGGGCCGGCTGGAGGCGTACGCGGTGTCGAAGGCGGTCAGCTCGGTGAAGAACAACGGCCCCCACCTGGTCGACCCGCTCCCACCCGACGGCGACGACCCCGCCGACGCCCCCGGCCCCCCGACCGCCACCGAGGACACCCCGCTGTTCTGACACGTGGGCCCGCCGCCAACTCGTTCGCCGGGTTCCCGGCCGACCACGGGCCGAGCACGTCGCGCAGCAGGTGTCGCCGCAGACGCACCCGGCGCGGGTCTTGGATCATTCGCGCTGTCCGCGACCCGCTGAGGTCGGTCTCGGGGCAGGTGTGCCAGCAGCCGCCTGCCGGGCTGGATGTCCGGGCAGTCGATGCCGACGAGCCCGCCTTCGGCGCGCAGCCCGCGGCCGCACCAAGCACGACCAGGACGACGCGGTCCGGGGACCTGTACGACGCGGTCCGGGGACCTGGGCGACGCGGTTCGGGGACCTGGGGAACGCGGTCCGGGGACGGCTGGATGCGCCGCGTTGGCTCGGCGCCGCGGCATACGGGACTCACCTGACGTGAGGCCTCGCGGACAGGTTGCGCCGGCTGCTGCCCGCTGGGCAGGTCCCGGGCTCCAGGTGCCGCAGAGCCCGCTCCTCGACGCGCTGCGCCGGAGCGACGATGGCTGCAGGCGGCTCGCGACCCGGGCGGATGGCGATTCGCCTGCGTGGGGGCTCGACGGCAGGTGCGCCGGCTCGGTGCCAGGCGGAGCGGCGTACGGCTCGAGGCTGCCGCGCCGGGCGCGGCGGACGGTGAGGGTGGGGGCGCGGGAGTGACAGGATGGCCCCCGTGACCGACGAACGGATTGTGGCGACGCCGCACGGTGAGGCCCGGATCGTGGCGCACCGGGCCCGGCGACCGGTGGCGACGCTCGCCCTCGGTCACGGCGCCGGCGGCGGGATCGAGGCCGCCGACCTGGCCGCGCTGGCCGGGCGGCTGCCCAAGCACGACATCAACGTGTTCCTGATCGAGCAGCCCTGGCGCCGGGCCGGCCGCAAGCTCGCGCCGGCCCCGAAGATCCTGGACGAGGCGTGGATCGCGATCATCGGCCAGCTCCGGATCCGTACCCCGCTGGTGCTCGGCGGCCGCAGCGCCGGCGCCCGGGTGGCGTGCCGGACGGCGACCGGCCTCGGCGCGTCCGGCGTCCTGGCGCTGTCCTTCCCCCTGCACCCGCCCGGCAAGCCCGACAAGTCCCGCGCCGACGAGCTCGAGGCGGCCGGACTGCCGACGCTGGTCGTCCAGGGGGAGCGGGACCCGTTCGGTACGCCGGAGGAGTTCCCGCCGCTGACCGAGATGGCCGTCGTCCCCGACGCCGACCACTCCTTCAAGGTCCCGAAACGCGCCGAGCTCAGCCAGCAGGAGTCGTACGACGTCCTGGTGGAAGCCGTCTTCGAATGGGTCAGCCGCCAGGTCTCCGGCTGACCCACCCACCCACCCACCCGCGCCTCGCCCCGCGCAATCTCAGGGGATAACCCGCCAAGTTGTGGGTCCACCCCTGGGCAGACGGGGGGAGAACCCGCTGATTGCGGGGATATCCCCGGGAACGACGGTTCGGCCGGGGCACCGGGCCGGACCCGCCGCACCGGGCCGGACCCGCCGCGCCGCTGAACCCGCCGCGCCGCTGAACCCGCCGCGCCGCTGAACCCGCCGCGCCGCCGAACCCGCGGACTCACCGCCCCGGCGGACTCACCGGCCCCGGCGGACTCACCGGCCCCGGCGGACTCGCCGGACCCCGGCGTCGGCCGGTTCTGGGCCGGGAATGAGCCTGGTCCCGGGCATGTTGTGACGAGCATGACGGCAACGAGCTTGGCGGCGGCACCGAGAACTGGGGCGACCCCGGTATTCTCGATCACGATGCCGACTCCGACGACCACCGAGACTCCCGAGCAGCGAACCGAGCGCTTCGAGCGCGAGGCGCTGCCTTTCCTCGATCAGATGTACGCCGCGGCGATGCGGATGACGCGCAATCCGTCCGACGCCGAGGACCTGGTCCAGGACACCTTCGCCAAGGCGTACAGCTCCTTCCACCAGTTCACGCCCGGGACCAACCTGAAGGCGTGGCTGTACCGGATCCTGACCAACACCTTCATCAACGGGTACCGCAAGCGGCAGCGTCAGCCCACGCAGTCGCCGACCGAGGAGATCGAGGACTGGCAGCTCACCGCCGCCGAGTCCCACACCCCCGGCGGGCTGAAGTCCGCCGAGGCGGTCGCCCTGGAGCACCTGCCCGACTCCGACGTGAAGTCGGCCCTGCAGTCGATCCCGGAGGACTTCCGGCTGGCGGTCTACCTCGCCGACGTCGAGGGCTTTGCCTACAAGGAGATCGCCGAGATCATGGGTACGCCGGTCGGCACGGTGATGTCCCGCCTGCACCGTGGCCGGCGCCAGCTGCGCGAGCTGCTGGCCGACTACGCCCGGGACCGCGGCCTGATCCCGGCGGACGACAGCGTCAAGACCGAGGAGGAGTCGTGAGCTGCGGCGAGCACCACGACGTCGACTGCAGTGAGATCCTGCAGCGCGTGTACGTCTTCATCGACAACGAACTCGAAGACGCCAGCAGCGACGAGATCCGCCAGCACCTGGAAGAGTGCGCCCCCTGCCTCGACCAGTACGACCTGGAACGCTGCATCAAGAAGCTCGTCCACCGCTCCTGCGGCGACGACCAGGCCCCCGAGGCCCTCCGCGCCAAGATCCTGCTCCACCTGACCCAGGTCAGGGTGGAAACCACCTCCCCGGACTGAGCGGGTGGCTTCCGTCGCCGGTTGGGAGCTCTCGCGACGCAGCTGAGAGCTCGCGGTGACGCGGTTCGAGCGCCGCACGCGGGACGATCAGCAAGACCTTGGACGCTGACGACGCCGCCGGAGCACGGCCGTCGGCCTATTCGGTCTCCGCCAGCAAGGCAAGCGCGATGGATTCGTCCCGGCTCGACTGGGAGTGCAGCAGAGTGGCGGCGAGCTGCCAGTGGGTTCGAGCCGCCTCGAGGTCGCCGGTTGCCTGGGCGATCCGGCCCAGCTCGATCAGCAGCTCGCCCTCGCGGGGGACGTTTCCGTGGCCCCGGGCGAGCCGGATCCCCGTCTCGGCGTGCGCCTTGGCGGTGCGCGCTTCTCCCAGCTGGAGGTGGATGGCCGCGAGGTCCTTGTAGCTCTCCGCCCGACTGTTGACATCGCCGATCGCGCTGTAGACCTCGATGCCCTTCGCGTGGAACTCGATCGCCTGCTGGTGCAGGCCCGCCTGTTGGTAGGCCTGGCCGGCGACGTGGTAGCGCTTCGCGGTCGAGCGGAGATTTCCTGAGGCGTGGGAGAGTGCGATCGCCCGATTGAAGGATCGGCCGGCACGGACTGTGTCGCCACGCCGCAGGTAGAGATTGCCGAGCGCGAGGTAGCTGATGCCTTCGATGGTCTCGTCGCCGATTTCCTGGCTCAGGCTCAACGCCTCCTCACCGCGCGTCACTGCTTCGTCGACTTGGCCCAGCTGTTCCAGCACCCGGCTCAACGACGTGCAAGCACGGGCTTGACCGGGCAGGTCGCCGATCGTGCGGAACAGATCGAGGCTCGCCTCCAGGTGGCTCAGTGCTGCCCTGAAGTTACCGACCTCGGCATCGGGAATCGCCAGGTCGTGCTCCAGCCAGGCCATCAGCTGCCCGTAGCCGAGCTCGCCGGCGATCTCCCGGCCGGCGGCGTAAGCAGCGCGCATCTCGCTCCATCGTCCCAGCGGTTCGTAGTAGCCGAACAACGCGAGGGGGAGTTCGGGGACGAGCGGACGCAGGGCCGGCGTACGGCAGGCCTGCTGGAAGGCCTCGGCGAGACTCGACCGTTCGTCGTCCAGCCATCTGAGCGCGGACACGGCGTCGGGGAAGTCCGGCGCGTTGCGAACGCTGCTGCCGGCGAGGGTGAGTCGCCGGCTCTCGTTGTGCGTCAGCCGATGGCAGCGCCAGGCGATACCGGTGTACAGGGTGAGGACTCGGGCCAGTGCGTCGGTACGAGCTCCCTCGGAGAGTGCCTGGTCGGCTCGCTCGCGGGCATAGGCGCGGATCAGGTCGTGCAGGCGGTAGCGGCCGGGAGCCAGGGAGATCAGGAGATTCAGGTCCACCAGACG
This sequence comes from Kribbella flavida DSM 17836, assembly GCF_000024345.1. NCBI lineage: Bacteria > Bacillati > Actinomycetota > Actinomycetes > Propionibacteriales > Kribbellaceae > Kribbella > Kribbella flavida. The sequence continues at coordinate 5,619,445 of NC_013729.1, read as the reverse complement.
CTCGAGCATCTGCTCGGTGTTGTGCTCGGACTCGTCGAGCAGGTGGGCGGTGGTGAGGGTGATCAGGTCGGCACCGTTCGGCAGGCCGAGCAGATCCAGGGCTGCGGCCGCCCGGCGGTCCAGCGGATCGTCGCTGGCGGCAAGGAACTCGACCGAAGCAGCGATGTTCGACCGGACGCCGGACTTGCCGGTACCGAGCTCGTCCAAGCGGCGTTGCTCGTCCTGGAGCTGGTTCATCACGTGCTCGACGGGCCAGCCCGGCCGCGCTGCCAGGCGTGCCCCGATCAGCCGTACTGCGAGCGGCAGGCGGCCGGTGAGCCGGGCGATCCTCCGTGCCGCGTTTGCTTCGGCGGCGACTCGGTCGTTCCCGGCGATCCTGCCCAGCAACGTGATCGAGTCGGCCTCGGACAGTGGCGACAAGCTGAGCTGGAGAAAGCCGGGTAATGCGGTCAGGCCGCGCCGACTGGTGACGATCACGGCGGATCCCGAGGCGCCCGGCAGCAAGGGGCGGACCTGGGCGGCGCCGTTCGCGTTGTCGAGCAGAACCAGCATCCGCAGGCCGGCGATGCGCGAGCGGTACAACGCCGCGGCCTCGTCGACGCCGTCCGGGACCGAGTGGCCGTCGATACCGAGTGACCGCAGCAGCTGGCTGAGCGCCTCGGCCGGTTGCACTGGTTCGCCAGGACCGTAGCCGCGGAGGTCCAAGTACAGATGGCCGTCCGGATAGGCATCAGCGGTGAGGTGGGCCGCGTGCACTGCCAGCGAGGTCTTGCCGACTCCGCCCATGCCGGTGACGGCCGCCATTCGCACGGTTCCGACCACGTCATCGGCTGTCAGGATGCGGGTGAGTGCCTCCAGCTCGGCCGTCCGGCCGGTGAAGTCGGCGAGGGTCGGCGGCAGTTGGCGGGGGACGACGGTGACGGCGTCAGGTGCGGGCGGCTCCGTGGCGATCTGGCGGCCTGGGGTTCCACGAGCCGCCTGCGTCAACTGCTCCTCGGCCGCGGCGTCCAGGCCCAGGGCTTCTGCGAGGGCATGCACGGTGGCGATGCGAGGGCGTCGCCGAGTACCTCGCTCCAGCAGGCTCACCGCCTGCTCGCTCAGCCCCGCCTTCTCGGCGAGCCCGCCCTGGGTGAGACCCGCCGCGGTCCGGAACTGACGAAGCAGGTCGCCGAGCGTCGCCGCTGCCAAACTGCCCTCACCTCCTGTGCGTGGGACTCGGTCTGCGGTATGCAGCCGCCGCCAGCCCCAACTCTAGGAGGAAGGGCACTCGCAGGAGGAAGGTTGTCCACAGGCGCGGAGTACGGGACGAACTCTGGGCGGCTCCCTAAACGGCTGTTTGAATATTAGCGTTAGGTAGCCGGAGTTCTACACTCCGAATACAAACCTGTGTATCAAGTGGTCTTGTTGCGACATGTGACCAAATTGCAAAGACCCCGGTAAATACCGGGGTCCTCGCTGTGCGTAGTCGCCTAAGTCAGGCGTTCGGGCGCTTACCGTGGTTGGCGCCCTTCTTCTTGCGTGCACGGCGCTTACGGCCGGTCTTGCCCATGTGAAGCCTCCTTGTAACAACTGCAAAGAGTCACAGTCTCTCATACCACACCGGCGTGCTGAGCACGGTGCGGCGAGTCACGGTCTGGCCTACAGTGTTTCGCGGCGCGCCTGATGAGCAAACTTATGACGAGTCAGCGATGTGCTGTCTGCCCCCTGTGCCCGCTTCCCCGGCGGGCACAAGACCGCGACCGCTGATCGGAGGTGTATTGGCCATGGCGGACTTCTGGGACTGGTGATCATACTGACGGTGTGGATCGGATGATGTCGTGAGGGCTCGGGCGCTGAGCTTGCTCGTAGCGACTGTGACCGCTGCGGCGATCGCCATTCTGGTCCTGTCGTTCACTCGTCTGTCGGACTATCCCACCGTGCTCGCCGTGTGCGTTCTGATGCTGATCGGCGGCATGTTGCGCTTTTCGGTCGGCGCGGCGTACCTGGCGTCTCTGGACTCGGTGGTCATCGTCACCGTGTACGTCATGGCCGGTCCGTGGGCCGCCGTCGTCGCCGCGGGCGTCGGTTATCTTCCGCAGATCCGCCGTCAGCTGCCCTTGGTGAAACGCTTCTTCAACGGGGCCCAACGAGTGCTTGCCGTCGGAGCCGGCGGCGTGGCCTACTCGCTCGCCGACGGGCCTACCGGCGAGCAGGTTCTGAACCACGCGCCGGAGGCGATTCTCGCGGCGACCCTGGCCACGGTTGCCCAGCACGTGGTCAACGCGGGCCTCGTGTGTCTGGTCATGTGGCTGGATCGCAAGGCGCGACCGATCGAGTTCCTGAAGCAGGTGGTGGTTCCCACCTTCCTCCCGATGGTCGGCTACGGATTCCTCGGGCTGCTGCTGGCCGTTGTCTGGCTTGGCGGGTTGGGCCCGCTAGCGGGCCTGCTCGTCCTGGTGCCGCTCCTGGTGGCCCGATGGGCTTTGTCGCAGTACGAGGCCGAGAAGACGGCCCAAGCCGCGACGATGCGCGCGTTCATCCAGGTGATCGAGACCAAGGACCTCTACACCCGTGGTCACTCCGAGCGGGTGAGCGAGGGCGTCGGCATGCTCGGCCGCTACCTGCGGCTCAGCGAGAACCGCCAGGCGGCGCTGGAGCACGCCGGGCTGCTGCACGACGTCGGCAAGGTCGGGGTGCCGACCAGCATCATCCGCAAACCCGGACGGCTGGACGACTCGGAGATGGACGCGATCCGGCTCCACCCGGCGCGGGGTGTCGAGCTGATCGGCAACATCCCCTTCCTCGAAGAAGTGAAGTCCGCCGTTCTGCACCATCACGAGAAGTACGACGGCAGCGGCTACCCAGCGGGTCTGAGCGGAACCAACATCCCGTACTTCGCTCGGATCATCGGTATCGTCGACGCGTTCGACTGCCTGACCTCGACCAGGTCGTACCGGCCCGCCCGCAGTGTGGAGGAGACGTTGGCCATCCTGGAGCAGGATCGCTACTCACACTTCGACCCGGACCTGGTCGACGCCTTCATCAAGGTGATCCGGACGCAGGGCTGGAAGTCCGTCGCCGCCGACCAGCCCGCCCCGGACGCCAGCGTCGAGGCAAGCATCGACCACGACGACCTCAGCCTGGGAACCGGAGGCGGCGCCACCGGGTCCGCTGCCGGTCCGCAGTGAACCGCGCGAACGACGCTCCGGAGTTCCGGAGCATGGGCAGTGGTGTGGTCATTGTGCTGGCCGGCGGATGCCTTGGCCTGACCGCCGTTCTGATCACCATGGGACGTGGCCTCAGCGAGTGGCCGGTGGCGCTCGCCTTCGGTTTCCTGATCGCGGTCGGTGAGATGGTCCAGTTCCGGGTCGACCGCAGCCGCAACCGCGCGCCGATCGCCACCAGCGCCGCGCTGGGATACGCGATGCTGCGGGGGCCGTCGGTCGATGTGCCGCCCGAGGTCGCCCAGGTGATCGCAGTCACCGCTGTCGCCACACTGGCCGGCATCCTGCCCCGGGCCGTGGCCGGGCTCTGGTGGGACGTCGTGGTCTCCTGCCGACGGCTGATCTCGGTGGCCTGCGCGGCCGTCGTCTTCGCCGCTGTCACCTCGCCCTCCTTGTCCTGGAACGGCACGTGGCAGCACGCCCTGCCGCTGGCACTGGCCATGCTGTTGAGTGTGCTGACAGCTGCCGGCGTGGACGCGCTGGTCGGCGCCGGCCAGGCGACGGAGCAGGACAACCGTCCCTTCCCGGCCGCCCTTCGGGACGAGTTGGCCGTCGTGGGCCGGATCGGGATGGCCATGGCGATCGGCGGCGTGCTGCTGGCCGCCGGAACGTCCGTGCTCGGCTTGTGGGCGCCGCCGCTGGTCCTGGTTCCGTTGTTACTGACCCAGTTCGCCTTCCGGCGGTACGCGTCCGCGCAGCGCACGTACCGGACGACGGTGCGGTCGATGGCGCGCAGTACGGAGATCGCGGGGTTCAGCACACCGGGGCAGAACGCCCGGACCGCCAGTCTCGCGGTGGCACTCGGCAATGACCTGGGGCTGACCCCGAGCCGCATGGAGGCGCTCGAGTACGCCGCGTTGTTGTCCGGCGTGGGGCAGTTGGCGCTGGCGGATCCCAGTCCTGGTGGGGCCTCGTTGTTGCGGAGCCGGGAGGAGCGGCAGCGGGCGGCGGAGATCGGGGCTTCGGTGATCGAGCGGTCGGGGGTGCTGGATCACGTGGCCGAGATCGTGCGGCACTCCAACGACCCGTACCGGCACGGGCGGGCGAACAACTCGAAGATTCCGGTGGAGAGCGGGATCGTCAACGTCGCGCTGGCCTACGAGCAGCTGGTGGGGGAGGGCACGGGGCAGAGTCCGGAGAAGGCGATGGAGTCGATCGGGCTCGGGATCGGGGCGGAGTACGACCCGGTGGTGGTGGAGTCACTGCGCCGGGTGGTTGGACGAGGTTTTCGCTTCTAGGGCGTGCCAGGGTGGCGCGGAGTCGGCTGGGATGTGGCCGGTGCCGCCCAGGCCGGCGTACAGGAGCAGACCGGCGCCGGCGGCGATGAGGACGTCGCCGGGGCTGACGGCCTGGCCGACCCATGGCAGCGCGACCGGTACGACGTCGCCAAGCCACGGGAGCACCGTGTCCGGACCGGACACCTCGTGCCGGGGGCTGTGGCTGAAGGAGTCGAGGCCGGCGCGGGCCAGGGCGGTCCGGGAGACCGGCATCGCGCCGTTGAGGGCGACCACGAGGGCGTTGGCGGCGAAACCGAGGGCCAGCAGGGCGACGCCGGGCAGGCGCAGGTTGCGCCGCAGGAAGACGGCGATGCAGACCGCTGAGGCGACCAGGCCGACCGGGTAGGCGATCCCGCCGGCGACCGAGCCGAGCAGCTGGCCGGTCGCGGCCGCGGCGAGCCAGTGCAGGCCGGAGAGGCTGTTGTCGGCCAGCGACGTGAGGCGGCCGCCGGTGAGCATCGCCACTCCGGCAGCCAGCACCATCACGAGGAGAACCAGCAACACCCTCGCGATTCTGCCGCGCCCGGTGCCCGAATCCGGGCACCAGCGGACCGCTGAGCGTGTCGACATCACCGCAAAGCGTGACGGGAGGTCCCCACCGCGGTGGAGACCTCCCGTCACGAACGGCCTGCGTCGTCAGGGTTTCGCGGCCGCCGGGCCGGTCCCGCCCTCGTCAAGCAGCTCCTCCAGGTCCTTCACGCCCGGGTCCCCGGCGTCGGCCAGGTAATCGGTCTTGTGCGTGAAGTCCTTGCCCTCCGCGACCTTCAGCGCGCGCAGGAGCAGGGTCAGCGCGACCACCACGATCAGGTTGATGCCGAACGCCGTCAGGCCGATGTAGACCTGGGTGTCGGTGAACGGCACCATCGCCAGCGAGCCGCCGAAGTGCTTGCCGGTCGCCGGGTTCACCACGTTGTACGCCGTGATCGTGCCCCAGACCATGCCGACCGCCCAGCCGGCCAGCAGCGCCCAGTGGTGGAACCACCGGGTGAACAGGCCGACCACGATCGCCGGGAAGGTCTGCAGGATCCAGATCCCGCCCAGCAGCTGCAGGTTCAGCGAGATCGTCTTGTCCATCCCGAGCACGAAGACCAGCGCGCCGAACTTCACCAGCAGCGACGCCAGCTTCGACACCTTCGCCTCCTGGGCCGGCGTCGCGTCCCGCTTCAGGAAGTCGCGGTAGATGTTGCGGGTGAACAGGTTCGCCGCCGCGATCGACATGATCGCCGCCGGCACCAGCGCGCCGACCGCGATCGCCGCGAACGCGATGCCGGCGAACCAGGCCGGGAACTCCTGGTCGAACAGCCGCGGGATCGCCAGCTGCGGGTTGGCCAGCCCGTCCAGGCCCTTGATGTCGACGTTCGCCTTGATCGCCATGAAGCCGAGCAGGGCGAGCAGTCCCAGCAGCAGCGAGTACGCCGGCAGGATCGCCGCGTTCCGGCGGACGACGTTGCGGTTCTTCGTCGACAGCACCGCGGTCACCGAGTGCGGGTACATGAACAGCGCGAGCGCCGAACCCAGCGCCAGCGTCCAGTACGCCGAGTAGCCGGCCTCGCCCGGGACGAACGCCCCGGTCGGCTTGCCGGTGGTCGGCGACGGTGTCTCCATCTTGGCCTTCGCGGCGTCGAAGATGCTGTCCCAGCCGCCGAGCTGGCCCGGCAGGTAGAGGATCGCGGCGCCGATCACCAGGTAGATCAGGCCGTCCTTGACGAACGCGATCATCGCCGGCGCGCGCAGACCCGACGAGTACGTGTACGCCGCCAGGACCGCGAACGCGATCAGCAGCGGCAGGTCCTTGGCCAGCAGGTTGTCGCCGCCGAGCCCCATCGTCTCGAAGACGGCCTGCATGCCGACCAGCTGCAGCGCGATGTACGGCATCGTCGCGAGGATGCCGGTGACCGCCACCGCCAGGGACAGCGCGCGGCTGCCGTAGCGCCCGCCGACGAAGTCCGCCGGGGTCACGTAGCCGTTGCGGTGCGACACGGACCACAGCCGCGCCATGAAGACGAAGATGATCGGGTAGACGACGATGGTGTAGGGGACGGCGAAGAACCCGCTGACCGCCCCGGTCGCGTACATCGCGGCCGGTACCGCGATGAACGTGTACGCCGTGTAGAGGTCGCCGCCGAGCAGGAACCAGGTGATGAAGGTGCCGAAGCCCCGTCCGCCCAGGCCCCACTCGTCCAGGCTGTCCAGCTCTCCGGTCCGGCGCCACCGCGCGGCCATGAAGCCCATCACCGTGACGGCGCCGAAAATCAGCACCACGATGCTCAGCTGGACCCAGTCGACGTCGTTCACCGGTCGCCCTCCTTGACTCCGTCGAGGCCCTCGGCGGCACGACGTTTGCGTTCCTGCCGGATCACCAGCTGGTAGGAGATGCTGACGGTGATCGCCGAGATGAACACCCAGAGCAGCTGGTACCAGTAGAAGAACGGGAATCCCCACAGCCGGGGTTCTTCCCTGGCATAGGTGGAGACCAGGAGTGGCACCACGACTGAGGCCGCCAGCAGAACTCCGGCGATCCAGTACGCGGGGCTCACCGCGGACAGCTTGGACACAGCTACCTCCTCGGGACACGGCGCGGGCGCAACGCTGAACGCTACCTTTCGTCGAGGGACAGCGACTAGATGCAGAGGGGTGGCGGATGGACAACGAAACCGCTTGGCGGGTCCGGGGCGTCGTGCTGTCGACGCTGTTCCTGCTGATGGTTGCCGTCCCGCTCTATCCCGAGCTGTTCGGCCTGGACGAGGTCACGCCGTTCCCCCAGCTGGTCGCGTTCCGTCCGCAGCTGCTCGCGCTGGTCCTGCTGCTCGCGCTGCTGATGCTGCTGCGCCGGAGCTGGCGGCTGGCCTCGGCCCTGGTCGTCCTGCTGGTGCTCACCGGCGGCGCGCTGATGGTGCCGCGGGTGGCGTCCGACCCGGAGCCGCCGGCCCCCGGCTCCCGGGCGATGACGATCATGGTCGCGAACGTGCTCGGCGGTGCGGCCGATCCGGCCGAGGTGGCACACCTGATCCGGGCCCACCGGCCCGACCTGGTGTCGTTGCCGGAGGCCCAGGTCGAGATCCGGCAGAAGATCCAGGCCGAGCTCGGCGGCCTCGGTTACAACGGGTACACGGTGCAGGCCAACTCCGCGGTGGAGAGCGCGACCAGCGTGCTGGTGTCGGCCACGCTCGGCAAGGTCACCTTCGGCGCGGACACCCTCGACCCCGGCCGGGTGAACGCCGCGCTGCCGTCGGCCGAACCGGCGACCGGTGATCCGCGGCCGGGCCGGGCCGGGGTGGTCGAGCAGACCACCACCCGGTTCGGGCACATCGTCGTCACCGGCGGCACGCTCGGCGACCTCCGGCTGATCGCGTACCACGGCTTTCCGCCGCTGCCGCCGGAGGTGACCACCTGGAAGCAGGACCTCGACGTACTGCGGACGTGGTGTGCCGGCGACGTACCGACGATCGTGGCCGGCGACTTCAACGCCACCACCGACCACGCCGACTTCCGGGACGCGCTCGGGCGGAACTGCCGCAGCGTCGGGCCCGCCGTGGGGGAGGGGCTCAACGGCACCTGGCCGGCGGACCGGCCGGCGCTGTTCCGGACCGTGATCGACCACGTCGTCACAGGGCCGGGCGTCGAACCGAGCCGGCTGCGCACCTACCACCTGCAGGGCTCGGACCACCGCGCGGTGATCGCGACGGTCGCCGTCCGTCGGCAGGACTGAGCCGACGACCGGCTCGGCGCCGGCGCGGCGGCAGCGGATCAGCTCGGGGCGGGTGCCGGGCGGTAGATGTACGGCTGGGACGAGCGGACTGCCTCGGTGACCATCAGCAGCAGGTCGGCGCGGGCCTCGATCGGCCGTCCGAACAGGTCGTCGTCGCCGGGGATCGGGAAACCCTTCACCCCGATCGCCAGCTGGCTCAGCAGCACGTGCAGCACGCCGCGGGCGTTGAAGACGTTGGGGGTCGGCCACTCCGGCAGCGTCTCGTGCATGATCGGCTGCTGCGCGGCGGTGGCAGCGATCGGCTTCAGCCAGCGCTCCAGCTCGTCGCTGCTCAGCATGTTGCGGTGCAGAATCGTCATCACCGCGTGCGCGACCCGGTCGTGCTCCTCGTGCACCCAGCGGTACGGCGTGTCCTTGACGATCCGGTCCGCCAGCACGTCCAGCAGGGCCCGCAGGACGCCCGCGTCGCAGTGCCGGGACCGGGCCAGGGCTCCGATCGCGTCGGCGCCGTGCGCGACCGCGTGCGCCCAGCCGCAGTCCGCGACGTACCCGCGCAGGTCGCGTTCGCGCAGCAGCCAGGTGGCCAGTCGGTCGCCCCAGCGCATCACCACCTCGTCGTGCACCAGGAACTCGGCGTTGTCGCGGTGGATCACCTCGGCCAGCGTGAGCGCGGTGAACGAGCGCCGGAACACCGTGTCGGTGCCGTCCTCGCCGAGCCCGTAGGCCAGCCCGGCGCAGAGCCCGTCACCGAAGCCGGGCAGCAGGTCGTCGTACACGCCGCGCTCGAGCCAGGTCGCCAGGGTCGGGTACGCCAGGGCGTCCCGGATCTGCGGATTGGTACTGGCCAGCCCGCGGACGAGCTCCTCGGTGAGGTCGGTCAGCGCACGGTCGTGCGGTACCGCGTAGTCCGCGGCCATCACGTCCTGCCAGTACGACGTCGACTCCACCGAGACATCCTTTCACTCGACCCCTGATTCGGCACAGATCAATCAACACCCATCGGCCCGATCTGTCGAGCCGGGCCCACGCGGCGACGGCCTGTCGCCCGGTCCGCGGCGCGCCGCGCGGACCTGCACAGCCCTGAGTAGGCTCGGCACCGTGCCCTCTCTGAGTGACGTGGTGCGCAACCACACGACCCTGGACCAGGCGGACCTGGACCGGCTGCAGCTGCTGGTGTCCGACTGGCAGATGCTGGCCGACCTGTCCTTCGCCGACCTGGTGCTCTGGCTGCCCGACACCGAAGGGCTGGGTTTCTGGGCCGGCGCGCAGATGCGCCCCACCACCGGACCCACGGCGTACCTGGACGACATCGTGGGCAGCTTCATCCCACGCGACCGGCGGCCGCTGCTCGACCAGGCCTACGACGGCGGCCGGATCTGCCGCGAGGGCGATCCGGAGTGGCGCGACGACGTCCCGGTCCGGGTGGAGACGATCCCGGTCCGGCGCGGCAGCCGGGTGATCGCGGTGATCGCCCGCAACACCAACCTGCTCGGCGTCCGGACCCCGTCGCGGCTGGAGATCGCCTACCTGCAGAGCGCGACCGACCTGGCCCGGATGATCACCGACGGCATCTTCCCGTACGGCGGGGAGCGGCTGCTGTCCACCACGCCCCGGGTCGGGGACGGCTGCATCCGGGTCGATCGGCACGGAATGGTGACGTTCGCCAGCCCCAACGCGTTGTCCGCGTACCGGCGGATGGGCCTGGTCACCGATCTGGTCGGCAGCCGGCTCAAGGACGTCTCCGGCGAGCTGCTGCACTCCGGGCACAAGGTCGACGACGTGCTCGCCTCGGTGCTGACCGGCCGGGCCGCCAAGGAGCTGGAGATCGAGAACCCGGAGGCGACGCTGTTCCTGCGGGCGATCCCGCTGCGCGCCGACGGCGAGCACGTGGGCGCGCTGATCCTGCTGCGCGACGTGACGGAACTGCGCAGCCGGGAGCGGGAGCTGGTCACCAAGGAGGCGACCATCCGGGAGATTCACCATCGCGTCAAGAACAACTTGCAGACCGTCGCGGCGTTACTGCGAATGCAGGCCCGCCGGATCACCGTGCCGGAAGGGCAGGCGGCGCTGGCCGAGGCGGTCCGCCGGGTCGGGTCGATCGCGATCGTGCACGAGACGCTGTCGGAGTCGTTCGACGAGCACGTGGACTTCGACGACGTCGCGGACCGGGTGGCCGCGATGGTGGCCGACGTGTCGACAGTGGCCACCCAGATCGCGACCCGGCGAACCGGCAGCTTCGGCGTACTCGACTCCGAGGTCGCGACGCCGCTGGCGATGGTGCTGACCGAGTTGATGCAGAACTCCGTGGAGCACGCGTTCGGCGCGCGCACGGGGGAGGATGCGACCGGAACGATCACGCTGGAGGCGCAGCGGTCGGTCGGCCGGCTGCGCGTGGTGATCGCCGACGACGGCCGGGGCCTGCCCGAGGGCTTCGACTCCGAGACATCGGGCAATCTCGGGCTGTCGATCGTGCGCACCCTGGTGCTGGGCGAGCTGGACGGCGTACTCGACTTCCAGCCGCGGACCGACGGTCCCGGCACGACGGTGGTGCTGGACATCCCGGTCAAGGACTGACACCTCCGAGGTGATCGTCGCCGTTACCTGTGACGTCATCGCCGGATGGCCGCGCCGGCGGCAAGCTTCTGGTCAACAGACAACCGCTGAACCAGGAGAACGACGATGAGCACCCAGAGCATCACCGCCACCGGCACCACTGTCCAGAGCCGTTCCCTCACCCAGGTCATCCGCCTCGACGCCGTGGCCTCCGGCGCGCTGGGCGTCGTCCTGCTCGGCGCGGGCTGGGCCCTCGACGGGCCGCTCGGCCTGCCGACGGCCTTGAGTGTGGGCGCCGGCGCCTTCCTGCTGGCCTGGACCGCCGCGCTGCTGCTGATCGCCCGCGGCCCGGCGATGAAGCGAACCGCCGTACTGGAAGTGATCGGGGTCAACGCCGTCTGGGTCGCGGCCAGCCTGGCCGCCCTGGTCACCGTCGACCTGACCGGCCTGGGCATCGCCTTCGTGCTCGCCCAGGCGGCTGCCGTCGGCGTCTTCACCGAACTGCAGGTCACGGCACTTCGCAAGGCTCACTGAGCCTGCCGGAGAACGTCGTCCGCACTTCTTGTCGGCCGGGCGCCCTGCGTCCGGCCGACAGCGTGGCGTCGGAGCAACCATGGGGGTGGGGTAACTGTTGGTACCCACCCATAGTTCCTCGGACGCCGCGGTCGGGGCTGGGGGCAACGCCGGAATGCCTGTACTGGTGCGGAAATCAAAAGGCCCCGCGGATCCCGCGGGGCCCCATCGTGTTGCTGCGTCAGGCGGTGCGGATGCGGGCCCGGGCGTTCCGGCGCTTCAGCGCACGGCGCTCGTCCTCGCTGAGGCCGCCCCAGACACCATGGTCCTGGCCGGCTTCGAGTGCCCAGGCGAGGCACTGCTCACGCACGTCGCAACGACGGCACACCTGCTTGGCCTCCTCGATCTGCATGATCGCGGGCCCGGTGTTGCCGATGGGGAAAAACAGTTCCGGGTCCTCATCGAGGCAAACGGCCCGGTGGCGCCAATCCATGGCGAATCCCATCTCTCTCGGTAGTCGAAATACGCTGTGGGCTGGTCTGTGCCCGATCAGCGAGCCTGTAATCGCACGGGGGTTGGTGCGAGCGTTGTGAACGTTTTCACGAACGACCCCATCGTCCCAATCTCACGCTGATGAAACAAGGGTTCTGGACTTGTCGATCCGATCACAACGCTTCCTTAACACTTCGAACCGGTGCACAGCGGACCACCTCGTCCGGTTAGCGGACGGGGGGACCTTGCCGCGATCACCCGTTCACTGCAAGTAACCGATCCAACAGCCTCGGGGTTACGCAAAACCTGGAATCCCTGTGGGGAAAGGCTCTCCGACCCACCGGCGTACCCGGGGCAGGGGTGAGCCCAGGTACTCCGCGCCCAGCGCCGAACCGCTCCTCACAGCAGTCCGTCGGGGCATAGTGCCTTTCAGCACTAGGCTTGCGGCGTGCAGACCGATTCCTCAGCAGTCGTACCGCGTCCGCTCAAGTTAGCCGCGGCCGTGGTCGCTGCGGAAGGGCTTGTGGTCGTCGTTCTCGGATTTGCCGAAGCATTTACGATCGACAGCTCCCGGCTGGTGCTCGGGGTGACCACGACCCTGTTCCTGCTCGCGTACGGCGCGGGCCTGGTCCTGGTCGCCCGCGGGTTGTCCCGGGCGTCGACGTGGAGCCGCGGCCCGGCCGTGTTCACCCAGCTGATCCAGCTGCTGATGGCGTACAGCTTCTGGGGAGGCTCGACCCGCGCGGTGTCGGTGGTGCTGGCCGTCGCCGCGGCCGCGGTACTGGTCGCGATCTTCCAGAAGGCGTCCACCGCGGCGCTGCGCGACGACCCGGGCGGCAGTGACCACCCGGTGCTGTAGGGCTACTCCTTCAGCAGGCCCGCTCGCAGTTCGGTGAGAGTGCGGGCGAGCAGCCGGGAGACGTGCATCTGGGAGATGCCGATCTCCTCCGCGATCTGCGACTGCGTCATGCCGCGGAAGAACCGCAGCGTCAGGATCCGCTTCTCCCGTGTCTCCAGCTGGGCCAGCAGTGGCTTCAGCGACTCGCGGAACTCGACGCTCTCCAGCGCCTCGTCCTCGCCGCCGAGCCCGTCCAGCACCGTCGTCGCGTCCGCTTCGTTCTGGTCCGGGGCGTCCAGCGACAACGTGTTGTACGCGTTCGCGGACTCCAGTCCCTCGATCACCAGGTCCTGGGACAGCCCCAGCCGGGTGGACAGCTCGGCGACGGTCGGCGCCCGGCCGAGCTCCTGGGTCAGCTCCGCGGTCGCCGCGGTCAGCGACAGCCGCAGCTCCTGCAGCCGGCGGGGGACCCGGATCGCCCAGCCCTTGTCCCGGAAGTAGCGCTTGATCTCGCCCAGAATGGTCGGCGTCGCGTAGGTCGAGAACTCCACGCCGCGGTCGGAGTCGAACCGGTCGATCGCCTTGATCAGGCCGATCGTGGCGACCTGCACCAGGTCGTCGTACGGCTCCCCGCGGTTGCGGAAGCGACGGGCCAGGTGCTCGACCAGCGGCATGTGCAGCGAGACCAGGCCGTCCCGGGCCAGGCTGTGCTGCGGGTCCCCGGCCGGGGCAGCGGCCATCGCCGCGAACAGCTGGGCGGTGCGGGTACGCAGATCCGTGGGTTCCTGGAGCTCGCCCAGGGATCGGTCGTCGGTCACGCCTTCTCCGAGGCGGTGGCCGACGCCGTGAGCGAGATCGTCAGCCGTCCGTCCACGGTCTCGGCGCCGGCGGCCTCCACCAGCGCGGTCAGCACGGTCCAGCCGAACGAGTCGGTGTCCGGCACCCAGCCGGCCGGCACGGTCGCGGTGGTGCGCACGGTCAGCTGCGGCGGGTCGATCGAGAAGACGCAGTCCAGCACCCCGTCGGTGGCGTGCGGGAGCAGCAGCGCGCAGGCCTCGTCGACGGCGATCCGCAGGTCGTCGATCGCGTCCACGGTGAAGTCGTTGCGGGCCGCGAGATTGCCGACCACCGACCGCGGTACGGCGATGTAGGCGCTGTCCGCGGGGATGCTGAGGCGGACCTCGGCGGCTCGTCCGGTGCTGCTCACTGTTGTTGCCTCCCTGGCGGGCTGATCTGCTGGGCGGTCGGCCCACCGCGTACATCTTCCCTGCTGCGTCCCGGCATTGCACCACGACCCCGGATCGATCGGAACCGCGTCCAGGTATTGCGTGTAGCTGTGGTGCATGGTCAGATATCGAGCACTATCGCGCACTTCTGGGATCGTGACTCGTGCCGGTCCCTCGTCCGCCCGACGAACAGGAGCCCACCGTGAACCCCACCAGCTCACGCCGGACCGTGCTCGGCGCCGGAGTCGCCGGCGTCCTGGCCGCCGCCGGTGCCGCCGGCCCGGCCGCTGCCGGCACCACCGCCGGTACTGCCGGCACCGCACCGGCCGGAGCCGCCGCGCCGGCCCGGCGTACCAACCAGCGCTCGATGGTCGACGTGCCGTTCGAGGAGCACGAGACCGTCCGGATCGGCCTGATCGGGCTCGGCAACCGGGGCGCCGGCATGCTCGCCGGCTGGGCCGCCGTGCCGGGCGCCGTCGTCACCGCCGTCTGCGACATCCGCGCCGACCGGGCCAAGGCCGCCGCCGACAAGCTCGTCCAGCTCGGCAAACCCCGCCCCACCCAGTACGGCGGCTCGGCCGCGTCGTACAAGGAGCTGGTCCGCAGCAGCGACGTGGACCTCGTCTACATCGCCACGCCCTGGGAGTTCCACTACGAGCAGGGCAAGGCCGCGCTGCTCAGCGGCAAGCACGTCGGCGTCGAGCTGCCGATCGCCACCGAGCTCAAGCAGCTCTGGGACCTGGTCGACACCTCCGAGCGGACTCGCAAGCACCTGTGGCTGATGGAGAACTGCAGCTACGGCCGCAACGAGCTGGCCATGCTCAAGATGGCGCACGAGGGCCTGTTCGGCGACATCACCAACGGGCACGGCGGCTACCTGCACGACCTGCGGGAGCTGCTGTTCAGCGACACCTACTACACCGACGCGTGGCGCCGGAAGTGGCACACCCGCAGTACGGCCAGCTTCTACGCGATGCACGGCCTGGCGCCGATCGCCGCCGCGATGGACATCAACCGCGGCGACCGCTTCACCACCCTGCGGGCGACAGCCACCGCGCCGAAGGGCCTGGCCGACTACCGCGAGCGGCACATCCCGAAGACCCACCCGTCGTGGAACGAGAAGTACATCAACGGCGACCTGGTCACCTGTTTGCTGGAGACGGCCAAGGGCCGGATCGTCCGGGCCGAGCACGACGTCAGCTCGCCCCGGCCGTACAGCCGGATCAACAGCCTGGCCGGCAGCCGCGGCATATTCGAGGACTACGTGCCGGTCGGCAGCACCGGCGGCCGGATCTACCTGGAGCCCGACCACGGCGGCCACTCCTGGCGGGACTTCGCGCCGTACCGGCAGGAGTTCGACCACTGGCTGTGGAAGAAGATCGGCGACGACGCGGCCAACAACGGCGGCCACGGCGGCATGGACTACGTGCTGCAGTGGCGCATCGTGCAGCAGATGCGGGCCGGGCTGGTGCCCGACATCGACGTGTACGACTCGGCCGCGTGGTGCTCGCCGGTGCCGCTGAGCGTCGAGTCGCTGAAGCGCGACGGGCAGCCGGTCGAGGTGCCCGACTTCACCCGCGGCCGCTGGGCCCAGCTGCGGCTGGGGCTGGACTCCCGCGAGACCGACATGCCGCCGGTCGGCTGACCTCACCAGGAGCGATTCGATGAAACTGTTCGCGAAGTTCTGCGCGCTGGCGACGCTGGCCGCCGCGCTCACCGTCCCGCAGGCCGCCCACGCCGCCGAGACGGCCACCGGTCAGGTCGAGGTCGGCATCTCCGAGGTCGACCTCGCCGGGCCGGTCATCTCGACGGTCAAGGTGACCGTCACCAACCGCACCGCCACCCGGCTGTCCAAGCTCGCGGTCACCTTCCGCGGGCCGGTCGGCTGGACCGTCTACCCGGAGTCGCGCACGGTCAGGGACGCCGTCAAGCCCGGCGGCTCGGTCGTGCTCGACTTCCAGATCCGGGTCCCGGCGCCGCGGTCCGGCTTCACGATCCGGACCTTCACCGCCACCGCGACGTACTCCGGCGGTGCAGCGGTCGGCACCCGCTCGCAACGCTCCGGTACGCCGCTGCCGAACCTGGCCGCCGCCTTCAACAACGTCGGCGTGACGAACGAGTCGAACCCGGCGCCCGGCAACTTCGACGGCGAGGGCAACAGCTTCTCGGCGCAGCGGCTGGCGGCGGCCGGGGTGAGTCCCGGTGCGACCGTGACGGCGCTCGGCGCAACGCTGAAGTGGCCGGACGCGGCGGCGGGGACCAAGGACAACGCGGCCGGCGGCGGCCAGACGATCGAGTTCTCCGGCCAGGGGCAGCGACTCGTCCTGCTCGGCGCCGGGTCGAGTCTGTCCGCGGTCGGCTCGGTGACGGTCTGGTACACCGACGGCACGTCGTCCACCGGCTCGTTCGGCTTCCCGAACTGGTCGTTCCAGGACGCCGGCGCGCACGGCGCCACCCAGGTGGTCGCCACCGACGGCCGCAACACCCCGGCCGGCTACGCCAACGCGGAGTACAAGTACCGGCTGTTCGCCAACTCGGTGCCGCTCGACCCGGCCAAGACCGTCGACCTGGTCACGCTGCCGTCCACCGGCAGCCTGCACGTCTTCGCCCTCGCGACAGCGGGCTGACCTGACGCTCCGGTCCCGCGCACGCTGGCGGGACCGGAGCGCCCGCCCGGTCCGGCTGGGGCCGTCCAAGCAGACGGCGTACTGACCGCCGCTCGGCCCACGACCTCTCAGGGGTTGACCCACCAGACGCATGGTTGGCCCACCGAATTCTCGCGGGCCAACCATGGACCGGGTGGGTCAACCCGTCGGAGTTCGGCTCTACCGTCGCGCCGAGACGCAGCGAGGCCGGCTCCACCGTGCGGAGCCGGCCTCGTCGCGTTCGTCGTCTCGACCGGTCAGTCGGCTCGACCGGTCAGTCGGCTCGACCGGTCAGTCGCCTCGACCGGTCAGGTCGGCTCGACGTGGGTCGGGTTGAGCACCCGGCGCAGGAAGTTCTGGGTGCGCTCCTGGGTCGGGTTGCCGATCACGTCCTCCGGTGAACCCTGCTCGACGATGACGCCGCCGTCCATGAAGACGACCCGGTCCGCGACCTCGCGGGCGAAGGCCATCTCGTGGGTGACGACCAGCATCGTCATGCCGTCCAGGGCGAGCTTGCGCATCACCGTCAGCACGTCGCCGACCAGTTCCGGGTCGAGCGCCGAGGTCGGTTCGTCGAACAGCATCAGCGCCGGGTCCATCGACAGCGCCCGGGCGATCGCCACCCGCTGCTGCTGCCCGCCGGACAGTTGCGCCGGGTAGGCGGTGATCTTGTCGTTCAGGCCGACCCGGGCCAGGTTCGCCCGGGCGATCTGGTCGGCCTCGGACGCCTTGCGTTTCAGCACGGTGGTCTGCGCGACCGTGCAGTTCGCCAGCACCGACAGGTGCGGGAACAGGTTGAACTGCTGGAACACCATGCCGATCTGCTGCCGGGCCGCGTCCAGGTGGCAGTCCGGATCGGTGAGGTCCTCACCGCGGACGATCACCTGGCCCTCCTGCGGCATCTCCAGCAGGTTGACGCAGCGCAGCAACGTCGACTTGCCCGAGCCGGACGGGCCGATCACGCAGACCACCTCGCCCTGCTCGACGGTGAAGTCGATGCCGCGCAGGACGTGGTTGCTGCCGAACGACTTGTGCAGGTTCTTGATCTCCACCACCCGCGACGGTGAGGTGGGCAAGGAATCTTGAACGGTCATCAGCGCGTCCTCGCAGCCTTCGACTCGAGCCGGCGGACCAGCAGGCCCAGCGGCAGGGTGATCAGCAGGTAGCAGAACCCGGCCGTGACCAGGGGCGTCAGGTTGGCGTAGGTGTTGGCCAGCTCCCGGCCGAACCCGGTCAGCTCGTACGCCGTCGCGCTGGTGCCGATGATGAAGACCAGCGAGGAGTCCTTCACCAGCAGGATCAGGTCGTTGGTCAGCGGCGGCAGCACGATCCGGAACGCCTGCGGCAGCACGATCTTGCGGGTCGCCAGTCCCGGCGGCATGCCGAGCGAGCGGGCCGCCTCGACCTGCCCCTTCGGCACCGCCTGGATGCCGGCCCGGATCACCTCGGCCATGTACGCCGCGGCGACGATGCCGAGCGCCAGCCAGACCACGCCGTACGGGTCGAACGGGATCCGCATCCCCTCGAACGCCAGCGGCAGCAGGCTGAACGCGATGAACACCACGATGGCCGGCAGGCCACGGAAGAACTCGATGTAGGCGGTTGCGATCCACCGGTACGGGCCGACGCTGCTCAGCCGCATCAGGGCCAGCAGGGTGCCACCGATCAGGCCGATCACGAACGCGCCGGCGGTGTACTCCAGCGTCTTCACCAGCGCCGACAGCAGGCCGTCACGGAAGGCGGCCTCGATGAACTTGGGCTCGAAGAACACCGTGCCGATCTGGCCCCAGTCCGCGCTGACCGCCGCGAAGGCGACCAGCAGGACCAGGATCGCGTACTGGATCAACCGGGAACGCCGAGCCCGCTGCCGCGGGCTCAGTCCCTTGCGTTCAACGGTGTCGTGGGGCGCGCTCACTTCTTCGGCTCAACTCCGAACCACCGCTTGTAGATCTCGTCGTACTTGCCGTCGGTCTTGGCCTGCGCCAGCAGCGTGTTGAACTTCTCCACCAGCTTCGGGCCGCTGCCGTCCTTCAGCGCGGCGAAGCCGTACTGCTCGCCGGTGTCGAACTCGGTCACCACCGCGGTGTCCGGGTTGGCCTTGACGAAGTCGTAGAGCACGCCGTTGTCGTTGATCGCGGCATCGACCCGGCCGGACTTGAGGTTGTTGCCCTGCAGCGCGAGGTCGCTGAACGTGAGCACCTCGAACCCGTGCACCTTGGACTGCTTGTCGGCGAAGTCCTTGCCGGTGGTGTCGGCCTGGACGCCGACCTTCTTGCCCTTCAGGTCGGCCAGCGACTTGTACGGCGCGTCCTTCTTCACCAGCAGCACCTGCGAGGCGTTCATGTACGGCGCGGTGATGCTGATCGCGGCCTGCCGCTCCGGGGTGATCGTCATCGCGCCCATGCCCATGTCGCACTTGCGGGCCTTGAACGCGGCGCCGGAGGTGACCTGCGCCCACTCGATGTTGACCACCTCCTGCTCGATCCCGAGATCGTTGGCGAGCAGGTCCAGCAGGTCGACGTCGAAGCCGACCACCTTGGTGCCCTCCTTGTACTGGAAGGGCTTGTACGGCAGGTGCGTGCAGACAGTCAGCTTGCCCGGCTTCACCAGGGTGATCCCGGCGGCCGCGGCCTTGTCCTCACTGCCGCCGCTACCACCGCTGCCCGGTTCGTCGCTGCCACAGGCGGAAAGGGCGAGCACGAGCGCGGCGACCGCAGCGGTGACGGCCGCGCCGCGGCGCCGGCGGCGGGTGGAGCCTGTGTTGGTCGCGTTCATCGCGAATTCTCCTCGACACTGATCGTAGTCCTCCCGCCGGACGTTACCGGTCAGGATGTTCCGCATCCTGACACAGCAGGCAGCCGGCTGTCGGCCGGTAACCGGCCCCGAGACTCGATCGTCACCGTCTTGGGGCTGCCCTGTCGCCCTGTGGGGGGCCTCACAGATGAGACCAGTGCTGCCTGTGGTTTACTCGTAGCGACGGGTGACCCCCTGGCAACGGCGCCGTTCGACGCACCCTCATCGAACCGCCACCTCAGTACCACGCTCCGTACACGCCTGCCCGCTCGACGCCGGGCTGATGAAGGGTCTCCGATGGTTGCCGAAGCTGTTCCGTCCGCCGTGTCCGCCGTGAATCCTGCCGGCACCGATCCGTACGCCGGTGACGCCGTCTTCGAGCTGCACCGCGGCGGCAAGATCGAGGTCACGTCGTCGATCCAGGTCCGCGACGCCGACGACCTGTCGATGGCCTACACCCCCGGCGTCGCCCGGGTCTGCACCGCGATCCACCAGGACCCGTCGCTGGTCCGCACCTACACGTGGAAGTCGAACGTGGTCGCCGTCGTCACCGACGGGACCGCTGTGCTCGGGCTGGGTGACATCGGCCCGGCGGCGGCGCTGCCGGTGATGGAGGGCAAGGCGCTGCTGTTCAAGGAGTTCGGCGGCGTCGACTCGGTGCCGATCGCGCTGGACTGCACCGACGTGGACGAGTTCGTCGAGACGGTCGTCCGGATGGCGCCGACGTTCGGCGGCATCAACCTGGAGGACATCTCCGCGCCGCGCTGCTTCGAGATCGAGCGGCGGCTCAAGGAGCGGCTGGACATCCCGGTCTTCCACGACGACCAGCACGGTACGGCGGTCGTGGTGCTGGCCGCGCTGACCAACGCGCTGCGGGTCACCGGCAAGTCGATCGGGGACATCCGGGTGGTGATCTCCGGCGCCGGCGCGGCCGGGGTCGCGTGCGCGCGGATCCTGCTGCAGGCGGGCGTCGGTGACCTCGCCGTGGTCGACAGCAAGGGCGTACTGCACGAGGACCGCTCCGACCTGAACCCGGTGAAGCTGTCGCTGGCCCGCGACACCAACACCGCGCAGCTGTCCGGCCGGCTGGTGGACGCGCTCGACGGCGCCGACGTCTTCCTCGGCGTCTCCGGCGGCACGGTGCCGGAGGACGCGATCGCCCGGATGGCGCCCGGCGCGATGATCTTCGCGCTCGCCAACCCGAACCCGGAGGTCCACCCCGACCTGGCCCACCGGTACGCCGCCGTCGTCGCCACCGGCCGGTCGGACTTCCCGAACCAGATCAACAACGTGCTGGCCTTTCCCGGCATCTTCCGCGGCGCCTTCGACGCCGGCGCCACCCGGATCACCGAGGGCATGAAGCTCGCCGCGGCCGACGCGCTGGCCGAGCTGATCCCGGCCGAGGACCTGCGCCCGGACTACATCATCCCGTCGCCCTTCGACGCCCGCGTCGCCCCGGCCGTCGCCGCCGCGGTCGCCGCGGCCGCGCAGCGCGAGGGAGTAGCCCGCGCCTGAGCCGTCGCGCTCCGGCTCCCGGGACCTGGGACAGCTACGCGGGACCTCGGACAGGTACGCGGGCTCGGACAGGTACGCCGGACCTCGGACAGGTACGCGGTACCCCGGACAGGGCAGGACCTGTCCGAGGTCCCGCGTTCTTGTTCACGCTCCGGTTAGGGTTGGCGGGTGGAGAACAGGCGTGCGATCGAGTGGTCCGAGGCGGCGTGGCTGAACCAGCCGGAGGCAGTACTTGCTGACGGCAACAACTTGCTGGTGACGGCCCGCGGGGGCAGCGACTTCTGGCGGACCACCAGCTACGGCTTCGTGCACGACGACGGCCACGCCCTGCTCACCGACTTCCCGACCGAGGCCGCGATCGAGGTCGGCTTCGTGGCGGCGTTCGAGCAACTGTACGACCAGGCCGGCCTGCTGATCCGGGTCGACGAGCAGACCTGGATCAAGGCCGGCGTCGAGTACACCGACGGCGTACCGCACCTCGGCGCCGTCGTCACCCACGGCCGCTCCGACTGGTCGATGGCCCCCGTGCCCGACTGGGCCGGCCGCGACGTCACCCTGCGCGCCAGCCGCTCCGGCGACGCCGTCACCCTGCGCGCCCGCTGCGAGGACGAACCCTGGCGTTTGCTCCGCCTGGCCCCCCTCGCCCCCGACGCCGAAGCCGCCGCCGGCCCGATGTGCTGCGCCCCCACCCGCTCCGGCCTCACCGTCCGCTTCACCTCCTTC
Source organism: Kribbella flavida DSM 17836 (assembly GCF_000024345.1). Classification (NCBI taxonomy): domain Bacteria; kingdom Bacillati; phylum Actinomycetota; class Actinomycetes; order Propionibacteriales; family Kribbellaceae; genus Kribbella; species Kribbella flavida. The sequence goes on along the minus strand of NC_013729.1, from coordinate 5,597,958 downwards.
GCCGTCACCACCCCCGACCCGTCCCTCCACCTCAACTGACCCCACCCCCCGCACCATTTCCGGGGATAACCGGCTAAATGCTGGGTCATCGCTCGGTCAAACCGGGGGTGAACCCAGCACTTGGCGGGTTCTCCCCGGAAATGGTCAGGGGGTGGTGGGGTGCGGTGATGTTGCTAACTGACGGGGGTTGGGGCAGCGCCTAGGGTGGGGCCATGCTTGCTGCCTATGCTGCCAAGTTCGATGCCGAGGACCCGGTTTCCGCGCTCGAGGTGGGGGAGCGGCCGGAGCCGACGGTGCCTGACGGGTGGGTGGTGGTCGACGTCAAGGCGTCGGCGCTGAACCACCATGACCTGTGGTCGCTGAAGGGGGTCGGGCTGGCGGAGCAGAGTCTGCCGATGATTCTCGGGTGCGACGCGGCGGGCATCGACCCGGACGGCAACGAGGTCGTGGTGCACGCGGTGATCGCGGACCCGGCGTACAAGGGGGACGAGACGCTCGACCCGAAGCGGTCGTTGCTGAGCGAGCGGTACCAGGGCACGTTGGCGGAGAAGGTGGCCGTGCCCGCGCACAACGTCGTACCGAAGCCGGCGGGGTTGAGCTTCGAGCAGGCGGCTTGCCTGCCGACGGCGTGGCTCACGGCGTACCGGATGCTGTTCACGCAGTCAGGGCTCAAACCGGGCGACACCGTGCTCGTGCAGGGTGCGGGTGGTGGGGTCGCGACCGCGCTGATCACGCTGGCGCGGGCAGCCGGGATCCGGGTGTGGGCGACCAGTCGGGACGACGCGAAACGGAGCCGGGCGCTGGAGATCGGCGCGCACGACGTGTTCGAGTCGGGTGCGCGGCTGCCGTCGCGGGTGGACGCGGTGATGGAGACCGTCGGCCAGGCGACCTGGTCGCACTCGCTGAAGTCGCTGAAGCAGGGCGGCACGCTGGTGATCTCCGGCGCGACCAGCGGCCAGGCGCCGAAATCCGCCGAGCTGAACCGGATCTTCTTCCTGCAGCTGCGGGTCCAGGGGTCCACGATGGGCACGCGGCAGGAGCTGGCCGAGCTCGTCCAGTTCATGGCGAACGCCGGCATCTCGCCGCACATCGACTCCACGCTGCCGCTGGCCGACGCCCGGACCGGCTTCGCGAAGATGAACGACGGCGACGTGTTCGGCAAGATCGTCTTCACCGTCTAGCCGGGGCGATGTCCGAAGACTTCGGGACCAGGGCGGCTTCTGCGGAGGTCGAGATCCGGCGGGCCACGGTTGCCGATGCCGAGGCCGGAGCGTGGTGCCACCTGCTGTGCTGGCAGGAGGCGTACGCCGGACTGCTGGCGCCGGAGCGACTACGTGAGAAGACCGACCCGCAGGGGATCGGGCGCCGGACCGAGCGATGGGCCGCGGCGATCGATGCGGGTGTCGTCCGCTGGCTCGCGCTGAACCCGGCGGCCGGCGTACCGGTGCGGGATCGGGTGATCGGGTTCTCGTCGCCCGGGCCGGCCCGGGACGAGGACGCGCCGACCCCGCTCGAGCTGTACGCCATCTACACCCGCAAGGCCTGGTGGGGGACCGGGCTGGGGCAGCGGCTGCTCGACGTCGCGATCGGCCGGCAGGCGGCCAGCTTGTGGGTGCTGGAGGGCAACGACCGCGCCTGCGCCTTCTACCGCCGCAATGGCTTCGCCGAGGACGGGGCGCGCGCCGATGAGGAGTTCTTCGGCGTTCCGGAGATCCGGATGGTGCGACCCGCCCAGTTAAGGAACACTCCGACCGCGCTTGCCCGGCTTCACTACATCTTCTATGTTACATAAAGGATGTTGTATCTCGCCGGGAGGTGTTCCATGCACGGCACGGACGAAACCGCACGGCGGCTGCTCGCCTCGTCGGCCCAGCTGTCCCGCGATCCCGCGACGGAGATCGACTGGGACGAGCCGGTCGCCGACGACTACGGGCTGAGCCCGGAGTGGAGCACGCTCTACGGCACGGCGTACTGGGCGGAGCTCTCCGAGGCCCAGCGCCGGCTGCTGACCCGGCACGAGGCGGCCTCGGTGGCGTCGACCGGGATCTGGTTCGAGCTCATCCTGCAACAGATGATCCTGCGGGACGTGTACTCCGTCAGCCCGGCGAGCGCGGAGTTCCAGTGGGCGCTGACCGAGATCGCCGACGAGTGCCGGCACTCGATCATGTTCGCGCGCGCCTCGGGCAAGCTGGTGGACGCCGAGTACCGGCCGCGGCTGCTCGCCCGCGAGCTCGGCCGGGCGTTCAAGACCGTCGCCACCGGGGAGACGGCGTACGCCGCGATCCTGGTCGCCGAGGAGGTTCTCGACGTCATGCAGCGCGACTGGATGCGCGACCGCCGGGTCGCCCCGCTGGTCCGGACGGTGAACCACATCCACGTCGTCGAGGAGTCCCGGCACATGGTGTTCGCCCGGGAGGAGACCCGGCAGCGGATCGCCGGAACCGGCCGGGCCGCGCGCTGGACCAGCGCACTGGTGATCGCCCTGGCCGCCGACATGATCGTCAGCAGCATGGTCGGCCGAGAGGTGTACGCGAACGCCGGGCTCGACGCCGACCGGGCGGTCCGCGAGGCCCGGAGCAACGAGCATCACCGGGCGTTGCTGCGGTCCAGCTGCGCCAACCTGATGGACTTTCTCGGCGAGGTCGGCCTGCTCACCGCTGCGGCGGCGCGGGTCTACCGCCGGACCGGACTGCTCTGACCGCCGATGACGTACGTGATCGCGGGGGACTGCTGCGCGGACGCGCGGTGCGTGTCGGCGTGCCCGATGAACTGCATCCACCCGTCGCCGGGCGAGCCGGGGTTCGGGACGACGGACGGGTTGTTCATCGATCCGCGCACCTGCATCGACTGCGGCGCGTGTGCCGAGGTCTGCCCGGTGGACGCGGCGCAGCCGGCCGACAAGGCAGCGCCGATCGACGTCGCGCTGAATGCGGCGTACTTCGCCGAGCGGCCGGCGGTGGACGCACTCGACCTCGACGCCTGGGAGCCGCCGCGCTTCGACCGGTGGACGGGCGGGCCGCGCCGGGTCGCGGTGGTCGGCGCGGGACCGGCCGGGATGTACGCGACGCGAGAGTTGCTGCAGCGCAGTACGGCCGAGGTGACGTTGATCGATCGGCTGCCGGTGGTGGGCGGGCTGGCGCGCTTCGGGGTCGCGCCGGATCATCCGCTGACGAAGCAGATCCTGGGCACCTTCGAGCGGATCGCCGCGCACCCGCGGGTCCGCTGGCAGCCGGGGACCGAGGCGGTCGCGGCCGAGCTGGAACGCCGGTACGACGCGGTGGTGCACGCGGTCGGGGCGTTCCGGAGCCGGCGGCTGGGGATTCCGGGAGAGCACGGCGAGCGGAGCTGTCCGGCGGCCGAGGTGGTTGCCTGGTACAACGGTCGCCCTGGCGCGCAGCAGGTGCCGGTCGAGCTGACCGGTCGGCGTGCGGTGATCGTCGGTACCGGGAACGTCGCGCTGGACCTGGCGCGGCTGCTGATCAGCACGCCCGAACGACTGGCCGGGCTGGACCTGCCTGCGGCGGTACGTGAGACGTTGCGGGCGAGCGAAATCACCGAGGTGGTGATCCTGGGCCGCCGCGGTCCGGAGTCCGCGGCGTACACCGGGTCCGCCTTCCGCGACCTGCGTGCGCTGGACGGCGTCGAGGTCGTCCTGGACGACACCGACGTTCCGGCCGAGCTCAGCCGGCAGGAGGACGCCGACGGGGCGTGGGGCACGACCCGTACGCCGGCGGGGGCGCCGGCTCGCAGCACTGACCGCCGCCCGCACCCCCGCCAGGCAGCGCAGGGGGCGGACGCGCAGTGTACGGAGCGGCTGGAGTTGTTGCGGGGTGTTCGGCGGGAGCCGGTCGACCTGGCGAATGAGCCGAGGCCCGGGCGGCGGGTGGTGCTGCGGTTCGGTGCCACGCCGACCCGTTGGGATCCGGCCGCCGGGCTGAGCACAGCCGCTGGGGATCTGATCCGGGCCGGCAACCTCTTCACAGCGATCGGTTTCGTGGGGCAGCCGGTCGACGGGCTGCCGTTCGACGGCGTGCTGGGAATCGTGCCGAACGTGCGGGGTGCGGTGATCGGCCGGCCGGGGCACTTCGTCACCGGGTGGATCAAGCGGGGAGCCCGCGGCGGAATCGGCGTCAACCGGGCCTGCGCCGAGGAAACCGTGCGTACCTTGCTGACCGGCGCCGAGGTGTCACCGGCACTGCTGTGACAGCTTTCGGCGGCGACGTTTCCTCCCTGAAACACAACCGTCGCACCTGGGCAACGACTCGCGATCAAGCTGTTCCTACCCGCGGGGATTCTCCCCGCGAGCTCGATCCGCCCGATCGATGAGGGAGCAGGAGTGCCCATGAGGCCGACCTTGACGGTGATCGCCGACCCCGCCGACCGCTGGATGATGAAGGCCGCGTGCGTCGGCCAGGCGCCGGCGTACGACGAGACCGCGAGTCAGTGGGAACAGCGCAAGGCGCGGGCGGTCTGCCTGACCGCCTGCCCGGTGCTCGACGAGTGCCGGGAGTGGGCCCGCCGGACCAAGTTCACCGGCACCGCGGCCGGGGAGAAGTTCCTGGACGGCCGGCGTCGCGGCCGCCCCGGACCGACCGAGCGCCGCCGTCCGACGGTCGTCGAGGTCGAGGTCGAGGTTGAGCAGCAGCAGGCCAGCTGAGACGTGCCAGGGCCCGCGCAGTCAGCCGAGCTGACCGCGCGGGCCCTTCGCCGTCAGGCGCCGAACTCAGACGCCGATCAGCTCGTCCGAGCGCTGCTCGGCCTGCTTCGTCCGCCGGAACGGTTCGGCCAGCGTCGGCAGGATCTCCCGGCGGTGGTGCACGAACGTCGCCAGCGCGAGCGCGGCGTAGACGCCGCAGAGCACGTACCGCCCGGTCTGCCCCGGTACGGCGAACTGGACCGCGAACAGCCCGAGCAGCGTCCAGGCGGCCCAGCGGGGGAAGCGCAGCGTCAGCAGGATCGCGATGCCGAGCAGCGTCTGGGTCGCGGTGAGCAGGAACTCCTCGACCTGCCGCCCGTCCAGCTGCAGCGCGGCCGGGCCGCCGCCGATGCCGTACGCGATCGGCAGGCTTCCGATCAGCAGGGTCCACTGGTTCACCTTGGCCGAGATCAGCAGGCCGAGCGCCGCCGCACCCTTGCCGCGCCAGGCGAACAGCAGCGCGATGATGAACTCCGGCGCCTCCGAGGCGAGCGGAGCCAGCCACTGGACCAGCAGGAACTGGTCGATGCCCAGCGCGTGCCCGCCCTCGACCAGCGAGTCGGCGAACGGCTCGGCCGCCGCCAGGATCACTCCGGCCGCCAGCGCGAACATGGCGACCACCGTGAGCCGACGCTGCACCTTCGGCAGGGCGCCGATCCGCGCCGCCGGACCGATCAGCTCGGGCTCGTCGCCGTGCTCGCTGGCCGCCGCCCGCCACAGGTAGTACGCGAAGAACGCGAGCAGCGCGATGCCCAGCACGAGGTGGATCTGACCGGTGAGCGGGATGACGAACGCCACCACACCGGCGATCGACAGGAAGCCCAGCTCTCGCCGGTAGCCCGAGTCGAGCACCAGGGACCGGACGGAACGACCGCTGCGCCGGCTGGCGACGTACAGGCTGACCAGGACGACGCTGGACCAGCCGAGGCCGAGCAGGAGGCGGTTGGAGCCGGTCATGTTGGCCGCGGCGTACTGGACGTACTCCGGCTGGCTGCCGGCGGTGTGGGCGAAGTACAGATCGACCGCGTACTCCGGAAGCACGGCGATGACCGCGAGCAGCGCGATCGCCAGCCCGCCGGAGATGTCCAGCTCGGCGGCCTCGGCGGCCCAGGCGAGCACGAACGAGGCGGCGACCACACCGAGACCGAAGACCATGATCGCCAGCGGGGCCGCTGGGTGGACTCCGGTGACGCGCAACGCCACCGCGGGAACCGCCACCGCGAGACAGAGGAGCACGGGGCGGAGAGCTCTGACCATGCCGTCCAGATTAGTCATCGTTTCGATACTTTCGCAATTGCGAAAGTGTGAGATGGTGCTCACCACCGGCCTGCCGCCTGCCCAGGACCCGCTGCACCGGTCACAATGACCGCGAGATGACAACACCGTTCCCCGAACCGACGAAGGCCCAGCTGGAGTCCGCCGCCGGCACCTTCGCGATGCTGTCCGCGCCGGTGCGGCTGCATCTGGTCTCCCTGGCCGCCCAGGGCGAGTACGACGTGGGCACGCTGGCCGATCGCGCCGGCGTCAGCATCGCGACGGCCAGCCAGCACCTCGGCAAGCTCCGGCTGGCCGGCATCATCACCGCCCGGCGGGAGGGGCGGCGGCACATCTACACGGTCGACGACCCGCACGTGCTGAACCTGGTCGACCAGATCTTCGAGCACATCGCCCCCGACGGCTCGCTGGCCCCCGACCCGCCGCTGCGCACCCGGCCACCGCACGCTGCCGACTGACCCAGCCGCCGCCTGGCCCCCGGCCGCCGGCTAGAGAATGTGCCGCAGGTACCGCTGGGGTCCGTCCAGGTACGCCCGCCAGTTCTGCACCAGCTCCAGCTCCTCCCAGGCGGACTCCCGGATGCCCCAGTCGCCGACCTCGAGAATGGTCGCGCCGGGCAGTGCCGCGATGACGGGGGAGTGGGTCGCGCACAGCACCTGCGAGCCGGACCGCGCCAGCTCGTTCAGAACGCCGACCACGGCGAGGCTGGACGAGAACGACAGCGCCGACTCGGGCTCGTCCAGGCAGTAGAGGCCCCGGCGGGTGAAGCGGTCGCCGATCAGGGCGAGAAAGCTCTCGCCGTGGCTCATCTCGTGGAACACCGGCTCCGGCCGGGCGCCCGGATTCTCCTCCAGGTAGGTGTAGAAGCCGTGCATCGTCTCGGCCCGCAGGAAGAACCCGGCCTTCGACGCGCCGGCGCCCCTGGTCAGCACGAGGTCCTGCGACAACGGTGACTCGCTGGCACGCGTGGTCAGCCGGGCCCCGGTCGACCCGCCCTCCGGCGACATGCCGAAGGCGACCGCGACCGCCTCGACCAGCGTCGACTTGCCCGCGCCGTTCTCGCCGACCAGGAAGGTGACGCCGGGGCCCAGGTCGAGCCCGTCGGTGAGCAGCTGCCGGACCGCGGGAATCGTGTGCGGCCAGTGCCCGGACGGCCGAACGCCCTCCGCCGCGGCCACCCGGCGTACGGGGTGGTCGGCGAAGGGCATCCGCTCAGCCTAGACCAGCAGGAGGATCAGTCGTCCTCGTCGTCGAGCCGGGCCAGCCAGGTGGCGAAGCGCTCGATCGGCGTCTCGAACTCGGGGTTCAGGTCGACGAACTCGCGCAGCCGCTCGGCCACCCAGGCCAGCGAGACGTCCTCCTCGCCCCGCCGGCCCTCGAGCTCCTCGATCCCTCGGTCGGTGAAGTACACGTCAGCTGAACGCCTGCTTCAGCAGCGTCGCCTGCTCGGCCTGGTGCACACCCATCGAGCCGACCGACGGCGCCGACATCGCGGGCCGGGAGACCCGGTAGAACGGCTTGCCGCCGAGGTGCTCGGTCAGGTTCAGCGCCATGAACGGCCACGGACCCTGGTTCGCCGGCTCGTCCTGCACCCAGCGGATCTCGGTCGCGTTCGGGTACTTCGCCAGTTCCGCCTTGATCTGCTCGGTCGGCAGCGGGTAGAGCTGCTCGACCCGCAGCACGGCGGTGCTGATCTTGTCCGGCTCGACCTTCTTGCGCTCGGCCAGCAGGTCGTAGCTGATCCGGCCCGAGGCCAGGATGACCCGCTCCACGGTGGCCGGGTTCTGCTCGGCGTCGGAGTCGTTCAGCACCGGGCGGAACGAGCCGCTGGTGAGCTCCTCCGGCTGCGACACCGCTTCCTTGCGCCGCAGCAGCTGCTTCGGCGTGAAGACGATCAGCGGGTTGTGCTCCTCCTGCAGCGTGTGCCGCCGCAGCAGGTGGAAGTACGACGCCGGCGTGGACGGCTGCGCCACGGTCATCGCGTTCTCCGCGCACAGCGTCAGGAACCGCTCGATCCGGGCCGAGGAGTGGTCCGGGCCCTGGCCCTCGTAGCCGTGCGGCAGCAGCAGCACGACCCCGGACTTCTGGCCCCACTTCGCCTCACCGGCCGAGATGTACTCGTCGATGATCGACTGGGCGCCGTTGACGAAGTCGCCGAACTGGGCCTCCCAGAGCACCAGCGCGTCCGGCCGGGCCACCGAGTAGCCGTACTCGAAGCCGAGCGCGGCGTACTCGCTGAGCAGCGAGTCGTAGACGTAGAAGTTCGCCTGGTCCTCGCCCAGGTGCTGCAGCGGGACGTGGTCCTGCCCGTTGACCCGGTCGATGATCGCGGCGAACCGCTGCACGAACGTGCCGCGGCGGCTGTCCTGACCGGCCAGCCGGACCGGGCGCCCGGCCAGCAGCAGCGAGCCGAACGCGGTGATCTCGGCGCTGGCCCAGTCGACCGGCCCCTGGGTGATCGCGGCGGCCCGGCGCTGCAGCTGCGGCAGCACCTTCGGGTGCGCGGTGAAGCCCTCCGGCAGCGTGGTGTACGCGTCGGCGATCTTCTTCAGCACCTCGGGCGTGGTCGCGGTCGCGTCCGGGCCCTCCGGCTTGTCGGGGTAGACCGGCACGGTCACGTACGGCGCCGGGGTGTCGGGCTGGCTCTTCGCCTCCCGCACCTCGGTGAACACCCGCTCCAGCCGCTGCTGGAAGTCGCGCATCGCCTGCTCGGCCTCCTCGACGGTGATGTCGCCACGGCCGATCAGCGCCTCGGTGTAGAGCTTGCGCACCGACCGCTTCTGCTCGATCAGGTCGTACATCAGCGGCTGGGTGAAGCTCGGGTCGTCGCCCTCGTTGTGGCCCCGGCGGCGGTAGCAGACCAGGTCGATGACGACGTCCTTGTTGAACGCCTGGCGGTACTCGAAGGCCAGCGAGGCGACCCGGATGCAGGCCTCGGGGTCGTCGCCGTTCACGTGGAAGATCGGCGCCTGCACCATGCGCGCGACGTCGGTGCAGTACATCGACGAGCGCGACGAGGCCGGCGAGGTGGTGAAGCCGACCTGGTTGTTCACGATCACGTGGATCGTGCCGCCGGTGCGGTAGCCGCGCAGCTGGGACAGGTTCAGCGTCTCGGCCACGACGCCCTGGCCGGCGAAGGCCGCGTCGCCGTGCACCAGGACCGGCAGCACCGGGAACGCGGCGCCGCGGTCGAGAATGTCCTGCTTGGCCCGGACGATGCCCTCGAGCACGGGGTCGACGGTCTCCAGGTGCGACGGGTTCGCCGCCACCGACACCTTGATCTTGTCGCCGAACTCGGAGACGAACTCGCCCTCGGCGCCCAGGTGGTACTTGACGTCACCGGAGCCCTGGACCGTGCGCGGGTCGATGTTGCCGTCGAACTCGCGGAAGATCTGCCCGTACGACTTGCCGACGATGTTGGCCAGCACGTTCAGCCGGCCGCGGTGCGCCATCCCGATGACGACCTCGTCCAGCCCGGCGCCGGCGGCCTCCTCGCACAGCTCGTCGAGCAGCGGGATGGTGGTCTCGCCGCCTTCCAGCGAGAACCGCTTCTGGCCGACGTACTTGGTCTGCAGGAAGGTCTCGAACGCCTCGGCCTCGTTCAGCTTGGCCAGGATCCGCAGCTGCTCCTCGCGCGGCGGCTTGGTGTGCGGCCGCTCGATCCGCTCCTGCAGCCACTTGCGCTGCTCGGGGTCCTGGATGTGCATGTACTCGACGCCGGTGGTCCGGCAGTACGAGTCGCGCAGGATGCCGAGGATCTCCCGCAGCTTCATGAACCGGCGGTCGGTCGCGGCCCCGAACGAGCCGGTGGCGAACTCGCGGTCCAGGTCCCACAGGGTCAGCCCGTGGGTGGCCACGTCGAGGTCGGGGTGGCTGCGCTGCTTGTACTCCAGCGGGTCGGTGTCGGCCATGATGTGGCCGCGCACCCGGTAGGCGTGGATCAGCTCGAGGATGCGGGCCTGCTTGCTGATGTCCTCCTCGTGGCTGTGCGGGAGGTCGGCGGCCCAGCGGATCGGCTCGTACGGGATCCGCAGGCTCTGGAAGATCTCGTCGTAGAAACCCTCCTCGCCGAGCAGCAGCTGGTGGATCTTGCGCAGGAACTCACCCGACTGGGCGCCCTGGATGATCCGGTGGTCGTACGTCGAGGTCAGCGTCATCACCTTGCTGACCGCGAGCTTGGCCATCGTCTCCTCGGCCGCGCCCTGGTACTCCGGCGGGTACTCCATCGCGCCGACGCCGATGATGCAGCCCTGGCCGCTCATCAGCCGCGGCACCGAGTGCTGGGTGCCGATCGTGCCGGGGTTGGTCAGGCTGATCGTGGTGCCCTGGAAGTCGGGCAGCGCCAGCTTGTTGTCCCGGGCCCGGCGCACGATGTCCTCGTAGGCCATCCAGAACTCGGCGAACGTCATCGTCTCGGCGGCCTTGATCGACGGCACCAGCAGCTGCCGGGTGCCGTCCGGCTTGGCCATGTCGATGGCCAGGCCCAGGTTGATGTGGGCCGGCTGGACCAGGGTCGGCTTGCCCTCGGTCTCGTCGTACGACGCGTTCATCTCCGGCAGCGTCTTCAGTGCCTTCACCAGCGCCCAGCCGATCAGGTGAGTGAAGGAGATCTTGCCGCCGCGGGCGCGCTTGAGGTGGTTGTTGATGACGATGCGGTTGTCGATCAGCAGCTTGACCGGCACCTGGCGGACGCTGGTCGCGGTGGGGACCTGGAGGCTGGTCTCCATGTTCTGCGCGGTCCGGGCCGGAGCGCCCCGCAGGACCTTGCGCTCCGCGTCCGTGCTGGTCGCCGGGGCGGGCTTGGGCTGCGCGCTGGGCGGTTGGTTCACCGTTCCTCCGGTCGGCGCGCCGCTCGCGGCGGGCGCGGTCTGCTGGGCGGACGCCGGGGGCTGGGTCTGGGCCGGCCGGCTCTGAGCCGGCTGGGCCGTGGACGCCGTGGTCGGCGGAGCGGCCTGCTCCGGGGTGCGGGCGGCGGCCTGCGCGGCCGGCTTGCTCGCGGCCGGGGCGGTCGCGGTCGTCCCGCGGACGGCGGCCTCCGGGGTCTTGTTGTCCGACACCGCATCGGGTCGGGGAGCGTCGGCCGGGCCGGTCGTCACCGGCTTCGCGTCACCCGGTCCGGATCCCTTGAATCCGTCGCTCTCGAAGTAGGTCTGCCAGGCCGGATCCACCGACTTCGGATCCTGCTGGTACTTCTCGTACATCTCGTCGACCAGCCATTCGTTGCTTCCGAAGGCTGCAAGGGGATTGGTGTCTGATGGCTCGGTGGCCACTTGGCAGTTCGCCTCTTCCGATTGCGGGTCTGATACCACTGTGCTGGGTGTGGCGGAGTTGTCGGGGGGCAGCTCCCGAAGGCAAGGCTAATAGCACCTGCATCACATCTACAGCCCGGGACCACCGGACCAGTGTGTCGAGTGGTCCCGCCGCGGGGCGTGGGCCGACCGGGCGCTGGAACACCTGCGTTTCCGGTGTTTCAGCGGTATGCCGCCGAGCGGGTCCCGGATCGGCCGCGGCACGACCGGAACCGGCTCCCGGACACGTTGCAGAGGTGGGGATCCGGCACCCTGCCGAAGGCTCGCCACAGGCTTGTTCACGCTCAGGTGCCCACTGTATGCACCAGGATCATCGCTGACCGCAAGGGCTGCCTCCGGCGCGCGATGTGGCGAAGGTCACGTGAAGCATCAGTCCAGTTCCTCTGAATTGGCTCGGTCACGGCATACTGAGCGGATGGCGCTGACGGACGAGGCGATCGTCAAGATCAAGGAGATGATCACCTCCGGCGAGCTCGGCCCCGGCGACCGGTTGCCGAGGGAAGCCGACCTCGCCGCCCGGCTTGGCCTGTCGCGGAACTCCTTGCGGGAGGCGGTCAAGGCGCTGACGCTGGTCAACGTGCTCGACGTCCGGCACGGCGACGGCACCTACGTGACCAGCCTGGACTCCGCGCACCTGCTCGACGCGCTCAGCTTCATGGTCGACCTGCACCGCGACGACTCGATCCTGCAGTTCTTCGAGGTCCGCCGGCTGCTCGAGCCCGGTGTCGCCGCGATCGCCGCCGTACGGATCTCGGCCGAGCAGCTGGCCGGGCTGCGCTCGCTCACCGGTGAGCTGACCCCGCAGGCCGGCGTCGACGAACTGGTCGCCAACGACCTGCGGTTCCACCGCGGCATCGCCGAGGCGACCGGCAACGCGGTGGTCTGCTCGTTGCTCGACGGCATCTCCGGTGCCACCCAGCGGGCCCGGATCTGGCGCGGCGTCACCCAGGCCGGCGCGGTCGACCGAACGCTGACCGAGCACACCGCGATTCTCGACGCGCTCGAGCAGCGCGACGCCGAGGCCGCCCGCGCGTGGATGACCGCGCACATCGCCGGCGTCGAGTCCTGGCTCCGCAAGGCGCGCTAGGGCGGTGCTCCGGAGAATTCCGTTGAGCCGGCCGGCGGGCCGTGGGACCCTGAGTGACGTCACATCGCCTACGTCAGGGGTGCGGGTTGTCGAACTGAGGTCTCTCACCAGCAGCGGTTGATCGCCACCGGTCGGTGCGCGGTCTCGTTCGAGATCTCGGAGCACACCCATGAACGTATCCCTGACCTGCAGTGACCTCTTTTTCGCCTGGCCGGACGGCGACGTGCTGTTCGACGGCCTTTCCTTCGCGCTCGGGCCGGTCCGGTCCGGGCTGGTCGGGCGCAACGGCGCCGGCAAGTCGACGCTGCTCCGGCTCGTCGCCGGCCGGCTGACCCCGCAACGCGGCTCGATCCGGGTCACCGGCGAGCTCGGCTACCTCCCGCAGGACCTGACCCTGGACACGGCGCTGCGTGTCGACGCCGCCCTCGGCATCGACGGCGTCCGGCAGGCCATCACCGCGATCGAGCAGGGCGACGCCTCCGAGCGCAACTTCGCCCGGGTCGGTGACGACTGGGACGTCGAGGAACGTGCCGAGGCGCTGCTCGGCCGGCTCGGCCTCGGCGCGATCGGCCTGGACCGTCACGTCGGCGAACTGTCCGGCGGCGAGACGATCCTGCTCGGGCTGGCCGCCGAACTGCTGCGCCGCCCCGACGTCCTGCTGCTCGACGAACCCACCAACAACCTCGACCTGCGGGCCAGGCGGCACCTGTACGACGCGGTGGACGCGTTCCGCGGGGCGCTGCTGATCGTCAGCCACGACCGTGAACTGCTCGACCGGGTCGACCAGATCGGCGACCTGCGCAAGGGTGACCTGACCTGGTACGGCGGCAACCTGACGGCGTACGAGCAGGCGGTCGCGGTCGAGCAGGAGGCGGCCGAGCGGATGCTGCGCACGGCCGAGTCCGACGTGCGCAAGCAGAAGCGCGACCTGATCGAGGCACGGATGAAGATGGACCGCCGCCGGGCTGCCGGGCAGCGCGCGTTCGAGTCCGGCAGCGTCTCGAAGATGGCCGCCGGCGCGCTGAAACGGTCGGCGCAGGTGTCGGCCGGCAAGCACCTCGACCTGCACAGCGGACGGCTGGACGCGGCTCAGGAAGCCCTTGCCGAGGCCGAGGAGAAGGTGCACGACGACGACCACATCCGGGTGGACCTGCCGGACACGAACGTGCCCGCCGGCCGGATCGTGCTGCGCCTGGAGGACCACGCCCTGCCGACCGGGCTGCGCGCCACCGTGGAGATCCGCGGTCCGGAGCGGATCGCACTGGTCGGCCCGAACGGCGCGGGCAAGTCCACCCTGCTGCACGCGGTCACCGGCGAAGCGCTTCCTCTGGTCCCGTACCGGCTGTTGCCGCAGCGGCTGGACCTGCTCCGCGACGAGCTGTCCATCGTGGAGAACTTGGCTCTGCTCGCGCCCGGGGCGGACAACAACGAGCGCAGGGCGCGGCTGGCCCGGTTCCTGTTCCGTGGCCGGGCCGCCGACCAGCCCGTCCGCACGCTGTCCGGCGGCGAGCGCTTCCGGGCCACGCTGGCCGCCCTGCTGCTCGCCGAACCGCCCCCGCAGCTGCTGATGCTGGACGAGCCGACGAACAACCTCGACCTGGCCAGCGTCGACCAGTTGCGCGACGCGCTGGCGTCGTACCGCGGGGCGCTGCTGATCGCCAGCCACGACGTGCCGTTCCTGCGCGAGATCGGCATCACCCGCTGGCTGGCGATCGAGGGCGACGAGCTGGCCGAGATCGACGCCCTCTGAGGCGCCTAGGCGGACATCTCCGGGACCGCGTCCGACGGCGGCACCGGTACGCAGCGCAGGTTCGCCCGGGCGAGGTCCTCCTCGAAGTCCACCTCGACCGCGGCGTAGGCCGAGATGTCGAGCGGGCGGATCTTCAGTCCCCGCTCGGCGATCGCGGTCTCGATGCCCCGCTCGAAGTAGTCGTTGTCGTCGCACCGGGCGAGGTGCTCGATCAGTGTCGGCTTGTCCCAGGCCGAGACGTAGTTGATGCCGATCGCCTCGCCCAGCCCGCCGGTCACGGTCTTGGAGAGCTGGTCGATGAAGCCGTGCGCGTCGACGGTGTACTTGACCTCCTCGTCCGCGACGGACGCGGTGTCCACGCAGACGAAGCTCTGGTCGGCGTGGATCGCCTCCGCGATGTGGTCGAGCACGGCGGGGTCGAAGACGACGTCGCCGTTCATCCACAGCACGCCGCCCGGCCCGGACACCCGCAGCGCGCGCCACAGGCTCTTGCTGGTGTTGGTGGTGGCGTAGTACGGGTTCTGCACGAAGCCTGCCTGCGGTGCGGCGAGCATCAGGTGACCGGCGTTGTAGCCGACCACCAGCGTGACCGAGTGGTCCTCGCCGAACGCGCTCTGCAGCGCGTCCAGCTGGTGACGCAGGATCGTGCGCCCGTCGCGCAGCACGGTGAGCGGCTTGGGCAGGTCGCGACCGAGACGGCTCCCCAGGCCGGCGGCCAGAATGACCGCCTGGACCCTGGTCCCGGTGCTCGGCTGCTCGGTGTCAGCGCTGGTCATACTGGCCTCCTTGTGGCGGTTTCGGATGGGTGGCCCCGGTCAGGTCCGGGAAGATGCGGTCGATCACGCGGTCGGTGGCGTGACCGTCCTCCAGGTGGCAGAACGCCTGCCGGAACGCCGCGTACGCGTCCCGGTGCGACGCGGTCACCTGGTCGAGGTCGAGCAGGGCGTCGACGACGTCGGCGCTGGTACGCAGCAACGGGCCGGGCGCGACCTCCGCGAGATCGAAGTAGAACCCGCGCAGCTGATCGCGGTAGTTCTCCAGGTCGTAGGTGAAGTACACGATCGGCCGGCCGGTGACGGCGAAGTCGAACATCGTCGAGGAGTAGTCGGTGATCAGCACGTCCGCGGCGGCGTACAGGTCACGGACGTCGGGGAAGTTCGAGACGTCCACGACCGGCGCCCCGGCCGGTACGGCGAGCCGGTCGGCGACCATGCTGTGCACCCTGAGCAGCAGCACGTGGTCGCGTCCGAGCCGGCGCGCGAAGTCGTCCAGGTCGAGCTGCAGGGTGAAGTCCGGCTGGTCCGCGGCGAAGACCTGGTCGTCGCGCCACGTCGGCGTGTAGAGCACCGCCGTGGTGCCCTCGGCAATGCCGAGCTGGTCCCGGACCTCGGCACGCACGGTGGCCTGCCTCGGTGAGCTGAGCAGGTCGTTGCGCGGGTACCCCGTCTCGTGCAGCTCGCCGGAGAAGCCGAAGGCGGTGCGTAGCCGCTCGGTGCTCGCCCGGTTCGGCGACAGCAGGTGGTTCCAGGTGGCGACGTCCTCGTCGAGGCGCTCCAGCCTGCCTTCCGGGGCCCAGCGCACGTCGTGGTGGATGCGCTTCAGCGGAGTGCCGTGCCAGGTCTGCAGGAACACGGTGCCGGACCGCTTCTTCCAATCGAGCGGGAGGTGGTCGTTCGACACCACGTAGTCGGCGGACTCCAGCGCCTCGATGCACGCGTCGCTGCCGTACGGGACGGTCCGGACCCCAGCCGGAAAGCCCTGCCGGTACGCCGGTGCGGCGGTCCAGAGGTGCTCGTGGTCCGGGGCCCGGGCGACGAGCTCCTCGTAGAGCGCGCGCGGGTTGTCGCAGTACCGGCCGCCGAAGGCGTTGTAGACGATCTTCATCGAACAGGCACCTCCGCGGTCGCAGCACGATGTCCGAGCGCGGGAAGCAGCAGGTCGGCGAGCTCGTTCCACGAGGACACCACAGTCAGCACCCCGGCGTCGTGCAGAGCGGCGATTCGCTGCGCGCGTTCGGCGGCGGGCACGAAGACGACGTTGCCGATCGTGGGGCAGCCGGCCGCGACGGCCGATCGAACGCCCGGGACCGAGTCCTCGACCGCGAGGCCGGCGGCGGGCTCGATGCCGAGCCGCTCACAGGCGTACCGGTAGATCGCCGGATCCGGCTTGCTCGTCGGGGTGGCCAGCGAGTCCTCCGCGGAGAACACCAGCTCGGTCCGGATCAGCTCGTTCAGGCCGGTGGCGGCCAGGCAGGTGTGCAGCCGGGTCAGCGCACTGGAGCTGACCGCGGCGAGCACCAGGTGCCGCCCGAGCTCGGTCAGCGGGTCGATGACGGACCGGTCGGGAGTGAGCGTTCGCTGGAGGTGAGCGGTGACGACACGCTTCTCCTCGTCCACCCAGGCCTCGAGGTCCGGAACCTCGTGGACTCCGTGCTCGGCCGCGAGCGCGAGCGCGGTCCGCCGGAACGTCATCCCGGTCGTCGCGCGGCGCAGCTGCTCGGCGCTGAGGGCGCCGGTCACGCCGAGTCCGGTCAGGAACCGGTTCGTCACCTGCGCGGACGCGGCGAAAGCCGGCTCCTCGGACGGGAACAGGTTGCCGTCGGCGTCGCACAGCAGGACCTGGACGGCGTCGGTGACGGACGTCGGGAGGGTTTCGCCGCGGGGGTGCGGACGGGGAATCGGTGCGGTCAAAGGTAGGTCCTCATCGTCGGGGTCAGGCCTCGGTGGTCGAGGCTGCTGATCATCGTTTCGATCGTGCGGACGTCGTCGTCGTGGTGGGCCAGGTCGGCGAAGACGTCGGTCAGGGTGAGCACGGCGGCAGGCCCCTGCGCGGCGAGTGCTCGCAGCTCGGCCAGCCGGGCGTCCTCGACCTCGATGGTCTCGTTGCGCAGGCCGACGCCGTGCAGGTAGCGCAACCAGGCGGCGACGGCGAGCAGCAGCAGGTCACGCGGCCGGCCGGCGGCTTGGGCCGCGTGCAGCGACGGCAACAGGTAGGCGGGCATCT
This sequence comes from Kribbella flavida DSM 17836, assembly GCF_000024345.1. Lineage (NCBI taxonomy): Bacteria > Bacillati > Actinomycetota > Actinomycetes > Propionibacteriales > Kribbellaceae > Kribbella > Kribbella flavida. The sequence continues at coordinate 5,580,838 of NC_013729.1, read as the reverse complement.
TGGTCGAGCCGCGCCGGCACAGCCGCGCCAGCCCGTCGCCCACGGCCGGATTGCCGAACCGCTCGATCAGCGTACGTCGGTACTCGCCGAGCTCCATGCCCGGGACGTCCTGCGGCAGCAGCGGCGCGATCTCGTCGGCGAGCAGCTTCGCCACGTACCGCCCGATGACCGGGTCGGCCATCGCCTCGTCGGTCCGGCGGTGGCCCGCCAGGGTCCCGAGGTAGCCGAGTGCGCAGTGTGCGCCGTTCAGCATCCTGGTCTTGATCAGCTTGTACGGCGCCACGTCGTCGACGTACCGGACGCCGACCCGGTCCAGCGGCGGCCGCTCGTTGCCGAAGCGGTCCTCGATCACCCACTGGCTGAACGGCTCGGTGATCACCGGCCAGCCGTCGTTGACCTGGAACTCCTGCTCGATCCACCGCCGGTCGCCCGGGCTGGTGACGGGCGTGATCCGGTCCACCATGCTGTCGGGAAAGGCCACCGACCGGTCGATCCACGCGGCCAGCTCGGTACTGCGTTGCTCGGCGGCGGCGACCACCGCGCTCCGGGCGGCCGCACCGTTGTCCGGCAGGTTGTCGCAGGACAGCACGGTGAAGGGGGTGATGCCCCGCTGCCGCCGCAGGTCCAGGGCGGCCGCGATGACGGTGAAGACGGACGGGCGGCCGCTGGTTCCACCGGCGGCGTACCCGTCGCCGGTGATCGTCAGGGTGACCAGGCGGATGCGGGGATCGATCAGGCGCGCGAGGACGGCGTCGCGGTCCTCGGCGAGCAGCAGGTACTCGACCATCACACCGACCACCCGGGCAGTGCTCGCGGTCGAGCCGCGCTGGACGACGGTGAAAAGATTGTCCTGGCCGCTGAGGACCTGACCCATCCGGGGGCTGCTGATCCCGACGCCGACAACGCCCCAGTCGTTCACCCGCAGGCTGGCGAGCTCGTCGAAGTAGCTCAACTGGTGGGCGCGGTGAAAGCCGCCGACCCCGAAGTGCACGACGGCCGGCGTCAGCGCCGTCCGGTCGTAGCTGGGGAGATCGACCCTGCGGGCGGGGGCGGGGAGAGTCGACGGGGTGCGACGAAGGGCCATGGAACTCCTTGGGGGCTCGATCCACCGAACCCTGCTGCCCAACGCTCGGAGGAATCCGGTGCCCCGTCGCAGGAGTTGTAAACGTGTCAGCTACCCGTGATGAACGTCACGTGTCCGTCCGGTGACGGTCAGGGGCGCGGATTGACCCGGCGCCAGCGCGGGCGGAGGTCGGCGGCCCGCTTGCCCGCCACCGCCGCGCAGCGCGGGCACTGCCGCTGCACCTCGTCGGCGGCGCCGCCGGTCTCGACGAAGGTTTCCTCCCACGGAACGTGCGGGAAGCGGCGCAGCCGGGCCCGGTTCAGCGGCAGGCCGCAGACGGTCTGGTTCAGGCCCTGCTCCCAGGCGTGCACCTCGCCGCCGGGCAGGCGGGTACCGGTCTCGTCGATCCACTGGCTCGACGCCGCCACGGCGTACCGCCGACGTGCTGCCATCTCGGTCGTCTCCCTTCGCGTGCGGGCTCGGGGGTGCTGTACCCGTCGCTGAGGCTTGCTACCGGGCCGGGGTGACCTGAGCGGCGGCGGGTCGAGCGAGGGCGCATGTCGCCGCGTCGTCCGGGTACCGCCTGAGCACCGGCTCGCGCGAACAGGAGGCTGCCATGGCGACCGATGATCCCGAGCGGACCGCGGCGGACCGGGGGGCCCGCAGGCCCCGGGTGGTCGTCGTCGGCGGCGGCTTCGGCGGCCTCCAGGTGGTCCGGAACCTGCGGCGCGCGGACGTCGACGTCCTGCTGATCGACCGCACCAACCACCACCTGTTCCAGCCGCTGCTCTACCAGGTGTCGACCTCGTTGCTCGCGCCCGGCGACATCGCGCCCGCGCTGCGCAAGATCTTCGCCGGTCAGCGCAACGCGAAGGTGCTGCTGGGAGAGGCGACCGACGTCGATCCGGTCGGCCAGACGGTGCAGGTGCAGCTGGCGGACGGGACCCGCCGCGCCGCGCCGTACGACCACCTGGTGCTGGCGACCGGCTCGGAGCCGAGCTACTTCGGGCATCCGGAGTGGGCTCGGGACGCGCTGCCGATGAAGACGATCGATCAGGCGGTGACGCTGCGGAACCGGCTGATCCACGCCTTCGAGGCGGCCGCGGTCGCCGAGGACCCGGACGAGCGGCGCGAGTGGATGACGTTCGTGGTGATCGGCGCCGGCCCGACCGGCGTGGAGCTGGCCGGTCAGCTGGCGGCGATGGCCCGCCGGACGTTGCGGGACCAGTTCCGCGACCTCGACCTGAGCGAGGTCCGGGTCGTGCTCGCCGACGGCGCGGACAGCGTGCTCGGCGCGTTCCCGGAGACGCTGCGCAAGCACACCCACCGGCGGCTGCAGAAGCTCGGCGTGGAGATCGTGCTGGGCGCCTTCGCGACCGACGTGAAGCCGGCGGCGGTCACGTTCAAGGCCGGCGAGCACGAGCAGGTGATCCACGGCCGCACGATCCTGTGGACGGCCGGCGTGCAGGCGTCGCCGCTGACCCGGGACCTGGCCAAGGCGATCGGCGCCGAGACCGACCGCGGCGGCCGGGTCGTCGTCGGCCCGGACTGCCGCCTGCCCGGGCATCCGGAGATCTTCGTGATCGGCGACGCGGCCAACGTCGCCAACCTGCCCGGCATCGCGGAACCGGCCATGCAGGAGGGCAAGTACGTCGCCAAGGTCATCCGGCACACTCTCGAGGGCGAGCCCTTCGACGAGCCGTTCAAGTACCTCGACCTCGGCACGATGGCCACGATCTCCCCCGGCGACGCCGTCGCCGACATCCGCGGTCTGCGCCTCAAGGGCGTGATCGGCAAACTCGCCTGGGCCGCCGTCCACCTGGCCTTCCTGGTCGGCTGGGGCAACCGCGCCTCGGTCCTCACCACCTGGGCCGCCACCACCCTCAACGGCACCCGCCGCCAGCAAGTCATGCTCGGCGGCCCCACCACCCGAACCCCCGACTGACCCCGCGGTACGCCGGTCAGCTCGGGGTCGGGGCGTCCGCGCGGAGGAGGCCGGTGGATTTCAGGTCTGACCAGAAGGGGGTGGGGACCTGGGTGCGGGCGAGGGTGGCGTTGGCGTGGACCTCGGCGGCGGAGCGGCAGCCGACGGCGATGCCGGCGACGGCGGGGTGGAAGAGGGGGAAGGCGAGGGCGGCTGACGGCAGGGTGAGGCCGTGGGCGTCGCAGACGTCGGCCAGCTGGTTCGCCTTGGCGATCAGGGCGGCGTCGGCGGGGGCGTAGTTGAAGGTGGCGTCGGCGGACGGGCGGGGCCGGGCCAGCAGGCCGGAGTTGAAGACGCCGACAGCGATCACCTGGACGTCGTTCTCGACGCAGGCCGGCAGCACGTCGTCCAGGCCGTCGGGGTCGATCAGGGTGTAGCGGCCGGCCAGCATGATGACGTCGAGGTCGACCTCCCGGACGAAGCGGGTGAGCATCGCGGTCTGGTTCATGCCGGACCCGATCGCGCCGATCACGCCCTGGTCGCGCAGCTCGATCAGGGTCGGGAAAGCGGTCGCGACCGCCTCGTCGTAGTGGTCGTCCGGGTCGTGCACGAAGACGATGTCCAGCCGGTCGGTGCCGATCCGGCGCAGCGAGTCCTCGATGCTGCGCAGCACGCCGTCGCGGCTGAAGTCCCAGCGGCGGCGGCGCTTCGACGTCACCGCGAACCCCTCGTCGTCGGGCGCCTCGGAGTCGGCCTCGTCGATGATCCGCCCGACCTTGCTGGACAGCACGTACTCCGACCGCGGCTTGCCGGCCAGCGCGGCGCCGAGGCGCTCCTCGGCCAGCCCGAGTCCGTAGTGCGGCGCGGTGTCGAAGAACCGCCAGCCCTCCTGCCAGGCCGCCTCGACGGTCGTGGTCGCGTCGGCGTCCGAGATCGGCGTGAACAGCCCGGCCAGTGGGGCGCCGCCCAGCCCGATCCGCAGGTCGGTGGGAAAGATCTTCACGTCGGCATCACCTTCCAGGAAGAGATCGAGCAAGACAGTACGCCGCACAACCCGCCGCCGGCGGTCGCCGGGCGCGGCCTCCCGCTGATCAACGCGTCCGACGGCTGCGTCACCCGCGAACAGGCGGCCCGACCGAGTCGCGGGGGAGGCGGGTGACGCCGGCGCGGGTGCTGGAGCGCCGGCTCAGTTGCGCCCAGCAGGCAGCCGCAGGTTCTGCATCCCGCCGTCGACGGCGAGCGCCGTACCGGTCGTCGAGCCGGACAGCGGGCTGGCCAGGTAGACGATCGCGTTCGCGACCTCGTCGGCGGTCACCAGCCGGCCCATCGGCTGCCGCGCCTCCAGCGCCGCGCGCTCCGCCTCCGGGTCCGTCGCCGCGTCGAGCAGCCGGCCCACCCACGGGGTGTCGGCGGTGCCCGGGTTGACGCAGTTCACCCGCACTCCTTCGCGCACGTGATCGGCCGCCATCGCCATCGTCAGCGCGAGCACGGCACCCTTGCTCGCGCTGTACACGGCGCGGTTCGGCAGCCCCGCGGTCGCGGCGATCGAGCAGGTGTTGACGATCGCGGCGGCCGGGGAGCGCCGCAGGTACGGCAGCACCGCCCGGGTCACCCGCGCGATCCCGACCACGTTCACGTCCAGCACCCGGTGCCACTCCTCGTCGTCGTTCGCCGTGATGTTGCCCTGGGCCCCGATCCCGGCGTTGTTCACCAGGATGTCGATGGCACCGAGCCGCAGCGCCGCGGCGGCGACCGCGTCCCGGACGGAGCGGTCGTCGGCGACGTCGGCCGCGATCCCGGTCAGCGGCTCCGGCACGTCCGGCTTCAGGTCGAAGACCACCACCTGCGCGCCCCGCGCGGCCAGCTGCTGGGCGGCGGCCAGGCCGATGCCCGAGGCGCCTCCGGTCACCACGGCCCGCAGGCCGGCGAAATCGGTCACTTCGACTGCTCCTTCGTGAACTCGGTCCAGACCTTGCCGCCGGGGTACCGGAAGTCGCGCAGCGTGCCGGCGGCCAGCTCCGCGCTGAACCCGGGCCGGACCGGCGCGACGTAGTGTCCCGCCTCCATCACGACTGGGTCGAGGAAGTGCTCGTGCAGGTGGTCGACGTACTCGATCACCCGCTGGTCCGTACTACCACTGACCGCCACCAGGTCGAACATCGACAGGTGCTGCACCAGCTCGCACAGACCGACCCCACCGGCGTGCGGACACACCGGTACGCCGAACTTCGCCGCCAGCAGCAGGATCGCGACGTTCTCGTTCACCCCGGCGACCCGGGCCGAGTCGATCTGCAGGAAGGACAGCGCCCCCGCCTGCAGCAGCTGCTTGAACACCACCCGGTTCTGCACGTGCTCGCCGGTGGCGACCCGGGTCGGCGCGATCGCCCGCGCGATGGCCGCGTGCCCGAGCACGTCGTCGGGGCTGGTCGGCTCCTCGACCCACCACACGTCGTACGGCGTGAGCGCCTCGATCCAGGTGATCGCGTCGGCGACGTCCCAGCGCTGGTTGGCGTCGATCGCGATCCGGATGTCCGGGCCGACCGCCTCCCGGGCCAGTTGCATCCGGCGGACGTCGTCCTCGAGGTTCGCGCCGACCTTCAGCTTGATCTGGCCGAACCCCTCCGCGACCGCCTCGTGGCAGAGTTGGACCAGCTTGGCGTCGTCGTACCCGAGCCAGCCCGGTGTCGTCGTGTACGCCGGGTAGCCGTGGTCGAGCAGTTGCTTCTCCCGCTCGGCGCGCCCCGGCTCGGCCTTGCGCAGGATCTCCAGCGCCTCGTCGTGGGTGAGCGCGTCGGTGAGGTAGCGGAAGTCGACCAGGTCGACGATCTGCTCCGGGCTCAGGCCGGCCAGCAGCTTCCACAGCGGCACACCGGCGCGTTTCGCGGCCAGGTCCCAGACGGCGTTGACGACCGCGCCGATCGCCATGTGGATGACCCCCTTCTCCGGGCCCAGCCAGCGCAGCTGCGAGTCGTGCACCAGGGACTTCCAGAACCCGCCGAGGTCGGCCAGCGTGGACTCCACCTCGAGCCCGACCACATGGTCGCGTAGCGCCTCGATGGCCGCGGTCTGCACGTCGTTGCCGCGGCCGATGGTGAAGGCGAAGCCGTGTCCCTCCAACCCGTCGCCGGCGTCGGTACGCAGGATCAGGTACGCGGCGGAGTAGTCCGGGTCGGCGTTCATCGCGTCGGAGCCGTCCAGGTGCAGCGAGGTGGGGAAGCGGACGTCGTACGTCTCGAACTCGGTGAAGCGCGGCATGGCGGTCCGTCCTGGGCTGCGGGGCAAGCGAATGAGGCGGATCCTATAGGATATGTGTCCCCGCCGTCACGAGCGCCGCCGGGCGGAGGCCGAACGCCCACCACTGACCAACCGCCCACGGACGCCAGGCGACCGCCCGACAGCGGCGCCCCGGCACGGGACCGGCCGGGTTGGTGAGTGGTGGACGTTCGCTGCCTGGCTAGAGTCGGGGGCGTGGCTGCTGCGGGGGTGTTGCGACTGGGCGCGCGGACGTTCGGGGCGAACGAGTTCGCCCTGATGGCGATCGTGAACCGGACGCCGGACTCGTTCTACGACCGCGGCGCCACCTTCGCCACCGACGCGGCGTACGACGCGATCGGCCAGGCGGTCGCCGACGGCGCGGACCTGGTCGACATCGGCGGCGTCAAGGCCGGCTACGGCGAACCGGTCAGCGAGACCGAGGAACTGCGCCGCACGGTCGACTTCGTCGCCGGGATCCGGTCCCGGCATCCCGACCTGGTGATCAGCGTCGACACCTACCGCAGCGGTGTCGCGCGCCGGGTCGGCGAGGCGGGCGCGGATCTGATCAACGACACCTGGGCGGGCGCAGATCCCGGCATCGCCGCCGCCGCGGCCGAGGTGGGGGCCGGGCTGGTGTGCAGCCACGTCGGCGGCTTGACCCCGCGGACCGACCCGCACCGGATGGCGTACTACGACGTGGTGGCGGACGTGATCGCGACGACGACGAGGCTGGCCGAGCGCGCGGTCGCGGCGGGCGTCCGGCGCGACGGCATCGTGATCGACCCGACCCACGACTTCGGCAAGAACACGCTGCAGTCGCTCGAGCTGACCCGGCGCCTGGACGAGCTGGCGGCGACCGGCTGGCCGGTCCTGGTCGCGGTGTCGAACAAGGACTTCATCGGCGAGACGCTCGACCTCCCGCCGGGGCGGCGCGGGGCCGGGACCCTGGCCGCGCTGAGCGTCTCGGCGTGGCTCGGCGCCCGGGTGTTCCGCGTGCACGACGTACCGGCCGCCCGGCAGGCGCTCGACCTGATCGCCGTACTGCGTGGCGCGGCCCAGCCCGCCGGAACCCGAAGGAGCCTGGCGTGATGCGTCCGCTGTCCGAGCTCACCGAGGCCGAGGTGATCGCGGCGTACCAGGTCGCGGACCGGTCGGTGCCGCACCTGCGCTGCAACTTCGTCACCAGCATCGACGGCGCGATGGAGGTCGAGGGCAAGTCCAAGGCGCTGAGCGGGGCGGCGGACCAGGAGATCTTCGGCAAGCTGCGGATGCTCAGCGACGTGGTGCTGGTCGGCGCGGGCACGGTCCGGATCGAGGGGTACCGGCCGCTCCGGCTGAGCGCGGCGCGGCGGGAGTGGCGGCGCGCTCAGGGTCTGCCGGAGAACCCGACGCTCGCGATCGTGTCGTCGCGCCTCGACCTCGACCCTGCCTCGCCGTTCCTGGCCGAGGCGCCGGTGCGGCCGATCGTGTTCACGCACACCGCGTCGCCGTTGGATGCTCGGGAGGCGCTGGCCGAGGTGGCCGACGTTGTCGTCTGCGGGAGAGCCGGGGTCGACCTGCGCGCGGTGATGAAGACGTTGGTCGAGCGCGGGTTGCCGCAGGTCCTGTCGGAAGGCGGTCCGCACCTGCTGGGTGCGCTGACCGCGGCGGACCTGGTCGACGAGATGTGCCTCTCGCTGGCGCCGGTGCTCGCCGGGCCGGGGTCGGGCCGGATCACCGCCGGGCCGACGGCGACCGCGATCAGGTCGTTCGCCCTGCGCTCCTTGCTGGCCGGCGACGACGGCTTCCTCTTCTTCCGCTACCTGCGGGAGGCCTGACGTGCCCGTTGTCGCTGCTGTCGTCTGCCCGCATCCGCCGTTGCTCGTCCCGGAGGTGGCGAGTGGTGCCGCGGCCGAGCTGGACGATCTGCGCGCCGCATGCTTCGCCGCGCTCGACCAGCTGGCGGACGTCGACCGCCTCGTCGTCGTCGGCTCGGGCCCGACCACCGGCACGCAGTACGACGGAACGGCCGCAGGCACCTTCGGCCCGTACGGCGCTTCGTCGGTGCGGGTCGGTTCCGGGCCGGTGGTGCTGCCGTTGTCGCTGACGATGGGAGCCTGGCTGATCGGTCGGAGCAAAGTCGCCGGGGTGCCGAGGACTTCTGTCACCGTCGCGGCCGACGAGAGCCCGGCCGGTTGCCTGGCCCTCGGCAAGGAGCTTGCCGGTAGCAACGATCGCGTCGGTCTGCTGGTGATGGGCGACGGGTCCGCGCGGCGCAGCGAGCACTCGCCGGTCCATCTGCATCCCCGCGCGGAGATCTTCGACAGCACCATCGCCTCGGCCCTCGCTCTGGCCGACACCACCACGCTCGCTGCCCTGGATCCAGATCTCGCCGCTGAGCTCTCCGCCGCCGGCCGAGCCCCGTGGCAGGTCCTCGCCGCGGTCCCGGAGCTCACCGGCAATCTGCTCTACCACGCGGCCCCGTACGGCGTCGGCTACTTCGTCGCCGTGTGGAGCTGACCCCGGCCGAACCGTCCGGCCTCGCCCGCCGCGGACCTCTTGCGCGAGTTCACGCCGCCGCGGCACTGGGCGATCGTGGTCGCCGCAACCCGGTGATCACCTTGTGCACCCACCAGCCGGATCCGGCGCGGTGTGATGGCTGGTCGGTGCACAGAGCCGCAGCTCGGGCGAGCGGGAGCGACCGGCAGGAGCGGGGTCAGGGCTGGACCGGGACGGGGGCCCAGCGGGGTTCGGTGCGGGCGAGGTCCTCGTGGCCGCCGGTCCGGAGTTGGTGGGCGAGCTCGACCCGGGCCGCGCGGACGGCGGCGACGGCCTCGTCGGCGGTCGGGTAGGGCCCGGACCAGTTGCAGACGGCGTCTCCGGCGTACCAGTCGCCGGCGGAGGACCGGCGTACGTGCGAGGTGGCGAGACGGTCGGCGGGCAGGGCGTCGCCGCGTCCGGCCGCCAGCTGGACGACTGCGTCGACGGCGACGACCTCGGCCGAGAGGTCGGTCAACGGCCGGAGGTGCACGGCGTCGGTCAGCACGAACTCGTACCCCGCGGGAGCCCGCTCGGCCAGCCAGGCGAGGGCTTCCTGCGCGGTGTCGTGCAGGAGCTTGGAGTTCTCCGGGTCGGCCAGCGTGTGCACGCCGACCAGCCGGGTGTGCGTCGGCCGCAGCTCGTTCTGCCACAACCGCACCTGCAACTCGCCCCGCCCGTCCAACCGCCGCCCCAGAATCCGCGCCAGCCCGACCACGTCGAAGTTCAACTCGTCTGCAGTCCGCCGCCGCCCGGGCTCAGTCGGCTCACCCGCCGCCGTTCCATAGCTGGTCCAGGGCCCCACATGCCACCGCTGCAACCCACTCACAACCCGACCCTACAGACGCTCCGGCTGAGCACGCCTACCTTCCACCCGCAGCCCACGGCCGGGCTCGCGAGCAAGCTCGCAGAAAGAAGTCAGCCGGTCGGATTCCCCTCGCCGTATGCCGGCGACCGCCGCTCTCGGGCCGGGCGCCGTGCGTTCGTCTTCTGCGAGCTTGCTCGCGTGCTCAGCGGGGCACGGGGTTCGGGTGTCAGCGCACGCCCCGCGTCCGGCGACCCAGTCAGCTCTTGACCGGCGCCGGAACGTCGAAGGTCTTGGCGAGGTCGGTGAGGATGGCCCAGGCGCCTTGCAGGCCGACCGCGGTCATCCAGGTCAGGTCGGGCACCTCGTGCACCTTCGGCGCGAGCGGCTTCCACAGCGGGTTGGCCTTGAACTGCTCCGCCGTCTTCGCGCTCAGTCCCTTCTCGTCGGCGTAGACCGCCACGAAGATCGCGTCCGCGTCGGCGTCCTTGATCCGCTCCGCGCTGATCTCCGCCGCGAACCCGTCGGCGTCCTGCGACGTCGGCCGCCGCAGACCGGCGTCTTTGAACACGATGCCGGAGAAGCTGCCGTTCTGGTACAGCCGGGTCGGCCCGTCGACGAAGCGCACCATCGAGATCGTCGGGTTGTTCGCCTTCGCGTTGATCGCGTCCCCGACCGTCTTGGCCGCCGTCTGGTACGCCGTCAGCTCCTTCTCGGCGAGCTCCTCCTGGCCGAGCGCCTTCGCGGCCAGCCGGATGTTGTCCTTCCAGGTCGGCCCGGTGGTCTCCGACATCACCGTCGGCGCGATCGCGGTCAGCTGCTCGTACAGCTTCTCGTGCCGCACCTTCGCCGAGATGATCAGGTCCGGGTCCAGCTCGGCGATCTTCTCCAGGTTCGGCTCGGCGAGCGTGCCGACCGCCTGCGCGTCCGACCCGTACGTCGTCCGGTCCTCGCCCAGGTAGTCCGGCAGCTTGCCGTTGATGCTGCGGTAGTCGGTGTAGCCGACGACCGGCGTGTCCAGGATCAGCGTCGCGTCGACGAAGCTGGCGTCCAGCGCCACCACCCGCTTGGGCTTGCTCGGGATCTCGGTCTTGCCCATCGCGTGCTCGACCGTGCGCGGGAACCCCGCGCCGGCACCGCCCGCGGCGGCCGAGCTGTCCTCGGCTCCCGATCCACACCCGGCCAGCGCGAGCGCGGCCACGACCAACACGGCACTCAGACGGCGGATCCCCACAAGCACTCCCAAGATCGTCACGAACGGATCAGCGGAACCCTACTCCACCCAAGTTAGGCTCGGCTCACCTAAGATCGGGCCACCATGGTGAGGGTTCGGGTGTCGCGGCCGGTGGCGCTGCTGGGGTTGGTCCTGCTCGTCGTACTGGTTTTCGGCGCCAGTCTCGCGCTGGGCTCACGCTGGCTGGGCGCCGGCGCCGTGCTGCGGGCTCTGGTCGAGCCGGCCGGCACGGACGCGGACGTGATCGTGCGCAGCTTGCGTTTCCCACGGACGGTGGTCGCGGTGCTGATCGGCGCCTGTCTCGGAGTGGCCGGCGCGCTGATGCAGGGTCACACCCGCAACGCGTTGGCCGAGCCCGGCATCTTCGGGGTGAGTGCGGGCGCGGCGCTCGCGGTGGTGCTGGGGCTGCAGCTCGGTGTGGTCGAGTCCGTGAGGTCGACGGTGTGGTTCGCGCTCGTCGGAGCGCTGATCGCCACGTTCGGCGTGCAGCGGCTGGCGTCGCGGGGGAGTGGCGCGACTCCGGTCGGGCTGGCGTTGACCGGAGCGGCGGTCGCGGCCCTGCTCGGAGCCTTGACCTCGGCCATCGTGCTGCTCGACGCGGACACGCTCGACTCGTACCGGTTCTGGGCGGTCGGCTCTGTCGCTGGGCGTGGCCTGGATGTCGCCGTGCAGGTGCTGCCCTTCGCCGTGGTCGGCCTGGTGCTGGCGGTGATCAACGCGCGCGACCTCGACCTGCTCGCCTTGGGCGACGACGTCGCTGCCGGGCTCGGGCTGTCCATTCGCCGCGCCAGGTTCGTCGGACTGCTGGCGATCGGTCTGCTCACCGCGGCCGGAGTCGCCGCCTGCGGCCCGATCGGCTTCCTCGGGCTGCTCGCCGGACACGTCGCCCGCCGGGTCTTCGGCGCCCGCAACATCTGGCTGATCCCGGCCGCGGCCCTGACCGGCGCGGCAGCGCTGATGCTCGCGGACCTGGTCGGCCGGTTGGTCGGCGGCGCCGGTGAGGTCCAGGCAGGCGTCGTGCTCGGACTGGTCGGAGCTCCCTTGTTCGTTCTCGTCGTACGGCGCCGGGCGGTGGCTCTGTGACCGCCACAACGCAAGCCCTGGCTCCGACGGTGAAGCCGCGCACGGTAGTCCTCGCCGCAGCCTTCGCCATCGCCGCTGTCCTGGCAGCCCTCGTCTCCCTCAGCGTCGGTACGACGAGACTCCCGCTGGCCGACGTCGTCGAAGTTCTGCTGGGCGGTGGACGGTCAGGGACGCGACTGGTGGTCCTGGAGCTTCGCATGCCGCGCGTGGCCACCGGTCTGCTCGTCGGAATCGCCTTCGCCGTCTCCGGTGCTCTGCTGCAGACACTGTCGCGCAACGCGCTGGCCAGCCCGGACATCGTCGGCGTGAACTCCGGCGCCTCTGCCGCAGCAGTGGCGGTGATCGTCCTGGCGGGCACCGGAGGCGGCAACATCTCCGGCTACGCGGCGAAGGTCGGCATCCCGCTGGCCGCCGTACTGGGCGGGCTGCTGGCCACGGCCGTCGTCGCGATGCTGTCCATCCAGCGTGGCGTCGTCGACGCCGGCCGGGTTGTGCTGATCGGAGTCGGAGTCGCCGCAGCGGCCAACTCGCTGGTGGCGTGGCTGCTGGTGATCGGTGACGTGACAGACGCCGGCCGGGCGGCTGCCTGGTTGGCCGGCTCGCTCAATGCCAGGACCTGGAGCGACGCTGTACCGGTCGGCCTGGCCGTGCTCGTCCTGCTGCCGCTCGCGCTGACCTTCAACCGCAGTCTGGAAGCGCTGGTTCTCGGGGACGACGTGGCCTCGTCACTCGGCGTCCGGGTGTCCCGGGTCCGGATCGCCCTGCTGGTCGTCGCGACCGTGCTGGCGGCGATGGCGACCGCCGGAGCCGGCCCGATCGCCTTCGTCGCGCTGGTGGCTCCGCAGATCGCCCAGCGGCTGGCCCGGTCCGAGCGGCCGCCGCTGATGACCACGGCGATGCTCGGGGCGCTGTTCGTGACACTCGCCGACCTGGTCGCCCGGAACGGCCTGGAAGTCCTGCAGGTCGGCCCGTACGAGCTGCCGGTCGGCGTGGTCACCGCCGCGTGCGGCGCGCCGTACCTGATCCAGCTCATCGGGCGTCAGCAGAAGGGACGTTGAAGCGTGCACGTCGAGAACCTCACCCTGGCGTACGGGACCGACGAGCCGGTCGTGTCCGGACTCACCCTGGAGGTGCCGCGCGGCCGGATGACCGCTGTGGTCGGCCCGAACGGCTCGGGCAAGTCCACCCTGCTGCGGGGCATGAGCAGGCTGCTCAAGCCGCAGTCCGGTCAGGTCCTGCTCGACGGCAAGGACATCCACCAACTTCCCGCGCGCGAACTGGCCCGCCGGCTCGGCGTACTGCCGCAGGGGCCGGTCACGCCGGAAGGCATTACCGCAGCCGAGCTGGTGTCGCGCGGCAGGCACCCGCACCGGGGCATGTTCGCCCGGCTCACCGCTGAGGACCAGCAGGCGATCGAGGACGCGCTGGACGCGGTGGAGCTGGCCGAGCTCCGGGACCGGCCGGTCGACCAGCTCTCCGGCGGCCAGCGGCAGCGGGTCTGGATCGCCATGGTGCTCGCCCAGGGCACTGAGCACCTCCTGCTCGACGAGCCGACCACCTACCTCGACCTGGCGCACGCAGTCGACGTGATGAACGTCGTGCACGCCGCCGCGCACAGCTCCGGCCGGACAGTGATCACCGTGCTGCACGACCTCACCCTGGCCGCGCAGTACGCCGACCACCTGGTGGTGATGGGCGAGGGCCGGATCGCAGCGCAGGGGCGGCCGGTGGACATTCTCAGCGAGCGGCTGCTCGCGGATGTGTTCGGTCTGCGCGCGACCATCGTGGAGGTCGGCGGCGCACCGGTTGTCGTGCCCGACCGTACGCTGGCGGTATGACGTACACCGCGAGCCGTCTCGCGGACCTGCTGGACGCCGAGGTCTCCTGGCTGTCGGTGCGGGCGACGGACCGGGTGCCTGGTCCGGACTGGGTCCACTGCGCCACGCTGCTGGAGGAGCAGCTGGCGGGTGCTGATCCGACGTACGGGTGGCGGAAGGCGCTGCAGGACGACTACGGCCGGGAGTATGCCATCGAGCCGCCTGCGCAGGTGGCCGCGATGTTCGTGCTGATGTGGTACGTGTCCGTGCCCTCGATCGTGGCCGGACTGTCCACCGCGCTGACCGGGGTTTCACCGGACGTGTCGCCGGAGTCGCTGGCCTTCCGGCGCCACCCGACCGCGCACTATCCGGTCGAGGTCGCACTGCTGTCGTCCGAGCTGGTCGAGCCGGAGGAGGCCGCGCGGCAGGTCGACCGTCACACCCGGGCCTTCACCGACAGCTACCGCCCCGGGGTGAAGCTCGGCTCGCGGCAGCGGCGCGGAGCGGTCCAGGACGAACTCCGCGCGGCTGTTCGCTTGCCCGACGAGGCACTGCACGCGGCCCGCGCCGCTGAGGCTTTCGGACTGGATCTGCAGCAGCGTCTGCGGACGTCGTGCTGCTTCGTCTACGCGCTGCCGAACGTCAGGCCGTGCAGTGGCTGCCCGCGGATTTCCGCCGAGATCTGAGGCAGGGCGCAAAAACTGTCGGTGCCGCCGGGCACGATGGCGGGCATGAATTTCTGCCAGTGTCAGCTGCTGATGTCACCGACGGGTCACCGGATGTCGGTTGTCCCGGCCGGTCCGCGGAGTTAGGTTCGCAGACGTGACGGAGCCAGGTTCGACCTCGGCGACGACTCCGATCGGCTCCCGGGCCGACGCGGAGGGGTACGTCGCGATGGTGTGTTTCAAGCACGGCCCTCCTCGGCTGCACGGTGTCGAGCTGGAGTGGACGGTGCACCATGCGGACGATCCGCACCGGCCGCTCGACGCCGGACAACTGAGCAAGGCCCTGGGCGCGCACGCGCCCGCCACCCTGGTGCGCGGCAGTCCGCAGCTGCCGCTCGGTCGGGGTGCTCTGGTCACGGTGGAGCCGGGTGGCCAGGTGGAGATCTCCGGCCCCGCCTCGGCCTCCGTGCCCGGGCTGATCGAGGACACCGCCGCCGACGCGGCGCAACTCACCTCCCTGCTGGCCGCCGGCGGCCTCGTGCCCGGCGACCACGGCCTGGACGCCTTCCGTCCGCCGCGCCGCCTGCTGACCGTGCCGCGCTACGCGGCGATGGAGCGAGCCCTCCAGCAGCTCGGCCCGCACGGCCCGCGAATGATGTGCAGCACCGCCGGTCTCCAGGTCTGTCTCGACGCCGGTGAGCCGGGGCAGACGGCGACGCGCTGGCGGGCCCTGCACGACATCGGTCCGGCGATGGTCGCGCTGTTCGCCAACTCCCGGCAGCGGGCCGGCGCGAACACCGGCTGGGCCTCCGCCCGGACGGAAGCCACCTTCGGCACCTGCGCACCCTTCACCGAGCCACCGACCCAGGACGGCGACCCCGCCGAGGCGTGGGCCCGGACGGCGATGGAGGCGCCCGTGCTCTGCCTGCGCCGCGGCGACAGCTGGGACGCACCGGCCGGGCTGAGCTTCGGCGCCTGGGCCGACGGCGCGCTGCCCGGCGACCGACCGACGTACGACGACCTCGACTACCACCTGTCCACCTTGTTCCCGCCGGTCCGGCCGCGCGGCTACCTCGAAGTCCGGTACCTGGATGCCCAGCGCGGTGACGACTGGATCCCGCCGACGCTGCTGCTGATCGCCCTGCTGTCCGACCCGGCCGTCACCGACCAGGCGCTGGCCGCGGCCGCTCCGGCGGCGGGCCGGTGGTTCCCGGCCGCGCGGCACGGGCTGGACGACAAGCTGGTTCACCAAGCCGCCGCGGAGCTGGTCGAGCTGGGCGCCCGCGCGCTCGACCGCACCGGCGCAGGCCGGGACCTCACCGACCAGGTCGCCACCCAGCTGCACCGCATCGTCGACGACACCCACGGAAGGCGAGCATCATGACCCACCAACTGTCCGACCTGACCGAGGAGGGCCTGCGGGCCTTCGTCGCCGGACAGCTCGAGCGCTCCCGCTCGCGTACCGTCCAGCTGACCGACGCCGTCGACACCGACGACCTGGTCCGCCAGCACAGCAAACTGATGTCGCCGCTGATCTGGGACTACGCCCACATCGGCAATCAGGAGGAGCTCTGGCTGGTCCGTGACGTCGGCGGCCGGGAGCCGGTCCGGCAGGACATCGACGAGCTGTACGACGCGTTCATGCACGCCCGGGCGGACCGGCCGTCGCTGCCGCTGCTCGGGCCGGCCGAGACCCGCACCTACGTGGTCGAGGTGCGGGACAAGGTGCTCGACGTGCTGGACCACGTGAAGTTCGACGGCGGTCGCGAGCTGGTCGACAACGCGTTCGCGTTCGGCATGATCGTGCAGCACGAGCAGCAGCACGACGAGACCATGCTGGCCACGCACCAGCTGCGCGCGGGTGTGCCGGTGCTCGACGCCCCGGCTCCGCCCGCCGGCCGACGGCCGGCCGCGCCGGAGGTGCTCGTGCCGGGCGGCGTGTTCGAGATGGGCACGTCGATCGAGCCGTGGGCCCTGGACAACGAGCGGCCCGCGCACGCCGTGCACGTCGCGCCGTATGTGATCGACGCGGTGCCGGTGAGCAACGGCGACTACCTGAGGTTCGTGCTCGCCGGTGGGTACGACGACGAGCAGTGGTGGTCGGAGGCGGGCTGGGCGCACGTGCGCAAGGCCTCGCTGGTCGCGCCGCGCTTCTGGGAGGTCGTCGACGGCCACTGGACGCGTACGCGGTTCGGGCACCGCGAGCCGCTGCCGCTGGACGAGCCGGTCATGCACGTCTGCTTCTACGAGGCCGAGGCCTACGCCGAGTGGGCGGGCAAGCGGCTGCCGACCGAGCAGGAGTGGGAGTTCGCCGCCCGCTTCGACCCGGAGTCCGGGCGGACGCGGCGGTTCCCCTGGGGTGACGAGAGCCCGGGGCCGCAGCACGCGAACCTCGGCCAGCGGCACCTGCGCCCGGCGCCGGTCGGGGCCTACCCGGCCGGTGCGTCGCCGCTCGGGGTCGAGCAGCTGATCGGCGACATCTGGGAGTGGACCAGCAGCGACTTCACGCCGTACCCGGGCTTCCGCGCGTTCCCGTACGACGAGTACTCGCTGGTGTTCTTCGGGTCCGACCACAAGATCCTGCGCGGCGGGTCGTTCGGCACCGACGAGGTGGTCGCCCGCAGCACCTTCCGGAACTGGGACTACCCGATCCGCCGGCAGATCTTCGCCGGCTTCCGCTGCGCCCGCGACCCACGGCCCGAGGAGCTCGCCTAGTGTGCCGTCACCTGGCGTACCTGGGACCGCCGGTCACGCTGGCGAGCCTGGTCCTCGACCCGCCGCACTCCCTCTACGAGCAGAGCTGGACGCCCTGGGACATGCGCGGCGGCGGATCGGTCAACGCCGACGGTTTCGGGCTGGGCTGGTACGTCGACGGTGAGCCGGTCCGGTACCGGCGCAACGTGCCGATCTGGGCGGACGAGTCACTGCCCGGACTGGCGCGTTCGGTGCGATCGGGCGCGGTGCTGGCCGCCGTGCGCAACGGCACCGTCGGCATGCCGTTGATGGAGACGGCGGTCGCGCCCTTCCACCGCGACCAGTGGTTCTTCAGCCACAACGGGCGGATCAGCGGCTGGCCCGGGTCGGTGGCGAAGCTGGCAGAGACCCTGCCGGTGACCGACCTGCTGACGATGGGCGCACCGGTGGACTCCGCCCTGCTGTGGACGCTGATCCTGCGGCGCCTCGACGACGGCGTACCGGCTGCTGAGGCGGTGGCGGGGGTGGTGCTCGACGTGGCGGCGGCCGCGCCGGAGTCCCGGCTCAACGTCCTGCTCACCGACGGCGAGCAGCTCGTCGCCACCACCTGGACGCACTCGCTGTGGGTTCGTCAGGCCGCCGAGTCGCTCACCGTCAGCTCCGAGCCGTGGGCCCGCGACGACCCGTCCTGGCAGCCCGTACCCGACCACTCGTTGCTCACCGCAACAAAGAACGAGTGTGCCGTCACCCCCTTGGCAGCACCCCCGATGGAAGGACGACAGTGACCCTGATCGACGTTCATCTGACCCCGGACTACACCTCCCGTGCACTGCGGGAGGACGCCCGGGCCGGGCTGACCGCGGACCCGAAGTGGCTGGCGCCGAAGTGGTTCTACGACGCCCGCGGCAGCGAGCTGTTCGAGCAGATCACCCGTCTGCCCGAGTACTACCCGACCCGCGCCGAGCGGGAGATCCTGCTGGCCCGCTCGGCCGAGATCGCCGAGCTCACCGGTGCACGGACCCTGGTGGAGCTGGGGTCCGGCTCCTCGGAGAAGACGCGGCTGCTGCTCGACGGTCTGCGCGACCACGGCACACTGACGACCTTTGTACCGCTGGACGTGTCCGAGTCGGCGTTGCGGGAGGCGGCCGCGGCGATCACCGCCGACTACCCGCAGCTGACGGTGCACGGCGTGGTCGGCGACTTCACCGAGCACCTGGACAAGCTGCCGGGTGACGCGCCGCGCGTGGTCGCGTTCCTCGGCGGCACCATCGGCAACCTGCTACCCGCCGAGCGGGAGAGCTTCTTCGCCTCCGTGCGCGAGGTGCTGGAGCCGGGGGAGTGGTTGCTGATCGGCACCGACCTGGTGAAGAACCCGGCCACCCTGGTCGCGGCGTACGACGACAGCGCCGGGGTGACGGCCGAGTTCAACCGCAACGTCCTGCGGGTGCTGAACCGCCAGCTCGGCGCCGACTTCGACGTCGAGGCGTTCAGCCACGTCGCGCTCTGGGACCCGGAGAACGAGTGGATCGAGATGCACCTGCGCGCCGACCGGACGATGCGGGTGCTGATCCCGGAGATCGGCCTCGAGGTCGACTTCGCCGAAGGCGAGGAGCTCAGCACCGAGATCTCCGCCAAGTTCCACCGCTACGGCGTGGAAGCCGAGCTCGGCAAGGCCGGCTTCACCTCGGCCGCCTGGTGGACCGACTCCGAGGACCGCTTCGCCCTGTCGCTCTGGCAAGCGGTCTGACCTGGTCATTGCGCACGAGAGCCCGGCCAGGAAACCCTGGCCGGGCTCTCGGTCAACCGGCGGTCAGCCGCCTTGCTTGATCAGGTCGTTGATCTTGCCGACGTAGGTCTGCAGCTCCGACACTGGCTTTTTGCCGTTGAGGATCGGCTGGTACTGGGCCACGCCTCCTGGACGGTAACGTTTCCAACGCTTACTGTCGGGTGACGATGCCGTGTCGCGAGAGGGAAGTCAACCCTGTGTCCGAAACGTTTCCAAGGCTGTCGGAGCCGAAGCCGCCGACGATGATCGACGTGGCCCGGCGGGCCGGCGTCGGGCTCGGCACGGTGTCCCGGGTGGTGAACGGCGGCGCCGGCGTCCGGGCGGAGACCGCGGACCGGGTCCGGGTCGCGATCGACGAGCTGGGTTTCCAGCGCAACGAAGTCGCTCGCGCGTTGCGGCCGGGCAAGAAGTCGTCCAGCCTCGCGCTGGTGCTGGGCGACCTGACCAACCCGTTCTACGCGTCGATCGCGAAGGCGTCGCTGGAGGTGGCCGGGCAGTCCGGCTTCGCGGTGGTGCTGGGCAGCGTCGACGAGGACCCGGCGGGGGAGAAGCGGGCGATCCAGGAGCTGATCGGCCGGCAGGTCGCGGGCCTGATGATCGTGCCCGACCAGGGGGACCACTCGTTCCTGGCCGGTGCGGGGGTGCCGGTGGTGTTCGTCGACCGGCCGGCGCACGGCATCGAGGCCGACATCGTGATGGTCGACAACGAGGGCGGCGGCAAGCTGGCCACCGACCACCTGCTCGGCCAGGGACACCAGCGGATCGCGATCCTGCTCGCGCCGTCGTACTACACCACCGGCCGGCGGCTGCGGGGATACCGGCGCGCGCACCGGGCCGCCGGCCTGCCGGTGGACGAGTCGCTGGTGGTCGCGCTGCCGGAAGGTACCGCCGAGGCCGCGGAGAAGGCGACCCGCGAGCTGCTGCACCGGCCGGATCCGCCGACCGCGGTGTTCGCCTCCACGAACTTCGTTGCCGAGGGCGTACTCCGGGCCCTGCGCGAGGTCGACCGGCAGCCCGCGGTGGTCGGCTTCGACGACTTCCGGCTCGCCGACATGCTGCCCACGCCGGTCACCGTCGTCGCCTCCGACACCGCCGAGCTCGGCCGGGCCGCCGCCCGCCTCCTGCTCGCCCGCGCGGCCGGCGCCGATCCCCGTCCACCCCAGCGCATCATCCTGCCCTGCGCCCTCATCCAGCGCGGCTCCGGCGAACGGCCGCCACCCTGATGCGCGCCGGCCCCGCGTCGCCGGCGATCGCGGCCAGGTTGGGGTCACGGCGTACGGGCGGAATCTGGTGCAAAAGGCTGAAGGCGTCCGGTCGCTGAGGGGCGGGGCGACCGGACGCCTGATCGAGGCGGCTGCTAGGGCGTGTTGATCAACACGCCCTAGAAGTTCGGCCAGGCCCAGCCGAGGTAGTTGGAGAAGTACGGGAGCTTGGCGAGGCCGATCTTGCCGCCGACGCTGGTGGCCCAGAAGTAGCCGTCACCGCGGGCGACGCCGACGTGGCCGTAGGGGGCGGCCAGGTCCCAGAAGACCAGCGCGCCCTTGGGTGGGTTCAGGTCGCCACGGTGCGCGGCGCCGCGGGCGACGGCGTCGTTCCAGTTCGCCTTGGCGGAGGCGTAGATCCCGGTTTTGCCGTAGGAGTTCTCGGCCGCCATCTCGCAGTACCCCTGGAACGCCGTCGAGCCGTTGCGGGCGGCGAACCAGGCGATCGCCTTGTCCGCCCGCGGGTTGCTGCTGCACAGCGGCGCGACCAGGCCGGTGCTGCCGGTGTTGACGTAGGCGTCGGAGATGAAGCCCTTGCCGGGGATGTGGTCCCAGATCAGGCTGCGGCCGAACTTGCCGGTCACCGGCTCGCCGTAGAGCTGGCAGTCGATCTGGACCGTGCCGTTCGGCTGGGTGCCGACGGCGCCGAAGCTGGTGGCGTTGCCGGACCGGATGGTCACGCCGGTCCCGCTGTCGGTGACGACGGTTCCGGTGGCGGCGTGGGCGGGCACGGTGGCCGCGCCGACGAGGGCGGTGCCGCCGATCAGGGCGGTGACGGTGGCTCGGGCGACGGTACGGAAGAGGGCGGTCCGCATCGGTTGCCTCCTTTTCACTCGGAGTGCCTGGACATTCGGCACTGCTTGCAGAGAATCAGAGGGTCACCGTGTTGTCGCAGTGGGCAACGAAAACATCCAACCAGCCATGGGTAAACTCCGTGGACCAGTAACGGTGAGACGGGAGTGCACCGTGAGGCCAGCTCAGGCGCGGACCGTGATCGGCAGCCGGATGCGCGAGCTGCGCGAGGCGGCCGGTGTGCCGCTGACCCGCGCGGCGGCGATGTCGGGCTGGGACAAGGGGCACCTGTCCCGGGTCGAACGGGGTCACACCAAGCCGAGCCGCGAGCTGATCGAGTGGTACGACGAGTCGTTCGGCGCCGGCAGCGCGCTGGTCAACCAGCTGGTCGAGCTGGACGCCGCCGTCCGGGCCGGCAAGGACGTGTCCCAGCGGGACCTGCGCCGGCACGTCCAGCCGATGCTGCTCGGCGGCTCGGTCCCGGTCGACCATCACCCCGAGGACCGGGCCGAGCTGGTCGGCGAGACCGTGCCGGACGGCAGCCGGGTCGTCCGCGACCAGACGTTCGAGAAGACCTGGGAGCTGCGCAACAGCGGCGAACGGCCGTGGCGCGACCGCTGGCTGACCCGCCAGGGCGCCGCCGCGACCCCCGGCTGGATGCGATCGCCCCGCAGCGCGCGCATCCCCGACGCCCTGCCGGGGGACGTGGTGACGATCCGGATGACGCTGCAGGCGCCGTCCCAGGTCGGCGCCTCCACGGCGTACTTCAAGGTCACCGACTCCGACGGCCGGCTCTACTACCCGGGCCTGGAGTCCCCGCCGATCTACTGCACGATCTTCACCGTGTACGAGGTGTGAGACGCGGGTTTGCCCTTGCCGTGGGGCTGACACCTGGCTTCCGGTGCCGTCCAGGTTTTAGGTTGCACCATCCTGTCCGCCTGGAATCACCACGGGAGCTCGAGCGTGATCAAAAATCAGAAGGTCGCGGTGGCCCTGGCCGCGTTGCTGGTGGCCCCACTACTGACCACCACCACGGCCGCTGCGGCGCCGCAGCCGACCGACCCCCCGACGCCGTCCATCCCGCAGAAGTACCTCGACCAGCCGATCCAGTGGTCGGTCTGTTCGTTCGACGCCCAGATCAAGCGGCTCTACCCGCAGGCGCCGACCACGAACTGCGCCAAGGTTAAGGTCCCGATGGACTGGGCGAACCCGACCGCGCACCCCGACATCGAGGTGGCGATCTCCTACAGCAAGGCCACCGGCACGTCGCGCGGCCTGATGGCCTCCAACCCCGGTGGCCCGGGTGGCGCGGGGCTCACCCTGTCCGCCGCGCTGGCGACCGAGAAGCCGCAGCTGTTCAGCGACTTCGACCTGCTCGGCTTCGACCCGCGCGGGTTCGGCCAGAGCACGCCGCTGCAGTGCATCACCACGGCCGAGGAGCTCGAGGCGCTGCCGGTGACGCCGGACTACAAGGAGCGCACCAAGCTCACCCACCGGGTCGAGGTGGCAGAGGCCAAGCTGCTCGCCGACGCCTGCTCCGCGACCGAGTTCGGCCAGTTCGTCAGCAGCCAGCAGACCGTGTACGACATGGAGTTCCTGCGGGCGCTGTTCAAGTCCCGGCAGCTCAGCTTCATCGGCTACAGCTACGGCACCTGGCTCGGCGGCTGGTACGCCGACGCCTACCCGTCGAAGGTTGGCCGGTTCGTGCTCGACTCGAACATGGACTGGACCCACACCCAGTGGCAGAACGTGAACTTCGACCCGTTCTCCGGCCAGCGCCGGCGTGACACCCAGCTGTTCCCGTGGATCGCCCGGCACGCCGACCAGATCACCGGCCTGGGCTCGACGCCCGCGCAGGTGAAGGCCCGCTACAACGGCATCCGCGCGTCACTGGTCACGCTGGTCAAGGCCGGCGAGAGCTCGGTCCGCGGTGACGACCTGGACGGCAAGATCTACAGCACGATCTACGGCAACGTCCGGTTCATCCGGGCCACGCTCGACATCCTCGTGCACGACGAGTTCGTCAAGGACCCGTCGGCGTCCGGCGCGGTCGAGCTGCGGCACGTCGACAAGGCCTGGGCCCGGCTCTCGCCGGAGCTGCAGGCGTTCGACACGCTCGCCGCGATCAGGGCCCGGTACGGCGTGACGGCCGCCGCGGCGGACACTGTCGCCGCAGTCCAGGTCGACTCGGCCAAGTCGGTGCTCGCCGACGCCCGGCAGACCGCGGCGCGGGCCACCTCCGGCGATCAGCCGGTGAACCTCGGCGCGATCGGGACCACGGTCCGCTGCAACGACACCGCCTGGAGCCACGACCCGAAGTTCTACCTGCGCGAGGCCGACCGGATGGCGCGCAAGTACGACTTCTTCGGCTACATGAACGGCGTGCCGATGTGCGCGTTCTGGAAGTACGCGCCGCAGGACCGCAAGCTCGACCTCAAGGGGTCGCCGCGGATGCTGATGGTCCAGGCCGAGCTCGACCCGGCCACGGCGTACGAGGGTGCGCTGCGGACGCACAACGACACGTTGCGGGCCACTCGCTTCGTCGCGATCGACGACGAGGGCCAGCACGGCCAGTACATCGGCTCGGCGTCGGCGTGCGCCGAAGCGATCGGAGACCGGTTCGTGTTCACCGGCGAGCTGCCGGGCAAGGACCAGGTCTGCGGCACCAGCCCGCTGCCGGCCGAGCTGTCCGTCTTCCCGGTCGACGGTCCGGTGGACGGCAACGCGGTCCGGCTGCCGAAGTCCAGGGCCAACACCGGCAAGACCAGCCCGATGCTGCAGCAGGTCCGCGACATCGTGGCGGCCGGCTCGCTGCGGTAGTCCGCGCACGGATTCACCCCGAGGCCCCGGCGACTGCCTTGTCGCCGGGGCCTCGGTCCGTGTCGGGGGTACGGCGTACTGGCGTCAGCTCGGGCCGAACTCGGCGTCCAGTTGGGCGTCGAGCTGCGCCTTGCGCTTGATCCAGCGCTCGCTGAGAGCGTCCACCTCGGACTCGATGAAGTCCACGAAGCCGATCGTGCCGCGGATCCGGCGGTCGGCCGGCGAGCCCTGGGCGACGGAGGCCTGCAGCTGGACCAGGCTCTCCCGCCAGCGGCTCAGGTACCGGTCCTGGCGCATCATGCTCTCGTACCAGAAGTCGTCCTGGACCACGTAGACGTCGCGCCGGCTGCCGGGCTCCCGCTCCCGGGTCGCCATCCGCATCTGGAGCAGGAACCGGACGGCTCCGGACACCGCCGCCGGGCTCGCCTGCAACTGCTCGGACAGCTGGGCGGCGGTCATCCGCCCGTTCTCGCTGGCCAGGATGGCGGCGAAGACCCGGGCCGACATCCGTGGCCAGCCTGTCTCGGCCAGCAGGTTGCCGAACTGCTCGGCGTGCCGCTGCACCGCGTCGTCGTCTCGTCGGCTCATCGCCCCATCATCTCCTTCGCGACGCCGGAAACCTGACGTGTGAGCAACGTGTTAGGAAGATTCACAAATTTCTGAATGAAGTGTAGCTTGTGAAGCATGACATCAGCCATCGTGGTCTCCGGACTGCACAAGTCGTACGGCAGCACGCACGCCCTCGACGGACTCGACCTGGAGGTCGCGACCGGCGAGGTGCACGGCTTTCTCGGCCCGAACGGGGCCGGGAAGTCCACCACCATCCGGGTCCTGCTCGGCCTGCTCCGCGGTGACGAGGGCGACGTGTCGCTGCTCGGCGGCGATCCGTGGCGCGACGCGGCCGCGCTGCACCGCCGGCTCGCGTACGTCCCGGGTGACGTGAACCTCTGGCCCAACCTGACCGGTGGCGAGGTGATCGACCTGCTCGGCCGGCTGCGCGGCGGCCTCGACCCGACCAAGCGCGACGACCTGCTGCGCCGCTTCGACCTGGACCCGACCAAGAAGGGCCGGACCTACTCCAAGGGCAACCGGCAGAAGGTCGCCCTGGTCGCGGCGCTCGCCTCCGACGTCGAGCTGCTGATCCTGGACGAGCCGACCTCCGGGCTGGATCCGCTGATGGAGGAGGTGTTCCGGCAGTGCATCGAGGAGGAGCGCAAGCGGGACCGGACCGTCCTGCTGTCGAGCCACATCCTGTCCGAGGTGGAAGCGCTGTGCGACCGGATCAGCATCATCCGCAAGGGCCGGGTGGTCGAGACCGGGACCCTGGCCGACCTGCGGCACCTGACCCGGACGTCGATCCAGGCCGAGCTGTCCGGCGCGCCGAACGGGCTGGCGAACCTGCCCGGCGTGCACGGCCTGGAGGTCGAGGGCCACCGGGTCCGGTGCGAGGTCGACACCCCGCTGCTCGACGGGTTGATGAGGCAGCTCGCCGCGAGCGGGATCAAGAGCCTGGTCGCGCAGCCGCCGACGCTGGAGGAGCTGTTCCTGCGGCACTACGAGAACGACGCGGTCGCGCCCGCCGAGCCGGTGGCGGCCGGGCGATGAGGGACTTCGTCGGAACGTCCACCCTGGTCCGCCTGGCGCTGCGCCGGGACCGGGTGCTGATCCCGGTGTGGATCGTCGTGTTCGTCTCGATGGCGGCCGGCTCCGCGCAGGCGTCGATCGACCTGTACCCGGACGTGCAGTCGCGGGTCGAGGCAGCGACGACGTCGAACTCGTCGCCGGCCCTGGTGTCGCTGTACGGCCGGATCTTCGACCCGACCTCGCTCGGGGAACTGTCGCTGTTCAAGCTGACCGCTTTCGGCGCGCTGCTGGTCGCGCTGCTCGCCGCGATGATCGTCGTCCGGCACACACGGGCCGAGGAGGAGACCGGCCGGCTGGAGCTGCTCAGCGCCGGCGTTCTGGGCCGGTACGCCGCGCTCACGGCGGCGCTGATCGTCTCGGCGCTGACCGCCGTGCTGCTCAGTCTGCTGACCGCGCTCAGCCTGATCGCGGTCGGTCTGCCGGCGAGTGGATCGTTCGCGTTCGGGCTGGTCTGGGCGTCGGCCGGGCTGGCGTTCGCGGGGGTCGGCGCGGTGGCGGCCCAGCTCACCGAGGGCGCCCGCGCGGCGAACGGCCTGACCGCCGTCGTGCTCGGCGTCGCGTACGTGCTGCGCGCGGTCGGCGACTCCTCGGCCGCGTGGGTGTCCTGGCTCTCGCCGATCGGCTGGTCCCAGCAGATCCGCGCGTACGCCGGCGACCGGTTCGTGGTCGCGCTGGCACCGTTGGCGCTGCTGCTGGTGCTGGTCGCCGCGGCGTACGCGTTGATCCGGCGGCGGGACATCGGGGCCGGCCTGGTCCGGCCGCGGCCGGGGCCGGCGACTGCCGCTGCGTCGCTGCGCTCGCCGCTCGCGCTGGCCTGGCGACTGCACCGCGGCGCCTTGGCCGGCTGGGGGGCCGCGTTCCTGCTGCTCGGCTTCGTCGTCGGCAACATCGCCAGCAACGTGGACGGTTTCGCCAGCTCCGAGAACACCAAGGAGATGATCCAGAAGCTCGGTGGCGTCAACGGTCTCACCGACGCGTTCCTGTCCACGGAGATGGGCATGCTCGGGCTGCTCGCCTCCGCGTTCGGCATCCAAGCGGCCCTTCGGCTGCGTTCCGAGGAGACCGCCCTGCGCGCCGAACCCCTGCTCGCCACCGGCGTCACCCGGGCTCAGTGGGTGTCCAGTCATCTCCTGATGGCTCTGCTGGGCACCGGCGCCCTGATCGTGGTCGGCGGTCTGGGGGCCGGCATCTCCAGCGGCGCCGAGCTCGGTGACATGGGCCGCCAGGTGCCTCGCCTCCTGGCCGCGGCCGTCGTGCAGCTCCCGGCGATCTGGCTGGTCACCGCCGTGGTCGTCCTGTTCTTCGGCCTGGTCCCCAAACTGGTCACCGCGGCCTGGGGTGTGTTCGGCGCGTTCCTCCTGATCGGCCAGTTCGGCCCGGTCTTCGGCCTGCCCGAGTCCGTGATGGACCTCAGCCCGTACGGCCACACCCCGCGCCTGCCCGGCGGCGACTTCTCCGCCACCCCGGTCGTCGCGCTCGCCGCCATCGCCTGCGCCCTGGCGCTCACCGGCTACGCCACCTTCCGCCGCCGAGACCTCGGCTGACAGTCCGGTGCCGGTCTGAGGGGTCCGGCACCACCCCGGCCCGCCTGCGGCGTCGCGGGCGGGCCGGTTGTCGGTGGGCGGTGTGAGGATCGGCGGCATGATCGAGGGACGGTTGTTGATGGAGAGTCTGCGGATCGGCGCGGACCTGGTGGTGCCGGGGTTGCGGGTGGCTCGGTTGGCCCGGGTGGACGTGAGCGGATCGGTGAGCGCGACGCAGCCGGACGTGTGGGGCTTCGTCGACTTCGAGGCCGGCGACGAGCTCGCCGACGAGTTGGCGGAGGCGCTGGCCGCGGTACTGCGGATTGAGGACGGGTGGTGGGCCGACTTCACCGTCGGGGACGACCATGTCGTGGTCTTCGCCGGGAAGGTGTTCCGGTACCGGAAGGGCGACTCGGCCGCCCGGGAGTAAGCCGTGGCCTACGGCCGGTCGGTCGGGACGCCGGAGCACCAGCTCGACTGGGGCGACTGACCGGCGAGCGGGAGGCTGTCTACGATCGGGGGGTGCCGGAGCCGCTGAAGTCGCAGTCGTCGGAGTTCGCCGAGTTCTGGCGCGAGCGGCACCTGTGTGTGCTGAGCACGGTGCGCCGGGACGGCACCGTGCACGCCGTACCGGTCGGGGTGACGGTGGACTTCGAGGCGGGGATCGCGCGGGTGATCTGCTCCGGCGGGTCGCACAAGGCGCGGCAGATCCGGGCTGCTGGAGACGCGGGGGCCGCGGTGGCCGTCGCGCAGGTGGACGGGCGGCGCTGGTCCTCGCTGGAGGGGCGTGCCGTGGTGAGCGACGACCCGGAGCGGGTGGCCGACGCCGTCCGCCGGTACGCCGAGCGCTACCGTCAGCCGCGGGTCAACCCGGAGCGCGTGGTCGTCGAGATCGCCGTGACCAAGGTGCTCGGCAATGTCTGAGCCGCTGGTCGTCGTTGGTGTCGGCGCGGACGGCTGGCACGGGTTGTCCCCGGCGGCGCGGGCCGCGATCGAGGGTGCCGAGGTGCTGATGGGCAGTGCCCGGCAGCTGCAGCTGGTGCCCGACGGCGCGAGCGAGAAGATCGCCTGGCCGTCGCCGCTGTCGGAGTCACTGCCCGGACTGCTCGCGACGCACGGAGCGCGGCGGATCTGCGTGCTGGCGAGCGGCGACCCCACCTTCCACGGCATCGGTACGACGCTGACCCGGCTGCTCGGCGCGGGCGCCGTACGGGTGATTCCGCATCCGTCGAGCGTGTCGCTGGCGTGTGCCCGGCTCGGCTGGCCCCAGGACCAGGTCGAGGTGATCAGCCTGGTCGGGCATCCGCTGGAGCTCGTGCATCCGCAGGTCCAGCCCGGGCGACGCCTGGTCATCCTCAGTTGGGGCGCACACACGCCGACCGAGGTCGCCGGACTGCTGACAGAACGCGGGTACGGCGGCAGCGAGTTCATCGTGCTCGAGCAGCTGGGCTCCGCCGACGAGCGGATCAGGACCAGCTCCGCGCGCGACTGGGACGGCGACGTCGACCCGCTCAACGTGATCGGGGTGCTCTGCCAGGCCGATCCAGGGGCGCCCCTGCTGTCGACGAGCCCCGGACTGCCCGACGACGCGTACGAGAGCGACGGCCAGCTGACCAAGCGGGAAGTGCGCGCGGTGACGTTGTCGCGGCTGGCTCCGGTGCCGGGCCAGCTGCTCTGGGACGTCGGAGGCGGCGCGGGCAGCATCGCGATCGAGTGGTCGCGGCACCACCCGACCTGCCGGGCCGTCGCGATCGAGCGGGACCCGGACCGGGCCAAACGGCTCGACCGGAACGCCGTGAGCCTCGGCGTCGTTGTCCGGACCGTGGTCGGCGCCGCCCCCGAGGCGCTCGCCGAGCTGGAGACGCCGGACGCCGTGTTCGTCGGCGGCGGCGGCACGGTCCCGGGCGTGCTGGAGGCGTGCTGGCAGGCGCTCGCCCCCGGCGGCCGGCTGGTGATGAACGGCGTCACCCTGGAGACCGAGAGCCTGATCGCCCGCTGGTACGCCGAGCTCGGCGGCGACCTCGTCCGCCTGTCCGTTCAGCGCGCCTCGCCGGTCGGCGGCATGACCGGCTGGCGCCCCGCGATGCCCGTGACGATCTGGAGCGTGACCAAGTGAGCCCCCGCAGCCCGATCTCCGCCCCGGCCGGAGCAGTCCGCGCGAGCGTGACCCGATGACCGTGCACTTCATCGGGGCCGGTCCGGGCGCCGCCGACCTGATCACGGTCCGCGGCCGCGACCTGATCGCCGCCTCGCCCGTCTGCCTGTACGCCGGTGCGCTGGTCCCGGTCGAGCTGCTCGACCACTGTCCGCCGGACGCGCGCAAGGTCGACACCGCGAACCTCGACCTCGACCAGATCGTCGCCGAACTGGCCGGCGCCCACGGGCGCGGCGAGCACGTCGCCCGCCTGCACTCCGGCGACCCGTCGGTCTTCTCCGCGATGGCCGAGCAGATGCGCCGGCTCGACGCGCTCGGCATCCCGTACGACGTGACGCCCGGCGTGCCGGCGTACGCGGCGGCCGCGGCGTCGCTCGGCCGCGAACTGACCGTGCCGGAGGTCGGCCAGACGGTGATCCTGACCCGGGTCGCGGCCCGGGCGACCGCGATGCCACCGGGGGAGGACCTCGCGACGCTCGGCGCCAGCCGGAGCACGATCGTGCTGCACCTCGCCGTCCAGCACATCGAGCGGCTGGTCGACGAGCTCACCCCGAACTACGGCGCCGACTGCCCGGCCGCGGTGGTGGCGCGCGCCAGCCGGCCCGACGAGCTGATCCTGCGCGGCACGCTGGCCGACATCGCCGAGCAGGTCCGGGCCGCCGGCGTCCGCCGCACCGCGGTGGTGGTCGTCGGCCGTACCCTTGCTGCCGGCAACTTCCCGGACAGTCACCTCTACTCGGCCACCCGCGAGCGGCACCCGGCCGGATGAAGGTGCTGCTGCTCGGCGGAACCGGCGAGGCGCGGCAGCTGGCCGAGGTGCTGGTCGCCGAGCAGGGCCTCGAGCTCGTCTCGTCGCTGGCCGGACGGACGACCGGGGCGCGGCTGCCGGCGGGCGCCGTCCGGCAGGGCGGGTTCGGCGGCACCGACGGCTTGGTCGCGTGGTTGCGGGACGAGACGGTGGATGCCGTCGTCGACGCGACGCATCCGTTCGCGGCGACGATGACCCAGCACGCGGTCGACGCCGCGCGCACCGTCGGCGTACCGCTGCTCGTGCTGCGACGGCCCGGCTGGACCGCGTCGCCCGGCGACGACTGGCACTGGGTGCCGACCGCGGCCGAGGCGGCAGCGTTGCTGCCGGCGATCGGGTCGCGGGCTTTCCTCACGATCGGCCGGCAGGGGCTCGGCGCGTTCGCTGCCGTGGGCGTCTGGATGCTTGCCCGCTGCGTCGATCCGCCCGAACCGCCGCCGGACTGGTGCGAGCTCGTTCTCGACCGCGGGCCGTACCACCTGGCCGGCGAGATCGACCTGCTGCGGGACCGGCGGATCGACGTCCTGGTGACGAAGGACAGCGGTGGGAACATGACGTCGGCCAAACTGGTCGCGGCGCGGCAGCTCGGCGTACCGGTGGTGGTGATCCGGCGACCGCCGCTGCCGGCCGGGGTGGACACGGCCGGGTCGGTGGACCAGGTCGTCGGGTGGCTGCGGCGGCGTCGGTAGAATCCCAGTCCTTATGGGAATCCAGATCGCACCCAGCATCCTGTCCGCGGACTTCGCCAACCTGGCCGACGAGGCCGCGGCGGTCAGCAACGCCGACTGGCTGCACGTGGACGTGATGGACAACCACTTCGTGCCGAACCTGACCCTCGGCCTGCCGGTGGTGGAGTCGCTGGCCAAGGCCGCCGCGCAGCCGCTCGACTGCCACCTGATGATCGAGGACCCGGACCGCTGGGCGCCCGGGTACGTCGAGGCCGGCGCGAGCAGCGTGACCTTTCACGCCGAGGCCTGCCGGGCGCCGATCCGGACCGCGCGGGAGATCCGCGCGAAGGGCGCGCGGGCGTCGATGGCGCTGAAGCCGGCGACGCCGATCGAGCCGTACGAGGACCTGCTGCCCGAGCTGGACATGATCCTGATCATGACGGTGGAGCCCGGGTTCGGCGGGCAGAAGTTCCTCGACGTCTGCGTCCCGAAGATCCGCCGGACCAGGCAGCTGCTGGACCAGCACGGTCTCGAGCTGTGGATCCAGATCGACGGCGGCGTCTCGGCCGACACCATCGAGCGGTGCGCCGAGGCGGGCGCCGACGTCTTCGTGGCCGGCTCGGCCGTGTACGCCGCCGACGACCCGAACACGATGGTCGACAAGCTCCGCACGCTCGCCGAGAACGCGCGGACCGCGCGGTGAGCGAGCAGAAGCCGGTCGAGAGTTGGCTGACCGACATGGACGGGGTGCTGGTGCGCGAGGAGCGCGCGATCCCGGGAGCGGCCGAGTTCATCACCGCGCTGCAGACGTCCGGGCGGAGGTTCCTCGTGCTGACCAACAACTCGATCTACACCCCGCGGGACCTGCGTGCCCGGCTGCTGGCCGGCGGCATCGACGTGCCGGAACTGGCGATCTGGACCAGCGCGATGGCGACCGCCCAGTTCCTGGACGACCAGCGGCCCGGCGGTACGGCGTACGTGATCGGCGAGGCGGGGCTGACCACCGCGCTGCACGAGGTCGGCTACGTGCTGACCGACCGGGCGCCGGACTACGTGGTGCTGGGGGAGACCCGGACCTACTCGTTCGAGGCGATCACCAAGGCGATCCGGCTGATCGCCGACGGCGCCCGCTTCCTGGCGACCAACCCGGACCCGACCGGTCCGTCCACCGAGGGCCCGTTGCCGGCCACCGGCTCGGTCGCCGCGCTGATCACCCGCGCGACCGGCGTCGCGCCGTACTTCGTGGGCAAGCCGAACCCGCTGATGATGCGCAGCGCGCTGAACCGGATCGAGGCGCACTCGGAGACGACGGTGATGATCGGCGACCGGATGGACACCGACATCATCAGCGGTCTGGAGGCCGGCCTGCGCAGCGTGCTCGTGCTCTCCGGCTCCACCGGTGAGCACGAGGTCGACCGCTTTCCGTACCGCCCGACCCGGATCGTGGAGTCGATCGCCGACGTGGTCCCGCTGGTCACCGCGCTCAGCTAGGGCCCTCGCACCGGGTGGCCCGGAAGCCGAAGCCCTTCGCCTTCAGCGTCTTCAGGATCGTCGGCAGCGCGGCGACGGTCTGCGCCCGGTTGCCGCCGCCGTCGTGGAAGAGAACGACCGAGCCGTGCCGGGCGCCGGTGACCACCCGGCGCACGATCGCCGCTGTACCGGGCCGGTCCCAGTCGCGGGAGTCGACGTCCCAGAGCACGAGCTGCTTGCCCAGGCCGGCGGCGCGCTGGACGACGACCGGGTTCTGCGCGCCGTACGGCGGGCGCAGGCAGCGCGGGGTGGTGCCGGTGTGGGCGTGGATCTGCTCGTCGGTGCTCCGGATCTGCCGGTCGAACGCGGCGGCCGAGAGCCTGCGGAGGTCCGGGTGGGACCAGGTGTGGTTCTGCACGCTGTGGCCGCGATCGTGCAGGGAGCGGGTCAGTGCGGGGTGCCGGGCCACCTCGGTGCCGACGGCGAAGAAGGTCGCCTTCGCCTCGTACTGGTCGAGGATGTCCAGGATCCGCGGGGTGTACCGCGGGTCGGGGCCGTCGTCGAAGGTGAGCACGACGTACTTCGCCGGCGGCGGTGGCGCGGCGGCGTGAACGGCCGGCGCGGGCTGTCGGTCGCCGGCGCCGAGCGCGGCGATCATCCCGATGACCAGCGCGGACACCGCCAGCACGATCGGCGCGCTGACCCGCCCCCACTGATCTCCCCGCCACCCTGGCAGCCGGGCGGAGCCGTCGGGCGGCAACGGCCGGAACGACGACGGGGCAGGGCGTCCGCTGGGCGGAGCTAGGTCCTGTTCGGGTGGCGGGGAGTCGTGGGCGGGGTGGTGCGGGCGGCGGGCGGGCGGGTGACGCATGTGTCTCCCCGGGACGTTGGTGACCTCACCCGCCTACCATCGGCCCGATCCGGCGAATGCCCGGGATCCACGCCGCTTCCACGTCAACTACCCGGATACCGGACGCAATGCCCGCAGACAGCAGTCGAGCCTGAGTTGCCCGTGGCTCAGAGCACCTGGGACAGGAACTGGCGTAGCCGGGGCGACTCCGCCGCGGTGAACAGCTTCTCCGGCGGGACCGACTCGACCACGACGCCCTGGTCCATGAACGCGACCTGGTCGGCGACCTGCCGGGCGAAGCCCATCTCGTGCGTGACGACGACCATCGTCATGCCCGCGCCGGCCAGGTCGGCCATCAGCGCCAGCACGCCCTTGACCAGTTCCGGGTCGAGCGCCGAGGTGGCCTCGTCGAACAGCATCACCTCGGGCTTCATCGCCAGCGCCCGGGCGATCGCGACCCGCTGCTGCTGACCGCCGGACAGGTTGCCGGGCCGCGCCGACGCCTTCTCCTTCAGCCCGACCAGCTCCAGCTGCACCAGCGCGGCCTCCGCCGCGCCCTCCTTGGTCAGCTTCTTGATCTTGCGCAGCGGCAGCGTGATGTTCTCCAGCACGGTCTTGTGCGGAAAGAGGTTGAAGTGCTGGAACACCATGCCGATCCGCCGGCGCAGCTCGTCCGGGTTGCTGCGCAGCACGGACTCGCCGCCGAGCCGGATGTCGCCCGCGGCCGGCTCCAGCAGCCGGTTGGTCGCCCGCAGCAGTGTCGACTTGCCGGAACCCGACGGGCCGATCACGCAGGCGGTGGTGCCGGCCGGTACGGCGAGGTCGACGCCGCGCAGCACCTTGTTGCTGCCGAACGCCAGCTCGATGCCGGTCAGTTCCAGGCTGGCCGCCTCGACGGCGGTGAAGGACTCAGCGGTGGTCGGCATGGACGAGCTCCTCGACCTCGAGATCGGCGGGACGGCCCTCGCGCAGCCGCTTGTCGAACCAGTTCACCAGGTGCGTCAACGGCACCGTGATGATCAGGTAGAAGATGCCCGCGAGTAGCAGCGGCGACAGGTTGCCGTTGGTCGCGGCGGCGTCCTGCCCGATCCGGAACAGCTCCCGCTGGCTGGCCAGCAGCCCGAGGAAGTAGACCAGGCTGGACTCCTTGACCAGCGCGATGAACTGGTTCACCAACGCGGGCAGCACCCGGCGTACGCCCTGGGGGATGACGACCAGCCGCATGCCGGCCGAGTACCCGAAACCGAGCGCGCGGGCGGCCTCCAACTGGCCCTTCTCCACGCTCTGGATGCCGGAGCGGAAGATCTCACCGATGTAGGCGGCGGCGATCAGCGACAGCGCGAGAATGCCCAGCGGGTAGGGGTTCGGCCCCCACCAGTGCCGGGTGATCGGCGACAGGCCCTGGCCGATCAGCAGGATGGTCAGGATCGCGGGCAGGCCACGGAAGATGTCGGTGTAGATCTTCGCCGGCCAGCGCAGCCAGCGCCGCCGCGACAACCCCATCACCGCCACGACCATGCCGAGCACGGTGCCCAGCACGACCGAGGCGGCGGCGAGGATGAGCGTGTTGACCAGTCCCACCTTGAGCATCTCGGGCAGGACTGCCTTCATCGACTCCCAGTCGAGAAAGGTGTCGTTGAGGGTGGACCAGATGTCCATCAGCCGGCGGCGGGGGCGCCGCTGGCCTTGGGCGCGGTGAACTTCACGGTGCCGCTACCGGGCTTGAAGTTCGCCGGTACGGCGCGGCCGGGGTAGTACTGCTCGACCAGCTTGGTCCAGGTGCCGTCGGCGATCACCTCGTCCAGCGCCTTGTTGACCGCCTCGCGCAGCTTGTCGTTGCTCTTGGCGACGGCGAAGGCCATCGGCGCCTCGCTGAGCTCCTTCGCGGCCAGGATCACCGTGCCGCCGCCCTGCTCCTTGGCCATCTTCTCGCCGATCTCGGCAGGCGAGACCCAGGCGTCCGCCGTACCGGCCTTGAGCTGGCCGAGCGCGGCGTTGTAGTTCGGGACGCGGACCGGGTTCAGGTTCTTCTCGGTCGCGTAGTCGTCCTGGACGGTGCCCTGGACGACCACCACGCGCTTGCCGGTCAGCTGGTCGAACGAGCTGATGCCGGAGGTCTTGGTGGTGTTCAGGCCGAGGTAGCCGAAGTCGTAGCCGTTGCTGAACGCAACGGTCTTCTTGCGGGCCTCGGTGACCGTGATCGAGGAGCTGCCGAGGTCGTACTGGCCGCCGTTGACCTGTGACAGCAGCGCGGAGAAGTCGGTGCCGACGAACTCCGGCTTGAGGTTCAGCTTGGCCGCGACCGCGGTGATCAGGTCGTTGTCGAAGCCGGTGAACTTGCCGTCCTTGACGTACACGTTCGGCGGGGCGTCGGTGAGCGTGCCGATCCGCAGGGTGCCCGGCTGGAGCAGGCCCAGGTCGGGGCCGGAGGCATCCGTCTGGTCGTCGCTGCCGCAGGCCGCGAGCGTGACGGCCAGGGTGATGGCCGTACCGAGAGCTGCGATCCGGCGGAAAGCGCTGATGGCGCGCACAGGTGTCTCCTTCAACAAGCAGGGGGCTGGAACGGTGGGGATGACCCACCGAACGACGCTAACGCCGCCCGCGGGCGGCGCATTCCGTCGTGACACCGGATGAGACGGCTCCGGAATGTCTACTCCGACTGTGGTATATCAACCGGAATGACGCTCGAAGTGTGCCACAGCGTCATCGGTTCGTCCCGCACCGTAGGCGAGCAGCAGTTCGGCAAGTCGCGGTGACTCGGGCCCGATCAGGTCCGCGGCCCGCTGCACCTCCTCGGCGGAGGCGACCGCGCGGAACAGGTCCTGGATCTCGCGGACCACGGACCGGCTGCTCGCCCGGGTGACCGTTGCCCGCGGCGCCGACCGGGTGAAGGCGCCGGTCGCGCCGCGGATCTGGTCCAGCGCGGCGGCGAGCTCCTCGGGGCTCAGCTGCTCGGCGCCGGCGCGGGCGGCGAGCTCGTCGAGGGCCTGCAGCCGGGACACCACCGCCGGGTTGCCGATTTTCACCCGCTGGGCGCTCATCAGCTGGGACAGCATCGGCGCCGACAGTCCGATCGCCTCGGCCAGCCGGGCCTGGGTGAGGCCGAGCGCGCCGCCGATCCGGCGGATCAGGTCGCCCAGCGGCTCGCCGTACAGTTCGGTCTGCTGCTGCAGGTTGTGTGCCGTCTGGTCCATCGCCGTGCCGTGCTCCTTCGAGG
Organism: Kribbella flavida DSM 17836; assembly: GCF_000024345.1. NCBI lineage: Bacteria > Bacillati > Actinomycetota > Actinomycetes > Propionibacteriales > Kribbellaceae > Kribbella > Kribbella flavida. The sequence goes on along the minus strand of NC_013729.1, from coordinate 5,544,786 downwards.
GCCGCCCGCGGTGGGCTGCGGTCAATCTTCGCAGCCGCGAATCAAAAAAGCCACTGAGGGCGGGAGTTGGCATTCGCGATAGCAAACTGCGAAGGTTGCGATAGCGAATCTCTGGGAGGACACGATGGTGCGAACGCGGACGTACCGCCACTCCGCGGCTCTGGTGCTGGCGGCGGCGGTGGTGCTGGCAGGTCACCCGGCCAGCCCCGCCCAGGCAGCGCCGGCCGACGGTGACAGCGGCAAGTTGGTGCGCCGTACGCGGGACAGCAGTACCCGCCGCAGGGGCCTGGCCACCCCGGCTCGAACCAGGGTGGCCCGTACCCCCGCTGATCGACGCAGTTCCTGAGCCCCGGCAGGTCACAGACCAGCCGGGGCTCACGTCGCTTGGGCAGGCATAGGGTGGCGCGGTGGATACCGAGGCGGTGCGCTCGTTCGTTCGCGCGGCTGAGCTCGGACAGCTGCAGCAGGCGGCCGATGAGCTCGGCGTGACGCAACAGGCGGTGTCGAAGCGGATCGCCACCCTCGAGCGGCGACTAGGCCGTGAGCTGTTCATCCGCACCGCCCGCGGCGTCGAGCTGACTCTCGACGGCCAGGCCTTTCTGCCGCACGCCCGGAGCCTCGTCATCGGCGTCGATCGCGCTGTCGCCGCGATCCGGCCGGGCTCGCGGGCGCTGCGGATCGACGTGCTCGGGCTGCGATCCGCGCAGGCCGTCGTGCTGCACGACTACTGGCGGGCGCATCCCGGGACCGACCTCGACGTGGTGACGCTGCGGGTCGACGACCCGCGCGTGGCCGTCGCCGCCGTCCAGGCAGGAGACGTCGACGCCTCGTTCCGATCGGTCACCGACCCGGCGACGCTGCCGCGCGACGTGCGGATGATCCCCGCGTTCGACTCCGCGCTGGAGCTCTTGGCCGGGCCGCGGCACCCGCTCGCCGGCGCGCGCACGCTGACGCCGTCCCAGCTGCGAGGGCACCGGATCTGGGTGCCGGGCATCGCGCCGGGCAGCGAATGGTCGGAGTTCTACGACCGGCTCGCCGGCGCCTTCGCCCTCCGTATCGACGCCACCGGCCCGAACTTCGGCACCGAGGTTCTGCTCGACGCCCTCGCGGACTCCGACGACCTCGCCACCCTCGTCGGCGCCGGGGACCGGTACCTCTGGCCGGCGCAGTACGACCTTCGCCGCATCCCGATCGAGAACCCGGTGCTCGCGTACCCGCTGTCGCTCATCCTGCCGAGAACGAATCCGCATCCGGGGCTGCGAGCAGTCGTGAAGCATCTCCGAGCTCTGCCGGCGACGCCCGAGCCGGCCTGGCGCCCTTCGTGGGCGACGACATCCCGCATGAATGCTGGGGACAGGTTCTCCACCACTCAATAACCTGCCGCCGGCAGCTTTCCCGAGCGCGGACTCGACACGGCGGGGCCGCGCTCGGGAGGGTTGCTGAGTGGCGCAGGTTCAGCAGCCGGAGCTGCCTGGACTGCGGAACGCGGTGGCGTTGAGGGCCGGCCGGGCAGATGGACGGGGGCGGGTCAGCGGAGGAGCAGCCAGGCGGCTGCGGCGGCCAAGGTGGTGGCGCCGGCGAAGCTGCCGATCGCCAGCAACAGGAGAGGGCGGCGGGGCGACGCGACGCCGCGAGACGGCGTGGTGCCGGCGGGTGTCGGCGCCGGGCTCCCGACGGCGTGCGCGGACGGGTCGGGCGCGCGACCCCGGGCCGACCCCGAGGCGGTCGCGTGGTGGCCGCCGGACGGGCTCGCGGGCGTGGGCTCCATGAGTGCGGTGGAGGAGATCGGCGGGCGGACGGGAGTAGCGACTGGCGCGGGACCGGTGGGGGTCCACAGGGGTGGGAGCGGGGGGAGTTGGTCGAAGACTTCGGGTGGATCCGGGTGGTGGGTCCAGGGGGTTGTGTCGGGGGCGGGGAGGGCGCCGGACTCGGCGAGCAGGCGGCCGGCTTCTTCGGCTGCGGCCGGGCGGGCATCGGGGTCTGCGGCGGTGAGGCGGTGGATGAGGTTGGCCAGAGGACCGTCGAGGGCGGGGAGGGCGCCGGTGGAGGTCGGGCGTACGCCGGTGAGGAGTTCGGCGGCGACGGCGCCGACGGTGTACAGGTCCTGGCGCGGATCCGGGTCCGCGCCGGCCAGTTGCTCGGGCGGGAGGTAGCCGGGGGTGCCGAGGATCGTGCTGTGGCGGGTCATCCGGGGTTCGTCGACGAGGCCGGCGATGCCGAAGTCGGAGATCCGCAGGTGCGGGCGGCCCGTGCCGGTGGCTTCGAGCAGGAGGTTCGCGGGCTTGAGATCGCGGTGCACGACGCCGGCCGCGTGGATCGCGGACAGCCCGTGCAGTACCTGGTCGAGCAGCACAGCGACGTACGCCGCGGGCAGCGGCCCGTGATCACCCAGCAGCGTCGCCACCGACCCACCACGGACCAGGTCCATGGCGAAGACGACCTTGTCGTCGTCCGCGGCCCACCCGTGCGGCGCGACCACGTGCGGGTGCTGGATCCGCAGCGACTGTTCCCGGACGAACCGCAGCAACATCCCTGCGTCGTGCTGCCCGAGCACCTTGGCCGCGACGTACGCCTGCTTGCGCAGGTCCCACGCCCGCCAGACCGACCCCATGCCGCCGGTCCCGATCAAGTCGATCAGCCGGTACCGCCCCGCCAACGCCTCCACCCGCCAGAAACTACAACGCGGCGGCACCACGCCCACTGCCACCCGCCCGCCGGCGGGCGAGGTCCGCGTCCACCGCGGCGGCACGAAGGCGCGGGCGGTCAAGCCGTCAGACGACCTTCGGCGAGGGTCAGCCGGCGGGTGAGGTTGATCTGGGCCAGGAAGCGTTCGTCGTGGCTGACGACGACGAAGGCGCCTTGGTAGGCGTTCAGGGCGGACTCGAGCCGTTCGACGCTGACCAGGTCGAGGTTGTTGGTGGGCTCGTCGAGCAGGAGGAGCTGGGGCGCGGGTTCGGCGTACAGGACGCAGGCGAGGGTGGCACGCAGGCGTTCGCCGCCCGACAACGCCGCGACCGGGAGGTGGATGCGCTGGCCGCGGAACAGGAAGCGCGCCAGCAGATTCAGCCGTTGCGCCTCGGGCATCGTCGGCGCGAAGGCGGCGAGGTTCTGCGCGACCGTGCGGTCCAGGTCGAGCAGGTCGAGGCGCTGGGACAGGTACGCGATGCGGCCGTCCGCGCGCTTGACCCGGCCGGCCTCCAGCTCGCCCTGGATCCACCGCAGCACCGTCGACTTGCCTGAACCGTTGGGTCCGGTGAGGGCGATGCGCTCGGGACCGCGGATGCTCAGCGCCGCGCCCTCACCCGCGAAGAGGTCGGCGAACGGCACCTTCAGCCCGCTGCCCTCGAAGACCGTGCGACCCGCCGGCACGCTGGTGCCTGGCAGTTCCAGCGCGATCTTCGGCTCGTCCCGCCGGGCCCGTCCCGCCTCGTCGAGCTTGGCCTTGGCGTCGCTGAGCCGGTTGGCGTGCACCGCGTTCGACTTCGCCGCCGACACCTCGGCGCTGCGCTTCAGGTTGCCGGCGACGATCCTCGCCAGGCCGGCGTCCTTGAGGTTGCGCTGCGCGGTGCTCGCCCGGCGCTGCGCCCGCTCACGCGCCTGCTGCAGCTCGCGCTTCTCCCGCTTCAGCTCCTGCTCGGCGCTGCGGATGTTCTTCTCCGCGATCTCGCGCTCCTGCTCGACCGCCTCCTCGTACGCGCTGAAGTTGCCGCCGTAGGAGGTGACCTCGCCCCGCTCCAGCTCGGCGATGCGGTCCATCCGGTCGAGCAGCGCCCGGTCGTGGCTGACCAGCAACAGGCAGCCGTTCCAGTTCTCCAGTACGGCGTACAGCTTGCGGCGGGCGTCCAGATCGAGATTGTTGGTCGGCTCGTCGAGCAGCAGGACGCCGGGCTGTTTCAGCAGCTGCGCCGCCAGGCCGAGCGAGATCACCTGGCCGCCGCTGAACGTGCTCAGCCGGCGGTCGAGCTCGGCGTCCAGACCGAGCCGGTCGAGCTGGGCGCGGGTCCGTTCCTCGATGTCCCAGTCGTTGCCGACGGTGGTGAAGTGCCGTTCGTGCACGTCGCCGGCCTCGATCGCGTCGATCGCGTCGATCACCGGCTGGACGCCGAGCACCTCGGCGACGGTGAGGTCGCCGACCAGCGGCAGGCTCTGCGGGAGGTAGCCGAGCACGCCGTCGACGGACACGCTGCCGGAGGTGGGTGTCAGCTCACCCGCGATCAGCTTGAGCAGCGTGCTCTTGCCGGCGCCGTTCGGCGCGACCAGACCGGTCCGGCCGGCGCCGGCGGTGAAGGCGAGGTCCTGGAAGACGGGAGTGTCGTCCGGCCAGGTGAAGGACAGGGAGGAGCACACGACAAACGGTTCGGACATGCGAGAGACCTCGGGAGAAGATGCGCCGGTACGCGCCGCGGCCGGCGAGGAACGAGTGGTCAGGAAACGCCGATCAGGCCGCGGCCTCGGCACTCACGCGCCGGCCGGTGGCCTGTCACCTCGGGACTCACCCCGAGATGTCGTCGTCAACTCCTGCCACGTTCGCTTCTCCTGGAGATCGGTGACTCAGTGCCACGATAGCAGTCCGTCCGTGACGGTTCGAAGGGCTTTTCCCGCCTCCGGCCGGGCCAGAGGCTGGTGACCGAGTGGTGGAAGCAACATCGGCGGGCCGGGCGGGGCGTCGTACACTGCGAGTACGAGTGAACCCACTCGCGTGCTCCGGGGTCGGTGTAATTCCGAGCCGGCGGTGACAGTCCGCGACCCGGCCGACGAAGGTGTCGGCTGGTTGACCTGGTGGAATTCCGGGACCGACGGTGAAAGTCCGGATGGGAGGCGCACGCGATCGGCGGGTGCGCTCCGGCATGCGGGCCGGGTGTTCGACGGCCGGTAGGTCGGGTGGTGCGCGCGAGCCGGTTGTCATGACCCCGGAATGCGGTCCGTGACAACGAGGGATCGTCTGTGACAAACGCTTCGCCGATCGACGTCGCCTGGATGCGGCGTGCGATCGAGCTCGCCGCGCGGGGCCTCGGGAGCACCCACCCGAACCCGGTCGTCGGCTGTGTGATCACCGGCCGGGACGGCCATCCCGCCGGTGAGGGTTTCCACGCGGTGGCCGGCGGCCCGCACGCCGAGGTCGCCGCGCTGCGGATGGCCGGCGACCGCGCCCGCGGCGGTACGGCGTACGTGACGCTGGAGCCGTGCAACCACACCGGCCGGACCGGTCCGTGTGCCGACGCCCTGATCGAGGCCGGCGTCGCCCGCGTCCTGTACGCCGTACCGGACCCGAACCGGCAGGCGGCCGGTGGTGCCGACAAGCTGCGCAGCAAGAACGTGCACGTCGAGCAGGGGCTGCTGCGGGCGGAGGCCGAGGCGGTCAACCACGTCTGGCTGCACAGCGTCCGGATGGGCCGGCCGTTCGTGACCTGGAAGTTCGCCACCACCCTGGACGGCCGCAGCGCCGCGCCGGACCGGTCGAGCCGCTGGATCACCGGCGAGCAGGCCCGCGCCGACGTGCACCGGCAGCGCGCCGAGTGCGACGCGATCGCGGTCGGCACCCAGACCGTGCTGACCGACGACCCGGAGCTGACCGTGCGGGACGCGCAGGACCGCCCGGTCGGCCGGCAGCCGCTGCGGGTCGTCGTCGGCGACCGCGAGATCCCGGCGACCGCCCGGGTCCGCAACGACCGGGCCGAGACGCTGCTGCTGCCCACCCACGACCCCGCCGAGGTGCTCCGGCAGCTCGACGACCACCACATCCGCCACCTGTGGCTCGAAGGCGGCCCGACACTGGCCGCCGCGTTCCTGCGGTCCGGGCTGGTCGACCAGATCGTCGCGTACGTCGCGCCGGCGGTGCTCGGCTCGGGCTTCGCGGCGATCGGCGACCTGGGTGCGGAATCTATCGACCACCTGCGGCGGTTCCAGCTTGCGGACGTCACTCGCCTCGGCGACGACGTCCGGCTGACCCTGACGCCGCTCGAGCAAAGGACGCACTGACATGTTCACCGGAATCGTCGAAGAGCTCGGCACGGTCGAGTCGCTGGACCTGCTCGACGGGGACGCGGCCCGGCTCACCATCCGAGGCCCCAAGGTCACCGCGGACGCCGGTCACGGCGACTCCATCGCGGTCAACGGCTGCTGCCTGACCGTGGTCGAGACCGGCGAGGGCACCTTCACCGCCGACGTGATGCGCGAGACGCTGCAGCGGACGAGCCTCGGCGGCGTCGCGCAGGGCGGGGCCGTCAACCTCGAACGCGCGGTCACCGCGCACGCCCGGCTGGGCGGCCACATCGTGCAGGGCCACGTCGACGGCGTCGGCACGATCGTGAGCCGCGAGCCGGCCGAGCACTGGGAGGTGGTCCGGATCTCGGCCGCGCCGGAGCTCCTGCGCTACGTCGCGGAGAAGGGCTCGATCGCGGTCGACGGCGTCTCGCTGACGGTCACCGACGTGGACGACGCCACCGGCACCTTCGGGATCAGCCTGATCCCGACCACGCTGGAGCTCACCGTGCTCGGCCGCAACCGGATCGGCGACACGGTCAACCTCGAGGTCGACGTGATCGCGAAGTACGTCGAGCGGCTGCTCACCGCGCAGGGCGCCGCCGCTTCGGTTGTGGGAGGCAAGCAATGACCGTGTTCGACTGGTTGCTGCACGAGCAGGTGACGATCGCCGGGTCCCCGGTGCTGGTCCGCGAGATCGTCGGCAACGTCTTCGGGCTGGGCAGCGCCGTGTTCGGCATGCGCCGGCTGGTCGCTGCCTGGCCGGTCGGCATCATCGGCAACGTGCTGCTGTTCACGGTCTTCGTCGGCGGGCTGTTCGACACGCCGCAGGACAAGGACCTGTGGGGCCAGGCCGGTCGCCAGGTGTTCTTCGCGCTGGTCAGCCTCTACGGCTGGTACCGCTGGTACCAGACCCGCCACGGCGGCGCGCAGACCGGCGTCCAGCCGCGGTGGGCGTCCGCGCGCGAGCGGCTGCAGCTGCTGGGCGCGGCCGTCGTGCTCTACGCGGTCTCGTACTTCGTACTGCGGGAGCTGGACTCCTGGGGTCCGCAGTGGGACGCCTGGATCCTGACCGGCTCGATTCTCGCGACGTACGGGATGGCCCGCGGTTTCGTCGAGTTCTGGCTGATCTGGATCGCGGTGGACGTCGTCGGCGTCCCGCTGCTGCTGCAGTCGAAGTTCTACCCGTCGGCGGCGATGTACGTCGTGTACGGGTTGTTCTGCGTGGTCGGGTTCGTCGCGTGGTGGCGGATCAACAAGCGGGAGGCCGTCACGGTCGCCCCTGAACCAGTGGTGGTGGGTTGATGGGCGAGGTGCTGAAGCTCGACACGATCGAGCACGCGATCGAGGAGATCCGGGCCGGCCGGCCGGTGATCGTGGTCGACGACGAGGACCGGGAGAACGAGGGCGACCTGGTGTTCGCCGCGTCCAAGGCGACGCCGGAACTGCTGGCGTTCCTGATCCGGTACAGCTCGGGCGTGGTCTGCGTGCCGATGGAGGCCGCCGAGCTGGACCGGCTCGGCATCCCGCTGATGACGCCGCACAACCGCGAGCGGCTGCGCACGGCGTACACGATCTCGGTCGATGCCCGCGACAACGTGACGACCGGGATCTCCGCGGCCGACCGGGCCCGGACGATCCGGGTGCTGGCCGACTCGGCGTCGGAGTCGTACGACCTGGTCCAGCCCGGTCACGTGTTCCCGCTGCGGGCCCGCGAGGGCGGCGTACTGGTCCGGCCCGGGCACACCGAGGCCTCCCTCGACCTGGCCCGGCTGGCCGGGTTGCGGCCGTCCGCGGTGATCGCCGAGCTGGTCAACGACGACGGCACGATGAAGCGCGGCCAGGACCTGCGGGCGTTCGCCGACGAGCACGGCCTGGTGCTGATCTCGATCGAGGACCTGATCCGCTACCGGCGCCGCACCGAGAGCCAGATCCTGCGGGTGGCGACCACCACGCTGCCGACCCGGTACGGCGACTTCGTTGCCCACGGCTACCGCAACGTCGTCGACGGGTCGGAGCAGCTCGCACTGGTCCGCGGTGAGATCGGAGCCGGGCCGACCCTGGTCCGGCTGCACTCGGAGTGCCTGACCGGGGACGCGTTCGGCTCGCTGCGCTGCGACTGCGGTCCGCAGCTGGACGAGGCGATGCGGCAGGTCGCGGCCGAAGGTGGTGTGGTGGTCTACCTGCGCGGGCACGAGGGCCGGGGGATCGGGCTGCTGCACAAGCTGCAGGCGTACGAGCTGCAGGACGCCGGCCGCGACACGGTCGACGCGAACCTGGACCTCGGACTGCCCGCCGACGCCCGCGACTACGGCACCGGCGCGCAGATCCTGGCCGACCTGGGCATCACCTCGGTCAAGCTGCTCACCAACAACCCGGACAAGCTGTCCGGCGTCCAGGGCTACGGGATCGACGTGGTCGAGCGGCGCGGGATCTCGATCAACCCGACCGAGCACAACCTGCGGTACCTGCGCACCAAGCGCGACCGGATGGGCCACCACCTGCCCACCGGCACCGACGAGAACGGAGTCATCTAGTGTCCGGCAGCGGAGCGCCCTCGATCGAAATGCCACGGGTGGACGGGGCCCGGGTCGCGGTGGTCGCCGCGCAGTGGCACCCGAAAGTCACCGACGCGCTGGTCGCCGGCGCGATCCGGGCACTGGACGAGTCCGGCGTCACCGACTACACCGTGATCCGGGTCCCCGGCTCGTTCGAGCTGCCGGTGGCGGCCCTGCACGCGGCGAAGTCCGGGTACGACGCGGTGGTGGCGCTGGGCGTCGTCATCCGGGGCGACACCCCGCACTTCGAGTACGTGTGCCAGGCGGCGACCGACGGGCTGATGCAGGTCGGCCTGAGCACCGGCGTACCGGTCGGCTTCGGTCTGCTCACCTGCGACAACGACCCGCAGGCCCTCGACCGCGCGGGCCTGCCGGACTCCCGCGAGGACAAGGGCTACGAGTCGACCCAGGCGGCGCTGTCCACGCTGGTGGCAATCAAGGGGCTGTGAGCTGCTGGTGCGATAGGCGGCGGTTGCCTCCTACCCACCCCGCTACGGGCAGAACGAGATGCGCAAGGAGCTGACGTTGTCCTCGACGCCGCTCCAGTGCCCGCCGGGCCAGGTCACGTAGCCCTCGTTGATGAAGAAGTACTCGTGCCAGCCGGTGTAGTTGAGGCCTTCGAACATCACCCACTGGCACGGCGTGCGGTTCCAGACCGAGCTGACGGTGTCGTTCATGCCCTGCTGGCGGAGGTCTGGTGACTGGTACTTGAACCATGCCATCGGGCCGGTGCCGTTGCGCCACTGGAACAGGCAGATGTAGCCGTCGGGGCAGCGCTCGTACCCGCCGGCGGCCCGGGTGACACCGGAGTCGGCGACGGCCGGTGCGGTGCTGGGCTGTGCGGTGCTGGACCGTGCGGTGGCGGGCTCAGGCGGCGCCGCGGCGGTGGCCGGACCGGTGGTCAGGGCGAGGCTGCTCGCGGCGAGTACACCGGCGGCTGCCAGCCGGCCGAGGCGTGAGCTGAAGATCTTCATGAGTCCTCCCGAGTAGGAACCGGCCGACCGGAGCAGATCGGCCGGTTCCCACGGTGCCGGGGACGCCTCTCAGATCACTCGCAGTCTGCTGTCGATCAGCTCGTGCGGGTGTGGGTCATCTGCCAGTTGGGCACCCAGGTCGCGCCGCCGTCGGGAGAGAAGGACTGCTCCCACGACGCCTGCCGGTCGCCGGGCGTCCAGGTGAAGCGGACGTCGATCGGCTGGTCCTCCCAGACGTCCGCGCCCTCGAACACGCCGACGCCGTTGCTGAACGAGCCGACCACCGGGGGCTCGAGCCTGCCGCGCCGGCTGTTGATCCAGTAGATCGACCAGGTGCCGGAGTCCGGGGTGTAGAGCCGGAAGGTGGCGCCGCGGAAGCCCAGCGAGGGGAACCAGCCCTCGTCGAAGCTGACCGCGCCGTCGAAGTAGCTCCACACCTTCATCGTCGACTCGAACTCGTACCACTCGGCCGGATCGCCGAGGGCCGGCTTGCGCCGGCGGTTGTGCAGGTCCCACGCGCCCGGCAGGAAGTCGAAGTCGCCGGTCACCTTCGGCGCGTCCACCGGCGGCGGCTCGGTGTCGCGGCGGGTGAAGTCCATCGTCCAGTTGAGCTCCCACGTCTCACCGCCGTCCACCGAGAACGATTGTTCCCAGTGCGCGGTGGTGTCGGTGACGTCGGACCACCGGTAGCTCGCGAGGATCGGCCGGCCCTCGTGCTCGTCCTCGCCGACCAGCCAGCAGGAACCGCCCTCCCAGCGGCCGCGCACCGGCGGGAACAGCTCGTACGTCTTGCTGTTCACCCAGTAGATCGTCCACTCCTTGCTCTCCGGGTCGAACAGCCGCAGCGACATCCCGTAGTGCCCCTTGGTCGGGAACTGCATCTCGTCGATGCTGATCGCGCCGTCGAAGTGCGTTCGCGCGCTGCAGGTGCCGGCGTACTCCTCCCACTCGTCGCTACCGGTGAGCGGCTTGAGCAACTGCCGGTGCACGACGTCGAAGTGCCCGTTGAGGAAGTCGAAGTCCCCGGTCTCTTTGGTCCATTCGGTCATGCCCCGAGCCTGCCGTCGAAACCTGACAGGCCATGGCAGCGTTTGCGGATACTGTGGGCGGATGCGGTCCAGCCGGTTGTTGTCGATCTTGCTGCTGTTGCAGACGCGGCGGCAGTTGACGGCGCGTGAGCTGGCGGAGGAGCTGGAGGTCTCGCTGCGGACGATCTACCGCGACGTCGAGGCGCTGGCCGCGGCGGGAGTGCCCGTGTACGCCGATCAGGGGCGGGCGGGTGGCTATCGGCTGGTGGACGGGTACCGGACGAAGCTGACCGGGCTCACCGAGCAGGAAGCGGCTGCGCTGTTCCTGGTGGGTATGCCCGGGCCGGCGGCCGCGCTCGGGCTGACGGCTGAGACCTCGGCGGTGGAGTTGAAGCTGCTGGCGGCGTTGGCGCCCGACCAGCGGGATCGCGCCGGGCGGCTGAAGAACCGGTTCCACCTCGACATGCCCGCGTGGTACCGGGAGGCGGAGGACTCGCCGTACCTGGCGCAGGTCGCGGAGGCCGTGCTGCAGGATCGGCGGATCACCGTGCTCTACCGTCGCTGGGAGGAGCCGCGCGAGGTGGAGCGGACCCTCGATCCGTACGGGCTGGTGCTGAAGCACGGCAGTTGGTACGTCGTCGCGGCCGCATCCGGGGGCGTGCGGACGTATCGGGTGTCGAACATCCTCGCGCTGACGATGACCGGCACGGTGTTCACCCGGCCGGCCGACTTCGACCTGGCGCGGCGCTGGCAGGAGCACCTGGACGAGTTCGACCGGCGGCGGTTCACCGGCGAGGCCGTGGTCCGGGTGTCGGCCGGGTTGGCTCGGCGGTTGAAGGACCTCTCGTTTCCGCTGCTGGAAAAGGCGATCGAGGGCGCCGAACCGGGCCCGGACGGGACCGTGGTCGCGACCGTGCCGATCGAGTCGGTCGGCAACGCGGCGGCGCAGTTCATCCGGTTCGGCGCCGAGCTGGAGGTGCTCGAGCCGCCGGAAGTGCGGGAAGAGATCAGGCGGATGGCGTTGTCGGTGGCTGCGCTCTATCCCGCGCCGTGAGGGCCCGGCCTCTCGTGTGACATGACCGGTGAGCTCGGCGTCGTAGGTCGGTGACGGGGTGTTGCAGATACCGATGGCGAGGAGAGTTCGTGAGGACATGGCGACGAAGGTTGGTCGCGGGGGCACTGGCGCTCGCTGTGGCGATGACCGGTATCACCGGGACAGCTGCGAGCTCCGCCGATCTGCAGGCCGCGCCGGCCGGGCACGGCGGGCCGGACACCACGATCACCTTGATCTCCGGCGATCAGGTCCGGCTGCGGGGCGCCGAACCGCCCGTCGTGCGGGGTGGGCCGGGCCGGGCAGGCATGCGGTTCCACATCTCCAAGCAAGGTGCTGACACCCACGTCCTGCCGTACGACGCGGCGGCGCTGGTGGCCGAGGGACGGGTCGACCGGCGACTGTTCAACGTGACAAGACTGGCCGAACTCGACTTCGACGACCGGTCGCGCGGTGACATTCCGTTGATCGTCGCCGGGAGCAGCGAGAAACTTCGGGCCATGACGTCCGTCGGGCGCAAACTCGGCCTCGGCAGTGTCGGCGCCGTGGCACTGCGCGAGCCGAAGGCCCAGGCGGCGGAGTTCTGGAACAGCGTACGTGGCAGCGCGAAGAGAACGCTGGCGACCGGAGTGCAGAAGATCTGGCTGGACGGCACGGTGGAGGCCACGCTGGACCGCAGCGTCCCGCAGATAGGGGCAACGGCCGCCTGGCAGGCCGGACACACCGGGGCCGGCACCAAGGTCGCCGTGCTCGACACCGGCATCGACACCGGGCACGCCGATCTGTCGGACGCCGTCGTGCAGGAGCAGGACTTCACCGGCAGCGAGTCCGGCACCGACGACCGTTCCGGCCACGGAACCCATGTCGCCTCGATCATCACGGGCAGTGGCGCGGCCTCCGGCGGCAACCACCGCGGCGTCGCGCCCGATACCCAACTGCTCAACGGCAAGGTGCTGGGCGATGACGGTACGGGCTCGGAGTCCGGGGTGCTGGCGGGCATGGAATGGGCCGTCGCGCAGGGCGCGGACGTGGTGAACCTCAGCCTCGGCTCCAGCGACCCGGGCGACGGGACCACGCCGCTGGAACAGGCGGTCGACCGGCTCACGGCCGAGTCCGGCGCGTTGTTCGTCGTCGCTGCCGGCAACGACGGACCAGGCAGCCAGACCGTCGGCAGCCCGGCCTCGGCCGATGCCGCCCTGGCCGTCGGGGCGGTGGACAGCTCCGACCACCTGGCCGAGTTCTCGTCCCGGGGTCCGCGCGTCGGCGACGGGGCGATCAAGCCCGACCTGACGGCTCCTGGCGTCGGCATCGTCGCCGCCCGGGCTCAGCACGCGACCGTCGGTGAACCGGTCGGCGCCGGCTACTCCCGGTTGAGCGGAACCTCGATGGCAACCCCGCACGTCGCGGGCGCCGCCGCGATCCTGGCCGGGCAGCACCCCGACTGGACCGCCGGCCGGCTGAAAGCCGCACTGATGGGCACAGCCGAGCCCAACCAAGCCCTCACCGTCTACCAGCAGGGCTCGGGCCGGGTCGATGTCGCACGAGCGACGACTCAGCAGGTTCGGCCGGCCATCGGTAGCCTGAACCTGGGCACGGCGCAGTGGCCGCACCACGACGACCAGCCGATCACCCGTACGGTGACCTATCACAACGACAGTGACCAGCCGGTCACCCTGACCCTGTCCGCCGACGACGTCGAAGCCCCCGGGGGCGAACCAGCTCCCGCCGGGATGTTCACGGTGACAGCGAAAAATCTGACCGTACCGGCGCACGGATCGGCCTCGGCCGGTCTGATCGCCCATCCCGCGGTCGATGGGCCGGACGGGACCTACAAAGGGGCACTGGTCGCCAGCGCCGGCACCACGCGGGTGCGGATCACCGTCGCTCTCTATCGCGAGGTGGAAAGCTACGACGTGACGGTCAAGACGGTGGACTGGGACGGCCGCCCCGCTCGGCCGGACCACTTCCTGATCGCCAACGTCGACAGGCCCGGCTTCGCCTTGCTGCACTTCCCGGAGGCGACGTCCTCCGTACGGCTGCCGAAAGGCAGGTACTACTTCGATTCGTTCCTCTTCAGGATCAACAGCGAACAGCCTTTCAGTTACAGCGCCGCCTACTTCATCGAGCCGGAGACCACTGTCTCCGGCACCACGACGCTGACTCTGGACGCGCGCGACACCGTGCCGATCGGCTTCGGCACGGACCGCCCCGAAGCGGAGCTGGGCGGGCACCAGATCTCCAGTTGGCGTGATACGCCCTACGCCGGCGAGGACTCGATCGGATTCTCGGCCGGGGGCACCGACTTGTTCCCGATCGTCGAGGACCTCCGGATCCGGCCGTCGCGGACTTCGGCACCGGGCAAGTACCACTTCGACCTGGAAGGCCTTCTCGCCAAGCTGGACGGCAACGGCGGCTACACGGGAAGCCCGTACCAGTACCATCTGAAGTGGTCGGAGGACGGCAAGGTCCCCACCACGCTGAACCGCCGGTTCCGCGACCAGGATCTCGCCGAGCTACGGACCACGATCGCCGCACAGATGCCGGGCGGGGTTGCCGAGAAGGACGGAATTGCAGCGATCACGACGCCCGGAACGATCGTCGAGCGCTACTCACCAGGCTTCGAGTTTTCCGCCACCGTCGACCAGTGGGCCGACCGGGAGACGGGCGAGGCGGTCGCTCAGCACAGGGCAGTCGTTCCCCGAGTCTTCGCCAAGGCGGGGTGGGCAGGCACAGAGCGATGGAACGTCGGGCCGTTCATGCCCGCGCAGGATCCCCTGCGCTGCTCGTGCCGGACACGGGACGCGATGCTCGTCAGCCTGATGCCGTACTCCGGCCAGAACCTCGGCCACGTCGGTGATGCGGCCGTCGGTTCCGCCACCACCAGACTGCTGCGCGACGGCGTCCAGGTCGCCTCGTCCGCGTCGGCCGGTTTCCTGGCCACCGAAGTACCGGCCGGGCAGGCGACGTACCGGCTGGAGACCGAGGCGGTTCGCGGCAACTCGCCGTTCAGCACCCGTCAGTCCGCTGCCTGGACCTTCCGGTCGGGCAGCACGACCGAAAGCACCCCGCTGCCGTTGACGCTGATCCGGTTCGCGCCGAAGCTGAACGATCGGAACGAGGCGCCGGCCGGAGGGTTGTACGCCGTACCGGTCCACCTGCAGGTGCAGCACGGAGCTGCGCGCGGAACGTTGACCTCGCTGAAGGTCGAGGTCTCCTACGACGACGGCGCGACCTGGCGAGCGGCCAGGCTGAACGGGCAGACCGCAGTGATCGAGCATCCGCAGCGGGCCGGCTACGTGTCGCTGCGGGCGACGGCGACCGACTCGGAGGGAACCAAAGCCGAGCAGACAGTGATCCATGCCTACCGGCTGAGCACGCGATGAACGCCGCGGGACGGGTTCCGGCGGCGTGTGACAACGGCGGCCGGGCCCGTTCCGCTCGAAAGAGGTGACGCCATCGGCGGAGCGACCTGCCGCAGCACAGCAGATCCCACCACGAGCAGGAGTTCGCCTCGGTGCGCGCCGCCGTCACCGATCCAGCGGCGGGAGCGGAGGTCCGGGCTCACCCTGCGACAGGTGCCCCACGCGACACCGTCGGAGGACGTCAAGCCCGGGCCGTCCGCGCCGTGAGGCCGGCCGCGGCGACCAGCTCGTGCGGTACGGCGTACCGGGTGCGGCCGCGGAATCCGGTGGTGGTGCGGGCGGTGACGAGCGAGTTGAGCAGGGCCTCCTCGACGGCGTCGAGGGTCGCTTGGAAGACGGGCCGGAGGTTGCCTTCGAGGAACGGCTCGGGGGCTGAGGGTGTGGTGCTGAAGGCGATGGCGTAGTCGCCGCTGCCGGGGGCATAGTCGGAGCCGATCAGGCCGAGCGCGAAGATCGCGCGCCGGGCGATCCGGCCGAGCTGGCGTGCGTCGAGCGGGAGGTCGGTGGCGAGCACGATCATGCAGGAGTTGCCGGTGGGCTCGGACGGCGAGGGTGGGGCGGGGATCGGCGTACCGAGGACTCGGAGCAGGCCGGAGAAGTTGGACTGCACCAGGGCACCAACCGTGCCGCTCGCGGGGGCGGTTCCGGATGTGCGGGTCGGCACTCGGCGGGACGACGTGCCGATGCCGGCTTTGAAGCCCAGGGCGGCGGTTCCGGTGCCGGCGCCGACGCAGCCCTCGGCCGGGAGCCCGGATGAGGCGGTGGTGAGGGCGTCGAGGACGTGCTGCTCGGTGATCGGGCGACGGCGGATGTCGGACAGGTAGCCGTCGTTGGTCTCGCCGACGACCGGGTTCAGGCTGGTCGCCGCCGAGTCGCGGTCGAGCAGGTAGGTCAGCAGTGCGTCAGCCGCGCGGAACACCGACAACGTGCCGGTCAGCAGGATCGGCGTCTCCAGCCGCCCCAGCTCGTCCACCTGGGTGGAGCCGACCAGCTTCCCGTATCCGTTGCCCACCGCAACCGCTGCCGGCAGCGCCGTCTGCGGCGACCACGCAGTTGCTGAGGTGCCGGCTCCTGCGGACGGCGTCGGGACGATCGCGGTGACTCCGGTGTGCAGGTCGGCGCCGTCGTCGAGGGTGGTGTGGCCGACCAGGACGCCGGGAACGTCGGTGATCGCGTTCAACGGACCGGTGGGCAGGGTGCCGGGGACGACCCCCAGGTCGCGCGCTCTGAGCTGCATGCCGACTATCGTCGGCCAGATGGGTGAGAACACCGGCGACCGGGGGCTCGAGCACGTGGCCGGGCGCGTCTGGTTGTATCCGCACGACCCGGACCCGGACGCGATCGGCGCCTCGGTCGCGGTGATCGCGGACGAGCGGGGCAGCGTGCTGATCGACGCCGGCAACAGCCCGGCGCACGCCCGCGAGGTCCGGCGGGCCATCGCCGCCGCGGGACTGCCCGCACCGCGCTGGCTCGTCTACACCCATCACCACTGGGACCACACCTGGGGCGCCTGCGCCTGGGCGGACGTCGAGGTGATCGCCCACGCGTCCGCGACCGCCCTGCTCGCTGCCGAGGCCGACCGGCCGTGGAGCCATCAGTACCTCCGCGACCAGGTCACCGAGAACCCGAAACTCGGGCCTAGCTTCCGCGCCCGCGCCCTCGCCGTACCGGACTTCGGCGAACTCCGGATCGTCCTGCCGCACCGCACGTTCACCGACACCCTCACGCTGCCGACCGGCGTCGTACTCCGCTTCGTCGGCGGCAACCACGCCCCGGACTCGCTCGTCGCCGTGGACCCCGACTCCGACGTCATGCTGGTCGGCGACTGCTACTTCCCACCACCCTTCCACCTCCGCACCGACGCCGACACCCCCGACCTGCCGATGGCCCGCCGCCTGCTCGCGGAACGCCACGCCTACTTCATCGACTCCCACTCCGCCCCGCGCAGAACCACCTGACCACTTCAACCCCGAACACACCGTCGCTGCGTCAGCTGCCGACGTCAGGCAGCCAGCCTCGTACGGAGCGCCTGGGCAATCTCGTCGAGCGCGGTATCGGCGTCGTCGAACGCGCCGGGGTTCCCGAGAAAACCGTGAAGATGCCCGTTCCAGCGTCGGTGCACTGTCGGCACGTCCGCGGCTTGCAGGTGCTCGGCGTAGGCCTGTCCCTCATCACGCAGCACGTCGTACTCGACGGTGAGGACATAGGCCGGAGGGAGGCCGGCCAACGACGGGGCCCGGAGTGGAGAAGCATCCGGCGAGAACGGGTCGCCGTCAGGACCGAGGTAGTGGTCCCAGTAGGACAACCCGTCCTCGTAGACCAGCCCGAAGCCCTCTCCGCACTCGCGATAGCTGGGGTAAGCATCTTGATCGCGGTAAGCGACCGCGTCGACGGGCGGGTAGGCGAGCACCTGCAGTACCGGTAACGGCGCTCCGGCATCGCGCAGACGACGGCACAGGACTGCGGCGTTGTTGCCTCCAGCGCTGTCACCGGCTATCGCCACCCGTCCGGCGCCGGCCGGAGCCAACTCCGCGGCTCGTGGCAGCAACCACCGATACACAGCCTCGGCATCGTCGACCGCCACCGGACAGCGGTATTCAGGTGCTCGGCGATAGTCCACCGCGACCAAGGTGGCCGGCACCCGGTTGGCCAGGCGACGGGTCAGCCCGTCATAGCTGTCCACAGTGCCGGTCACATGGCCCCCACCGTGGAGATACAGCACCACACCGACCGGGCAGACCGGACTGTAGACGCGGGCCGGTACGTCGCCGTCCGGTCCGGGTACAAGCACATCGATGACCCGAGCCACCGACTCACGAGCAGGATCGTCAACTGACTCGGCTTGCACACGAGCCTGCGCAACGGTCAGCTGATGCGACGCTCGGACACCAGCTCGCCGCTGCCGGTCAAGAAACGCGGCAGCCTGCGGATGAAGAGCCATGCTCGCTCAGGTACCCGGCACTACACGTGGCCACGGGGCGGGACCCTTCGAAGTGTGAGACTGGGCGGGTGGACGAGCGGGTGGAGCAGGGTGGGGCTGCGGCGGCGGTGGGCGTCGGTGGTGCTGCTGGGGTGGTGCGGAGGTTGTTCGACATCAACACCATCACCGGGCCGCGGGTGCCGCGGTGGTTTCTGTGGACTTTGGCGCGGCTGGGGTTGCTTGTCGTCGGCAATGTGATCGGCCGGATTCTGTGGGAGCTGGTCACTGGTGAGCCCGCGGGTGATCGCGGGCTCGTTGAGCGGGTGGTCTGCAACGCCTACCTTTGGGCCTGTTTGGTCGCCACCGGGGTGTACGCCCTGTACGACCGGCGTCAGCGCACGGGAACCGACTGACTCAGCCGGCGGCGATGCCCACGGGTGTGCCGGAGTGTTCGGTGAGGGCGGTCGCGACGGTGCGGGTGTTGGTGCGGAACTCCTCGACCGGGACGTGGGGGAGAAGGTCGCCCCAGAGCGAGAGCAGCGGGCCGCGGAGTTGCATCAAACCGGCGGGGCGGGCGAAGAACCAGACGTGAAAGTGCTCGCTGCCGTCGCCGAAGCGGCTGAAGTGGGTGCGGGCGACGCCGTCGATGCGGCGGATCGCGCCGGCCACGCGCTGGATCATCGGGCCGAGCTCGGCGGTCAGCTCGGCCGGCAGGTTGTCGAGGCGGAAGTGCTCGCGGGGCACCAGCAGGGCGACCATCGGCAGGCCGGTGGGCTCGAAGCCGGCCTTGAGGATCCAGCGGTCGTCGGCCCAGATCGCGGCCGACTCCGGCTCGGTGCAGGTGGGGCACGGGGCGCCGCCGGGTTCGCCGGAGCGGGGTGGTTCGGGGATGACCGGTTCGGCGAGCGGGACGACCCGCAGGTCGCCGTCGAAGGCGAAGAACGGACCGCCGAGAACGGGCTCGGCGGAGACGCGTTCGCCGTACGGGAGTCGCTGGTGGTACGCCGTCGGGCGCTCGGTGGACGTCATGCAGAGCACTCTGCCCGCCCGGGGGCCGGGACGTCACCGGAGATACGGTTTCGGCATGGCGATCGAGCAGCGGCCCGAGTTGGCCGAGGTTTTGGACCTGGCGCGGCATCCGGAGGGCGGGTGGTTCCGGGAGACCTGGCGGTCGGAGGTCGGCTTCGAGCCCGACGGGTACGACGGGCAGCGGGCCAGCGCGACCGCGATCTACTTCCTGCTGGGACCGGGCGAGCAGTCCCGCTGGCACAAGGTGCGGTCGGCGGAGATCTGGTTGTGGCACTCGGGGGGAGCGTTGACGCTGGAGCTCGGTGGGGTCGGCGACGAGCCCGAGCTGCGGGAGTCGATCACGCTCGGGCCGGACGTGAAGGCGGGGCAGCAGCCGCAGGTCGTCGTACCGGCGGGGGCCTGGCAGGCGGCGCGGCCGGTGGCGGACGAGGCGGTGCTGGTGTCGTGCATCGTCACGCCCGGCTTCGACTTCGCGGACTTCACGCTTCGCTGAGGACGCCCCGGGGAAAGGGCTCAGGCAACAGTCACCTGAGCCCCAGAGGGAGGGATCAGCGCAGAACGGTGGCGAGCGCCTCGTACCCGGGCAGCAGGTCCGGGCCTTCCTTGCCGAGCTGCTGCACGACGATCTGGTCGGCGCCGGCCTCCAGGTGCGCGGTGAGGCCTTCGGCGATCTCGACGGCGGTGCCGTGCAGGACGAGCGCGTCGACCAGGCGGTCGCTGCCGCCGTTCGCGAAGTCGTCGTCCTCGAAGCCCAGGCGCCGGAGATTGCTCGTGTAGTTGCTGAGCACCAGGTAGCCGGCCAGGTAGTCGCGGGCGATCGACCGGGCGATCTCGACGTCGGTCTCCAGCACCACCTTGTGCTCCGGGGCGAGCAGGACGCCGTCGCCGAGCAGCGAGCGCGCCTGACGGGTGTGCTCCGGCGTGGTCAGGTAGGGCAGGGCACCGGCGGTGCGCGCCGCGGACAGCTTGAGCACGCGCGGGCCGAGCGCGGCGAGAGCCCGGCGCTCGACCGGGACCTTGGCCTCGTCGAGCGCGTCCAGGTAGTCGACGATCGTCTCGTACGGCGTCTTGTACTCGCCGGTGTGCTCCCGGTGACCGATCCCGACGCCGAGCAGGAACCGGCCGGGGTGGTCCTCCTCCAGCCGGTGGTACGACGCGGCGACCTCGGCCGCGTCGGCCTTCCACATGTTCACGATGCTGGTGCCGACGGTGACCGCGGCGGTCGACGCGAGCAGCACCTCGGCGTCGCGCAGGTCCGCGGTGGGGGAGCCGCCGAGCCAGAGCGTGCCGTACCCGAGCTGCTCGACACCGGCGGCCAGCTCGGGACCCCATTTGTGCGGCTGGTGCCAGACCCCGAACCGTCCCAGTTCGACCGCCACGTCGTGCTCCTCTCGTTGACGCTTCCCTTCGGGCAACTCCGGGCGGAGAGCAGCCATTCCGGCGACGGAGCCAGTCTTGCCGACAGGCCGTCCGCACTCAACGATGATTGAGGCGACAAGCACTGCGGAGTCGGCGATCGGCGGCGTGAGCTCGAGGGGTTCTAGCATCGTGCGATGCGGACGCTGACCTACTTCATCGGGACCTCCCTGGACGGGTTCATCGCGGAGCCGGACGGTGGGCTCGGGATGTTCGCGGTCTCACCGGAGCTGCTCGAGTTCGTCACGACGCAGTACCCGGAGACGTTGCCGGGGCAGGTGCGGGCTCAGCTCGGTCTGTCCGGGCCGGGCAAGCACTTCGACACCATCGTGCAGGGCCGGGCGAGCTACGCGCTCGCGCTCGACGCCGGCGTGACCAGCCCGTACCCGCATCTGCGGCAGTACGTCGTGTCGTCCACCCTCGCCGCCGACATCGACCCCGATGTGACCGTCATCCCGTCCGACCCGCTCGGTGCGATCCGCGAGCTCAAGCAGGCCGACGGCGGCGGGATCTACCTGGCCGGCGGCGGCATGCTGGCCGGACAGCTGCTGGCCGAGATCGACGAACTGGTCGTGAAGGTCTACCCGGTGGTGGCCGGCGGCGGTGTCCCGCTGTTCGGCGGCGGTTTCGCCCCGGTCGGGTTGACCCCGGCCCGGCAGCAGGTCCTCGGCGACGGCACCGCCGTACTGGGCTACCGGCTCAAGCGTCCAGGAACGTCGTGAGACGGTCGAGCAGGGTCTTGGGGGATTCCTCGGGGATGAAGTGCCCGCAGCCGAGGCCCTCGCCCTGGAGGTTCGGCGCCCAGCGGGACCAGGTCTGCATCGGGTCGAACCACTGCGGCAGGTCGCCCGCGCTGCCCCACAGGACCAGCACCGGGCACTCGATCGTGCGGCCGGCGGCGAGGTCCTGCTCGTCCAGCTCGCGGTCGACGGTGGCGCCGGCGCGGTAGTCCTGGCACATCGCGTGCCGCACGGAGGGCCGGTCCAGGGCCGACAGGTAGTCCGCCAGCGCGTCCGGGTCCAGCGCGATCTCGTGCGGCGAGATCGACGGGCTGCCGTCGGGGAACAGATAGTCCGGGGTGAGCCGGTTCTCCGGCTCCGGCTCCGGCCGGGACAGCACGTTCCAGTGCCAGTCCTCGAGCTTCTCCTCCGGTTCACCGGCGGCCGCCGCCCACATGTCCGCGGTCGGCACGATGTCGAGGGCGACGAGCTTGTCCACCCGCTCCGGGTGGTCCAGCGCCAGCCGGTAGCCGACCCGGCCGCCGCGGTCGTGGCCGACGACGCTGAACCTGTCGTGACCGAGCGCTTCCATCAGCTCCAGCTGGTCCTTGGCCATCGCCCGCTTCCCGTACGCCGCGACGCTGTCCTGCCGGGCCGGACTGGACCCGCCGTACCCGCGCAGGTCCGGTACGACGACGGTGTGCGTCTTCGAAAGTTCCGGGGCGACCTGGTGCCAGCACGCGTGCGTCTGCGGGAAGCCGTGCAGCAGCAGGACGGGCGGTCCGTCGCCACCCACCCGGTACTGCACGGACGTCTCGGTGAGGTCGGTCGTCTTCAGGTCGAAACCGGTGAACATGCTCTGCCTGTTCACCGGCGGGCAGCACGGCAAACCGGCGGCCGGGCCTCAGGTTTCTGCGCGGGGAACCGGACGGGCAGAGCTCTCCCGAACCGGGTGGAGAGGAAAAGATCGCGTCAAGAAAACGCCGGCGCGGGGCCGACGGCCAACCTCAGGAGGCGCTGCGGCGTCTTCGAAAAGAGTGTGATCGTTCCGCAGGAGAGTGCTCCCGCGCGTCGTCGCGGGACAAGACCATCCACTGCAGTGGTATGAACCCTGCGGGCTTACACTCGCAGCGACTCGGCAGCACAACCCCTCGACCGCCGGGCCGCGGACACAGCGACGTGGGCCGCATTCCCTGGACACGGAAGAAGGGCGAGCAGTGAAGGTCGGAGTTCCGAAAGAAGTCAAGAACCACGAGTACCGGGTGGCGATCACCCCGTCCGGTGTGCACGAGTTCGTGCGCAACGGGCACGAGGTTCTGATCGAGCAGGGCGCGGGCTCCGGCTCGCTGCTCACCGA
This sequence comes from Kribbella flavida DSM 17836, assembly GCF_000024345.1. NCBI lineage: Bacteria > Bacillati > Actinomycetota > Actinomycetes > Propionibacteriales > Kribbellaceae > Kribbella > Kribbella flavida. The sequence goes on along the minus strand of NC_013729.1, from coordinate 5,522,330 downwards.
CGAGGAGTTCGTCGCCGCCGGGGCACGGATCGTGCCGACCGCCGACGAGGTCTGGGGCGACGCGGAGCTGGTGCTCAAGGTCAAGGAGCCGGTCGCCGAGGAGTACCACCGGATGCGCCGCGACCAGGTGCTGTTCACCTACCTGCACCTGGCCGCGAGCCAGGAGTGCACCGACGCGCTGGTCCGGTCGGGCATCACCGGCATCGCCTACGAGACGGTCCAGCTGCCCGACGGGTCGCTGCCGCTGCTGGCGCCGATGAGCGAGGTCGCGGGCCGGCTGGCGCCGCAGGCCGGCGCGTACCACCTGATGCGCAACGGCGGTGGCCGCGGTGTGCTGATGGGTGGCGTCTCCGGCGTGCACGCGGCCCGGGTGGTCGTGATCGGCGCGGGGGTGTCGGGCATGAACGCGGCGGCGATCGCGCTCGGCATGCAGGCCGAGGTGCAGTTGTTCGACCGCAACATCGCCCGGCTCCGCGAGGCCGACAAGATCTACCAGGGGCACCTGCGCACGGTCGCGTCGAACGCGTTCGAGATCGAGCGCGCGGTGCTCGAGGCCGACCTGGTCATCGGCGCCGTGCTGATCCCGGGCGCGAAGGCCCCGAAGCTGGTCAGCAACGAGCTGGTGTCGCGGATGAAGCCGGGCAGCGTGCTGGTCGACATCGCGATCGACCAGGGCGGCTGCTTCGAGGATTCCCGGCCGACGACGCACGCCGACCCGGTGTACCGGGTGCACGACTCGCTGTTCTACTGCGTGGCGAACATGCCCGGCGCGGTGCCGAACACGTCGACGTACGCGCTCACCAACGTGACGCTGCCGTACGCCGTCGAGCTGGCCAACCTCGGCTGGCGGGAGGCGATGAAGTCCGACCACAGCCTGGCGCTCGGGCTGAACACGCACGACGGGCACGTCACCTACGGGCCGGTCGCCGAGGCGCACGATCTGGACCAGCTGAAGCTGGACGAGGTCCTGGTCTGACCGGTGCAGCGGGCAGACTGCTCCGCATGAGTGACATCGGGCGGGCGGTCAGCGCCTATCTCGACCACCTGACGGTCGAGCGCGGGCTGGCCGCCAACACCCTGGCGTCGTACCGGCGGGACCTGCGCCGGTACGACGAGTACCTGGCCGGCGCGGGCATCTCCGCGCTCGGCCGGGTCACCGAAGCGGTCGTCGGTGACTTCCTGATGCGGTTGCGGGAGGGCGACGAGCATCACCCGCCGCTGACCGCGTCCAGCGCGGGCCGCACGGTCGTCGCCGTCCGGGGGTTCCACAAGTTCTGCCTGCGGGAAGGGCTGACCGTGATCGACCCGGCGGCCGCGGTGAAGCCGCCGGTCCCGCCGCAGCGGTTGCCGAAGGCCCTGTCCGTCGACGAGGTGACCCGGATCCTCGCGGCCGCGGCCGGTGCCGACGCCGAACCCGCAGTCCTGGCGACCCGGGACGCGGCCCTGCTGGAGTTCCTCTACGGCACCGGCGCCCGGATCTCGGAGGCGGTCGGGCTGGACGTGGACGACGTCGACCTGGAGTCCGGGCAGGTGCTGCTCCGCGGCAAGGGCAGCAAGGAACGTGTCGTCCCGGTCGGCTCCTACGCCCGCGAAGCGCTCTCGGCGTACCAGGTGCGCGGCCGGCCCGATCTGGTCGCCCGCGGTCGCGGGACGCACGCGCTGTTCCTCAACGCCCGGGGCGGCCGGCTGTCGCGGCAGAGCGCCTGGACGGTACTGCGGCGCGCGGCGCAGCGGGCCGGGATCAGCAAGGAGATCTCGCCGCACACGCTGCGCCACTCGTTCGCCACGCATCTGCTCGACGGCGGCGCCGACGTCCGGGTGGTGCAGGAGTTGCTCGGCCACGCCTCGGTGACGACGACCCAGGTCTACACGCTGGTCACCGTCGACAAGCTGCGCGAGGTCTACGCGACGTCCCACCCGCGGGCCTTGTCGTCGGCTCCGTAGCGTGACCTGATGACCCATCGACGCGTGCTGGACGCGGCCGAAAAGGTGCTCGCCGCAACCACCCGGTCGCCGTACGCGCACACGAGCCATCTCCTGGTCCGGGTGGACGGTACGACTGTGGTGGACGAGCACCTGCGTGGGCCGCTGGTGTCCGACGTCTTCTCGGTCACCAAGACCGTGCTGGCGACGGCGCTCGGAGTGATGGCCCGGCGGCGGTTGCTGCCGGACCTCGACAGCCCGCTCGGCGACGTCCTGCCGGTACTGCGTGGGCAGCCGCACACCTGGCGTCACCTGCTGACGATGACGCGTGGCGCGGAGGTCGACGACACCGACGAGGTCGTCGCGCTGCCGGGCGGACAGGTCGAACGCTTCGCGCGAGCGGCTCAGCTCACCGAGCCCGGTACGACGTTCGCCTACGACGACGGCGCCGCGCACCTGTTGTCGGCGGCGGCCGGTCAGGTGCTCGGGGAGTCACTCGGGGACTTCGCCCGCCGGGAGGTGTTCGAGCCGGTGGGCATCACGGACGCGGAGTGGCTCGCCGATCCGGACGGCGTGACGTACGGTCACGCGCATCTGCGGATCAGCGCCGACAGCCTCGGCCGGCTCGGTCAGCTCTGGCTCGACCGCGGAGAGTCGCGTCGGCACGGGCTGATCGACCCGGACTACTTCTCGCAGCTGGTGACGCCGTCCTCGGCCGGTGGTCCGCCGGAGCAGTTGCCGTACGGGTTCCTCGTCTGGCTCGACGACGGGATGCTGCTGGCCGGCGGATGGGCCGGGCAACACGTCCTGGTGGTGCCTTCAGCACGCGCCGTGGTGGTGACGACCGGCTTCCCGAACTTCAGGTTCGGACCGCCGCCGGCCGACGACCTGCCGCCGGACTGGGCGCCCGCGCTCGACCTGGTTCGCCGCCGGCTGCTGCCGGTACTCCGGACACGCTGACCCGGACCCGGTCCGGCAAGCCGATCGAACCCTGTGCGATCATTCCTGCACGGTCGGTCACCGGACGAAGGTGAGCGGCCCGCTGGGCGATGCCGACCGGAAACGACCGGACCCCGCTGCGGAGTGGCCGCTTGAGAGTGCTTGAATGCACGCCTACAGTCGCTGGGATCGCCCGCATCGGTTGAAAGGTTTGACGAGTCATGAACGAGTCGACATTCCCGGGCACCCAGCACCTGTCGCCGTCGACGGAACCGATGACGCCGGCACCCGTACCGCCCAGCGCGCAGCAGGACCCGGTGGCTCCCGCCGACCCGGGCCAGCCGCAGCGCCCGATCATCCCGGACAACTATGCGGAGATGCCGAGGCCCACGGCCAAGCTCACCGCGGAGGACATCGCACCTGTGAATGACCCGCACGGCCCGAGGAACAAGATCGGGCCGACCGGCCGGCCGGTTCCCGACCTGCCGGACGTGTTGCCGCCCACCCGGCGCGGACCCGCCCAGGTGATCGCGATGTGCAACCAGAAGGGTGGCGTCGGCAAGACCACGACGACCATCAACCTGGGCGCCGCGATCGCCGAGACCGGGCGCAAGGTGCTGCTGATCGACTTCGACCCGCAGGGCTCGGCCTCGATCGGGCTCGGCGTCCAGCCGCACAGCCTGGAGCTGTCGGTCTACAACCTGCTGATGCAGCGCGACATCACCCCGGACGAGGTGATCCAGCCGACCAAGGTCGAGAACCTCGACCTGCTGCCGGCCAACATCGACCTGTCCGCGGCCGAGGTGCAGCTGGTCCAGGAGGTCGCCCGGGAGTACACGCTGCAGCGCGTGCTGGAGCCGGTGATCCCGCACTACGACGTGATCCTGATCGACTGCGCGCCGTCGCTGGGCCTGCTCACCGTCAACGCCCTGACCGCGTCGCACGGCATCGTCGTACCGCTGGAGTGCGAGTTCTTCGCGCTGCGCGGGCTCGCCATGCTGACCGACACGATCGGCAAGGTGCAGGACCGGCTGAACCCGAAGCTGGAGATCGTCGGCATTCTCGGCACCATGTTCGACGGCCGGACCACGCACGCCCGGGAGGTGCTCGACCGGGTCGTCCAGGCCTTCGACGAGCGCGTCTTCCACACCGTCATCCGGCGCACCGTCAAGTTCCCCGAGACCACCGTCGTCGGCGAACCGATCACGACGTACGCCCCTTCGTCCCAAGCGGCCATGCAGTACCGCGACCTTGCCAAGGAGGTGCTGGCGCGTTGTCCCGCCGGGTGAGCCTGCCAGGTGCCAGCGAGCTGTTCGGGGGTGCGGCACCGCAACAGACCCGACCCGAGAAGCGCCAGGAGACCCGCGGCGCCCAGGACGGACCGGCACTCGCCGACCGTGCCGGCGCCACCGGGCGGTCGCGGACGGCCGTGGTCGAGGACCGCAAGTCCAGCGGCCGGATCCGGCACGACACGAAGATCACCGTGTACGTGACCGAGGAGGAGCTGCTCGGGCTGGAACAGACCCGGCTCGCGCTACGCGCCGAGCACGGGCTGACCGCCGACCGGGGCCGGATCGTCCGGGAGGCGATCGACGTGCTGCTGGCCGACTTCGTCGACCACGGTCCCGACTCGGTGCTGGTGCAGCGGCTCCGGGCCGCCGCGGAGTAACCGGTCATGCCCGACACCTCGACGTCCGAGCTGCCGATCGACCTGCCAGGCGCCGCGGACGCCGAGTCGCCGGTGAGCTCCGGCAAGGGCTTCAGCGTCCACCTGGTCAACTTCGAGGGCCCGTTCGACCTGCTGCTGCAGCTGATCAGCAAGCACAAGCTGGACATCACCGAGATCGCGCTGTCCCAGGTCACCGACGAGTTCATCGCGCACATCAAGGCGCTCGGCTCGGAGTGGGACCTGGACCAGACCTCGGAGTTCCTGCTGATCGCGTCGACGCTGCTCGACCTGAAGGCGGCCCGGCTGCTGCCGCAGGGTGACGTCGAGGACGCCGAGGACCTGGCGCTGCTGGAGGCGCGGGACCTGCTGTTCGCGCGGCTGCTGCAGTACCGGGCGTTCAAGCAGATCGCCGCGCTGATCCAGCAGCGGATGGCCGACGAGGGGCGGCGGTTCCCGCGCGCGGTGGGGGTCGAGCCGCGGTTCGCCGAACTGCTGCCCGAGGTGCTGCTCGGGGTCACGCCCGACCAGTTCGCCGCGTTGGCGGCGGCCGCGATGGCGCCCAGGAACAACATCCCCGAAGGCGTGTCGCTGGCCCACCTGCACGCGCCGGCGGTGACGGTGCGCGAGCAGGCCGCGGTGATCGTCGACCGGCTCCGCAGACAGCGCAGTACGACGTTCCGCACGCTGGTCTCGGACTCGCCGGACACGGTGACCACGGTCTGCCGGTTCCTGGCGCTGCTGGAGCTGTTCCGGGAGGCGGCGGTCGCGTTCGAGCAGGTGACGCCGCTGGGGGAGCTGACGATCCGGTGGACCGGCACCGACGAGGGCGAGATCGCGGTCGGCGACGAGTTCGACGAGGTGGTGCCGCCGGAGTCCGCCGAGGGTGAGGCGCCTGAGGTCACCGAGGACCACATCGCCGACTTCCTCGCCACCGGCGAACCCGTCACCGAGGACGACCCGCCCGACCCGGCCTCCACCCCCGAGCCAGGCGATGCGAACGAAACGGTGAATCAGTGACCGAAGAGCACACCCCGACCGACACGCCGCGGACCGAGGACGCCACGTCGACCCCGGCCGACGCGGCTGCCGGAGTGGAAGAGGCGAACGCCGGCGACGGTGCGGCGGAGCTGGCCGACGCGGCGACGGCGGATGCGCTGGAGTCGGTGGCGACCAGTGAGCAGGTTGTCGAGCGGGATGCCGACGCCGACGTGGTAGCCGACCAGGTGGACGACGGGCAGTTGCCGTTGGAGGGGGTTGGCGGCGCCGGTGGTGAGGTGGTCATCGACGACGTCACCATGCGACGGGCGCTCGAGGCCATTCTGATGGTGACGGACGAGCCGTTGCCGGTGCTCACCCTGGCGCGCGCGGTCGGGCGGCCGCCGGGTGACGTCGCGGAGGCGCTGACCGGGTTGTCCGAGGAGTACACCGAGCAGGGGCGTGGGTTCGACCTGCGGGAGATCGGCGGCGGCTGGAGGTTCTACACCCGGCCGGAGCAGGCGCAGTACGTCGAACGCTTCGTGCTCGACGGGCAGCAGGCGCGGTTGACGCAGGCTGCGCTGGAGACGCTCGCGGTGGTCGCGTACAAGCAGCCGGTCAGCCGGGCGCGGGTTTCGGCGATCCGCGGCGTCAACGTGGACGGCGTGATGCGGACGCTGATCAGCCGCGGCCTGGTCGAGGAGGCCGGCGCGGACACCGAGTCGCAGGCGACGCTGTACCGGACCAGCTCTTACTTCCTCGAGCGAATGGGTATGCAGAGTCTGGAGGACCTGCCCGAACTCGCCCCCTACCTCCCGGAGATGGACGACGTGGAAGAAGAGCTCGCCGCCCAGAACACCCCGGCCCCCGAAGACGTCGCGCCCGGCGAGACCGCAGGTGGTTCCGCCGAGCAGACCGCGACCGCCGGCGCCGACGCCACCGCGGACGCCGACGAGGCTGTCACCTCCGACATCGGCGCGGCGACCGACGCGGCCGGTCCGGGGATCGACGGGGATCTGGTGCGCGACGACGAGCCAGAGCTGGACCTGGAGCAGAGCGAGGACGAACTGGCGCCGGCCGAGGAGCTGGAGGCCGGCGGGGATACCGAGCTCGAGCAGGAGGAGGCCGATCCGGCCGAGTTCCCCGAGATCGGGGATGGTGGAACCGAGGACCCCGAGACCGGGGAGCCGGGTGATGGCGAAGCCGGCACGACGGACGGCGACCAGCCGGGCGATGGGTTCGACACCGACGCGTCGGGTGACGGCTTCGACCAGGAGCTGGGTGGTGGATTCGGCGGGGAGTCGGGCGTCGGAGTCGCTGGCGAGGAGTCCGGTGACGCGTTCGGGCAGGGGGCCGGCGATGCGTTCGGGCGGGAGTCTGGTGACGCGTTCGGGCAGGAGTCTGGCGGCGGGTCCGGGCAGGAGTCTGGCGGCGGGTTCGGTGGCCGGGAGGCGGGCGATGGGCTCGGCAGCGGGACCGGGGACGCGGCGGACGGCGTACTGCTGCCCGGTGGCGGCGGGGACCTCGACGATTCCGGCGACGGGGCGGATGAGGACGGCGAGCGGCTGCAGGCGGCGGAGGAGCTGGAAGGTGACGCCCTCGGCGCGGACGACGACATCGCCGTGGACCTCGGCTCGGGCGAAGAGCTGGAAGACGAGCTCGGTTCGGCTGATGGAGCTGGCGCCGGCCCCGAGGGTGGCGACGACGCGGAGCAGCGACTGAGGGGTGGGCGCGACGCGATCGGTGACGCGGACTCCGGTGATGAGGTCGCCGGCGCCGGCTCGGGCGACGACCCGGGCTCGGGCGACGACGCGGGCTCGGGCGACGACGCGGGCTCGGGCGACGACGCGGGCTCGGGCTACGACGCCGGTTCGGGTGATGAGGCCGGCTCGGGCTTCGCCGCGGATTCGGTCGGCGGCGTGGGCTCGGGCGTCGACGCCGGGTCGGGCGGTTCGGTTTCCGGGAGTGACGCCGGTGAGCAGGCCGACGAGGACCGGTTGGCAGCGGCTGAGGAGCTGGGGGCAGCGGGGGCGCAGTACCGTAGCGGTAGTGATGACTGAAGAGGACGGGATCCGGCTCCAGAAGGCGCTCGCGCAGGCAGGTGTCGCCAGCCGGCGGAACGCGGAGCTGCTGATCGAGCAGGGCCGGGTCGAGGTGGACGGCGCGGTCGTCACCGAGTTCGGTACCCGGGTGGACCCGGCCGTGTCGGTGATCCGGGTCGACGGTGAGCGCATCCCGCCGGTGACCGCGCACGTGTACCTGGTGCTGAACAAGCCCCGCGGCGTCGTCACCACGATGTCCGACCCGCAGGGGCGTCCGTGCATCGCCGACTACGTGCAGGAGCGGCCCGAGCGGCTGTTCCACATCGGCCGGCTCGACACCGACACCGAGGGACTGCTGCTGCTCACCAACCACGGCGAGTTCGCGCACCGGCTCGCGCACCCGTCGTACGAGGTCTCCAAGACGTACGTCGCGGAGGTGGACGGCAACGTCAAGCCGATCGTGCTGCGCCGGCTGCTGGACGGCGTCGAGCTGGAGGACGGCTTCGCCCAGGCCGACACCGTCAAGGTGATGTCGGAGATCAAGGGCCGCACGCTGATCCAGATCACCCTGCACGAAGGCCGCAACCGGATCGTCCGCCGGATGTTCGACGCCGTCGGCCACCCGGTCAAGCGGCTCACCCGCACCGCCATCGGCCCGGTCCGCCGCGGCAACCTGCACACCGGCGAGCTCCGCGAGCTGGACCCCAAGGAACTCGGCCAACTCCTCGACCTCGTCAACCTCTGACCCCGCGCGTCCCTTCCCCCGCTCCCCGAGCGCCCGCGTTCCGCACTTTGAGCACCGTTCGGCCGTTCTCACGCGGCGCAGACGGCTGGACCGCGCCCAAGGTGAATCTTCGGAGCGGGTGTGCCGCGTCCGAGCTCCGTGGAGCTCGCAGTCGTCGGTCACCTCGTTCTGCTCTCACCCCGCGCCGCTCAGGCCGTACCAGGTCCGCGCTTTGTGCACCGTTCGGTCGTTCTGAGGCGGCGTGAGCGGCTGGACCGTGCTCAAGGTGGGTCTTGGGAGCGGGTGTGCCGCGTTTGGCCCGGTGGGGCTCGCAGTCGTCGGTCACCTCGTTGTGCCCATCCCGCGCCGCTCGGGGCGTACGAGGTCCGCGCTTTGTGCACCGTTCGGTCGTTCTGAGGCGGCGTGAGCGGCTGAACCGTGCTCAAGGTGGGTCTTGGGAGCGGGTGTGCCGCGTCCCGAGCTCCGTGGAGCTCGCAGTCGTCGGTCACCTCGTTCTGCTCACCCTGCGCCGCTCGGGGCGTACGAGGTCCGCGCTTTGAGCACCGGTCGGCCGTTCTCACGCGGCGAAAACGGCTGGACCGTGCTCAAAGTCGAGGCGGCGGGATCGTCGTGGCGGCGGCGGGCGGTGCGGGAGGTGGTCAGCGCGCGAGGGAGTGCTGGAAGAACCTGCGGACGACGGCCCGTACGACGGGGATCGCGCGCGGGTGGTCGCCGATCAGCGAGGTGCGCTCGGCGGGGGTCATCAGGCCCGCGGCGACGAGTTGCGGGGCGAAGGCGGCGTAGTCGGTGAAGACCCAGTGGCGGGACTGCCGTAGCTCGACGCGGCGTACCGGGCCGTCGTGGGCGAGCATGGCCGACCACGTCCGGTCGAAGCGGGCGTCGCGGAAGCCGTCGGTGCCGACGAGCAGCAGCGGGCGGTCGGTACCGTGCTGGGCGATCGGGTGGAGCGAGCCGTCGGCCAGGTCCAGGTAGCCCTCGAGATTGACCGCGGCGTCGATGCGGCGGTCCTGGTACATCGCCTGGGCAGCGGTGGCGCCGCCTGCGGAGTGGCCGTAGACGCCGACCCGGCGAAGGTCCAGCGCGCGGTGCAGACCGCGGGGGAGTGGGCGGTGGGAGGCGTCGGGGTGGTGGCCCGCGGCGAGGCGTTCGAGTTGGTCGAGCACGAAGCGGGTGTCGGCGAAGCGAGTCGTCATCATCAGCCGGTTGAGCACGGGATCGGTCTGGACGGCCGGCGTGACCTCGATCGTGCGCGGAGGCCGGCCGGGGAAGTCGACCTCGCTGGTCTCGCCGGGATGGTCGAGGGTGACGACGACGTAGCCGTGGCTCGCGAGGTCCACCGCGAGGCTGGTGCCGATCGTGCGGGGGTCGGCGCCGCCGGGACTGTAGAGCAGGACCGGACGACGACCGGCGGCGGCAGGCGCACCGGCGTACGCGTGGGTGGTGGTGGCGGCCCAGTCGACGCCGCAGCTCGGGAGTTCGGGGTGCAGGACGCCGGCGTCGAGCCGGCCGAAGACGGTTGCGGCCGCCGGGGTCAGGTGCGGGGCCGGCGCGAAGCCGTGGACCGTGGAGGCCGGGTAGTAGACGGTGGTCATCAGTTCGCGGGTCGCCGACTTGTTCCAGGGATCGGGGCGGCTGGGGTCGGCGAGGTGCAGCGTGGTGGTGCCGACCTGATGGCGGCCGGTGGGTGCCGGCAGGCGCAGGACGAGTCCGGAACCACAGGCAGAACGGCCTGCCGGACTCGCCAGGGACGCGCGGGCGGGGCCGGCCGGCAACGCAGTCGCCGCGAGGGCTAGTGCGAAGGCCGTGATCGTTGCTGTGATGGGTTTTCTCATACGGTTCACCGTCGCAGTGGCGGCGCGCCGGCGGCGAGCGTGCCGGCCGGCCTCCACCCGAAGATCCACCCGGCGGCGGACCGTGCGGTGCGGGCGGATCGGAGCGCGGTGGGTTGACTTTGGGTAACGCATACTGGCGGCGCGCCTGGAACGGGACCCGGATGTCGGAGCCGCGACGTACTGTGGTTGGTGTGAACCGGCGAATCTTCGGTCTGGAGAACGAGTACGGCGTCACCTGCACCTTTCGCGGTCAGCGCCGACTGACCCCCGATGAGGTGGCGCGGTACCTGTTTCGGCGCGTCGTGTCCTGGGGGCGGAGCAGCAACGTCTTCCTCCGCAACGGGGCCCGGCTCTATCTCGACGTGGGCTCCCACCCGGAGTACGCGACCGGCGAGTGCGACTCGGTCACCGACCTGATCGCGCACGACAAGGCCGGTGAGCGGATCCTCGAGGGACTGCTGGTCGACGCCCAGAAGCGGCTGCACGACGAGGGCATCTTCGGCGACGTCTACCTGTTCAAGAACAACACCGACTCGGCCGGCAACAGCTACGGCTGCCACGAGAACTACCTGGTCAGCCGGCACGGCGACTTCGCCAAGCTGGCCGACGTGCTGATCCCGTTCCTGGTCACTCGGCAGCTGATCTGCGGCGCCGGCAAGGTGCTGCAGACGCCGCGCGGCGCGGTGTACTCCGTGTCGCAGCGCGCCGAGCACATCTGGGAGGGCGTCTCCAGCGCGACCACCCGGTCCCGGCCGATCATCAACACCCGCGACGAGCCGCACGCGGACGCCGAGCGGTTCCGCCGGCTGCACGTGATCGTCGGCGACTCGAACATGTCCGAGACCACGATGCTGCTCAAGGTGGCCAGCACCGACCTGGTGCTGCGGATGATCGAGGCCGGCATCGTGATGCGCGACCTCACCCTCGACAACCCGATCAGGGCGATCCGCGAGATCAGCCACGACATGACCGGCCGCCGCGAGGTCCGGCTGGCCAACGGCCGCGAGGCCAGCGCGCTGGACATCCAGGGCGAGTACCTGTCGAAGGCGCGCGACTTCGTCGACCGCCGCGAGCTCGGCACGCCGGCCGTCGAGCGGGCGCTGTCGCTGTGGGAGCGGACGCTGAAGGCGATCGAGTCCGGCGACCTGTCCGGGATCGAGCGCGAGATCGACTGGGTGATCAAGTACCGGCTGATCGAGCGCTACCGCGCGCAGAACAACCTCGGCCTGGCCAGCCCGCGGGTGGCCCAGCTCGACCTGGCGTACCACGACATCCACCGGCCGCGCGGGCTGTACTACCTGCTCGAGCGCAAGGGCGCGGTCACCCGGGTGGTCGACGACCTGCGCGTCTTCGAGGCCAAGTCGGTGCCGCCGCAGACCACGCGGGCGCGGCTGCGCGGCGAGTTCATCAAACGGGCGCAGGAGCGGCGGCGCGACTTCACCGTCGACTGGGTGCACCTGAAGCTGAACGACCAGGCCCAGCGCACAGTGCTGTGCAAGGACCCGTTCAAGTCCCACGACGAGCGCGTCGAGAAGCTCATCGCCAGCATGTGAGGTCAGCGCCCGGCACGACGAACGCCCAGGCGCTGCACCCCACGTACAGATCCCTGTAGACGGAAGGGCAGAACGTCAATCGTCGCCGTCGCGCTTCTGACCGGCCTGTTCATCGGGCGCGAACTTCATCCCGAGCGCGGCCGTGATGATCAGCGCCAGGCAGGCGACGATGGCGAAGTTGTCACCCATCATCCCGTGCGGGGTCTCGATCGCCGGCCGGATCAGCAGGGACATGATCAGCAGACCGATGCCGATCCGCAGCAGCACCCTGGCCGCCGTCCTCATCATGGTCACTACCTACAACCGGTTGGGCTGAGGGCTTGCCTCGTCGGCAGCCAGGTGCTTCAGCGGTGGGATCTGGTCGAAGAAGAAGCAGGCGGTCCGGTGACCGGAGCCGATGTCGATGAGCGGCGGAGCCTCCTTGCGGCAGACGTCCTGGACCAACGGACACCGGTTGGAAAAAACGCATCCCTTCGTCGAGGGCTCGCCGGTCAGCCGCTCGGAACCGCCGCCCTCCGCGTCCCGCTTGCGCACCAGCACCGGATCCGGGACGGGAATCGCCTGGAGCAGCATGTGCGTGTACGGGTGGCTGGGTGTCTTGATCAGCTCCTCGACCGGGCCTTCTTCGACGATGTGGCCGTAGAACATGACCGCGATACGCCCGCCCTGCGCGAAGTACCGGACCACCCCGAAGTCGTGGCTGATGAAGACGAACCCGATGCCACGATCGCGCTGGAACGAGAGCAACAAGTCGAGGATCGCGACGCGCATCGACACGTCGAGCATGCTGGTCACCTCGTCGGCAACGATCAGCTTCGGCTGCAGACTGATGGCCCGGGCGATCGACACCCGCTGCCGCTGACCCCCGGACAACTGATGGGGGTATCGCTGCAGGAACGCCGGCGTGGCGTCCAGCCCGACCTGCTGCAACAGCTTGATCATCTCCGCCTGGACGGTTCGCCGGTTCGCCAACTTGTGCCGCAGCATCCCCGGAGCCAACGTAGCGCCGATGGTCAGCCCCGGATTCAGTGAACCGTACGGATCCTGATGCACCATCTGGACGCGACGCCGCCAGTCCTTGCGCTGCTTGCCCCGCAGTCCCGCGATGTCGCTGCCCTCGAAGGAGATGCTGCCGCTGCTGGGCTCGTGCAATCCGGCGATGAGTCGGCCCAGCGTGGTCTTGCCACAGCCGGATTCGCCCACCAGGGCCACGATCTCGCCCTCCTTGGTGGACAGCTCGACGTTGTGCAGTACCGGCCTGCCGGTGCCGGTGTCGTAGGTGTGCGTCACATTCCGCACGTCGAGCAGGCTCATGCCTTCGACACCTCCATCGGTACGACATCGCGATTCACGACGTGGCAGGCCACGAGGTGCCCACCACCATCGCCGAGCAGTGGGGGCTCGCTGTGCCGGCAGATGTCCTCCGCCAATCGGCACCTCGGAGCGAACCGGCAGCCGGCCGGCAGATCGGCGAGATTCGGCACCGCGCCGCCGATCGGCTGGACCCTGAGGCCCGCGTCCAGCACGCTCGGAATCGCGTTGATCAGCGCCTCGACGTAGGGATGCCGGCGTTCAGCTTTGAAGATCTCCTCGACCGTCCCGGTCTCGACCAGACGACCCGCGTACATCACGGCGACGCGGGTGGCCACCTCGGCGACGACCGCAAGATCATGCGTGACGAAGACGATCGTCACCCCGAGATCGCGATGAAGATCCTTGAGGATGTCGATCACCAGCCGCTGGTTGAGGACATCCAGCGCCGTGGTCGGCTCGTCCAGGATCACCACGGACGGCTTCAGCAACAAGGCAACGGCAATCGCCACGCGTTGCTTCATCCCGCCGGACAGTTGGCTCTCGAACGACTTCCAGATCCGCTTCGGCGGGAGTTGGACGAGCTCGAGAAGGTGCTCGAAGTGTTTGCGGCCCTCCTTCGGATCGGGGAACACCTCAGGATGCGCCTGCAAGATGTGGTCCACCTGCGTGCCGATGGTCACGACCGGATTGAACGCGTTCATCGCGCCCTGGAAGACCATCGCCAGTTCGGCACCGCGCAAGGCGTTGAGCTCGCGCTTCGACATCGTGACCAGGTCACGTCCCCGGAACCTGATGTTGCCGCCGGTGACCCGGCCCGGCGGCGGCACGATCTGCAGCATCGAATACGCCAGGGTGGACTTGCCACAGCCCGACTCGCCGACCAAGGCGTAGATCTCACCGGCGGCGACGGAGAGGCTGACGTTCTCGACGGCGCGGACCGAGCCGGCGCCGTCGCCGAAGGCGACCGTCAGGTCGTCGATCTCCAGCAGGGTCTGGTCGTCTGTGCTCACGCTGGTCACGCCGTTCACTGGACACGCAGCCTCGGGTTGAACACGCTGTCGAGCGCGCGGGAGAAGAACACGAACGCAACCTGCAGGATCACGATCGCGGCCATCGGGGAGAAGAGGTAGAACGCGCTGTCGGTGGTGTACAACGCTCCTTGGGCCATCGCGAGATTGATCATGATGCCCCAGTTGTTGCCGCTGATCGGAGCGATGCCGAGCAGGAACAGGCCCACGGACGCGTAGATGGCCCCGGTGATGGCCAGCAGGAAGTGAATCGCGACGTACGGCCCGACGTTCGGAAGCAGTTGCCGTCCGACCATGTTGCCGAGGGACACACCCTGGAGCTTGGCGGCTTCGACGAACTCCCTGCTGCGCAGGCTCATGGCCTGGGACCGGATCGCCCGGGCCAGCCCGGCCCAGGCGGTGATCGACAGGATGAAGGCCAGCACCACCGGGTTAGTGGTGTTGATCACGCTGGCGAGGACGATGATCAGCGGCAGGCCGGGGATGGTGAGGAAGATGTCGGTGACGCGCATGATGAGCGTGTCGGCCACTCCGCCGACGTACCCGGTCAGCAGTCCGATGGCCACGCCGACGAAGACCGTGATCACCGCGGACAGCACGCCGACGATCATGATCGGCCGGGTGCCCACGATGATCTGGGACAGCACACCCTGACCGAGGGAGTCGGTGCCGAGAGGGTGCTCCAGTGACGGAGGCAGGTACGCCTGGCTTGCGTCCTGCTCGGTGCCCACCTCGACGAGCATCGGGCCGAAGACCGCCGCCAGGCAGTAGATCAGCACGATCGCTCCGCCGATCAGGGCCCCCTTGTCGTGGCGCAGGATCCGCCACAGGTCGCTGAGGAATCTCATGCCATCGAACCTCCTGCCGGCAGCACTTCCTGATCGGGGTCGGTGGGCTGGTCAGCGGCGCGGGCGCGGGCGGCCGGATTGGCGATCCGGGGATCGACCAACGGGTAGAGCAGGTCGACCAGCAGATTGGTGATGATCACCGAGACCGTGATCAACAGGAAGCAGCCCATCATCAACGAGTAGTCGCGTTGGCCGACCGACTGGATCATGTAGAACCCGATCCCTGGGTACTGGAAGTAGGTCTCGATGAACACCGAGCCGCCGAACATGAAGCCCACGGACAGGGCCAGCTGCGTCACCATCGGCAGCATCGAGTTCCGCCCGACGTAGGACTGGGTGATCCGGCGATCGCTCAGTCCGCGTGACTCGGCCGCCCGGACGTACTCGGCACCGAGCACTGAGACCGCGCTGCCCTTCATACCGAGCGCCCATCCGCCGAACGACGTGATCACCGACGCGGCGATCGGCAGGACGGCGTGGTAGAGCACGCTGATCACGTACGGGCCGTTCAGCCCTGGTGTGACATCGACTCCGTAGGCTCCACCGGACGGAAACACCTGATAGACACTGGTCAGCACGTAGAGCAGCGCGATCGCCACCAGATAGCTCGGAATGGCGCTCAGAAAGGAGACGATGAAGGTCACCGACTGGGACAACCGGCTGCCCTGGAAGGCGGCCATCATCGCACCGACCGCGATACCGATGACGAAGCTGATGATCAGCGACACCGCCACCACCATGATCGTCCAGGGCAAGGCCTCGGCGATCACCGCCACCACGGTGGTGCCCGGATTGGTGATCGGGCGGCCGAGATCGCCACGCAGCGCGCCCCACACGTACTGGACGTACTGCTCCCAGACCGGAGCGTCGGGCGTCACGCTGTAGACGGCGCTGATCCGTTGCTGGATCTCAACTTCGCTGAGGCCGCCCTGCATCCGCAGCTGGGCCTCCAAAGCCGCCATCGGGTTGCCGGGCATCAGCCGGATCATGAAGAACGACAGGGAAACGACGATGTAGATGATCAGCAACGACATCGCCAGTCGTTTCAGGACGTAGGAAACCATCAGCGCCTTCCGGGGTCGGGGCCGTGTCGATCGACAACGCGTGCGGTGTCGTCCGGAAAGTGAAGGACTTACGGCTTGGGAGTGATGTAGCCCTGCTGCATCGCCAGCGAGAGCCCGCCGGTCATATCGGCGCTGATGATGTCCCACAGTTCACTGGTGTTGTTCTCGCCCAAGGGCGGCCAGTTCGTGAAGTCCTTGGTGGAGAACGGGAACTGGTAGACCTTGGTGGCGTACCAGATGTAGGGCACCTCTTCGTTGACCAGCTGCGCCCAGTTCCACACCTGCTTGTTCATCTCCTCGCCCGGTTCGACCGTGCGGACCTGCCGGTCGATGGTGCTGGCCACGTCGACCTCACCGAGACCAGGAACGTTCTTCTTCGGGCCGAAACCGATCCCGCGCTTTCCGGCGTAGTTGCCCTGGCGGGTGAAGTTGTATCCCGGGCCGAGCAGGAAGTTGTACATCCCGAGCGGGTTGCTGCCACCGACGAACGCCATGCCGGCCTGGAAGTCGCCGTTGTGCTGATCGGCGTCCTGCTGCGCCCCTGAGGTCGCGTTCACCTCGGACTTGATCCCGAACGCGGTCAGCGCCTTGGCTGCGGAGTTGAACGACGTGACGATGTCGCTGGTCTCGGCGTTGGCAGTGAAGGTGATCGTGAACGGCTTGCCGTCCGGCTTCATCCACTGATCGCCCTTCTTGGTGAAGCCCTCGCCCTGCAGCAGTTCGGTCGCCTTGGCCGCGTCGACCGGATACTTGTTCAGCTGCTCGATCTGCTCCGGCTTGAGGTAGAGCTCCTCGAGCGTCGGTGAGATGCCCGTGCTGACTTCCTTCCAGGTTCCACCGGCCGCGTCATCGGTGCCGTAGGCCGCCTCGCTGATCTGCTGCCGCGGAATCACGTACGCGAGTGCCTGCCGTACCGCTTTGGAGTCGAGCGGCTTCTGATTGCTGTTGAAGACGATGGCGAACCCGAAGCCGAGCGAGAGCGCCGTGTTGGAGTTGGGGGTCGTCTTCCAGCGGTTGAGGATGGGCGGCGGCATGTACACGTTGGACAGGTGCACGTTTCCGCTGAACAGTTGCGGATAGACGGTCTGGTTGGATCCGTTCAGGTACCGGATGCCGGCGAACTTGATCTGGTCCGCGTCCCAGAACCCGTCCCACTTGACCAGCTTGGCTTCCTTGGTGGTGATGTTCTCCAGCCGGAACGGCCCGTTGCCGATCAACTTGTCGACTTTCAGCGCGGCCAGGTTCTTGAACGCATCGCCCATCCGCCGGGCCTCGGCCAGCTTCGTGGCCTGCTCCGGATTCTGCTGCAGCGTGCGGAAATACTTGATCACGTCCTGCTTCAGCTCGTCGGTGACGAGCTGGCCGTACACGCTGGACGGGTACGGGCGGATGGCGTTCAAGATGTCCAGTTTCGCCAGTGACTCGGGCTGGCCTTCCTTCAGGGTGAAGGCGACCGTCTTGTCGTCCACGATGTCCACGCCGGTGATGTCGTTCCAGAACCCGTCACCGCGGAGCCCGTTCAAGATGGCGGTGTCGTGCAGATCCTTGCTCGTCACCGGCGTGCCGTCCTGCCACTTCGCATCGTCGCGCAGGTGGACGTTGAGCTTGCCGTTCTCGACCGCCCACTTGTCGGCCAGCTGCGGGACGAATTCCGTCAGGCTCGGTGCTTTCGCGATCGCCAGCCGCATGGTGATGAAGTCGTTCTGGATGCCGAGCTGGTTCACGTTGTACGGGTTGAAGGACCACGTCGTGTTCCAGCTGCAGCACGGGAAGAAGGTGAGGACCTTGCTGGAGTCGCCTCCTGCGGCGTCTGTGCCGCCGGCGTTCCCGGAGTTCTTGGCCGGGCTTCCCCCGCCTGCCGTGCCTGCGGTGCAGGCTGTCACCAACATGATCACCAGGCATGCCGAGACCAGGGCCAGCAGGCGCCTTCGGGCGCGACAGATTACTCGAGGCAACATCATCGTCGATCCTCTCGACCGGGGCGGGCGTCGGGCTCCGATCATGTCGAGATCGAGCGGTTTAGTAAAGAGGATGGAGGAACTACTTCGTGAGCGATACGGCCATGCTTGTTCGCGAACCGCGTGCTCGGGCTGTGCTGTGACTCCCTGGCCGAGAAGTACCCGCAGGACTCATGTCGACGTCCTGTCGACTCGACCGCTGAGCAGGACGCCGAGGTAGCGCGGCCGGTGAGTCTTGGCCCGGCCGCCGTCCGGGGCAGGGTTTTGTCGACGCTGCGTGACGTGACCGAACGGTGACGCAGGTGGTGGTCGGCGACTTGTCCGTGCCCGCTAGGGTGGGCGCGTTCATGGCTGTCCATCAAGGCGCGGGGTCCGCGCCGTGATATTTCGAGGTGCTTGTTCGTGCGCAAGCTGTTGAGTGTGGTCGCGGTCGTTGCGCTGGGGTCCTCCCTGGCCGCCTGCGGCTCCGAGTCCGGCGGGAACGACGACTTCGGTGCGGCCGGGGTCAAGGTCGAGTCCGAGTTCGGCAAGAAGCCGACCGTCACCCACCGCGACGGTGAGCCCGAGAAGACCCTGGTGACCGAGGTCCTCAAGGAGGGCGACGGTCCCGAGGTGAAGAAGGGTGAGCTGCTCACCGCCAACTACCTGGGCCAGATCTGGCGCGACGGCAAGGTCTTCGACAACTCCTACGACCGCGGTGCGCCGTCGTCGTTCCCGATCGGCGTCGGTGGCGTCATCGCCGGCTGGGACGAGGGTCTGGTCGGCAAGAAGATCGGCAGCCGGGTGCTGCTCTCGATCCCGTCCGACAAGGGCTACAAGGAGCAGGGCAACGAGCAGGCCGGCATCAAGGGCGACGACACGCTGATCTTCGTCGTCGACCTGGTCTCCGCGGCCGCCAACGACACCAAGCTGGATGCCGACCCGGTCGCCGCGCCGGCCACCAAGTTCAAGGTCACCGGCGAGCTGAACGCCGAGCCGAAGGTGACCGTTCCGGCCGGCTCCAAGCCGCCGGCCAAGCCGGGCAAGCCGGTCGTGATCGCCACCGGCAAGGGCAAGCCGGTCGACAAGTCCAGCACGGTCGTCGCGCGGTACGTGATCTTCGACTACGCCGGCAAGAAGCAGGCCAGCACCTGGGACGGCCAGCAGGGCCAGGCGGGCGCGCCGGCCGAGCTGCAGGTCGGCCCCGGTCCCACCGGCCAGACCGGTGCGCTGGACGCGCTGGCCGGCATTCCGGTCGGTAGCCGGGTCCTGGTCGAGCTGCCGCCGTCGAAGGACGACAAGGGCAAGACCGTCAACGCGTTCGCGGTGATCGACCTGATGAACAACTTCCCGGCCGGGAAGCAGCAGAAGTAGTCGCCACCCGCTCCGGTCCGCAGGCCGGCTCCCCGCACCGGGGAGCCGGCCTGCGGCGTGTGCGGCTTGTCAGGACCGGGCGCGGCGGAACCACGCGGTCGTGTCGGGGTGGAAGGTCAGCACGCAGGCCGTGATGACGGCGAGCACGTGCACGGTCCGGAGTACTGCGAAGACGACGAAACCGGCGGTCACGTCGACGCTCGCGACGTCGGCGCCGTCGGCCAGCCAGCTGATCGGGCTGATCAGCAAAGTGGCCAGTCCGACCGTGCCGAGCAGCACGGTGAGCAGCCAGCGGGACCACGGCACGCCGTGGCGGAAGTAGCGGTCGATGGTGACGAACAGCCCGCCGTACACGATCGTGCGCAGGGCGACCTGAGCGACCAGGCCGACCACGGGCGTACCGTCGCCGATCGCGCCGACGAGCCCGAGCACGGACTCGGCCACTCCGGCGCCGACCGCCAGGAACCACGCGCT
This sequence comes from Kribbella flavida DSM 17836, assembly GCF_000024345.1. Taxonomy (NCBI): domain Bacteria; kingdom Bacillati; phylum Actinomycetota; class Actinomycetes; order Propionibacteriales; family Kribbellaceae; genus Kribbella; species Kribbella flavida. The sequence continues at coordinate 5,502,613 of NC_013729.1, read as the reverse complement.
GGTGGCCGTCCGGGCCGTGAGGGGTGCGGTGCGGACGACAGGTCGGGGACGTCTGATGTCGGTGGTGGTCATGGCTCCAGCATCGGCCGATCGCGGCCGCGCATCAGGAGTACAGGGACCCCGGTCCAGGTGGTGGTACGTCCACCAGCCGCGCCGCGTGCCGCCCGGAAGCCGCCGCCGCCTCGAAGTAGGCGCGGTCACCGTCGAGGTCGCGGCCCATCGTCGACAGCTTGACCGGCGCCTCCCGCAGGGCGTCGTACAGGCCCTCGACGCCGACCCGGACCACCCGGTGCCGGGCCTTCAGCGGTTCGGCCGCGTCGCGGACGGCGTCGCCGAAGTCGCCGGACAGGTCCGGTACGACGACGTCGGCCGGCTGCAGCGCCACCCGCCCGTACGCCGTGAGGCTGTGGTGCGAGATGCCCCGGTGACGGGGCCGGGGGTCGGCCTCGGAGATCCGCAGCGACGCGACGGGCCGGCCGCCGAGCGTGCCGACGGCGTTGACCGCCTCGCCCGACTGGACGCCGGAGAAGCCCCAGCGCGTCCCGGTGCCGAGGTTGCCGGGACCCTGGGTGAGCACGACCAGCTCCGCGGCCAGGACGTGCACCGCGGTGAGCAGGCCGGTGTGCACGGTCACGGCCTCGCGGTCGCCGCCGTACGCCTGGCCGACGGTCACCGTGCCGGCCAGCCAGCCGCTGTCCCGCAGCGAGGCGACCGTGCGGGAGAAAGCCAGCGGGAGGGCGCCGCCGTCGGTCATCACGTAGACGACGCGGGTGGTCGGCCGGGTTTCGTAGACCCCGGCCAGGACGGCGGGCAGCGCGGAGTGCAGGTCGGCCACGACAACCGGCGTACCGAAGAGGTCGTCGGCGTCCCGGAGTACGTCGTGGTCGGGGGAGTCCTGCTCGTCCGCGCCGAGCACCATCGCCTGCAGCGGGGTGTAGCGGGCCTTGACCAGGTGGCCGCTCTCCGGCGGATCGGCGGGCAGGCGGTCGGGGACCGCCACGACGAGCGCGTAGCCGCCGGTGCCGAGACCGCGGTCCAGGGCGCCGACGTTGAGCAGCACCCGGTCGCCCGGTTGCGGCCGGCCGACCAGATCGGGGTATGCGAGCGCCCGCACGCTCTGCTCGCCGACCCTCACCTTCAGTTCCTGCGCGCCAGTCCATGCCCGGCCGAGCTCGGTCACCACACCTTCACGCCAACGGATCACACGCAGACCCTAAGCCTGAACCTCCACCACTGACCAAGTGCCGCTGAACGGGTCCGCGGCGTGCGGATGGAGCGTGCGCCGGCGCGGTGTGGGCGGCTTGCTGAGTGGTGGGGGTCCGTCGGCGACGATCTCGAACGTCTGTTCGGCGCGCAGCACGCGATTCGGCCCGGAAACCCCGTAAGGTGGTCGGGTGTCGGCGCGGAAGAGTGAGCGGCTGCTCAACCTGGTGATCTGCCTGCTGGTCGCGCGCACGTACGTGACCAAGGAGCGGATCCGCGAGGTCGTCGAGGGCTACGCCGGGCAGACCGACGACGCCTTCGAGAAGATGTTCGAGCGCGACAAGGACGAGTTGCGCGACCTCGGCATCCCGATCGAGATGGGCACCATCGACAAGTTCTTCTCCGACGACGTGGGCTACCGGATCCGCCGCGACGTCTTCGAGCTGCCCGAGGTGCACCTGGAGCCGGACGAGGCCGCCGTGCTCGGCGTCGCCGCCCGGGTCTGGCAGCACGCCAGCCTGGCCGAGGCGACCACGTCGGCGGTGCTGAAGCTGAAGGCGGCCGGCATCCAGACCGACCAGTCCGCGCTGAGCGCGATCGAGCCGCACGTCGGCGCCTCCGAGCCGGCCTTCGACCCGCTGTGGTCCGCGGTGGTCAGCCGCACCGCGGTCCGGTTCGAGCACCGGCGCAGCGGCGCGACCGAGGCGACCAGACGGACCCTGGAGCCGTGGGGCATCGTGTCCTGGCACGGGCGCTGGTACGTCGTCGGGCGCGACCGGGACCGCGAGGCGACCCGGATGTTCCGGCTGTCCCGGATCGGCGGCAACGTGAAGACCGTCGGCGGGCCCGGCGCGTTCACCGTGCCGCCCGGGACCGACATCCGCTCGCTGGTCGCCGAGCTGGCGCCGCCGCGGCCGACGTCCGAGGCGAAGGTGCGGGCCCGGACCGGGTCCTGCGTCAGCCTGCGCCGCCGGGCGAACGCGATCGAGCCGTACGAGCAGGGCTGGGACCTGCTGCACGTCCCGTACGCCGACTCCGGCGTCCTGGCCGAGGAGATCGCGTCGTACGGGCCGGACGCGGTGGTGGAGGGCCCCGGGGACGTGCTGGACGGCGTACTGCGGCGGCTGCGCACGGTGGCAGGGGTGTCCGGATGAGCAACGCGCGGGACCAGGTCCAGCGGCTGCTCGCGCTGGTGCCGTACCTGCGGGAGAACGACGGCGCCCGGGTGGACGACGTCGCCGCGGAGTTCGGGGTCCGGCCGAAGCAGATCATCGCCGATCTCAAGGTGCTGTGGTTCTGCGGCCTGCCGGGCGCGCAGATGGGCGACCTGATCGAGATCGACATCGACGCCGCCGAGGGCGAGGGCGTCATCCACCTGAACAACGCCGACTACCTGGCCCGGCCGCTGCGGCTCGCGGCGGACGAGGCGCTCGCGCTGCTGACCGCGCTGCGCACCCTGCGCGAGGTGACGGCCGGGGCGGACCGCGACGCCGTCGACCGCGCGATCAGCAAGCTGGAGACCGCCGCCGGCCAAGGTGCGGGGGCCGGCGAGAGCGCGGCCGCCCACGTGCACGTCGAGCCCGCCGCGCCGGAGATCGCCGAGACGGTCAACCGGGGCCTGGCCGGGCAGCGCCGCCTGCACCTGACGTACGACGTACCGTCGCGGGACGAGACGACCGAGCGGGACGTGGACCCGATGCGGCTGGTCGTCTCCGAGGGGCGTACCTACCTCGAGGCGTGGTGCCGGCTGGCGGAGGACGTGCGGTTGTTCCGGCTCGACCGGATCGCCGGGGTCAAGCTGCTCGACCTGCCGAGCGAACCGCCGCCGGAGGCGACCCCGCGCGACCTGTCGAACGGGATGTTCCAGCCGTCGGAGCGGGATCTGCTCGCCACCGTCTCGCTGGCGCCGCCGGCGCGATGGGTGGCGGAGTACTACCCCACGGAGTCGGTTGAGGAAGGGCCGGACGGGTCGCTGATCATCAAGCTGCGGGTGGCCGACACTGCTTGGCTGCAGCGGCTGGTACTTCGGCTCGGTGGCTCAGCCACGGTTCTGGAGCCGGCCGAGCTCGGGGCGCAGATCGCCGGCACGGCCCGCGAGGCCCTCGCGGCGTACGACGACCACCTCTGAACGGCGAGTCGCGCCTCCGCCGCCCCCGGCGTCCGCCTGCCTCCGGCGTTTCAGGGGTTAACCCACCAGATGCAGGGTTGGCCTCCCCGATTTCCATGGGCCAACCCTGCACTTGCAGGGTTAACCCCTCAGACGGCGACGTGGAGGGCGGGAGGAGGGTTGGCGGGGAGGGCAGCGCGGGGGTATGGGGGAGCCGGGGGTGAGGCGCGGCGCGGGTGGTGGCGTGGGTGACGCGAAGGCGCGGGGAGCTGGAGTGGGTACGCGTGGGTGGGGGGCGGTCAGCCTTGGCTGAGGAGGCGTTCCAGCGGGGTGCGGAAGCGGGGGGTGATGCGGACGCCGGCGAGCCAGGTGGTCCAGCGGGCGGCGTGGTCCTCGATGGCGGCGAGGGTGTCGCGGCCGACGTCTTCCAGGAGCTGGTAGCGGACCTCGCCGGACTCGGGCTGGCCCCAGGCGCCGACGATGCGGCCGTCGGCCCAGATGGTGGGGCCGATGTTGCCGGTGGTGTCGAACAGCCGGGACTTGTGCTCGCCGAGGTACCAGTCGCGGTCCTTCCAGCCCATCGGCGTCGGGTCGAGCGCGGGCAGGAACGCGACCCAGGGCTCGACCTCCACCTCCGGAGCCTCGTCGCCGGGCAGGACGTAGCCGGTGGCGCCGTCCAGGTCGACCTCGACCGCCTCGATCGCGACCAGCGCCTTCCTGGTCTGACCGAGCGTCCAGCCTGTCCACCACTGCAGGTCCGCCAGTGTGCCCGGGCCGAAGGACTCCAGCCAGGCACGAGCGAGCTTCGTCCGGGCTTCGTCCGCGGTCAGGTCGCCGCGCAGTCCCTCGGGCAGCCACTTCTCCGCCGGGGACCACTGGTGCTGGCTGCTCAGCCACGTGCCGAGCGGGCGGCCGCGCACGATCCGGCCCTCGGCGGCGAGCTGGAAGAGGACGCGACTGGTGACGTACGGCTGAGTGGCGTACGACTTGCCGGTCGCCATCGCCAGCCGGCTGCGCAGCCGCGGCTCGTCCTGAGCGAGCTCCTGGGCCGTTGCCGACCCGCGCAGGGTCAGCGCCGTTGCGGTCGACTCCTCCACCGACCGCAACCACTGCCCAGCGCTGTCGGCATCCGGCGCGATCCCGGCCTCGACCAGATGCTTCACCAGGAGCTTGCGCTGCTTGAGCGCGATGTCGTCGGAACACGCCGCCTGCACCACCGGCGCCAACGACGTCGGTACGACGAAAACGGTGCGCCGCATCCCGAGCATCCGGATCAGCGCGCGGTCCTCGTACAGGGCACGCTCCGTGTGCGTGACGTCGCTGCCCGGCACCCGGGCCGCGACCGACAGATGCACGGTCGCCGGATCGGTGGCGTGCAGGACCACCAGCGACGCGGCGGCCTGCACCGGGTCGGCCGCCTGGCACGACGTCGCCAGCCGGTGCCGGCGGCCGAGTCGTCTCCGCCGTTGCTCGATCCCGATCCGCAGCATGTTCCCCCTTGGTCGTACGGCCCGCCCTCGCCGGACACCAATTCTTACCATCACGTTCCGACACCGTTGGGCCGCGGTAACACCCGGCGGCGTGGGTGCGGGCCCAGAACCGGATAGGCTCCTGCTCATGTACTGGTTCCTGCTGTTCCTCGCGGTGGTGGCGGTGTGGCTGCTGGTCCTCGCCCTGCTCGCCCGGAAGCTGTGGGGCCAGGTCAAGGCGCTGACACGTGAGTTCGTCGCCGCCCAGTCCAAGCTCGAGCAGGCGCAGTCGCGCGGATCCGGACGGACCCGGGCGGCGGACGCCGGCCGGGCGTAGTATTCGGCCCAGTCTCACGTGAGCCACCGTTTGTCGTGAAAGGGAGATCGTCATGGCCCCGCTTATCGGTATGCCCCAGGGCGCCGAGTGGCTCGTCATCCTCGCGATCGTCGTGCTGCTGTTCGGTTCGGCCAAGCTGCCCGCGCTGGTCAAGCAGCTCGGCCGGTCGAAGAAGATCTGGGAGGAGGAGGTCGGCACCGGCAAGAAGAAGGACGCCGAGCTGACCGAGGGCACCCAGCCCACCGCCCAGCAGCAGACCACGCCGCCCGTGCAGCAGGCCCAGCCGGTTCAGCAGGCCCAGCCGGTTCAGCAGCCGAACCAGGTCAACGGCCAGGCCCCGGGCGACGGCATGCCGCCGACGCACACGGCCAACTGAGCCCCGCGCTCCACCTGTGACGCTGGTGAGGATCGGACGGCGGAAAGAGCGCCGCCCGGAGGACGACGAGGGCCGGATGACGCTCCGCGAGCACATCGCGGAGCTGCGCAACCGCCTGCTCATCGCGGTGCTCGCGATCGTGCTGATGTCGGTCGTCGGCTACATCTTCTACGACCAGGCGCTCGACTTCCTCAAGCGGCCGTTCGACGCCGGCGTCAAGGACCTGATCGCCAGCAAGAACGGCGGCAAGGAGCCCGAGCTCACCTTCAACTCGGTGACCTCGCCGTTCACCTTCCAGATCAAGATCTCGCTGGTGTTCGGCCTGATGCTGGCCAGCCCGATCTGGTTGTACGAGCTGTGGGCGTTCATCGCGCCCGGGCTGCACCGCTCGGAGCGCCGCTGGGCGGTGCTGTTCGCGGCGATCGCCACGCCGCTGTTCGCGGCCGGGCTCGCGGTGGCGTACTGGACGCTGCCGAAGGGCATCGAGATCCTGATCGGGTTCACCCCGGACTTCGCGCAGAACCTGATCACGCTGCCGGAGTACCTGGACTTCGTGCTGCGCACGATGCTGGTGTTCGGGATCGCGTTCCTGCTGCCGCTGGTGGTCGTGCTGCTGAACATCGTCGGCCTGGTGCCGGCCGCGGCGCTGGCGAAGTTCCGGCCGTACATCGTGCTCGGCATCTTCGTTTTCGGCGCGGTCGCGACGCCGTCCGGTGACCCGTTCTCGCTGATGTTCCTGGCGCTGCCGATGTGTGCGCTGTTCTTCGCCGCCGAGGTGATCGCCCGGATCATCGACAAGCGCCGGGCGCGGAAGACCGAAGAACTGCTGGCGGAGTGAGCGGGCGCAGGATCGCGCTGGTGGTCAACCCCACCAGCGGCCGTGGACTGGGCGCGCGGGTGGCGCCGGTGGTGCGGCAGCGGCTGGCGGCCGCCGGCCTGACGGTCGACGAGTTCACCACCACCTGCGCCGAGGACGTCGGCCGGATTTCCGCGGAGGTGATCGCGTCCGGTGCGGACTCGGTCGCTCTGGTCGGCGGCGACGGCACGCTGCACCTCGCCGCGCAGGTGCTCGCCGGGTCGGGCATGCCGTTCGGCGTCATCCCGGCCGGGACCGGCAACGACTTCGCCCGCGGCCTCGGCGTACCGCTGAAGGACCCGGTGGCGGCGGCCGAGCTGATCGTGGCCGGCCGGACCCGCCCGGTCGATCTGGCGGTTTCCGGCCAGGAGTTCATCACCACCGTGGTGGCCGGCGGCTTCGACTCGCTGGTCAACAAGCGGGCCAACGCGATGACCTGGCCCAAGGGCAACGCCCGCTACACCCTGGCCACGCTGGCCGAGCTGCGCACCTTCAAGCCGCTGCCGTACGTCGTGACGGTCGACGGCGAGGTGATCGAAACCGACGCGATGCTGGTCGCGGTCGGCACCGGTCCGACGTACGGGGGCGGGCTGCAGATCTGTGCCGGCGCCGAGATCGACGACGGGCTGCTGGACGTCACCATCATCAAGCCGGTGTCACGGCTGACGCTGCTGCAGATGTTCCCCAAGTTGTCCAAGGGCACGCACGTCGGCCATCCGAAGGTGCTGGCGCTGCGCGGCACGACCGTCCGGCTGGAGTCTCCGACGGTCACCGCGTACGCCGACGGCGAGGTCCTCGGCCCGCTGCCGGTCGACATCACGATCGAGCCGGGCGCCCTCAGCGTCTACGCCTGATCCGGGCCGGAGGTGGTGCGTACGCCACCCTCGAAGCGGCGTACGGGCGACTGTGGCGCGCCGCCGTTCCTCCTAGCGTCGTACCCGACGAAAGGAGCGCGACATGCGCGCGATGATCGCGAGTGTGCTGGCGGCGATGGTGCTGGCCGGAACGGCGGGGCACGCCGTCGCCGAGGACGGCGGGGGGAGTGCGGACGGGGTGCGGTGGCACGCGAGCTGTGCCACCGGACCGGACGATGAGCTCGGGAGCAAGCTGGACGAGGCGAAGGCCAGGTGCGGGGAGATCTCCGTACCGCTGGACTACCGCGACCCGGATGGTCGTCACCTCACCGTGGCGTTCTCACACCTCCCGGCGAAGGACAGGGCGGACCGGATCGGTGCTCTGGTTCTGAACGACGGTGGCCCGGGCGTCGGCGCGCTGGGCATGCCGCTGCGCCTGCGCGACACCCTGGGCCAGTACGACCTGATCGGGATGGACCCGCGCTTCACCGGCCGCAGTACGCCGCTCGACTGCGGCTGGCCGACCGCGTTGCACCTGCGGGCGGCGCCGACCCGGGCGGCCTTCGCCGACGCGCTGCACCTCTCCCGCGATCTCGCGGACCGCTGCAGCAAGGACAAGGACGTTCTCCCGCACGCCACGACAGCCAACACCGCGCGGGACATGGACCGTCTCCGCATCGCCCTGGGAGAGCCGCGACTGCACTACCTGGGCTACTCCTACGGCAGCTACCTGGGCATGGTGTACCTGCAGTTGTTCGGGCAGTACGCCGGACGGTTCGTGCTGGACGGTCCGGTCGCCCCGGACCGGATCGGCTCGGACCTGCTCCGCGAGACCGGCCCGGCCAACGAAGCGGCGCTCCGGGACTGGGCGCAGTGGGCGGCCGGCCAGGATGCGACGTACCACCTCGGCCGTACGCCGGCGCAGGTCGTCGCCGGCGTGCAGGAGTTGATCAGCACCGCCGAGCGGCGTCCCCTGCCGGTCGGGGAGCACAGAGTCGATGCCGGCGTGCTCCCGGTGATGCTCTGGATGCTGGTCCCGGACGACCGGCCGGAGGGCAACGCCATGCTGGCGCGCGTGGTCATGGACCTGCGCGCGGCCGCACGCGGCGAATCCGTCGATCCCGACTCACCGCTGATGGCCCTGGCCGGCTTCCTGCTCACCGGCAAGGAGTCCGCGACCGCCAGTGCGCTCGCCGCGATCACCTGCGCGGACCGGGCGACCGCGGTGACCGCCCGCTCCGCCTGGCCCGACATCCAGCGGCACCGGCGCACCGAGCCGGTCTTCGGATCGCTGGTCCGCAACGTCGGGGTCTGCGCGTACTGGCCGACGCGTCCGGTGCAGACGCCGGTCACGATCGGTAACGACCGGCCCGCGCTGCTGATCACCGCCACCCGCGACACCCGCGTCACCTGGGACCAGGCGCTCGCCAGCCGCCGGGTCCTGACCGGCTCCCGGTTGCTCAGCGTGAACGCCCGCAAGCACGGCCTGTACCGCGAGTACGGCAACGCCTGTGTTGACCGCACCACGACGGAGTACCTGCTCACCGGTCGGCTGCCGCGGGCGGACACCACCTGCTGACGAACCTGGCGATATCCGCGTGCCGTCACCCCGGTCCAGCAGCGGGGGTGACGGCATCGCATAGCCTGGGGCCATGAGCACCCCGTCCGAGAAGTACGCCCTTTTCCGCTCGGACCAGGAGCATCCCGCCGTCAAGGAGTTCCGGGCGCTCTACGACTTCGACCTGGACGAGTTCCAGCTGCGCGCCTGCGCGGCGCTGGAGGACGGCCACCAGGTGCTGGTCGCCGCGCCGACCGGGTCCGGCAAGACGCTGGTCGGCGAGTTCGCCGTGCACCTGGCGCTGCAGCGCGGGCAGAAGTGCTTCTACACCACCCCGATCAAGGCCCTGAGCAACCAGAAGTACGCCGACCTGGTCCGCCGCTACGGCCAGGACAAGGTCGGTCTGCTGACCGGGGACAACTCGATCAACTCCGAGGCGCCGATCGTGGTGATGACCACCGAGGTGCTGCGCAACATGCTGTACGCCGGGTCGCACACCCTGCTCGGCCTGTCGTACGTGGTGATGGACGAGGTGCACTACCTGGCCGACCGGGCCCGGGGCGCGGTCTGGGAGGAAGTGATCATCCACCTGCCGGACTCGGTCGCGGTCGTCTCGCTGTCGGCGACGGTGAGCAACGCCGAGGAGTTCGGCGACTGGCTGGAGACGGTCCGCGGCAACACGGTCGTGGTGCTGGAGGAGAAGCGGCCGGTGCCGCTGTTCCAGCACGTGATGGTCGGCAAGCGGCTGCACGACCTGTTCGCCGGCGAGGCGCCGACGGCCCGGGCCGGTGCCCCGGCGCTGTACGGCAACCCGTCGGGCAAGTCGAAGTCGGGCAACCCCGCCAAGTCCGGCAACCCGGCCAAGTCCGGCCCCCCGGCCTCGGCGGCGCCGGACCTGCGCGACCTGGTCAACCCGCAGCTGGTCCGGATCGCCCGCGAGGACAACCGGATCTTCCGCGACGACTCGCGCAAACCGCGCCGCCGCCGGGACCTGCCGAAGAACCGGCCGAGCAAGTCGCACTTCACGCCGTACCGGTCCGACGTGGTGGAGGAGCTGGACGCCGGGGCACTGCTGCCGGCGATCTACTTCATCTTCTCCCGCAAGGGCTGCGAGGACGCGATGCTGCAGTGCCTGCGATCCGGGCTGCGGCTGACCAAGCCGAGCGAGCGGGACGAGATCAAGCGGGTGCTCGCCGAGCGGACCGCGGACCTGCCGGACGAGGACCTCGGCGTGCTCGGCTACCACGACTTCGCCGAGGCGCTGAGCCGCGGCATCGCGGCCCACCACGCGGGCATGCTGGCGGCGTTCAAGGAGGTCGTCGAGGAACTGTTCGCGCGCGGTCTGATCAAGGTCGTGTTCGCCACCGAGACGCTTGCCCTCGGCATCAACATGCCGGCCCGCACGGTGGTGCTGGAGAAGCTGAGCAAGTGGAACGGCGAGGCGCACGTCGACATCACGCCGGGGGAGTACACCCAGCTCACCGGCCGGGCCGGCCGGCGCGGCATCGACGTCGAGGGACACGCCGTCGTGCTCTGGCAGCCCGGCTTCGACCCGCGCGCCGTGGCCGGCCTGGCCAGCACCCGGACGTACCCGCTGCGCTCGTCGTTCTCGCCGTCGTACAACATGGCGGTCAACCTGGTCCGTCAGGTCGGCCGCGGGCGGGCCCGCGACATGCTGGAGCTGTCGTTCGCGCAGTTCCAGTCCGACCAGGCCGTCGTCGGGCTGGCCCGGCAGGTGCAGCGCAACACCGAGGCGCTCGAGGGTTACAAGGAGTCGATCGACTGCCACCTCGGCGACTTCCTCTCCTACGCCGACCTGCGCCGGCGGATCGGTGAGCGCGAGTCGTCCGGCTCCAAGCGGCGCAAGCTGGACCGCCGGGCCGAGGCCCAGGAGTCGATCGAGAAGCTGCGGATCGGCGACATCATCCGGATCCCGGCCGGCCGCAGCGCCGGCTGGGCGCTGGTGCTCGACCCGGGCATGCGCTCGGAGCGGGAAGGGCCGCGGCCGACCGTGCTCACGCTGGACCGGCAGGTGCGCAAGCTGTCGATGATCGACTTCCCGGCGCCGGTCGAGGCGATCGGGTCGCTGCGGGTGCCGAAGAAGTTCAACGCCCGCAACCCGCAGCAGCGCCGCGACCTGGCCCAGGTGCTGCGGAACCGGACCGACATGCTCGGCGAGGACGGTCCGCCGTCCCGTAGCAAGGGCCGCGACGTGATCACGCATGCCGACGACCCGGAGCTGCAGGAGATGCGCGCCCAGCTCCGCGCCCACCCCTGCCACGGGTGCGCGGACCGCGAGGACCACGCCCGCTGGGCCGAGCGCTACTTCCGGCTCGACCGGGAGACCCGCGAGGTGCAGCGCAAGATCGAGCAGCGGACGAACACGATCGCCCGGCAGTTCGACCGGGTCTGCCAGGTGCTGGACGCGCTGCACTACCTGGACGGCGACAAGACGACGGAGGCCGGCGACCGGCTGGCCCGGATCTACACCGAGCTCGACCTGGTCGCGGCCGAGTGCCTGCGGCAAGGCGTGTTCGACGACCTGGACGTGCCGCAGCTCGCGGCCTGCCTGGCGGCGCTGGTGTACGAGTCGCGGTCCAAGGACGAGCCGACGTCGCCGCGGCTGCCGCAGGGCGACGTCCGGCACGCGCTGGAGCGGATGGGCTCCATCTGGCGCGACCTGTCCGCCCTGGAGCGGAACATGCGGGTCGACTTCCTGCGCTCGATGGATCTCGGCTTCTGCTGGGCCGCGTTCCGGTGGGCGTCGGGTGCGTCGCTCAGCGAGGTGCTGTACGAGTCGGACCTGGCGGCCGGCGACTTCGTCCGCTGGGTGAAGCAGCTGATCGACCTCACCGAGCAGGTCGCCGACGCGGCCGGCCCGACCCCGCTGCGCGCAACCGCCCGCGCGGTGACCGAGGAGATCCGCCGCGGCGTCATCTCGTACGCCTCGGTGGTGGACGAGCCCTGATCAGCAGCGCCGGACGGCGGCGGTGAAGGTCGTGTTGCTGGCGGTGGCGACGTAGTAGTCGGTGACGTAGGTGCCGTCGGTCAGCCGGTTCCAGACCGCGGTGGTGCCCACCTTGGAGCCGGACCGCTGGCAGGTGATCCACGCGAGCGACCCGCTGGGCAGTGTGCCCTTCGCCGAGTACGACGTACCGGGGCCGCTGCGTTTGGTCAGGGACGTGGTGGTCTGGTAGGCCTGCGAGCAACCGGGCACGGGGTAGGAGTACGTCGTGTTGGACGGCGTGCTGACGTAGTAGTCGGTGACGTACGCGCCTGAGGTCAGCTTGTTCCAGACGGTGGTGGTACCGACCTTCGGGCCGTAGGTCTGGCAGACGACGCGCAGGCTCGCGCCGGCGGCGTACGTCGCGACGACCGGGTAGCTGGTCGACGGTCCGCTGCGTGCGCTGAGCCTGGTCGTGGCCGAGTAGGCGAAGCCCACCGACCCCACCGGCGCGTCGAAGCGGTCGCTGTCGATGTTGAGCGTCACCCCGCCGTACGTCTCGTTGTGGTCGCCCCAGTACTGCTTGGCCCGCTGACCGGAAGCCCAGTAGGCGTTGTTCACCGTCGGCCAGTTGAACAGTCCGGTCTTCTTGTCCCACCGGGCGATCCACAGCGCGTCCGGCCGGGCGTACGCCGTGCTGTTGTAGACCTCGGCCAGATGCCGCGCTCCGCTGTCCTGGTGCGCGTAGACGGCGGACAGGTACCCGTGCCGGTGGAGCTCTTTCGTCCATGCGGACAGATAGCTCAGTACTGCGGCCCGGCAGCTGCTGTTGCCGAGGTCGTAGTGCTCCATGTCGCCGTAGATCGCACTACCACCGATCAGCCCGAGTGCTCTGGCCTTCGTGACCGCGTCCGCGGCGGATCCTCTGGCTTGCGAGGCCGCGGTCGCTGTCGAGCCGGACATCTTCAGCGCGGTCGTCCGGTGCGTGCAGGGCGCCTGCCAGCCCAGGTAGATCGGGATGAGCCGCCAGCCCATCTTCGTCACCGTGCTGACCCAGCCGGCCGTCAGTTGCGGTTGCTTGCAGCTCCGGTTCCCGCCGCCGATGTAGATGCCGACCGCCCGGTACGGCGACGCCTTCCACGCCGACATCTGCGCGACCGTCGGCGCCGTACAGGTGTCGAACGCCCAGCCGTTGTACCGGGTCGACGAGGCGCCCCCGGGGTACGCCACCACCGTCGCCGGCTCGGCCACCGCCGACCCGCTCGTCCCGACCAGCAGCGCCCCACTCACCAGCGCGCCGACCACCAGCAGAACCTTGCTCCGCAACACCGCCACCACTTCCCCGCTGCAGTCATCCACCAGCAGTACACGCCTGAAAGCCGCGCACGGCAATCCCCGGCTCAGCGCATCCCGTCGACCACGATCCTGACCGTCCGGCGCCTGGCGGCTCGCATCAGGCAGGATGTGGTGATCCGACCAGGAGGGGTGAGTCATGCCGGAGATCGTCGAGCGGGACGAACAGCCGTACGTCGCGGTGAAGGCGACCGTGCGGATGACCGAGATCGGGGCCTTCGCGGAGCGCGGTGACGAGGTGTTCGACTGGCTCGCGCAGCGGGGCGTCGAGCCGGCCGGGGCGGTCTTCTTCAAGTACGACGTGGTGGACATGGAGGCTGGCCTGGTGATCGAGCTGGGCGTGCCGGTGGCAGAGGCGCAGCAAGCCGATGGGGAGATCGTCGCGGGCGTGCTGCCGGCCGGGCGGTACGCCAGGGTCACTCACCACGGGCATCCGGACGGGCTGCTGCAGGTGACCGGCGACCTGCTGGCCTGGGCCGAGCAGGAGGGGCTGCAGTGGGACGCCGACGGCAACAACTGGGGGTGCCGGCTGGAGGTCTACCACTCCGACCCGGACGAGGTGCCGGACCTGAACGACTGGGACACCGAGCTGCTCTTCCGGCTGAAGGACTAGGACATGTCTGACCGTTCCCTGCGTGCTGCGCGGCACCCGGCACGGCACCTCGCCGCACTGGAGCAAAGGCCACGATGGAAAGACATCGAGGCCTTCACTCCAGCACGCCGAGCTACCGCACCGGGCACCTGCTCGCAACTGCAGGGAACGGTCAGACATGTCCTAGGCGTGCGGACTGCGCTGCGGAGGCGATGAGTGCCAACCGTTCTCGCTGGGCTCAGCCGGCTCGACCCCGAGCGGATCCGGCACGTCGCGTCGCCGCTGATCGAGCTTGGCTGTGCTCTGCACGTGCTGGCCGAGCCACGGCACCACGACCGCACCGAGTGGGCCGCCGAGCTGCGCGACCGGATGCCGCAGCAGCTGTGCGAGGAACTGACCGCCTGGACCTGGACGGTTCGCGCCGTCCGCGCCCGCTTCTTCGCGACCAGTCCGGCAACGGGCCTCCCGACCTGGCAGGACGAGTTGGCGACTCTCCGCGCCCGACCGCCGGAGGAACTCGCCGCTGAGCTCGTCCGGCCGTTGCGCGGTCGTCCGCTGAGCACCAGGACCACCGACACCGACGCTGTACGCCGCTGGGCACGTAGCCGGGGACAGGAGGTCGGAGCGCTGGTGGAGTCGCTGCTGACCGCTCCGGCCGAGCCGGTCGCCCGGTTCCTGGCACTGCTCGACGCCTGCTGGCACGAGTGGTTCGCGGAGGTGTGGAGCGAGTCCCGGGACCAGCTGGCCGCGCGAGGCCGGCAGGACCGGGACCTGGCCGCCCGGGACGGCGTGGCGGCGATGCTGCGAACGCTGGACGGCGCGGTCCACCCGCGGGACCCGGACAGCGTCGTCGTGCAGAAGGTGCAGAACAAGCGGATCGACGTCGCCGAGCGGTCCGTGCTGCTGGTACCGAGCAACTTCATCGCGCCGCACCTGTTTCTCGGCGAGGTGCCGGGGGAGCCGTTGACGGTGATCTACCCGGCCGCGGCCCAGCGGACCGGCGTACCGGCGGCTCAGGTGGTGCGGAGCCGGCTGGAGGCGCTGGCGGCGCCGGACCGGATGCAGGTGTGCCGTGCGGTAGCCAGCGAACCACGAACGGCCGGGGAGATCGCCACACTGTGGGGGCTCAACGCCACCCAGGTCACTCGCCATCTGCGCGCCCTGACCCGCGCCGGGCTGGTCACCGCGGAGCGGCAGGGCCGGTTCGTCGCGTACCGGCTGGACGAGCAGGTGGTGCGTCAGCTCGGCACAGACCTGCTCGATCTCGTGATGCGTTGACGGATTCCGTCAATCCACCGGCCGGGTGACGTCCGGCGCGGTTGGCTGATGGCCATGACTGCTTCCCTTGCGCCCGAGGTCCGCCGGCTGGTGGTCGCGACGCTGGTCAACACCTTCGGCAACGGCGTGTACGCCGCAGTGGGCGCGCTGTACCTGACCCGCGGGGCCGGGCTGTCGGTCGCCGAGGTCGGACTCGGCCTGACGGTGGCCGGACTGGTTGGGCTGCTCGCGAGCACGCCGCTCGGTGTCGTCGCCGACCGCCTCGGTCCGAACCGTGCGTACGTCGGCTTCCTGCTGCTGCAGGCGCTCACCATGACCGCGCTGACCCAGGTCGGCTCTCTCGCCCTGTACGTCGTGGTCGCGGCGGTCACCGCGATCGCTGACTCAGGCCAGCGGGGCGCGAAAGGTGCGCTGATCGCCGGACTGGTCCCGGCGGACCAGCGGGTGCGGACGCGGGCCCTGCTGCGGGTGACCACGAACATCGGCATGGGCGTCGGGATGGCGCTGGCCGGGATCGTGCTGGCGGTGGACCGGCGTGAGGTGTACGTGGTCGCCCTGCTCGCCAACGCCGCGACGTACCTGGTCACCGCCGCGCTCGTCCGCTGGCGGATGGCGCGCGTCGCGCCAGTGCCCTCGGCCGCCGGGCCGTCCGGTCTGGCAGCGCTGAGGGACCGGCCGTTCCTCGCCTTCGTGGCGCTGGACGGCCTGCTCAGCATGCACAACGCCATGGCGCAGGTGGCGATCCCGCTCTGGGTGGCGACCGCGACGGATGCGCCGACCTGGTTGGTGTCCGTCCTGCTGGTGGTCAACGCGGCCGCGGTGATCCTGCTGCAGATCCGGGTCGCGCGGGGAACCGAGCGGCTGGCCGGAGCGGCGCGAGCCGGTCGCCGGGCCGGACTGCTGCTGGCGCTCGCCTGTGCGGCACTGGCGATCACCGATGTCACGTCGGGAACACTGACGGTCGTTCTGCTGATCGTCGCGGCGCTGGTCCACGTGCTGGGCGAGATGCTGCAGTCGGCCGGTGGCTGGGGCATCAGCTTCGAGCTGGCGCCGCCCGGAGGACAGGGTCAGTACCAGGGCGCGTACGCGATGGGCCACCAGGTCGGCGACCTGCTCGCGCCGCTCGTGCTGACCGTCGTCGCGGTCAGCTGGGGCTGGCCGGGTTGGTTGCTGACGGCCACGATCTTCCTGGTGGCCGGGCTGCTGGTCCCGGTCAGCGTTCGCCGGCACCCCCGCTGGACGACCGAGCCGGCGCCAGTTCCGGCTTGAGCAGGTCGCGCAGCTCGCGGGCGGCCGCGAAGCCGGCGCGGTTGCCGCCGATCGTGCTGGCCGACGGCCCGTAGCCGACCAGATGGATGCGCGGGTCGAGCACTGTGCGGGTCCCGTCCATCCGGATCCCGCCGGACGGCTCGCGCAGGTGCAACGGTGCGAGGTGAGCGAGATCGGCCCGGAAGCCGGTCGCCCACAGGATCGCGTCCGCCTGCTGCGAGCGCCCGTCCGCCCAGACCACACCGTCGGGGGTGATGCGCTCGAACATCGGCAACCGTGTGTAGACCCCACGCTCGTACGCCGCCTGCTCCTGCTTGCGCAGCTGCAGCCCGGTCACGCTGACCACGCTGCGCGGCGGCAGCCCGGCCCGGACCCGTTGCTCGACCTTCGCGATGATCTTCCGCCCGAGCTCCGGACCGAACTCCCCGTCGGTCCGCCACTCCGGTGGCCGCCGGGTCACCCAGGTCGTCGACGCGACCTCCGAGATCTCGGCCAGCAGTTGCACCGCCGAGGCGCCGCCGCCGACCACGAGCACGTGCTGCCCGGTGAACTCCTCGGCGCCGTTGTAGTCCGAGGTGTGCAGCTGACGGCCGCGGAACGTCTCGATCCCGGGGTACCACGGCAGGAACGGCCGGTTCCACGTCCCGGTCGCGTTGACGATCGCGTCGGCGGTCCAGGTCCCGGCGTCGGTGCTCAGCGAGAACCGCCCGTCCAGCTCGCGCACGCTCTGCACCCCGACCGGTCGCACCACCGGCAGCCCGAACCGGGCCTCGTAGTCGGCGTAGTACCGCGGCACGAACTCGTTCGCCCGCTCGGCGCCGATGCTCGGCGGCACGTCCGCGCCCGGCAGGTTCGCGATCCCGTGCACGTCGTCCATGGTCAGCGAGTCCCACCGGTGCTGCCACGCGCCGCCCGGCGCCGGGTTCCGGTCCAGCACCACGACCTCGTCGTACGGCGTGAACCCCATCCGGACCAGGTGGTACGCCGCCGACAACCCGGCTTGCCCCGCTCCGATCACCACCACCCGGGTATCCACACCCACTGCAACGTCCCTGCCGACCACCCTCTTCCCGGTGGCCGGGGACGAAGAGCCCGGCGCTGCTGCGCCAGGCTCTTCGGACCCAAGGGCGGATCAGTCGAAGCTGTTGTCGATGCGGTGGTGGTAGCGCTGGCCGGCCTTGCCGCCGATCACCGCGGCGAGCAGGGTGACCACGAGCACCGCCGCGGCCAGGATCAGGCCGCCGGTGGTCAGGTCCTCGCCGGCGATCGGGATCGAGGGCAGGTCGACCCGGTCGAGCACGTCGTACTGCGAACCGGCCAGCGCGCCGATGCCGGCCACGATCAGGGTGACAGCGACGCCGATGCCCCAGACGCCGAAGCCCTGCCGGGCGCCGTCGAACCGGGCCAGCCGGCCGGCCACGTACCCGCCGTTGTAGTAGGCGATCGCGAGCACCAGGACCAGCAGGGCCCCGGAGACGATGCCGATCGTGCCGGCCTGCTCGTCGATCAGGCCCCGGTCGATGGTGACCGCGTAGTCGACCGCCGCGGCGATCGCGCTCACGATCGCGGTCAGCAGGACGGTCAGGCCGACCGCGATCAGCCAGCCGAAGAAGGCGGACCCGCCTTTGAAGCCCCGGTACGCCGGGTGCACCTCGCCGGTGACGGCGGTGTCGACGTCGGCGCGGTGAGCGGGCCGGTGGTCGTGGCCCGGGCCTTCTTCGACGACCGGTTCGGTGGCGGTGTGGTCGGCGGTGAACCGGTGGTGCCGGGTGTCGGTGTCGTCGCGGTAGTGCTGGACCATGGCAGTTCTCCTCACAAGGACGGCCCCGTAGCACTGAACCCGTACCCTGCGCGCGACGGGCGCATGCGCGCAGTCAGTTCCGGTCACCGTCGGTCAGGTCAGCAGGCTGTCGATCTTGTCGTGATAGCGCTGCCCGGCCTTGCCGCCCAGGACCGCGAAGACCAACGTGAGCAGGACGACCGCACCCGCGGTGACGAGTGCACCGGTCTCGAGGGTGCTGGTCGCCAAAGTGCCCGTACGCAAGGGCAGGTCCTCGCGCTCCACCTGCCCGAGCAGGTCGTACCAGACGTTCAGCATCCCGCTGACGCCCGCCAGGGGTATGAGGAACAGCACGGACAGCAGCCAGACTCCGAACCCCTGCCGCTTCCCGTCGAACCGGGCGAGCCGGCCGGCGACGTACCCACCGCTGTAGAAGGCGAGCGTCAGCACCAGCGTCCCCAGGATCGCGGCGATCAGCGCCATCTCGGCCGGCCGCTGCCGGGCGTCCACCTGGGTGTAGTCGAGCAGGTAGCTTCCGCCGCCGACGACCGCGGCCACCACGACGGCGAGCACCACCGTCATCGACAGCGCGACCAGCCAGCCGAAGAAGGCGGCCCCGATCTTGAACCCCCGGTACGACGGCCGCTGGTACTGCTCTTCCGGCTCGGGGTCGCCGTAGCTGTGAGCCACTTCTGATCTCCTCATGGTCAGCCTTGCGCTGGCTCTACCCGGGTCGGAAGTGGCTCATTCGTCGCGGCCGGCCTTGTTAACCAGTTCTTGTGCACTGTCCGGATAGCGGCGCGGCGTGAACACCAACGGGCCGGCCGGGCGATCGACCGACTGCGTCTGCGACGAGCCGATCAGCAGCAGGCACCGCATGTCGACCTGGGCCGGATCCAGCTCGCCGAGCGTGGTGATGGTGACCGACTCGCTCGCGCCGCCGACGTCGCGGCCGATCACCACCGGCGTACCGGGGGAGCGGTGCTCGAGCAGCAGGTCGCGGGTCGCCGCGACCTGCCAGGTGCGCGACTTCGAGGCCGGGTTGTAGATCGCGATGGCCAGGTCGGCGGCCGCGGCGGCGCCGAGCCGGGCGGCGATCACGTCCCAGGGCTTGAGCCGGTCGGACAGCGACAGCACGCAGTAGTCGTGACCGAGCGGGGCACCGGCCCGGCTGGCGACCGCCTGCGCAGCGGTCATCCCGGGCAGCACCCGCACGGTCAGATCGGCGTACTCCGGTTCGGCGGCGACCTCCGTCACCGCGCTGGCCATGGCGAAGACGCCCGGGTCGCCCGAGGAGACCACCACCACCCGGGACCCCTTGCGGGCCAGGTCGAGCGCGAACGCGGCCCGCTCGGACTCGACCTTGTTGTCCGAGCCGTGCTTGCGCTGCCGGGCCCGGTCGGGCAGCCGGTCGACGTACGGGCCGTAGCCGATCACGTCGTCGGCGGTCGCCAGCGCGGCCCGGACCTCCGGCGTCATCCACTCCGGACCCGCCGGGCCGAGGCCGACCACGGTGACCGACCCCGGCGTCGCCTCGGCGACGGCCGGAGCCTGGAACGCGGTGTTCATCGGGCTCGGCAGCAGGGCCAGCGAGAAGTACGGGACCGAGTCCGGATCGACGTCGGCCAGCCGGGCCGTGCGCTGCGCGTCGGTGGTCGCGCGTTCGACGTACCAGGCCTCGTCGGCGCGGCCGGCCAGCTCGAACGCCTCCCGGACGTTGCCGAAGGTGCGCCCGAGCTTCATCACCGCGGCGGCGTCGGTGGAGCGCAGCCGCTCGGCGAGCACATCCGGCGGCAGAGTGCCGGGCAGCACGGTGAGAATCTCGTCGCGCTCGCACAGCGGCCGGCCGAGCACGGCCGCGGCGGCGCTGACCGAGGTGACGCCCGGCACCACCTCGCACGGGTAGCGGTCGGCGAGTCGTTTGTGCATGTGCATGTAGGACCCGTAGAACAGCGGATCGCCCTCGGCGAGGACGACGACGTCGCGGCCCGCGTCCAGATGAGCCGCCAGCCGGGCGGCGCAGTCGGCGTAGAAGTCGTCCATCGCGCCCTGGTAGCCGCCTGGGTGGTCGGTGGTCTCGGTGGTCAGCGGGTAGACCAGGTGCTCCTCGACCTGCCCGTCCCGCAGGTACGGCGCGGCGACCGAACGGGCGATGCTCCGGCCGTGCCGCGCACTGTGGAACGCGATCACGTCGGCCGCGCCGATCAGCCGGGCGGCCTTCACGGTCACCAGTTCGGGGTCGCCCGGGCCGAGCCCGACACCCCACAGCCGGCCGCTCACTCGTCCTCGCTCGCGATCGCGTTGACGGCGGCGGCGGTGATCGCGCTGCCACCCCGGCGGCCGCGGACGACCAGGTACTCCAGGCCGAGGTCGTTGGCCGCGAGCGCGTCCTTGGACTCGGCGGCGCCGATGAAACCGACCGGGACACCGAGCACCGCGGCGGGCTTCGGGGCACCGGCGGCGATCAGCTCCAGCAGGCGGAACAGCGCGGTCGGAGCGTTGCCAACAGCAACTACCGAGCCCTCGAGCCGGTCGAGCCACAGCTCGAGCGCGGCGGCGCTGCGGGTGGTCCGCAGCGTCGCGGCGAGCGCGGGGACGGACGGATCGCTCAGCGTGCAGACGATCTCGTTGTCCGCGGGCAGCCGGCGCCGAGTGATGCCTGCGGCCACCATCGCGGCGTCGCAGAGCACCGGTGCGCCGTTGCGCAAGGCCTCCCGCGCCGCCTTGACGACGTTCGGGGACCAGGCCAGGTCGGCGACGAGATCGGTCATGCCGCAGGCGTGGATCATCCGGACGGCGACCTGCGCGACGTCCGCGGGCAGACCGTCGAGCGCGGCCTCGGCCCGGATCGTCGCGAACGACCGCCGGTAGATCTCCGCTCCGTCGGTCACGTACTCGTACTTGCTGCTCACCGCATCCTCATCACACTCTGCTCGGCGGTCGCGGCGGGGGAGCCGTCGACCGAGTACCCGTCGGCCACCGCGAGCACGTCCACGAAGTCTCCCGTGGGCTGCCCGCACCGCCGCTCACAACCGGACCAGTGCACCGGCCGGTGCCGGGCCGGCATCATCGCCGTCACCCGGCGGGCGTCCGCCCGCACGTCCGCCAACGCCTTGCCGCAGCCCGGCCGCCCCGCACAAGCGGTCACCCGGTTCCACGGCGACTCGGGATCCACCACCAACCCGGCCTGCGTCAGCCGGGCCTCGACCAGCGCTGCCGGTGTCTTGGCGCCGACCATCACCACCGACCGCCACGGCGTCACCCGCAACTCCTCAGCCTCCATCAGGGCCGCCGCCTGCGCCGGCGAGAGGCTGCCCAACGGCACGCCGACGACCAGCCCGTTCCCAGAAAGCCGCGTCCCCACCTGCACCGCCTTCCCGGTGGGCAAGCTGGAGGAGGGAGAAGCCGGCGAGTGCTGCAGGGCCGCCCGCAGCTGGGCGAGCACTGCGTCGGCGCCGTTCTCCAGTTCGGCGAGGCGCCAGGCGGAGGAGTGCTGGGCTTCTCGTTCGTCCAGGAAGGCCTCGGCGGCTCGCAGCATCGTGCTCGGTGCATCCGCTGGAGCAACGCGTACTCCGGTGTCGGTACCGGCGAGGACGAGGGCTGCCTGATCGGCCGCAAGCATACGGACGGCGACGTCGGCACCGCTGGTGGCGAGGTCGCCGCGGCCGTCGTCCAGGGCGAACAGGAAGCGGCCGGGAAGCTCAGCCAGACGCGGAGTCCCGCACAGCTGCTGGTCCAGGGCGACGGCCAGCGGCAGTACGTCGTACAGGCTGCTGGTGTCGAGGCCGGACAGTGGCGAGGCCAGGATGTTGCGGACGCGCTCGTGCGTGATCGAAGGCAGCAGGCCGGCGGCGTACAGGCGGTCGGAGAGCTCCTTCGGCGCCCCTGGCCGCAGCGCGCGGATCTGCAGGTTGCCGCGGGAGGTCAGTTCGAGATTGCCGTCACCGAGCTCAGCCGACGCCACCGCCAGCACCCGGAGCTGCGCAGCCGTCAGCATCCCGCCGGGCAGCCGCACCCGCGCCAGACCGCCATCGGCCGCCTGGTGAACGGCGAGCACCCCCGGACAACGGTCCGGTTGGCTCCTCTCAGCACTGCGCACAGCCGTGATGCTACGTGCCGCCCACCCCCTGTGTTCTGTGTCACGGCTGTCGGCGCCGTCCAGCACGGCGCACGGACCAGCAGCCGTGCCGGTGAGTGGTCGGCACGGCTGCTGCTGCCGGGCTGCTAGCAATACAGGTTGTTGCCGGGGGTGACGCCGAGCAGTTGGGTGAAGCGCTGGTAGGCGGCGACGCGGCTCTGGACCTGGCCGGGGTTGCCTCCGTTGCACTCCAGCGAGCCGTTGATGCTGCGGATGGTCTCGCCGAAGCCGGCGCCGTTGACCATCGCGTTGTGCGGGGTCATCGTGCCGGGGCCGGTCTGGGTGTTCCAGTACCAGAGGCCGGTCTTCCAGGCGATGGCGGAGTTCTGCTCGACCTGCCAGGGATTGCCGAGCAGGTTGAGGCCGAGCGCGTCGCCGGCGGCCTTGTAGTTGAAGTTCCAGCTCAGCTGGATCGGGCCGCGGCCGTAGTATGCCGCCTGGCCGGCCGGGCAGCCGTAGGACTGGCTCCAGTCGCAGTAGTGCGGGTAGTTCGCCTCGTTGATCTCCTTGATGTGGACCAGCCCACCGGTCTCGTGGTTCACGTTCGCCAGGAACGCGGCGGCCTCGCGCTTCCTGGTGGTGTCGTCACCGGTGGCGGCGAAGCCCGGGTAGGCGCTCAGCGCGGCGACCAGACCGGAGTAGGTGTAGAAGGAGTTCCGGTTCGGGAACATCTGGTTGAACTGCGACTCGCTCACCGGGAAGGCGCCGGGCTGCGGAGTGCCGCCGTCGCAGGTCGTCGGCTCCCAGTACCAGGTGCTGATGGTCGGGTCGTAGCCCGGGTTGTCGTGCTCGGCGACGTAGTACAGGCCGTTGTACCGGACGACGGTGCCGGCCGGGTACCAGGTGCCGGCGACCCAGTTGGCCGCCGTACAGGCCTGGGCTGCGGAGGGAGCTTGTTCGCGGGCGTTGGCGGGGGCGCTGAGCAGCATCGACAGCGCGGCTCCGAGCGCGGCCAGCACCGGCAGCGTGCGGACGAAACGGGGCATTCTCATGCTCGAACTCCTCTGTCCTCGACCGTGCCGGTGGGGGGCGGGGCACGGCCATGGGGGCGGTGGGACAAATGGTCCGGCCAGGTTAGAACGACCGCTGGGACGAGGAAAGAGCAGAGCGGGAAGTTTTCGAAAGGATCTTACTTTTTATCGGTGGTTCCGGCGCAGCAGGTAGGTGTCCATGATCCAGCCCTTGCGCTCCCGGGCCTCGGCCCGGACCTGCTCGATCTCGGCGGCCACCTCGGAGAGCTTGCCGGCGACCAGCAGCTCGTCGGGTGTGCCGAGGTAGGCGCCCCAGAAGATGTCCGCGTCCTGGTCGGTGTGCCCGCTGAACGCGGTCTGCGCGTCCAGCATCACGACGACGTCGTCGACACCGTCGGGCCAGCTCTGCGCGAGCCGCCGGCCGGTGGTGACCTGGATCGGCTTGCCGACCTGGTTCAGCCCGATGCGGTGCTTGGCCGCCAGGGCCGACACGCTGCTGATGCCGGGAACGACCTCGACCGTGAAGCGCAGGTCGGTGCGGTCCTGGAGATCGTCGAGAATCGCCAGCGTGCTGTCGTACAGCGACGGGTCGCCCCAGACCAGGAAGGCGCCGACCTGGTCCTCGCCGAGCTCGCGGCCGATCAGGTCCGCGCAGACGTCGGCCCGCCGGCGGCGCCAGTCGTCCACCGACTCCACGTACGCCGTACTGGTCCGGTCCCGGTCGGGATCCCGGCCGACGACGACCTTCGGGTCGGTCGCGTGCCGGCGCAGGATCTCCGTCCGCAGCTCGACCAGGTCCTGCTTCACCTCGCCCTTGTCGAGCACGAAGAAGACGTCGGTCCGCTCGATCGCCCGGACCGCCTGCAGCGTGAGGTGGTCCGGGTCCCCGGCGCCGATCCCGATCACCAAGATCTCCATGGCCGGGAGCCTAGTGGCCGTCGCCGGGTGCGGACGTGTCGGGCGACGGAAAGTGTCGGTGGTCCCTCCTACGCTCGGGTTCCTGGGCTTTCGGTCGTCCTGTCGGGGGACCGCTCAGGTGGAAGCTGACGGTGACCCATCCGGCTCACCTCGGGAAGGAGCGTTGTGCCGACCGCCGAAGAGATGCTCAGCACGGACTCGGTCGTTGCCTTGGGCGCCGTGCTGCGCAAGGTCGAACCGGGGCTGCGGTTTGCTGCGCTGACCGCTGTGCCGGGCAAGCTGGCAGGGACGTCCTTCAGCGAGCGAGGGTTGCTGGTCAGGGATGCCCTGCTCGCGGACCTGCCGGCCGGCTACGCGCCGGTGGAGCAGGCGATCCGTGCGGCGCTGACGCAGCCGGAGTTCACCGGCTGGATGATCTGGCCGGTCACCGAGGCGGTCGCCGTCCGCGCGACCAGCGGCACCGAGGGGCCCCAGTTCGAGGCCGGGCTGGAGTTGCTGGCGGCGCTGACGCCGCGGTTGACGGCCGAGTTCGCCGTCCGGACGTTCCTGGCGGCCGACCTGGACCGGACCCTGGCGGTCGTGACCGGCTGGACGAAAGACCCGGACGAGCACGTCCGGCGCCTGGCCAGCGAAGGGACCCGCCCGCGCCTCCCGTGGGCCAAGCAGGTCCGCGCGATCCTCGCCCGGCCCGGCGTCACCCGACCGGTCCTGGAGGCGCTGCGTCGCGACGACTCGCCGTACGTCCGTCGCTCGGTCGCGAACCACCTGAACGACGTCAGCCGGTCGGACCCGGCGCTGGCCGTCGAGATCGCGGCCGGCTGGCTCGCCGATCCGGCACCGACGACGGCACAGCTCGTGCGGCACGCGCTGCGCAGCCTGATCAAGGCCGGCGACCCGGCGGCGCTCGCGCTGCTCGGCTTCGAGCCACCCGGGCAGCTTTCGGTCGACGGCCCGACGCTGTCGGTCGCCGACGTAGCGGTGGGGGAGTCGCTGGAGTTCAGCTTCAACGCCCGCAACGACGGGGCCGGCGAGGTCCGGCTGGCGATCGACTACGTCGTGCACCACGTGAAGGCCAACGGCTCGCTCGCGCCGAAGGTCTTCAAGCTGACCACCAGGACGCTGGCGCCCGGGGAGGCGGTGACGCTCGGCAAACGCCACTCGTTCAAGCCGATCTCCACCCGTCGCTACTACCCCGGCGAGCACGCCCTGGAACTGCAGATCAACGGCCGGCCGTTCGGCCGCGCCACCTTCACCCTCACCACGGAGCGGCCACGCAAGCCGAACCTGCGCGACCTGAACCGAGGGCGGAGCAGCGGCCGGGGACCAGGGTGATCCCCGGCCGACGGGTGCTCGCTCAGTCCCACTGACCGGGCACGTAGTCCCCGGCCGGCTGCTGGATGAGCACGTTCGCCCGGTTGTAGGCGTTGATGAGGGCGATCGTCATCACTAGGGCGGTGAGCTGCTCCTCGTCGTAGTGCTTGGCAGCGTTGGCCCAGGCCTCGTCGGTGACGCCGCCGGCCGCGTCCGCGATCCGGGTGCCCTGCTCGGCGAGCTCCAGAGCAGCGCGCTCGGCCTCGGTGAACACCGTCGCCTCCCGCCAGGCGGCGACCAGGTTGAGGCGTTGCTGCGTCTCGCCGGCGGCAGCGGCGTCCTTGCTGTGCATGTCGACGCAGTAGCCGCACCCGTTGATCTGGCTGGCGCGCAGTTTCACCAGCTCCTGGGTCGCGACCGGCAGAGACGAGTTGTGCACGACCTTGCCGGCCGAGTTGATGTACTTGATGACACCGGCGCCGACCTGGTTGCCGAAGAAGTTCAAACGGGCGTCCATCGTGCTCTCCTTGCTGTGCTGGGGGTTACACAGCACTGACAAAGCGCGGCGCCCGTTCGTGACAACCAGCCGCTGTGATCCACGTCTCGCCGGATCGATGCCGCACGTCAGGGTTTGCGCTCGCGCCACTCCCGCTCGAACGGCAGGCGCCAGGCGTGCGGGGCAATCAGCTGGTGGATCGCGTTCGGCCCCCAGGTGCCCTGCTGGTACGACTTCACCGGTGGCGGGTCCTCCAGCAGCGGCGCCGACCGCTCCCAGAGCGACTCGATGCCCTCCGCGGTGGTGAACAGCGTGTGGTCGCCGCGCATCGCGTCCAGGATCAGCCGTTCGTACGCCTCCAGCACGTCCGCGGCCGACTCGGTCTCCTGGGTGGAGAACTGCATCGACAGCTTCTCCAGCCGGAACCCCGGCCCCGGCCGCTTGCCGTAGAACGACAGCGACACCCGCGACGAGTCGGCCAGGTCGAAGGTCAGGTGGTCCGGCCCCTGCGCCCCGACCCCGGAGCCGGCCGGGAACATCGTCTTCGGCGCCTCCTTGAAGGCGATCGAGATGATCCGCATCCCCTCGGCCATCCGCTTGCCGGTGCGCAGGTAGAACGGCACCCCGGCCCAGCGCCAGTTGTCGATCCCGACCTTCATCGCGATGAACGTCTCGGTGTCGGAGTCCGGCGCGACGCCGTCCTCGCTGCGGTAGCCGCCGTACTGGCCACGGACCACGTGCCGGGGCTGGATCGGCAGCATCGACCGGAAGACCTTGTTCTTCTCCTCCGAGATGGACCGCGGCTCCAGCGCCGTCGGCGGCTCCATCGCGACGAACGCCAGCACCTGCAGCACGTGCGTGACGACCATGTCCTTGAACGCGCCGGTCGGCTCGTAGAAGGTGGCCCGCTGGTCCAGGCCGAGCGACTCGGGAATGTCGATCTGCACGTGGTCGATGAAGTTGCGGTTCCAGATCGGCTCGAACAGGCCGTTGGCGAACCGGAAGGCGAGAATGTTCTGCGCCGCCTCCTTGCCGAGGAAGTGGTCGATCCGGAAGATCTGCTGCTCGTCGAACGTCTCGTGCACGAAGTCGTTCAGCGCGACCGCGCTGGCCAGGTCGTCGCCGAACGGCTTCTCCATCACCACCCGGGCGCGGTCGACGAGGTCGGCGTCGCGCAGCATCTCGATCACCGACCGGGCCGCTTTCGGCGGCACCGACAGGTAGTGCAGCCGGCAGGTGCCGGGGCCGAGCAGCACCTCGGCCTTGTGCACCGCCTCGGCCAGCCCCGCCGGACCGGCGTCGCGCGGCACGTACTCGAGCCGCTCGGCGAACTGGCTCCACTCCTCCTCGGTGATCTTGTGCGTCCCGTAGGTGTCGACGGCGACCCGGGCCCGGGCCCGGAACTCCTCGGTGCTGAGATCCTCGGTCGCCGTCCCGATCACCCGGACGTCGGGCGCGAACCGGGACTGCTGCAGGTAGGCCAGTCCGGGCAGCAACTTGCGCTTGGCCAGGTCACCGGTCGCCCCGAACAGCACGATCACATGCGGCGCCAGCGGCTCCGGCCCTCGCCGCGCAGGTCGCGAACCAGGCGCCGGATAGGCGATGGTCTGGGTACGGTCGGGCATGCGGTCCTCCCACGGACGCCGGCGAAAGCCACCACTGGGAAGTCTAGGCCTGCAAGCCCTGCGGTCCGAGCACCCCCGGGAACCGTCACCAACTCGTACGGTGGTGGTGTCCGTCGGGGCGCTCGCCGTTCGTCGGGGGAGTGGAGAGAGGAGTCGGGCATGAAGTACCTGCTGATGATTTGTGGTGACGAGAGCGCCGAGGCGCACGCGCTGGACGGGTGTGGTGGCTGGTCGGAGGAGATGCAGGCGCGCGGCGTGGTCGAGGGTGGCGCCGGGTTGCGGCCGCCGCGGGAGGCGACGACGGTGCGGGTGCGGGACGACGAGCTGCTGCTGACCGACGGGCCGTTCGCGGAGACGAAGGAGCAGATCGGCGGCTTCGTGCTGATCGACTGCGCCGACCTGGACGAGGCGATCGAGATCGCGGCCAAGCACCCGGCGGCGGCGTACGGCACGATCGAGATTCGTCCACTGCTGGCCGGTCCGCCCGAGGCTGCCGGGCTGTGAGCGCACCGGCGGGGACGCCGTGAGCGACGCGGGGGTGAGCGGCCCGGCGGTGACCGAGCAGGTGGTCGCCGAGCGGCTGGAGCAGGCGTTCCGGGAGGAACGCAGCCAGGTGCTGGCGACGCTGATCCGGGTCACCGGCGACTGGGAGGTCGCCGAGGAGTGCGTGCAGGAGGCGTTCGCGGCGGCGCTGCGGCACTGGCCCGTGGACGGCATCCCGGA
Organism: Kribbella flavida DSM 17836; assembly: GCF_000024345.1. Classification (NCBI taxonomy): domain Bacteria; kingdom Bacillati; phylum Actinomycetota; class Actinomycetes; order Propionibacteriales; family Kribbellaceae; genus Kribbella; species Kribbella flavida. Next base: position 5,474,455 of record NC_013729.1, on the reverse strand, counting down.
CCGGCCGGGTGCGTGGTTGACCACGACCGCCCGCCGCCGGGCGATCGACTGGTTACGGCGCGAGGCGGTCGGCGCTGCGAAGCTGCGGGAGGTGGCGGTGATGACGGACCGGGACGGTGGTCTCGCAGGACCGGACGGTACGCCGGCGTCGGCCGGCGACGAGCCGAGCGCCGTACAGGACGACCTGCTGCGGCTCATGTTCACCTGCTGCCACCCGGCACTCGCGCTGGAGACCCGGGTCGCACTGACCTTGCGGACGCTGGCTGGGCTGAGCACTGCGGAGATCGCGCGGGCCTTCCTGGTCGGTGAGGACGCGATGTCGAAGCGGCTCACCCGGGCCAAGCAGAAGATCAAGCACGCGGGCATCCCGTACCGAGTTCCACCGGACCATCTCCTGCCCGAGCGGACTCCCGCAGTACTGGCTGTGCTCTACCTGCTCTTCAACGAGGGGTACTCCGCGACTGCGGGCGCTGACCTGGTCCGCAGCGGGCTGGCGAACGAGGCGATCAGGCTGTCACGCCTGCTGGTGCGGCTGATGCCGGACGAGCCAGAGGCAGCCGGCCTGCTGGCGCTCATGCTGCTCCACAACGCCCGGCGGGACACCCGGACCCAGCGCGGCGAGCTGGTCACCCTGGAGGACCAGGACCGCAGCCGCTGGCGGCTGGACGAAGTCACCGAGGGCACCGAAGTACTGGAGGCCGCGCTCCGCCGCAGACGTCCTGGGCCGTACCAGATTCAGGCGGCGATCGCAGCCTGCCATGCGACTGCCCCGACCGCGGCTGAGACCGACTGGCCGCAGATCGCCGCGCTGTACGGGCAGCTGAAGCAGACGCCGGTCGTGCAGCTCAACCGGACCGTGGCGATCGGCATGGCGGACGGACCTGCAGTCGGGCTGAAGTTGCTGGACCAGCTGCAGGGCCTCGACGGCTACTACCTCGTCCCGGCGACCCGTGCCGACTTCCTGCGCAGGCTAGGCCGTACGACGGAAGCCGCGGCCGCCTACCGAGCCGCGCTGGAACTGGTGAAGACCGCGCCCGAGCAGGCCTACTTGAAGCGGCGTCTCAAGCAACTGTCCGGCTAGGTCCGTCCCGTTCCTCGGTGGGGCAAAGACCTTCGGAAGAGGAGCCCCTTGATGACCGACGTCCTGGCAGCCGTCGCGGCCGAACGCACGGAGCTGGCCGCCGTACTGCGTGAGCTGTCCGCCGACGACTGGGACCGGATGACGCTGTGCGAGGGCTGGCGGGTCCGGGAGCTGGTGGCACATATCGTGATGCCTTACCGCTATTCGACCCTGCGCGTCGTGGCCGAGCTGCTCAGGAGTCGCGGCAACTTCCAGCGGATGGCCGACCGGACGGCTCGCGCCGACGCCGCCGAGCTCACGCCCGAGCAGCTCGTCCGGACCCTCGAGGACAACATCCACCACCTCTGGAAGCCCCCGGGCAGCGGCTACGACGCGGCCCTGTCGCACGACGTCATCCACGGCCTCGACCTCACCATTGCCCTCGGCATCGACCGGCAGGTCCCCCTGGACCGCCTCGGCCTCGTCCTGGCCGGAACCACCCCGAAGCACCTCAAGTACTTCGGGGTGAACCTGGACGGCGTCCAACTGCGAGCCACCGACCTCGACTGGACCTTCGGCACCGGCCGCCCGGTCACCGGTTCCGCCCAGGACCTGCTGATGGTGATCTGCGGCCGCACCCTGCCCGCCGGACACCTGGCCGGCCCGGACGCCGAGCGCTTCACCACGGCCTGACACCGGCTGAGACGTCCGGCGGGAACAACCACCCGGCTCGGTCGGTTGTCCCAGACGTGCATGGTGAGTACAAGGTCCCGGGTGGCAAGCTCGTGGTGGCCGATCTCGAGGTTCTGGACGACACGGTTCTGCGGGCGCAGATCAGCGGGGACTTCTTCCTGGAGCCCGACGACGCGCTGGCGCGGATCAACGAGGCGCTGGCCGGTACGCCGGTGAGCGCGCCGGCGGCCCAGGTCGCCGCGCGGGTCCGGGCCGTGCTGGGGGACGGCGTCGAGATGCTCGGGTTCTCGCCCGAGGCCGTCGCGGTCGCCGTACGCCGTGCGCTGACCGGGGCGACCGGCTGGCACGACCACGCGTGGGAGTTCGTGCACGACGTACCGCGGGAGCCGGCGCTGCAGATGGCGCTCGACGAGGTGCTGACCGAGCAGGTCGGGTCGGGCGAGCGGCCGCCGACGCTGCGGGTCTGGGAGTGGGCGTCGAACGCGGTGATCATCGGCAGCTTCCAGTCGCTGCGCAACGAGGTCGACCTGGCCGGCGCCGCCGAGCACGACGTGACCGTCGTCCGGCGGATCAGTGGTGGCGGGGCGATGTTCGTCGAACCGGGCAACACGATCACGTACTCGCTCTACGTCCCGGAGTCGCTGGTCTCCGGCCTGTCGTACGTCGAGTCGTACGCGTTCCTCGACGACTGGGTGGTCGGCGCGCTGAACGAGCTCGGCATCGCGGCGACGTACCAGCCGATCAACGACATCACCTCGCCGGCCGGCAAGATCGCCGGCGCCGCGCAGAAGCGGTTCGCCGGCGGCGCGGTGCTGCACCACGTCACGATGGCCTACGACATGGACGCGACGAAGATGCTGCAGGTGCTGCGGATCGGCCGGGAAAAGCTGTCCGACAAGGGCACCAAGAGCGCCGCCAAGCGCGTCGACCCGCTGCGCAGCCAGACCGGTCTGGACCGCGCCGAGGTGATCGACCGGATGGTCGGCACGTTCCGCGCTCGCTACGGTCTGGCGCCGGGTGCCATCTCGCCGGAGACGGTCGCCGAGGCCGAGCGACGAGTCGGCGCCAAGTTCGGCACCGAGGCCTGGCTCAACCAGGTCCCTTAGGTCCCGATCGGTACTGCGGTGCCGCTCACCCGGACTCGGGTATCGCCCTCGCGGAGCTCGACCTCGATCACGCTGGGACGACCGAGGTCGTCGCCCTGGTGCAGAACGACGGTGGCCGGTGGCCGAACCAGACCCAGCTCGCGCAGGTAGGCACCGAAGGCGGCGGCCGCGGCACCGGTCGCCGGGTCCTCGACCACACCACCGACGGGGAACGGGTTGCGGACGTGCCACACGGTGTCCGACTCCCGCCAGACGAGCTGCAGGGTGGTGAGATCGCGCTCTCGCATGTACGCGAGCAGGCGGTCGAAGTCGTAGGCCAGGTCGGCCAGTCGTTGCCGTGTCGCCGCACCTAGCACGAGGTGCCGCGCGCCGGCGTAGGCGACGTACGCCGGCAGCGCCGGATCGAGCTCGTCGGCCCGCCACCCGAGCATGTCCAGGACGTCGTCGAGGTGGTGCACCGGTTCGACGTACGGCTCGACGCTGGTCAGCGTCGCCCGGAACCCGTCGGCCGTCGTCTCGACGGAGACCGGCACGTTGCCCGCGGGCGTGGCGAAGACCAGGTCACCCGCGCCGGCTCGCTCGGCCACCGCCACGGCGGTCGCGACCGTGGCATGCCCGCAGAACGGAACCTCGGCCTCGGGGGAGAAGTAGCGGATCGGGATCACGCCGTCCGCACCGGCCACCGGCCCGCCGGTCAGGAACGCGGTCTCGGAGTACCCGACCTCCGCCGCGATCGCCTGCATCGAGTCCGCGTCCATCCCCCGCGCATCCAGCACCACCCCCGCCGGATTACCCCCCGCCGGATCCGTCGAGAACGCGCTGTACCGCAGGATCGTCATGCCCCCAATTCAACAGCACCCCGGTACGAGCGACCGCGACCGCGCCCCCAGCCACCACACCCGGGGGGTGACCGCGGCGGCCGACCCCAGCCAACCCGGGGGGTCCGGGGGGCGAAGCCCCTCCGGGCGGGGCGTGGGGGTCGCACCCCCACAAAACGAAGGGCGATCCAAGCTCGCGCTCTCCGCGAGCATAGATCGCCCAGATCGACCGCGCCCCCGGCAGGATTCGAACCTGCGCACCCGCCTCCGGAGGGCGGTGCTCTATCCCCTGAGCTACGGGGGCTCAGGAACGAGCAGAACAGTAGCAGGTGATCTGCCCCGGGCTCGAATCGGCATCGGTGCAGCGGGGGTCCGGCGGGTCACCGACGGGTCGACCGGGGGTGACCCTGAACCGACCCTGGAGCGTCCGCGCGGCGGGATCTGGGCACCGGGGGGACGCGTCATAGTGATCGTAAGTCCCAGAGCTGAAAGGAAGTCAGACCTGATGGCTACCACTTTGGTCCGTCCGCGCAATCGCTGGATCGGCGGCGTATGTGCCGGTCTCGCGCGCCGCTTCGGCACCACGCCGAACACCATGCGCCTCATCTTCGTGATCAGCTGCATCCTGCCCGGTCCGCAGTTCCTGATCTACCTGGTCCTGTGGGTGATGATGCCGTCGGAGAACTGACCTTCGGCCCTGGCCCCCGGCACCCCGCGCCGGTGGGTCGTGAAACCCTGCTCTGCATGAGAGCAGGGGTGTACGCCGCCGTCCTGGCGGCCGCGCTCTCCGTGGTGAGCGGCTGCCAGGTGGGCCCGGCACCGCCGGGTCCCGCCGAGATCCGGGCCGGCGGCCCGCCGTGGGACGCGCCGCGCGACGCGGTCTCGTACATCGACAAGGCCGGGATGGAACGGCTGCCGCTCGACTTCAGCGGCCCGATGCCGTACACGGTCAAGCTGGCGGTCACCGTCGACGGGGCCGCGGTGCAGGTGCCGGCCGGGATCGGGGTCGACCGGGTCCGGGCCGAACAGGCCGCGGTGCACACCCACACCGACGACGGGCTGGTCTACGTCGAAGCGAAGACCAGGGCCGAGCGGCCGACGCTGAAGCAGTTCTTCGAGCTGTGGGGTGTCCGGTACGACGGCAAGTGTCTCGGCGACGCCTGCGGCGCGGTCAAGGTCGAGGTCAACGGCCGCCCGGCCGCCTGGGACACCAAGCTGGTCCGCGAGAGTCAGATCCGGGTCACTGCCACCCGCTGATCGGTCCATCAGATGGAACGTGCGTCACATCAAGTGGCAGGAAGCTGCCCACAAGCTGTCCGTGACCCGCTTATTACGCTTTGCTGACCTCATGCGCACCAGTAGGCCCCTCACAGTCGCGGTGAGCGTCGTCGCCCTGACCGCTTGCGGCAGTGTGAGCGAGAGCGGCTCCGCCGCCGGCAGTACGCCGGTCGGCCAGTCGGTCGGGCGCAACTCCGCCGCCATGCCGACCCGTACGCCGTCACCGTCGCCCACCGGGCCGCGCGCCAAGGACGGTTTCAACTACCGGGCCTGCAAGGACGGGACCTGCGAGGTCTACGTCCGCACCGGCTCGAAGGTGCCGGTCAAGCGCAGCGCCGCCGGGTTCAGCACGCTGGTGGTGCACCGGGTGAGCGAGACCTGCGTCGACTTCAGCGGCGGCACCGCGAGTGCCCGGGTCGGCGCGGAGCGGCAGCAGCCCGGCTTCCGCTCCCGGCTCAACGGCCTGGCCATCGTCACCGTCGCCGTGAACCAGCCGCTGGCCATCCTGCGCCTCAGCCCGGCCTGACGGAGTACCGGCACTGCCCCGCGGGTCCCGAGCTGTGGATGCGGGGGACGGGACGGGGGCGGCTGAGCATTAGGCTGGGCCGGTGACTCCGGAACAGCTCGCTGAGAAGATCCTGCAGGCCCTGACCGCGCTCGTCGACGACGGCACCATCACTGTCGACGGCGGGCTGCCGCGGGAGCTGAAGGTCGAGCGACCCAAGAACCCCGAGCACGGGGACTACGCCACCAACGTCGCCATGCAGCTGGGCAAGCGCTCCGGTCTGAACCCGCGCCGGTTCGCCGAGCTGCTGGCGGCCAAGCTGGACAGCGACGACGCGATCACCGCGGTCGAGATCGCCGGCCCCGGCTTCATCAACCTCCGGGTCGCGGCCGATGCCCAGGGCAAGATCGCGCAGGCGATCGTGGACGCCGGCCCGGCGTACGGCAGCAGTGACAGCCTCCAGGGGCAGGCGATCAACCTCGAGTTCATCTCCGCCAACCCGACCGGCCCGCTGCACCTCGGGCACACCCGCTGGGCCGCCGTCGGCGACGCGCTGGCCCGGGTGCTGGCCAAGGCGGGCGCGGTGGTCACCCGCGAGTTCTACGTGAACGACCGCGGCGCCCAGATGGACAAGTTCGGCGCCTCGCTGAAGGCGGCCGCGCAGGGTCAGCCGATCCCCGAGGACGGGTACCACGGGGCGTACATCCTCGAGCTGGCCGAGCGGATCGTCGCCGAGGTGCCCGGCATCACCGAGCTGCCCGACGCCGAGCAGACCGTCGCGTTCCGCGAGGCCGGGTACGAGCGGCAGCTCAAGGAGCAGCAGGCGCAGCTGGAGCATTTCCGGACCAAGTTCGACGTCTGGTACTCCGAGCGCAGCCTGCACGAGCAGGACGGCGTCGGCCACGCGATCGAGAAGCTGCGCGGCCAGGGTCACCTGTACGACGACGACGGCGCGCTCTGGATGCGCACCACCGATTTCACCGACGACAAGGACCGGGTGCTGATCCGGTCCAACGGCGAACCCACCTACTTCGCCTCCGACGCCGCGTACTACGTGAACAAGCGCGAGCGCGGCTTCGAGGTGGCGATCTACCTGCTCGGCGCCGACCACCACGGCTACGTGAACCGGCTGAAGGCGATCGCGGCCTGCGCCGGCGACGACCCCGAGCACAACATCGAGATCCTGATCGGCCAGCTGGTGAAGATTCTCAAGGGCGGCGAGGAGATGAAGCTGTCCAAGCGGGCCGGCACGATCGTCACGCTCGCCGAGCTGGTCGAGGAGGGCGGCGTCGACCCGCTGCGGTACACGCTGTGCCGCTACCCGGTGGACTCGCCGCTCACGCTGGACATCGAGGAGATGACCCGCCAGGTCAGCGAGAACCCGGTGTACTACGTGCAGTACGCGCACGCCCGGCTCGCCTCGATCCTGCGCAACGCCGACGACCTCGGCATCAAGCTCGACGAGTTCGACCCGGGACTGCTCAGCCACGACCGCGAGGGCGACCTGCTCCGCGCGCTGGCCGAGTTCCCACGGATCGTGGCGACGGCGGCCGAGCTGCGCGAGCCGCACCGGATCGCGCGCTACCTCGAGGACACCGCGTCGGCCTTCCACAAGTTCTACGACAGCTGCCGCGTGCTGCCGCGCGGCGACGAGGAGGTGGAGCCGGTGCACAAGGCTCGCCTGACCCTGGTCGGTGCGACCAGGACCGTGCTCGCCAACGGGCTGGACCTGCTCGGCGTCTCCGCTCCGGAGCGGATGTGAGGGCGCACGAGGCGGGCACGCTGCACGCCGACATCGGGCACAAGGCGCCGCCGTGGCTGCGGGCGCCCCGCGACGTCAACGACCTGGTCCCCGCGCTGTGGTCGAACACCGCGAAGAAGAACGCCGACGGCGCGCTGGAGATCGGCGGCGTCGAGCTGCGTGACCTGGTCGCCGAGCACGGCAGCCCGGCGTACGTGCTGGACGAGGACGACTTCCGGACCCGGGCGCGGGCCTTCAGGCGCGCCTTCAAGGACATGGACGTGTACTACGCCGGCAAGGCGTTCCTGTGCACGACGGTGGTCCGCTGGGTGATGGAGGAGGGGCTCAATCTCGACATCTGCAGCGGCGGCGAGCTGGCGGTCGCGCTGCGCGCCGGCGCGGACCCGAGCCGCCTCGGGTTCCACGGCAACAACAAGTCCGAGCAGGAGCTGGCTCGCGCCCTGGACGCCGGCGTCGGCCGGATCATCGTCGACTCGCTGTTCGAGATCGACCGGCTGGTCGCGCTGGCCGCCGAGCGCGGTGTGGTGGCGCCGGTGATGGTCCGGGTCACCGCGGGCGTCGAGGCGCACACCCACGAGTACATCGCGACCGCGCACGAGGACCAGAAGTTCGGCTTCTCGATCACCTCCGGCGCGGCCTTCGAAGCCGTTGCCAAGGTCAACCAAGCGGCCGAGCTGCGGCTGCTCGGCCTGCACTCGCACATCGGCTCGCAGATCTTCGACACCTCCGGCTTCGAGCTGGCCGCGAAGCGGCTGATCGCCTTGCACGCAAGGGTTTCCGACGAGCTCGGCGTCGACATGCCGGAGCTCGACCTGGGTGGTGGCTTCGGCATCGCCTACACCACCCAGGACGACCCGGCCGACCCCGCGCAGCTGGCCACCGAGATGGGCAAGATCGTCGAGCACGAGTGCCGGGCGTACGGCGTCGAGGTGCCGCGGGTGTCGATCGAGCCCGGGCGCGCGATCGTCGGCCCGGCCGTCTGCACGGTCTACTCGGTCGGCACGGTCAAGGAGGTCGCGCTGGACGCCGGCGCGTCGCGTACCTACGTCTCGGTGGACGGCGGCATGAGCGACAACATCCGCACCGCCCTGTACGACGCCGACTACTCCTGCACGCTGGCCAACCGGTCCTCCGACGCGACCCCGACGCTGGCCCGGGTGGTCGGCAAGCACTGCGAGTCCGGCGACATCGTGGTCAAGGACGAGTTCCTGCCCTCCGACGTGACGCCGGGCGACCTGGTCGCCGTCCCGGGCACCGGCGCGTACTGCCGGTCGATGGCGAGCAACTACAACCACGTACCGCGGCCGCCGGTGATCGCGGTGAAGGACGGGCGGACGCGGGTCGTCGTACGCCGCGAGACCGAGGACGACCTGCTGCTGCTGGACATGGGGGCCGAATGACGCCGAACGGGACCGACAAGTTGCCTCTGAAGGTCGCCCTGCTGGGCTGCGGCGTGGTCGGCACCGAGGTGGTCCGGATCCTCACCACGCGCGCCGACGACCTGGCCGCCCGGGTGGGCGCGCCGCTGGAGATCGCCGGCATCGCCGTCCGCCGGGCCGGTCGCGAGCGGGACATCGCGGTCGACCCCGCCCTGATCACCACCGACGCCCAAGCCCTGGTCAGCCGCGGCGACCTGGACCTGGTGATCGAGGTGATCGGCGGCCTGGAGCCCGCCCGCGGGCTGATCCTGACCGCGCTCGAGCACGGCGCCTCCGTCGTCACGGCGAACAAGGCGCTGCTCGCCGAGGACGGCCCGACGCTGTTCGCCGCCGCCGAGAAGTACCAGCGCGACCTGTACTTCGAGGCCGCCGTGGCCGGCGCGATCCCGATCCTGCGGCCGCTGCGCGAGTCGCTGGCCGGCGACGACGTGACCCGGGTGATGGGCATCGTCAACGGCACCACGAACTACATCCTGGACAAGATGGACTCCACCGGCGCCGGCTTCGACGAGGCGCTGGAGGAGGCGCAGGCGCTCGGGTACGCCGAGGCCGACCCGACCGCCGACATCGAGGGCTTCGACGCCGCGGCGAAGGCGGCGCTGCTGGCCAGCCTGGCCTTCCACACCCGGGTCTCGATCGCCGACGTGCACCGCGAGGGCATCACCGACGTGTCGGCCACCGACATCGCCTCGGCGCGTGCGATGGGCTGCGTGGTGAAGTCGCTGGCGATCTGCGAGCTGGACGAGGCGACCGACTCGGTCAGTGCCCGGGTCTACCCGGCGATGATCCCGCAGAGCCATCCACTGGCCTCGGTCCGGGACGCCTACAACGCGGTTTTCGTGGAATCCAAAGCGGCCGGCCAGCTGATGTTCTATGGTCGTGGTGCCGGCGGTGCCCCGACGGCCAGTGCTGTCCTCGGGGATCTGGTGTCCGCCGCGCGCAACCGGCTCAAGGAAGTGCCGGGGGTCGGCGAGTCGTCGTACACCCAGCGAGCCGTGCGGCCGATGGGCGCCGCGATGACCCGCTACCACGTGTCGCTGGACGTGGCCGACAAGGCCGGTGTGCTGGCGGCGGTGGCCCAGGCCTTCGCCGAGCACGACGTGTCGATCCAGACCGTGCGCCAGGAAGGCCGCGGCGGTGACGCGCAGCTCGTCGTGGTCACCCACACCGCCACCGACGCCGCGCTGTCGACCACCGTGGAGACCCTGCGTGACATGGACATCGTTCGGGAAGTCAGCAGTGTGATGCGGGTCGAAGGAGATTGAGCTATGGCTCACCAGTGGCGAGGCGTGATCGAGGAATACCGCGACCGGCTGCCGGTTTCGGCGGACACTCCGGTGGTCACGCTCGGCGAGGGCGGTACGCCGCTGGTGGCCGCGCAGTGGTTGTCGGAGCAGACCAACTGCGAGGTCTGGCTCAAGGTCGAGGGCAGCAACCCGACCGGCTCGTTCAAGGACCGCGGCATGACGGTGGCGATCTCGCTCGCCGCGCAGGCCGGTGACAAGGCCGTCGTCTGCGCCTCGACCGGCAACACCTCCGCCTCCGCCGCGGCGTACGCCGTCCGGGCCGGGCTGCTGCCGCTGGTGCTCATCCCGGCCGGCCGGATCGCGCAGGGCAAGCTGGCCCAGGCGATCGTGCACGGCGCCCAGCTGGTGCAGGTCGACGGCGGCTTCGACGACTGCCTGCGGATCGTCCGTGAGCTCGGCAAGAACTACCCGGTCGCGCTGGTGAACTCGGTCAACCCGGTCCGGCTGGAAGGTCAGAAGACCGCCGCGTTCGAGGTCTGCGACGCGCTCGGCGACGCTCCGGACCTGCACGTGCTGCCGGTCGGGAACGCGGGCAACATCGCGGCGTACTGGAAGGGCTACTCGGAGTACGCGAACGACAAGGTGTCCTCGCGTTGCCCGCAGATGTGGGGTTTCCAGGCCGAGGGCGCGGCGCCGATCGTGCGCGGCGCGGTGGTCGAGAAGCCGGACACCCAGGCGACCGCGATCCGGGTCGGCAACCCGGCGTCCTGGACGCTGGCCGAAGCCGCCCGGGACGAGTCCGGCGGCCGGATCGAGGCCGTCAGCGACGCGCAGATCCTGGCCGCGCAGCGGGAACTGGCCGCTCGCGAAGGCGTTTTCGTCGAGCCGGCGTCGGCCGCGGGCGTTGCCGGACTGCTGGCCACCAAGGCGGCCGGTCGGCTCGACGGCGGCCTGACCGTCGTCATCACGGTGACCGGGCACGGGCTGAAGGACATCGACACCGCGCTGTCGGCCTCCCCGCCGGCCGAGGCCACCGTGACGCCGGCCGAGACCGATGCGGTGGCGCGCGTCGCCGGGCTGGTGTGAGTTGGCGCCCGCTGCGCCTGTCCGGGTTCGGGTTCCGGCGACCAGCGCCAACCTCGGCCCGGGCTTCGACGCCTTCGGCCTGGCGCTGACCCTGTACGACGAACTGACAGTGACCCCGGGCCGTTCCGGGGTCACCGTCGAGGTGACCGGTGCCGGAGCGGGCGAGGTGGCGCTCGACGAGTCGCACCTGGTGGTCCAGGCCATCCGGGCCGGGCTGGAATCGCTCGGCGCGACCGTGCCGGGCTTCGCGCTGCGGTGCGAGAACCGGGTCCCGCACGGGCGCGGTCTCGGATCCTCCTCGGCCGCGATCGTCGGCGGCATCGCCGCGGCGTACGGTCTCACCGGTACCCCGCTCGACCGCGCTCGGGTGGTCGAGCTCGCGCACGCACTGGAAGGGCATCCGGACAACGTCGCGGCCGCCGCGCTCGGCGGATTCACCATCGCCTGGACCGAGGGTGACGCCGGCCGCGCGGTCCGTGCCGAACCGGTCGACGGGTTGCGGGTCACGGCGTACGTGCCCCAGACGCGGGTGCTGACGAAGGCCGCGCGCGGGTTGCTGCCGGATGTCGTACCGCATGGCGATGCCGCGGCGAACGCCGGCCGCGCGGCCTTGCTGGTCACGGCGATCACCGCACGGCCGGAGCTGCTGATGACGGCGACCGAGGACCGGTTGCACCAGGAGTACCGCGAGCCGGTGATGCCGGAAAGCCTGGCGCTCGTGCACAAACTGCGGGGCAGTGGACTGGCCGCGGTCGTCAGTGGGGCCGGACCCACCGTTCTCGTGCTGGGCGGCCCGGAGCAGACCAGTGGAGCCGGGGGCACAGCCGGAGGGACCGATCCGCTTTCCGGTGGCGCCGGCGACGGTTCTCCCTTGTCTGGCAGCGACTTCGGCGCCGCACCGCCGGTGGCACCGGACGGCTGGTCGCGCCACGACCTCGGCATCGATCCACTGGGCGTGCAGGTCTGGTCCGGAGCTTTTGACGGCGCAAGTTCGCCCTGGGCGGAATGATCCGGGCCGGACACGCGTTGTACCCCTCGAGTCAGCAGATGGACCCGCAGTGGTGCTAGTCTCGACTCACCCGATCCCCTCCAGGTGATCGGTGAACTCTCGCCGCTTCCGGGCTGTGTTCCCGGCACCCAGGTGTCCGTGGCGATCTCCCAGTGAATGACTTGCGCCGCCTGCGCCGGAGAATTTCGGGGGACCCGGATCCAGCGAGAACCTCTTGTGCCCACGTCGCCGTTTCGTCGGTCGTGGGTGATGATTCCGGGCGATGAGCCACCAGGGACGTCGTCCATCCGTGTGGGAAGGACCTCACGTGACAGAAACTGTTGAAGCCTCCGACGGCGCCTCGGCGCCGGCCGCTGCGGCCGCGACCACGCGTCGCCGCAAGACCGGAGGCGGCCTCGAGGGCATGCTGCTCCCCGAGCTCAAGCAGCTCGCCGGGACGCTGGGCATCAAGGGCACCGGCGCACTGCGCAAGGGCCAGCTGATCGAGGCGATCAAGGCCGCCCAGGGCGGTGGCGGTACGACCGGCGGAGGATCCCGTGCCCGGTCGAGCCAGCCGACCCTGGACGAGGCGACCACGGAGCCGGCGCCGAGCGCGAAGAGCGCCGCGCCCGAGGCTCCGGTGCGCGAGGGCAGCCGCCGGGCCCGCGCCGCCGCGGCCGGCACGGCCGTCGAGCAGAACGGCGCCGCCGCTACCGGTGCGGCGCAGACCACCCCTGAGCTGCAGACGAGCGCTCCGCAGACCAGCGGCGGACAGACCAGCGCCGGGCAGACCGCGCCGGCCGCGCAGAACGGCGGCGCCGACACCGCGCCGGCCGCGCAGAACGGTACGGCGGACCGGGCCGACGAGCGCGAGGGCCGGTCCGAGGACCGTGGCCGCGGTCGCGGCCGGGAGAACCAGGCCCGGGACGGCCAGAGCCGCGACGGCCAGGCGCGCGAGGGCCAGGCGCGTGACGGACAGACCCGTGAGGCCGGTCGCGAGAGCCAGGGCCGTGACGGTGGACGTGAGCAGGCGCGGGACGGCCGTGACGGCCAGGCGCGCGACGGTGTCCGCGACCGCGACGGGCAGAACCGTGACGGCGGTCGCGAGCAGAGCCGCGACGGTGGTCGCGAGCAGCGTGAGCAGGGCCGCGACGCTGGCCGTGAGCAGGCCCGTGACGGCCGCGACGGTGGCAACCGGGACCGCGACGGCCGGGATCGTGACGGCCGGGACCGTGACGGGCAGGCCCGTGACGGCCAGCGTGACCAGCGGGGCAACCGCGCCGACGGTCGGGCCGATGGCCGGACCGACACCCGGATCGACAGCCGGGCCGACGACCGTGGCGAGGAGGGTGACGGCCGGCGTCGTCGCCGCCGGGGCCGCGACCGGGACCGCAACCGCGACGGCCGGGACGGCCGCGACACCGGCCGGGACGCCGGTCGCAGCCGGGGCCGCGGTGAGCGGTTCGACCCGGAGCCGACGATCAGCGAGGACGACGTGCTCGTCCCCGCGGCCGGCATCCTGGACGTGCTCGACAACTACGCGTTCGTCCGGACCAGCGGCTACCTGCCCGGCCCGAACGACGTGTACGTCGCGCTGTCGATGGTGAAGCGCTCCGGCCTGCGCAAGGGCGACGCGATCACCGGCGCGGTGAAGCAGCCGTCCGACGGCGAGCGCAAGGAGAAGTTCAACCCGCTGGTCCGGATCGACACCGTGAACGGGTCGGACCCGGAGATCGCCAAGCAGCGCCAGGACTTCAACAAGCTGACCCCGCTGTACGCGACCGAGCGGCTGCGGCTCGAGACCGAGCCGAACATCCTGACCACCCGGATCGTCGACATCGTCAGCCCGATCGGCAAGGGCCAGCGCGGCCTGATCGTGTCGCCGCCGAAGGCCGGCAAGACGATGGTGCTGCAGGCGCTGGCGAACGCGATCACCACGAACAACCCCGAAGTGCACCTGATGGTCGTGCTGGTGGACGAGCGGCCCGAAGAGGTCACCGACATGCAGCGCACGGTCAAGGGTGAGGTCATCGCCTCCACCTTCGACCGGCCGGCCGACGACCACACCACGGTCGCGGAGCTGGCGATCGAGCGGGCCAAGCGCCTGGTCGAGCTGGGCCACGACGTGGTGGTGCTGCTCGACTCGATCACCCGCCTGGGCCGGGCGTACAACATCGCGGCGCCCGCCAGCGGCCGGATCCTGTCCGGTGGTGTCGACTCCTCGGCGCTCTACCCGCCGAAGCGGTTCTTCGGCGCGGCCCGCAACATCGAGGACGGCGGCTCGCTGACGATCCTGGCCACGGCCCTGATCGAGACCGGCTCCAAGATGGACGAGGTCATCTTCGAGGAGTTCAAGGGCACCGGCAACATGGAGCTGCGGCTGCGCCGCGAGTTCGCCGACCGCCGGATCTTCCCCGCCATCGACGTCGTCGCCTCCGGCACCCGGCGCGAGGAACTGCTGATGAGCAAGGACGAGACCCAGGTCGTCTGGAAGCTCCGCCGCGTCCTGTCCGCCCTCGACGGCCAGGCGGCGCTCGAGCTCCTGATCGGCAAGCTCAAGGAGAGCAAGTCGAACATCGAGTTCCTGCTCCAGGTGAACAAGACCACCCCGTCCGCCGGCGGCCGCAACACCGACGACGGTAACTAGGACGACGCACCCACGAAAGGCTGGACGGCAACGTCCAGCCTTTCGTGCTGTCCACCCACCCGCGGCCGGCGTCGCGAGGCCCGATCCACGCCGGCCCGACCGCCCCGGCCGGCCACCGCCCCCACCACCCCCATTTGGCCGTCCTCACCCCAGATGGCAGACTTGTCTGTTGGTTCCGGTTCACGTCAGCACCGTGCGGGCGACCCGGGGCGCCTGAGACCTAGGAGATTCATGAAGAGCGACATCCACCCGACGTACGTCGACACCACGGTGACCTGCACCTGTGGCGCGACGTTCCAGACGCGCTCGACCGCGGAGTCCGGCAGCATCCACGCCGACGTCTGCTCGCAGTGCCACCCCTTCTACACCGGCAAGCAGAAGATTCTGGACACCGGTGGCCGGGTGGCCCGCTTCGAGAAGCGGTACGCCAAGAAGTAGTTGTCCCACCGCGCGCCGGTCCGCGACCCTTCCACGGGTCCGCGGACCGGCGCGCGGTCTGTGTACCGGCCCCTGGAAGGAGTGACCGATGTTCGAAGCTGTACAGACGCTCAAGGCGGAGTACGCCGACCTGGAGCGGCAGATGTCCGACCCCGAGCTGCACTCCGACCAGGCCAACGCCCGCCGCGTCGGCAAGCGGTACGCCGCGCTGGCCCCGGTGGTCCGCACGTACGACGAGTGGTTGCAGACCGCCGACGACATCGAGGCGGCCAAGGAGCTCGCGGCCGAGGACCCGGCGTTCGCCGACGAGGCGGTCAAGCTGGAGGCCCGGCGCGAGGAGCTGACCGAGAAGCTGCGGCTGCTGCTGGTCCCGCGTGACGCCGGTGACGACAAGGACGCGATTCTGGAGATCAAGGCCGGTGAGGGCGGCGACGAGTCGGCGCTGTTCGCCGGCGACCTGCTGAAGATGTACCTGAAGTTCGCCGAGACCCAGAACTGGAAGACCGAGGTGCTCGACTCGGCCGAGTCCGATCTCGGCGGCTACAAGTCGATCACCGTCGCGGTGAAGGCCAAGGGCACGCCCGAGCCCGGCGAGGCGCCGTACGCGAAGCTGAAGTTCGAAGGCGGCGTGCACCGGGTCCAGCGGGTCCCGGTGACCGAGTCGCAAGGGCGGATCCACACCAGCGCGGCCGGCGTGCTGGTGCTGCCGGAGGCCGAGGACGTCGACGTCGAGATCGACCCGAACGACCTGCGCATCGACGTGTTCCGCTCCTCCGGCCCGGGCGGCCAGAGCGTCAACACGACCGACTCGGCGGTCCGGATCACCCACCTGCCGACCGGCATCGTGGTCTCGATGCAGAACGAGAAGTCCCAGCTGCAGAACCGCGAGCAGGCGATGCGGGTCCTGCGGTCCCGGCTGCTCGCCGCGGCCCAGGAGGCGGCCGACCAGGAGGCCTCGGACGCCCGCCGGTCGCAGATCCGCACGGTCGACCGGTCGGAGCGCATCCGCACCTACAACTTCCCGGAGAACCGGTTCTCCGACCACCGGGTCGGCTACAAGGCGCACAACCTCGACCAGGTCCTCGGCGGTGACCTCGCCCCGGTGATCCAGGCGCTGACCGACGCGGACATGGCCGCGCGGCTGGCCGCGGTCGACTCGCAGGGGTGACCCGGTGAACGCCCGTCCGCTGATCGCCGCGGCCACCGAGCGGCTCGCGGCGGCCGGTGTCGCGTCCCCCGAGTACGACGCCGCCGAGCTGCTCGCGTTCGTCTGCGGCGTCTCCCGGCTCCAGCTCGGCCTGGTCGACGTCACCACCGCGCAGCAGACCCAGTACGACGTACTGGTGGATCGCCGCGCGCAGCGGGAGCCGCTGCAGCACCTGACCGGGACGGCGGCGTTCCGCTACCGCGAGCTGGTCGTCGGGCCCGGGGTGTTCGTGCCGCGGCCGGAGACCGAGGTGCTGGTCGGCTGGATGCTGGACCGGTTGAAGGACGTCGAGGCACCGCTGGTGGTCGACCTGTGCAGCGGATCCGGGGCGATCGCCGGCGCGGTCGCGACCGAGCGCCCGGACAGCACCGTGCACGCGGTCGAGCTGTCACCGGAGGCGTGCGGGTGGGCCCGCCGCAACCTCGAGGGCACCGGCGCGACGTTGCACGAGGGCGACATCGACGGCTGCCTGCCCGAGCTCGACGGCCAGGTCGACGCGGTGATCGCCAACCCGCCGTACATCCCGTTGACGGCCTGGGAGTCGGTCACCGCCGAGGTGCGCGACCACGACCCGGCGCTGGCGCTGTGGTCGGGCGACGACGGCCTCGACGAGATCAAGGTGGTCGCCGCGACGGCCGGCCGGTTGCTGAAACCCGGCGGCTGGTTCGGCTGCGAGCACGCCGACGTCCAGGGCGAGTCCGCCCCGGCCGTCTTCGCCGCCACCGGCCTGTTCACCGAGGTGCGCGACCAGCTCGACCTCGCCGGCCGCCACCGCTTCGCCACCGGCCGCCGGATCTGAGCTACTCGTAGATCACCAGCTCCGGGCGGGGCTTGAGGGCGAGGACCTGGGCCGGCGTCATCAGCGCGCCGTGGCGGGTGTCCTCCTCGTAGAAGAGCTTGAAGCCGGCGTGCACGCCCGGGGCCATCGTCGGGGTGAGCTTGCGCCAGGTGGATTCCTTGTCGGCGCGGTTGCCGATGCCGTCGACGGACTTGATCGTGACGACGCCGGGCTGCTGCTTGTACGCCTTCTCGTTGCTGAGGATGCGGGTCGAGAGCTGGTGGAAGACGAAGACCTTCTCGGGCAGGTCGTGCTTTCTGACCAGCCCGGACAGGTACGTCGCGATCGCGGTCAGCTCGCTGCCGGTGGTGCGGCCGAAGACCCGGCCCGGCACCTGACTGGGGCCGACCGCCCACTCCGGGTCGAAGGCCAGGCCGACGTCGGGCTCCTTCAGCCACTTCTCCAGCCGCTTGATCTCGGTCAGGCTGTCGGCGCGGCCGGGCTGGACGTCGAGCAGCAGCAGCATCTTGTGCTTGCGGGCGGTGTCCAGGTACGGCTTGATCTTCTCGTCGCTCAGCCGGCTGCGGTACTGGCCGTCCCGGCCGGGGTGGTCGTTGGCGATCACCACGATCAGCTCCATCACCGGCAGCGGCTTGCGGCCGGCGGCGTACGACGCTGCCAGCTTCTCCAGCCGGGCGGCCTTGGCGTCGAGGTCCTTGTCGAGCGGGCCGAGCGCGGGGGAACCGGGCAGACCGACGAAGCCGACCAGTTGGTGCTGCGGGAAGATCGTCCGGCCGCCGCGCGGCAGGTCGCCTTCGGCCGGTGGAGCGCCCTGTGAGGCGCTGGGCGTCGTCGGTGCCGAGGTGGTCGCCGGGGTCGTGGACGGGGGCGTGGACGGGGCCGCACCGGCGTCGGCGGGGCCGTCGCTGCAGCCGGCGCCGAGCAGCAGCGCCGCGGTCGTGAGGAGGACGGGAAGCTTTCGCACCGGTCAAGGGAACCATGCCCGGCCGGATGAGCAACCCCGAGGCGTGTCAGCGGGCCGACTTTCGCCGACTGAGCCGCCGGAAGGTGGAACCGTGAACAAGAAACCGGGACTGTGCACCAGGTAGGACCTGGTCAAGCTCCCCGCAAGGTGTTCACGGTCCGGTCGAGCCATGGCCGGGGCTGGGGGCCCGAGGGGGTGGGGCGGTGGGTGATTGTTTGCTTGCGCTGAGTTAGTGTTGTTTGCTGATGCTCAGGATCGGTGGCGTGCTGGCCGCGGCGGCACTGGCCTTGCCCGTGTACGGCGTGCCGTCCGGGAGCAGGCCGGAGCGGGAAGTAACCGCGCCGGCGTCGATCGCGCCGACGGCAGCGCTGTCCGAGGCGGCGCTGTGCGCCGGGCTGCGCCGGGTCGAGCTGGCCGGTACCGACCAGTGCACCCGAGGCCCGGAGACGCTTCCCGGGGTGAGGCTGGAGCTGCCCGCCGCGCCGCTGAAGGCCGGCATCGCGAAGGCGGCGGTGGCGGCCAACCCGATCGTCTGCGAGGGCGACGGGCGGTCCGGCAAGCGGGTCCAGGTGATGTACGTCAGGGAGAAGCAGCAGCGGTCCCGGTTGCCCTTGTTCCTGCCGTCGTTCCGGGCCTGGTCGCACGAGATCGATGCGGCGTACAACGACAGTGCGGCGCAGACCGGTGCCGGCCGCCACGTGCGCTTCGTGACCGAGGCGGTTCCCGGCGGTTGCCGCATCCAGGTGCAGGAGGTGGTCCTGCCGACTGATGGGCTGGCCGGCTGGGAGCCGATGGTCACCGCGCTCCAGAAGCTCGGCCACCAGGACCCGAACCGCAAGTACCTGGTCTTCGCCGACGCACAGAAGACCTGCGGAGTCGCCACCGTGTACGTCGACGACCGGCCCGGCTTGGAGAACGCCAACAACCGCAACACCGGGTACGCCCGGGTGGACGCGTCCGCGGGCTGCTGGGGGTTCAACGCGGCGGCTCACGAGCTCGGGCACACCTTCGGCGCGGTCCAGTCGTCGGCACCGAACTACAACGGCCACTGCGGCGACGAGTGGGACCTGATGTGCTACGGCTCGGGCACGACGGTCGTCTGCCCGGACAAGGACAGCGACCGGCTGCTGGACTGCAACAAGGACGACTACTTCCACCCGAAGCCACCAGCCGGCAGCTACCTGGCCACGCACTGGAACATCGCCAACAGCGACTGGCTGATCAAGAGCCCGGTCCCGGACGCTCGGGCCGCGCCACGGCACGGTCAGGTCTTCGAGCTCGTACACCCGGCGTCGGGTGGTGCGCTCGGCGTACTGGACGCGTCAGTGGCCGACCTGGCGTATCTGGGCCGTCAGCAACATACCGGCGCGACCAGTCAGCGCTGGCGGTTCCTGTACGAGACCGGCTGGCAGCTGCAGAACGTCAACAGCGGCAAGTGTGCGGACAGCGCCTACAGCGGTACCACACCCGGCACCCAGGTCCTCCAGTACCGGTGCAACGGCCAGGACGGCATGCGCTGGGTGCTGCACCCGGTCGGCGGCGGACGCTACGGCATCTTGAACACCCTGACCGGTCTCGCGGTGACCGATGCCGGGAGCAACCAGCGCGCCACCCAGCAGCCCTTCACCGCCGGTCCTGGCCAGCTGTGGCAGTTGCGTGCGAAGAACCCGAGGTGACAGCCCCGGGTTCTTCGCACGCTGCGGACTCAGCCGGCGACGTAGGCGTCGATCTCGGCGAGCAGTGCGGTCTTGGTGGTGTCGTCGGCGAAGGACTCGCGGACGGCGGTCCTGGCGAGGTCGGCGGTGCCGGCCTCGTCGAGGCCCAGGAGGCGGGCGGCGACGGCGTACTCGTTGGTGAGGTCGGTGCCGAACATCGGCGGGTCGTCGGAGTTGATCGTGACGACCAGGCCCGCGTCGACCATCGCCGGCAGCGGGTGCTCGTCGTACGAGCGGACGGCCTGGGTGGCGACGTTCGAGGTGGGGCTGACCTCGAGCGGGATCCGATGCTCGGCCAGGTAGGCGACCAGCTCGGGATCCTGCATGGCCGACGTGCCGTGGCCGATCCGCTCCGCCTTCAGCACCCGGACGGCGTCCCAGATGGTCTGCGGGCCGGTGGACTCGCCCGCGTGCGGAACGCAGTGCAGCCCGGCCGCCCGGGCCGCGTCGAAGTACGGCGCGAACTGCGGCCGCGGTACGCCGATCTCCGGTCCGCCGAGACCGAAGGCGACCAGACCGTCGGGCCGGAGCTCGGTGGCGATCCGCAGCGTCTCCTCGGCGGCCGGGATGCCTGCCTCGCCGGGGATGTCGAAGATCCACCGCAGCGTCACGCCGAGCTCCTTCTCGGCCGCGGTCCGTGCGTCCTCGATCGCCTCGCAGAACGCCTCCGGGGCGATCCCGCGCAGCGCCGACGTGTACGGCGTGACGGTGAGCTCGGTGTACCGGATGTTCTGGGCGGCCATCTCGCGGGCGATCTCGTAGGTGAGCAGCCGGACGTCGTCGGGCGTGGTGATCAGGTCCACCACGGTCAGGTAGATCTCGACGAACTTCGCGAAGTCGGTGAAGACGAAGTACTCCGCGAGCGCGGCCGGGTCGGTGGGCACGGGGGAGCCGGGGTGCCGGGCGGCCAGTTCCGCCACGATTCGCGGCGACGCGGCGCCGACGTGGTGGACGTGCAGTTCGGCCTTCGGCAGGCCGGCGAGGAAGTCACGCGACACAGTCATGGCCGGGATCCTAGGGCGGGAGAACGGCCATCCGGCGGGTTTCTGACAACCCAGTGTCAAAGGCACGCTCAAGGTCTTCGGTTTTGCTGACAGCGTGCTGTCAGCAACGGCTGCGGTGGACCCAACTGGAGTGGGCCACCCCCCGAGTGGCACGATTCACTGCGTGAGCGAGCGCTTTGACTTCAGCGGTGACGAACTGGCCCCGGCCTACCGTGCGGCCGTGGACGCGATCGAGGCCGGTGACTTGGTCGTCCTGCCGACCGACACCGTGTACGGCCTGGCCGCCGACGCCTTCAAGGCGGACGCGGTGCAACGCCTGCTGGACGCGAAGGGCCGCGGCCGCGACATGCCGCCGCCGGTGCTGATCTCGGTGGTCGAGTCGCTGGACGCACTGGCCACCGACGTGCCCGAGGCCGGCCGCAAGCTGTGCGAGGAGTTCTGGCCCGGGGCACTGACGGTGATCTGCCACGCGCAGGGCTCGTTGATGTGGGACCTCGGCGACACCCACGGCACGGTCGCGCTGCGGGTCCCCGACCACGAGAACACCCGGGAACTGCTGTCCCGCACCGGCCCGCTGGCGGTCAGCTCGGCCAACCGCAGCGGTCAGCCGGCGGCGCTCGACGTGTACGACGCGGAGGAGCAGCTGGCCGACTCGGTCGCGGTCTACCTCGACGGTGGCGCGGTGAGCGGGGGAGAGCCGTCGACCATCGTCGACCTGACCGGCGACGTGCCGCACGTGGTCCGGATCGGCGCGCTGTCGATGGCGCAGATCCGCAAGGTGGTGCCCGAGGCCACCACCGACCTCGAGCCGGCCGAGAAGCCGGCCGAGGAACCCGTCGTGGATACGGTCGCGGAGGGCAAGGCCGCGGACAAGCCCGAGGACGACGCCGCGCCCACGGCGGAGGACAAGGTCGAGGGTGAGCCAACCGGAGCGACCGCCGCGGCGTCCAACGAGCAGAAGCCGGTGGACAAGAAGCCGGCCGGCGACGAGGCGACCGATGTGAGGCCTGCGGACTAGTGCGCGAGTATCTGCTCGTCCTGTTCGTGGCGATGGCCACGACCTTCCTGCTGACCGGTCTGGCCCGCAAGGTGGCGCTGCGCTACGGAGCGGTCGCCAAGGTCCGCGCCCGGGACGTGCACAAGGTTCCGATCCCGTACTTCGGTGGCGTCTCGATCCTCGGCGGCCTGATCGCGGGCTACCTGGTCGCCTCCAGCCTGCCGTTCCTCGGCGACAGCCTGCAGGTCGCCCACGACGCCCGGGCGATCCTGATCGGCGGCGTGGTGATCTGCGCGGTCGGCGTGATCGACGACCTCTACGAGCTGGACCCGGTCACCAAGCTGGCCGGCATGGTGCTCGCGGTCGGCGTGATGATCGTCCAGGGCATCCAGCTGTTCTGGCTGCCGCTGCCCGGCGGCATCCTGTCGCCACCGCCGGCGCAACTGGCCGTGGTCACCGCGGGCATCCTGCTGGTGTCCTGCAACGCGGTGAACTTCGTCGACGGCCTGGACGGCCTCGCCGCCGGCGTCACCGCGATCGGCGCCAGCGCGTTCTTCACCTACTCGTACCTGCTGAACGTCGAGCAGAACCTGGACCGCGCCACCACCTCGACGCTGATCACGGTCGCGCTGGCCGGCGCCTGCCTGGGCTTCCTGCCGCACAACTTCTTCCCGGCCAGGGTGTTCATGGGCGACTCCGGCTCGCTGCTGATCGGCCTGATGCTGGCCGCCTCCACGATCAGCCTGACCGGCCAGATGGACCCGAACGCGGTCCCGTACGAGGTGGGCGGCTCGAGCCTGCTGCCGGCGCTGCTGCCGCTGATCCTGCCGATCGCGGTGCTCGCCATTCCCGCGCTCGACCTGACGCTGGCCTACATCCGGCGGACCAAGGCCGGCCGGTCGCCGTTCGCGGCGGACAAGCTGCACCTGCACCACCGGCTGATGCAGCGCGGCCACTCCCACCGGCGCGCGGTGCTGCTGATGTACCTGTGGACGGCCCTGATCGCCTTCGGGGTGGTCGTTCTGGGCCTGTTGCTGGCCTGGTGGACCGTGCTGATCGTGCTGGCCGTCACGATCACCGCGATGGTGCTGACCACCGGCCTCCCACGCCGTACCGGCCGTCCGCTCGCGAAGGTTTGAGGAGAGCCGGAACGCGCCCGCGGCAGTCGGCCGGAGACCAGACCAGTGGGCCTCGTGGCCTACCGATAGGGTGAGGCCGTACAGCGGCAGGGACCCCGTTTTGCTGAGCGCGCAGACTTTGTGCTAGTTTTCACAAGCACAGCGAACACAGCGTGACCCCTGACCCCGCCCACCCGACGACCGAGGGCAAGAATCCCGGTCGCCAGCAGGACGGAACCACCAGATGGCTCCCCAAGAACGTCGCCCCGACACCGCCGGCCAGGCCACTCGGCACCCGGCGCTGGCCATGTTGCGTGGCGCCCTCGCCGCTGCCGTGGTCGTCGGGGTGAACGCGGCCGCGATCGCCGCCGTCGCCGCCGGGCTGAAGGGGTTGTGGGGCGCACTGCTGGGTCTGCTGACGGTGGTTGTCTTCTCCGGCGCCGGCCTGCTGCTGCTGCACCTGTCCCGGCGCGCCAGCCCGACCGCCCAGCTGGGCATCGCGATGGCCTCCTACACCGGCCGGATCGCGATCTTCGGCGGCCTGCTGGCGCTGGCCCTGAACTCCGAGGGACTCGCCGCGAACGTCGACCTGACCGCGCTGGGAATCACCGCGCTGGTGGTCGTGATGGGCTGGATGGCCGGCGAGATCTGGGCCTGGTCGCGATTGCGTATCCCGATCTACGACCTCGACCACGAGGTGACGGCATGACCACGTCCGGTAGTGCCGTGGCAAGCCGTTTCCCAACTGTGACCAGCGATGTGGCGCACCGCACGGGAGCCGATGTGACCCGGCGTGTCGCCGACTGGTACCTTTCGGGTGCCAATGAGCCAGCAAGAGAATCCGAAGCCCACGCCGGACACTTCCGGCGATGGCTGGCGGGTGCTGTCCTACCTGATCGGCGGGATCGTCGTCTACGGCGGCCTGGGGTTCGGGTTGGACCGCTGGCTCGGCACCCAGTTCCTGCTGCCGGTGGGCATCGTCCTCGGCGCGGGACTCACGATTTTGATGTTGCACTTCCGGTACGGGCGGTCCTGAGCCCTGCCGGGTCTGACGTTGTAGACCGCCATGCCCCGAGCCGCCCTGCCCTGAGCCTCACGGCGAACGACTTGAGCACGACGCGAGAGGAGACCCGGTGATTGCCGGCGTTTCGACCGAGTTCAACCCGCCCGGTCCAGAGGACTTCAACCTGCCGCCGATCTTCAGCGGCGTGGAGTGGTTCACCAAGCCCGTCCTGGTGGCCGCGCTGTCGGTGGTCGTCATCGTCTGGTTCTTCTGGGGTGCGTCCCGCAAGGCCGCGGTGGTGCCGAGCAAGCTGCAGTTCGCCGGCGAGCTGGGCTACAACTTCGTTCGCAACTCGATCGCCCGGGACGCGATCGGCAGCCAGGAGCACATGAAGTACGTGCCGTACCTGTGCGGCCTGTTCTTCTTCATCCTGCTCAACAACGTGGCCGCCTCGGTCCCGCTGATCCAGTTCCCGACGTTCAGCCACGTCGGCTGGGCCTACGTCGCGGCCGCGATGAGCTGGGTGGTGTACAACGCCGTCGGCATCAAGAAGCACGGCGTGCTGGGCTACTTCAAGCACCAGACCATGCCGGCCGGCGTGCCGGGCTGGCTGATGCCGCTGATGATCCCGATCGAGTTCATCTCCAACATCCTGGTCCGGCCGATCTCGCTCAGCCTGCGGCTGTTCGCGAACATGTTCGCCGGTCACATCCTGCTGCTGGTCTTCGTGCTCGGCGGCGAGTACATGCTGCTGCACTCGGGCAGCATCGCGCTCGGTGGCGTCGGCATCCTGACGCTGCTGATGGGCCTGGCGATCGCCGGACTGGAACTGTTCGTCCAGTGCATCCAGGCCTACATCTTTGTCGTGCTGACCGCGCAGTACATCGGCAGCGCGATCGCGGACGACCACTGATCCGCAGCTCCACCCCAGATCCGCAGTAACGGAAACCCGGATAGCCCCTATCCGTACCGAAAGGAACACACTGCAATGAACGCTCTCGAGATCTCCGGCAACATCGCCGTCCTCGGTTACGGCCTTGCCGCGATCGGCCCGGGCGTCGGTGTCGGTCTGATCTTCGCCGCGGTGATCAACGGCACGGCGCGCCAGCCGGAGGCCCAGAGCCGGCTGCAGTCGATCGCGTGGATCGGCTTCGGTGTGACCGAGGTTCTGGCGATCATCGGTATCGCCCTCGCCTTCGTCTTCCGTAGCGCCTGATTCCATCCCCTGACTGACAGGACTCAGACATGTTGACGAAACTGCTTCCGCTCAGCGAGGCGGGCGAAGGCCCCAGCCCGCTGATGCCGCACACCGCCGAGATCATCTTCGGCTTCGTCTTCCTGGTCCTGCTGGCCATCGCCTTCGCCAAGATCGTCGTCCCGAAGTTCGAGAAGGCTTACGCCGAGCGGACGCAGGCGATCGAAGGCGGGATGAACGAGGCCAAGCAGGCCCAGGCCGAGGCGAAGGCGGCGCTCGACAAGTACAACGCGCAGCTGGCCGAAGCCCGGCAGGAAGCTGCGAAGATCCGTGAGGACGCGCGTGAGCAGGGTGCGCAGATCATCGCGGAGATGCGTGAGCAGGCCGGTGTCGAGGCCGAGCGCATCGTGAGCCACGCCCGGACCCAGATCGAGGCTGAGCGGTCGCAGGCCGTCGCGTCGCTGCGCAGCGAGGTCGGCTCGATGGCCACCTCGCTCGCGGGGCGGATCGTCGGTGAGTCGCTCGAGGACGAGGCGCGTCAGCGTCGCACCGTCGAGCGGTTCCTCGCCGAGCTGGAGTCCGGCGAGGCCGCTCGACAGGCTGTCGGAACGGACGGCTGATGCGCGGCGCCTCGAAGGAGTCACTCGTCCGGGCCGAGCAGGCCCTGGCGGGTGTCGCCGTCACCGAAGGCCTCGGCGCCGAGCTGTTCTCGGTCGCCAAGGTGCTCGACACCAACGGAGCACTGCGCCGGGCGCTGACCGACCCGGCCCGGTCGGCGGACAGCCGGACCGGCCTGGTCCGGCAGCTGTTCGACGGCAAGGTCTCCGCCCAGACGCTGGAGATCCTGACCGCCGCAGTGGCCGGCCGCTGGGTCAGCAGCCGCGACCTCGGTCACGCGCTGGACCAGCTGAGCGTCCAGGCCGAGGTTGCGTACGCCGACCAGGCGGGCAAACTGGACGAGTTGGAGGACCAGCTGTTCCGGCTGGACCGCGTGGTCGCGGTCGAGCGGGAGCTGGCCGGCAAGCTGAGCGATCGGAGCATTCCGCTCGCTCCGCGGCAGGAGCTGATCCGTGGTCTGCTGCAGGGCAAGGCCGACGCCGTCACCGTGCGGCTGGCCGAGCGTGCGGTGGACGGACGGGGACGCGGCTTCGCGGCCTCGCTGCGGGCGTACCAGGTCGAGGCGGCAGCCCGGCGGCACGCCAGCATCGCGACGGTCCGGGTGGCCACCGACCTGACCGAGGCGGAGCGCGGCCGGCTGGCCGAGCTGCTCGGCCGGCAGTACGGACGGCAGATCCAGCTGAACGTCATCGTGGACCCCAGCGTCGTCGGCGGCGTCCGGGTGGACATCGGTGACGAAGTGATCGACGGGACGATCGCGGCCCGGCTCGACGAGGCGCAGCGGCGCATCGCGGGCTGACCTTTAACGACAGAGCAGGCGCTAAGGGTCGGCAAAGCCTTTAGAGCCCACAACAGGCCAGCAAGGTCAAGGAAGCAGGGAAGCAAATGGCGGAGCTCACGATCAGGCCGGAGGAGATCCGGGACGCCCTGGATCGCTTCGTCTCCAGCTACGAGCCGGAGACGGCGACCCGCGAAGAGGTCGGCACCGTTGTCGACGCCGGTGACGGCATCGCGCACGTCGAGGGTCTGCCCTCGGCGATGACCAACGAGCTGCTGGTGTTCGAGGACGGCACCCAGGGCATCGCCCTGAACCTCGACGTCCGCGACATCGGCGTCGTCGTTCTCGGCGAGTTCAGCGGCATCGAAGAGGGCCAGCAGGTCCGCCGGACCGGCCAGGTGCTGTCCGTGCCGGTCGGTGAGGGCTACCTGGGCCGGGTCGTCGACCCGATGGGCAAGCCGATCGACGGTCTGGGCGAGATCACCAACCTCGAGGGCACCCGTGCCCTGGAGCTGCAGGCGGCCGGCGTGATGGACCGCCAGGAGGTCCGCGAGCCGCTGCAGACCGGCATCAAGGCGATCGACGGCATGATCCCGATCGGCCGGGGCCAGCGGCAGCTGATCATCGGCGACCGCAAGACCGGCAAGACCGCGATCGCGGTCGACACGATCATCAACCAGAAGGCCAACTGGGAGTCCGGCGACCCGCAGAAGCAGGTCCGTTGCATCTACGTCGCGATCGGCCAGAAGGGCTCGACGATCGCCTCGGTGCGCGGCGCGCTCGAAGAGGCCGGCGCGATGGAGTACACCACCATCGTGGCCTCCCCGGCGTCCGACCCGGCCGGCTTCAAGTACGTCGCGCCGTACACCGGTTCGGCGATCGGCCAGCACTGGATGTACCAGGGCAAGCACGTCCTGATCGTGTTCGACGACCTGACCAAGCAGGCCGAGGCCTACCGCTCGATGTCGCTGCTGCTGCGTCGCCCGCCGGGCCGCGAGGCGTACCCCGGTGACGTCTTCTACCTGCACAGCCGGCTGCTCGAGCGTTGCGCGAAGCTGTCGGCGGAGCTCGGCGGCGGCTCGATGACCGGTCTGCCGATGATCGAGACCAAGGCCAACGACGTCTCGGCCTTCATTCCGACCAACGTCATCTCGATCACCGACGGCCAGATCTTCCTGCAGTCGGACCTGTTCAACGCCAACATCCGGCCTGCCATCGACGTCGGTATCTCGGTGTCCCGGGTCGGCGGCGCCGCGCAGGTCAAGGCGATGAAGAAAGTTTCCGGCTCGCTGAAGCTGGACCTGGCGCAGTTCCGCGCGATGGAGGCGTTCGCGATGTTCGCCTCCGACCTCGACGCCACCTCGCGCCGTCAGCTGGACCGTGGTCAGCGTCTGGTCGAGCTGCTCCGCCAGCCGCAGTACTCGCCGTACCCGGTCGAGGAGCAGGTCGTCTCGATCTGGGCCGGCACCACCGGCAAGTTCGACGACGTACCGGTCTCGGACGTGCTGCGGTTCGAGCGCGAGTTCCTCGACTACCTGCGCCGGGAGACCAAGGTCCTCGACGGCATCCGCGAGACCAGCCAGTTCGACGACGACGCCCAGCAGGCCGTCGTGTCCGCGCTGAGCTCGTTCAAGCCGACCTTCCAGACCGCGAGCGGCGAGCTGCTGGCCGGTCGCGAGGAGGCCCAGGCGATGGACGAAGAGGACGTCGAGCAGGAGCAGATCGTCCGGCAGAAGCGGGGCTGATCGACCGTGCCAGCCAGTCTGCGGGAGCTTCGCGAGCGCCGGGCCTCGGTCTCGACGATCAAGAAGCTCACCCGCGCGATGGAGCTCATCGCGGCGTCCCGGATCGTCAAGGCGCAGCAACGCGCCCAGGCGGCCGGTCCGTACGCGCGTGAGCTCACCCGTGCCGTGTCGGCGGTGGCGACGTTCTCGAACGTCGACCACCCGCTGACCACCGAGAAGCCCAACCCGAAGCGGGCCGCGGTCCTGCTGATCACCTCCGACCGCGGCCAGGCCGGCGCGTACTCCTCCTCGGTCATCCGGGAAGGCGAGCGCCTGCACCAGCTGCTGCGCGAGGACGGCAAGGAGATCGTGCCGTTCCTCACCGGCCGCAAGGCGATCGCCTACTACACCTTCCGGCAGCGCGAGGTCGCGCAGTCGTGGAGCGGTGAATCCGACGCGCCGACGTTCGCCCGGGCCCGGGAGGTGGCCGACGCACTGATCGAGGCCTTCCTGACCCCGACCGAGGAGGGCGGCGTGGACGAGATCCACGTCGTGTTCACCCGGTTCGTGTCGATGCTGACCCAGCGGCCGGAAGTGATCCGGCTGCTGCCGCTGGAGGTCGTCGAGGGCGCCGAGGCGCCGGCCGCGGACGACGTGCTGCCGCTGTACGAGTTCGAGCCGTCCGCCGAGGACGTGCTGGACGGGCTGCTGCCCAAGTACGTCGCCAGCCGGATCCACTACTGCATGCTGCAGGCGGCCGCGTCCGAGCTGGCCAACCGGCAGCGGGCGATGAAGTCGGCCACCGACAACGCGCAGGACCTGATCGAGCGCCTGACGCGTGAGGCCAACCAGGCGCGCCAGGCTCAAATTACCCAAGAAATCAGCGAGATCGTCGGTGGCGCTGGCGCGCTGGCCGATGCATCAGCCGGGAGCGAGTGAGAGAGATGACTGCCACGGTTACCGAGAACAACAACGAGGCGGGCGCCCGCGGCGTCGGTCGCGTCGCCCGGGTGATCGGCCCGGTCGTCGACATCGAGTTCCCCGCGGACCAGATGCCGGAGATGTACAACGCGCTCGAGGTGGACATCACCCTGGGCGACGTCACCCAGACGATCACCCTCGAGGTCGCCCTGCACGTCGGCGACAACATCATCCGGGCGATCTCGATGAAGCCCACCGACGGCCTGGTCCGCGGTACCGAGGTGCGCGACACCGGTGCGGCGATCTCCGTGCCGGTCGGCGACGTCACCAAGGGCCGGGTCTGGTCCGTGACCGGCAAGTGCCTGAACCAGGACGAGTCCGAGTTCGAGATCACCGAGCGCTGGCCGATCCACCGCAAGGCGCCGGCCTTCGACCAGCTCGAGTCCAAGACCGAGATGCTGGAGACCGGCATCAAGGTGCTGGACCTGCTCACGCCGTACGTCCAGGGCGGCAAGATCGGCCTGTTCGGCGGTGCGGGCGTCGGCAAGACCGTGATGATCCAGGAGATGATCTACCGGATCGCGCACAACTTCGGTGGCACCTCGGTGTTCGCCGGCGTCGGTGAGCGGACCCGTGAGGGCAACGACCTGATCCACGAGATGGAGGACGCCGGCGTCTTCAAGGACACCGCGCTGGTCTTCGGTCAGATGGACGAGCCGCCGGGCACCCGGCTGCGGGTCGCGCTGTCCGCGCTCACGATGGCGGAGTACTTCCGCGACGTGAAGGAGCAGGACGTGCTGCTCTTCATCGACAACATCTTCCGGTTCACCCAGGCCGGTTCCGAGGTCTCCACGCTGCTCGGCCGGATGCCGTCCGCGGTGGGTTACCAGCCGAACCTGGCCGACGAGATGGGTGTGCTGCAGGAGCGGATCACCTCGACCCGGGGTCACTCGATCACCTCGATGCAGGCGATCTACGTGCCCGCCGACGACTACACCGACCCGGCGCCGGCCACCACCTTCGCGCACCTGGACGCGACCACCGAGCTGTCGCGTGACATCGCGTCGCGTGGTCTGTACCCGGCCGTGGACCCGCTGACCTCGACGTCGCGGATCCTCGACCCGCAGTACATCGGCCAGGAGCACTACGACGTGGCCGTGCGGGTGAAGCAGATCCTGCAGAAGAACAAGGAACTGCAGGACATCATCGCCATCCTGGGTGTCGACGAGCTGTCCGAAGAGGACAAGATCACCGTCGCCCGGGCGCGCCGGATCGAGCAGTTCCTCTCGCAGAACACCTACATGGCGGAGAAGTTCACCAACACCCCGGGTTCGACGGTGCCGCTGAAGGACACCATCGAGTCGTTCAAGAAGATCACCGAGGGTGAGTGCGACCACATCGCCGAGCAGGCGTTCTTCAACGTCGGCAGCCTGGACGACGTCGAGCGGCGTTGGGCTGAGCTCCAGAAGGAACTCTGATGGCCGACGACGGTGGCAAGCACCTCGAGGTCGCGCTGGTCGCGGCCGAGCGGGTGGTCTGGGAGGGGCAGGCGAAGATCGTCATCGCCCGTACCACCGACGGCGACGTCGGTATCCTCCCGGGCCACGCCCCGCTGCTGGGTCTGCTGCAGGGTGGCACCGTGCAGGTGCGCACGGTCAACGACGAGTACTTCGTCGCGGCCGCGCCGGACGGTTTCGTCTCGGTGGCGAACGACCGGGTCTCGATCCTGGCCGAGCAGGCCGAGATGGGACACGACATCGACCTCGAGGAGGCCAAGCGTGCCCTCGAGCAGGCGCAGGCCACCGGGACCGACAGCGAGGACGAGCAGGAGCGGGTCCGGCTCGCCGAAGCCAGGGTGAGGGCCGCCGAGCAGGCGGTCTGACCCCACCTGTCATAATTCAACATCGTCACAGTCAGTACGGTTCGGGGAAGGTGCCGCTCGGTCGTCGGCATCAGGAATGAGGTCGGCATATGAGGACAGTCCTCGATGTGGTCGGGGTCTGTTTCCTTGCTGCCGTACTGCTGGTAGTCGCTTTCGCGTGCCGCCGTCGCTGGTTGTCCAGGGACGGCGGCACGTTCGATTGCAGCCTCCAGCTGGCCCAGAAGGACCACGGCCGCGGCTGGGCCCTCGGCCTGGCCCGGTACGTCGGTGACGACCTCCAGTGGTTCCGCGTCTTCAGCCTGGCCTGGTGGCCGAAGCTGGTCGTCAACCGCCGCCAGCTCCAAGGCGTCACCACCCGCCGCCCGATGGGCAACGAACCCCTGGTCACCTACGCCGGCCACGTCATCGTCGACGCCGCCCTGCGCGACCGCACGGTGCACTTCGCGATGACCGAGGAAGCCCTCACCGGCGTACTCGCCTGGATGGAATCCGCCCCACCCAGCAGCCAGACGTACCACTAGGGCGTGTCTCCCGAATCCCCGCCTACGGCGCGGAATCGGGGAACACGCCCTGGATGCTTGTCCGGCCCGTCTAGGGTCGGGGTATGACGGGCATTGTGCTGGAGCTGGATCTCACCCGGGGTGTGTTGGAGACGCCGCCGGGGTCGCCGCTGGCTGCTGTGCGGGCTCGGCATCTGCCGACCGTGCGGGAGCTGGTGGTAGGGCTGCGCAAGGCGGCCGAGGACGAGCAGGTGGTGGGGCTGGTCGCGCACGTGGGCGGGCCGGCGCTCTCGCTGGCGCAGGTGCAGGAGCTGCGGACGGCCGTCGTGGGGTTTCGGGCGGCGGGGAAGCGGGCGGTGGCGTGGAGCGAGTCGTTCGGCGAGGCCGGCGGCGGCACCGTGCCGTACTACCTGGCGACGGCGTTCGACGAGATCTGGGTGCAGCCGTCGGGGGAGCTCGGGATCACCGGGGTCTCGGTGCAGGCGACGTTCGTCCGCGGGGCGCTGGACAAGGCCGGCGTCATCCCGCAGTTCGGCAAGCGGCGGGAGTACAAGACCGCCGTGGACACCTTCACCGAGAAGGAAATGACCGGCCCAGCGCGGGAGATGGCGGCGCGGCTGGCGGAGTCGGCGTACGAGCAACTCGTCGAGGGGATTGCCGGCGAGCGGGAGCTCTCGGTCGAGCGGGTGCGCGAGCTGGTCGACAACGCGCCGCTGGCGGCCGAGGCGGGGCGTGAGGCCGGGCTGGTGGATCGGCTGGGCTACCGCTCCGACGTGTACGACGAGCTGGAGAAGCGGTTCGGGCCGACGACGGCCCTGCTGGTCGAGCGCTACCACCGGCGCGGTCCGCGCACCCTGCACGACGCCCTCGACAACCTGCCGTGGCCGCCGAAGCCCACCGTCGCGGTCATCCGGGTGAACGGCGGGATCACCGTCGGCCGCAGCTCCGGTGGTGGGCCGCTGGGCAGTCCCCGGTCCGGCTCGGACACCATCACGGCCGCGCTGCGAGCCGTTGCCGCCGACGACAAGGTCAAGGCCGTCGTACTGCGGATCGACAGCCCAGGCGGCTCGTACGTCGCCTCCGACGCGATCCGGCACGAAGTTCTGCGGCTGCGGTCGACCGGGAAGCCGGTGATCGCGTCGATGGGCAGCGTCGCCGCCTCCGGCGGGTACTTCGTGGCGATGCCGGCCGACGTGGTCGTCGCGCAGCCGGGCACGATCACCGGCTCGATCGGTGTCCTGTCGGGCAAGGGTGTCGTTCGCGACGCGCTCGGCCGGATCGGCATCACCCAGCAGGCTGTCTCCGAAGGCACGAACGCGCGGATGTACTCGGCGCAGGAGGAGTTCTCACCGCAGCAGTGGGAGCGGCTGGAGGAGACCCTGGACCGCATCTACGCCGACTTCGTCGCCAAGGCGGCCGAGGACCGCGGGCTCGGGGTGGACGAGCTCGAGGCGCTCGCCCGCGGCCGGGTGTGGACCGGCGCCGACGCCCACCGCCACCAGCTCGTCGACGAGCTCGGCGGCTTCGAGCACGCCCTCCAGCTCGCGTGCGCCCGGGCCGGCCTGGACCGCGACCACATCGCCGTCACCGCCGCTCCGCACCGCACGTTCCTGGACCGCCTCCGCCCGCCGACCTCCACCGACGACCTCGCCGCCACCACTCAGCCACTGACGGTCGACGGCCTGACGACGAGCCTGTACGCCGCTCTCGGCCTGCCCCCGACCGGCGCCCTCACCATGCCGCTCAACTGGACCATCGGCTGAGCCCTACACCCGCGGGAACAGTTCGAGCTCGAAGGTCTCACCGGACGTGAGACCGAGCGAGTCGGTGACCGGGTGAGGTGCACCGGTGTAGGTGGTCGCTTCGTCCATGTAGATGTTCACGTGAGCGAAGCGAGCCTGGTCGGTGGTGTTCGGCAGCGCCATGTGGCCGGTGTAGCCGCTGTGGAAGGTGCAGTCGCCGGCTCTCAGGGGCACGGTCACCCGAGCAGACCAGCGGAGATCGGGTGCCTGGGTGAAGAGGTCCTGCTCGTCGCTGAGGTCGTGAGGCTCCAGGCCGGTGATGGTCTGGGTGCCGGGCAGGAAGGTCATGCAGCCGCGCTCGGGCGGTACGTCGACCAGCGCGATCCACGCTGACAAGGGGAGCCGGTCGTTGGCGTGCGGCCAGTACGGGCGGTCCTGGTGGAACTGCGTCGCCGCGTTGCTGTTCGGCTCCTTGACCAGCATCTGGTCGTGCCAGAGCCGCAGCGGGAACCCGGCCAGCTGCTCGGCGATCCGCCCGAGCTCGGGGTGGAGGCTGAGCTCCCGCAGGACGGGATCGCGCTGCCAGACGTTGACCAGCTGGCTGAAGATGTTGTCGTGCTGGAGCCGGTCGGCCCGGTGCTGCTCGAGAAACTCGGCGGCGCGGGCGGCGTACCGGTCGACTTCGGCCGGGGTGAGCACACCACGGACCCGGACGAAACCGTTCTCCCGGTACGCCGTGACCAGGTGCGGCGCGAGCCGGCCGGTGTCGTCGAGGTCGGTGGGGGAGGCGGCGTCGGCGGCCGAGACATCCTGCTGGGGAAGCGAATTCATGGTGATCGGGTCTCCCTCGGGCCGGGGTCAGGTGCTTCCAGCGTGGACCCCGGGCCGCACTCGGAGACAGGTGAATCCCGGCCTGTGGTCGTACGATTCGGACATGCCGACGACGCTGCACGAAGCGCGGTTGTTCCGGGGTGGGCCGGTGTGGGGCGGGGTGCACCGGCTGGACGCGGACGTCGAGGCCCATGCTCACGACTTCTTCGAGATCGCCGTGATCGGCACCGGCGACGGGTGGCACCGGACGAGCCAAGGGGAGCGACGCGTACGCCGGGGCGAGGTGCTCGTGCTGCGGCCCGGGGCGTGGCACGCGTTCTCCCGGTGCGATGACCTCGTCGTCGCCAATTGCTGCGTGTCAGCTCGTGCGCTTCAGACCGAACTGTCCGCGCTGCACCAGGTCCCGATCCTTCGCGGCCTGCTCTGGACCACACCCATCGCCGCCGGGCTGCACGGAGTAGCCGTCACCGAGGTCGACCCCGCCGCGGCAACCGACGCGATCGCCGAGATCGCCAACCTCGCCCGGGACCTCGCAGACCGGCCAGAGCCCGGTACACCGGTG
The DNA here is from genome assembly GCF_000024345.1 of Kribbella flavida DSM 17836. NCBI lineage: Bacteria > Bacillati > Actinomycetota > Actinomycetes > Propionibacteriales > Kribbellaceae > Kribbella > Kribbella flavida. Next base: position 5,439,828 of record NC_013729.1, on the reverse strand, counting down.
CGTCCGGCGGCCGAGAGCTCCGCAGCGGCCGGACGGCAGGGAAAACTGCTGGGACGTCTGGTGACGGTGCTGGGCGTGCTCGCCGACGGGCGAGTGGATCGAGCCGAGCCTCCGCCGGTGGTGCACCCGGCCGTGAGGGCGACGGTGGCGCGGTTCGAGGCCGATGTCGCGCAGAACTGGCGCCTCGACGATCTGGCCGCGGCGGTCAACCTCGACCCGGCGTACCTGAGCCGGCTCTTCCGGCGGCACACCGGCTTGAGCCCACTGGGATTTCTGGCGCGCCTGAGAGCCGAGCAAGCCGCGGCGTTGCTGGCCGCGTCGGACCTCCCGGCAGCGCGCGTCGGCGCAGCCGTCGGCTGGGACGACCCGACGTACTTCGCCCGCCGCTTCCGCGGCCTCGTCGGCCTCACCCCCACGCAGTACCGCGAACGCAGCCGCCGCTGACCGGCCACAGGTCCGGCGTCAGGACTCCTTGCGTTCGCCGCCGGGGACCCAGAGGACGTCGCCACCGGCGGAGAGGTTGGCGACCCGGCCGAGAATGAAGAGCAGGTCGGAGAGGCGGTTGAGGTAGGTGATGGCGAGCAGGTTGATGCTCGGGCCGTGGGCCTCGACCGCTGCCCAGCCGGCGCGTTCGGCGCGGCGGACGACGGTGCGGGCGACGTTCAGGTACGCCGCGCCCGGGGTGCCGCCGGGCAGGATGAAGCTGCGGAGCTTGGTGAGGCGGTTGTTGTAGTCGTCGCACCAGGCCTCCAGCCGGTCGACGTACTCCTGCGTGATCCGCAGCGGCGGGTACTCCGGGTCGGGCTGGATCGGGTTGCACAGGTCCGCGCCGACGTCGAACAGGTCGTTCTGGATCCTGGTCAGCAGCACGACGATCGCGCTGTTCAGGTGCCCGGCCGCGATCGCGACGCCGATGGTGGAGTTCGCCTCGTCCACCTCGCCGTACGCCGCCAGCCGCGGGTCGGTCTTCGTGGTCTTGCTCATGTCGCCCAGGCGGGTCTCGCCGGCGTCACCGGTTCGGGTGTAGATCCGCGTCAAGTTCACAGCCATGAGAAGGCACTCTACGCAAGCCCCGCCGAGGGGAGCAGCGCAAGCTCCGCCACGGGAAGCAGATACAGTCGGCGGGTGGAACGGTTTCGGATCGCGGGTGAGGCACGGCTCGACGGGTCGGTCGAGGTGGCGGGCGCGAAGAACAGCGTCTTGAAGCTGATGGCGGCGGCGTTGCTCGCCGAGGGCACGACGACGCTGCGGCAGGTGCCGGGCATTCTCGACGTCACCTTCATGGCCCAGCTGCTGGACACCCTGGGCTGCTCGGTGAAGGTCGACGGCGAGGCCGGTACGGCGACGATCGCGGTGCCGGGCGAGATCGGGCACCAGTGCGACTACGAGCTGGTTCGCAAGCTGCGCGCCTCGATCTCGGTGCTCGGGCCGCTGCTCGGCCGCTGCGGCCAGGCGGAGGTGGCGCTGCCCGGCGGCGACAACATCGGCTCCCGCGGGCTGAACATGCACGTGGCCGGTCTGGAGGCGATGGGCGCGAAGGTGCACATCGAGCACGGCTTCGTGATGGCCGAGGCGCCGCAGGGCCTGCACGGCGCCGAGGTCTGGCTGGACTTCCCCAGCGTCGGCGCGACCGAGACGATCATGATGGCCGCGGTGCTGGCCAAGGGCACCACGGTGATCGAGAACGCCGCCCGCGAGCCGGAGATCCAGGACATCGCCGCGATGCTGGTCGCGATGGGCGCGCAGATCGAGGGCGCCGGGTCGCCGCGGATCGAGGTGACCGGCGTCGAGGGACTGCTGAAGCCGGTCGACCACACCGTCGTCCCGGACCGGATCGTCAGCGGCAGCTGGGCGTTCGCGGCGGCGATCACCAAGGGCGACGTGACGATCACCAACGGCCATGCCGAGCACCTCGAGCTGCCGCTGGACAAGCTGTCCAAGGCGGGCGCGGACATCACCGTGCTGGACCAGGGGTTCCGCGTGCGGATGGCGGAGCGGCCGAAGTCGGTCGACGTCGTCACGCTGCCGTACCCGGGGTTCCCGACCGACCTGCAGGCGTTCGTGATCGCGATGAACGCGGTCAGCGACGGCGCCGCGATGGTCACCGAGAACCTGTTCGAGGGCCGGTTCACGTTCGCCCAGGAGCTGACCCGGCTCGGCGCGCACGTTCAGACCGACGGGCACCACGCGGTCATTCGCGGCGTCCCGCGGCTGTCCGGGGCGCCGGTGGTCGCCAGCGACATCCGGGCCGGTGCGGCGCTGGTGATCGCAGGGCTCGCCGCGGAGGGCGAGACGCTGGTCTCCGCCGCGCACCACGTGCACCGCGGCTACACCGACTTCGCCGGCAACCTGCGCCGCCTCGGCGCCGACGTCACGGTCGAGCCGGACGACGCCGAGCTGTACTGGAACTGAGCCCGGCGGTCCCGAGCGGTCGGCTGACCGGTGACCGCCGGGTAACTGCCTGGTCAGGTTAGGGTCAGGCGCATGACTGAGCGCCTGATCAAGCCCGTCGGCCGTGGATTCCTCTTCCTGGACTCACACCCCGCGGGGTGCGAGCGGCTGGTCGGCGAGCTGACCGGGCAGGTCGAGGCTCGGACGCCGGACAAGAACCCGGTCGCCCTGGTGATCGGTTCCAGCTCCGGCTACGGCCTGGCCGCGACGATCGCCGGGCTGGCCCGGTACGGGATCGACGGCGTCGGCATCAGCTTCGAGAAGGCCCCGACCGTACGCCGTACCGCGACCGCCGGCTGGTACCGCACGGCCGCCACCGCCGCGTACGCCGAACGGGCCGGGCGCTCGTTCCACTGCGTCAACGCCGACGCGTTCGCCGACACCACCAAGGCCGACGTGCTGGATCTGGTCGAGCGCGAGTTCGGCGGCGTCGACTACCTCGTCTACAGCGTCGCCGCCCCGCGCCGCGTCGACCCGCGCACCGGTACGACGTACCAGTCGGCGCTCAAGGCGATCGGCGAGCCGGCCCGGACCAAGAGCCTCGGGTACGACGACGGCCGGCCGGTGCTGCAGGAGGTCGGCATCGAGGTGGCGACCGACGAGGAGATCGCCGAGACCGTGCAGGTGATGGGCGGCGAGGACTGGGAGCGCTGGATCGACGCGCTGACCGACCGCAAGCTGGTGAACGACGGCTTCGCCACGGTCGCGCTGACCTACATCGGCAGCGAGCTGACCGGCCCGATCTACCGGCAGGGCTCGATCGGTGCGGCGAAGGCCCACCTGGAGCAGACCGCCCGCGACCTGACCGCCCGCGGGGTGCGCGCCTACACCTCCGTGAACGGCGCAGCGGTCACGCAGGCCAGCTCGGCCATCCCCGGCATCGGGCTGTACGTCAGCCTGCTGCACAAGGTGCTGGGCGAGGCGATGCAGACCCCGATCCAGCAGTCGGTCGCACTGTGGGACCAGCTGACCGGCGAGCGGCCGCTCGACCTGGACGACGAGGGCCGCGTCCGGCTCGACCGCTGGGAGCTCAGCGACGACGTCCAGCAGGCCGTCCGTGAACAGTGGAACGCCGTGACCCAGGACAACCTCGCGGCGGTCGCCGACACCGAGTGGTTCCACTCCGAGGTCCGCCGCCTCTACGGCTTCGATGTTGCCGGCGTCGACTACGACCAGCCCACCGAGGTCGACGTGGCGTGGCCGAAGTCCTGAGCCGTCGAAGCAGCCCACCTCCCGGGAGTTCAGCCGGCTGACGGGTGCTGCCGGGCGGCGAGGGCGGTGATGCCGGCTGCCGCTGCGGCGGCGAGTTCGGTGATCGTCGAGTCGTCGATGGTCAGGTTGATGATGTAGAGGCCGGCCGCGAGGGAGCCGAGCAGGAGCAGGTGGGCGACGGCGGGGTCGATGGCACCGGCCAGCTCGCCGCGAGCCACGGCTCGCCCGATGATGTCGGCGAGGCCGGCGTGCTCGGCGGCCAGGAACGTGTCCTGGAACCGGGCTTCCAGGTCGGGGTTGCCGGCGAGTTCGCTGATCAGGGCCGGCGCGACCTGCCTGGCCGCTTCAGTGGCCATGCGGGTGTGGGCTGCGCGGGCCAGTGCCAGCAGGTCTCCGTGCAGGGAGCCGGTGTCGGGCAACGGCGGCGGCCACTGCCCGTGCATGGTGGCGGCAAAGGCCATCTCGGCCTTCGAGGCGTACCGGCGGTAGATCGCCGCCTTGCCGACCCCGGCGCGGGCCGCGACCTGGTCAACGGTCAGTGCTGGGTAGCCGGCTTCGGCGACCAGCTCCCGGGTGCTCTCCAGGATCTTGTGATCCACCTGACTGTCCCGGGGGCGACCGCCGGGTTGCCTTCGCGTTGCCATCCCTGCATGATACGGAACAGGAGTACCGAAACTGTAGTTCCATAAGTAACTCGAACGGAGAACTCGGATGAGCCCTCGTCTCCCGGTGCCAGGCGGTGTGCCGTCATGAGGCTGGCCGGCAACGCGCACACCGATCAGCCGTGGCGCATCCACGAGATCGCGGCCGACTTCCATCTCGAAGACGTGTGGGCCCTGCCGACACCCGGCGGCCCGGACGACTTCGAGCGATTCGTACGGATGGGCGAGCGGATCGCCGGCGACGACCATCAGCCGACGGACGGCTGGGCGTGGCCGGCCCGCGCGCTGTGGAACCTGCGCTGGCAGCTCGGGGCATTGCTGGGGTGGGACAAGACCGAGCACGGCCTGGGCCACCGGGCACCGTCCCTGCGGGACCGGTTGCCCGCCGATCTGCGTGACGGGCCGGCCCCGCCGGTACCTCACGGGTCACCGTTCCGGCCGGTCTACCTCACCCACAACGAGATGTGCTGGGAGCTGTCGAACAAAACCGTGCACTGCCTGTCCCACTACGGCTGGGTGCCCGACGGCTCGGGCGGCTACCACGCCCAGGCGGCTGCCCTGGTCAAACCCAATGGCGCGTTCGGGCGGGCCTACATGGCCGGGATCCAGCCGTTGCGCTACCTGATCGTCTATCCGCAGCTGATGAAGCAGATCGACCGCAGGTGGCAGGAGACCCCGGCTGAGCCGGCGACCGGCGCCGGACCGACAGCGGCTGGCAGGGAATGCTGAGAGCGCGCGGGACGGCTCCGCGCATTGCGATCATCGTCGGTAGCACCCGCCCGGGCCGCAAGGGATCCGCGGTCGGACGCTGGGTACTCGACCACGCCAAGCCCAGAGCCGGCGGATCGTACGACGTTCTCGAGCTGGAGCGGTTCGGCCTTGCGCTGCTCGCCGAGCCGATCGCCCCGGCGGCGGCCGGCCGTGCCTACGAGAACCCGCAGACCAGCCTCTGGAGCCGGACCATCGATGCCTACGACGGCTTCGTCTGGGTGACACCGGAGTACAACTTCGGGGTGCCGGCGGCCTTCAAGAACGCGCTCGATCTGCTGTACCCCGAGTGGAACCACAAAGCCGTCGGGTTCGTGGCCTACGGGGTCGACGGCGGTGTGCGGGCCGTCGAGCAGTGGCGGTCGATCATGACCAACGTGCGGATGGTCGCCGTCCGGGCCCAGGTGTCGCTGTCGATCTTCGACGACTGGCAGCACGAGCACTTCGCTCCGCTGGAGCGGCGGGTGGCCGAGCTCGATCGCGTGCTGGACGAGCTGGAAGAGATGGCCGCCACGCTGGAACCGCTGCGCGCCGTCGCCCGGGCGCCGCGGTGAACGCCCCTGACGTCTCCTGCGACGGCTGGCTGCCGACCTGTCAGTGGCGGACTGCGCACTCGCGGCTGGTCCGGGCGGACAAGGCCACCGTGGCCGAGGCCGTGCGGGCGGTCACCCCGGCGGACATGCTCGTACTGCGCCCGTTGATGTTCGTCCGCAGCATCCCGGCTCGCTTGTCCCGCACCGAAGAGGCCCACCTAGGGCACCACCAGCCGGTCCTCACCGGGCTCCAGGAAGGCGGCGAGGCATTTGTCCTCGCCGACGAGCCCGGCGGTGACGTGGTCGTCGGGTTCGCCGGGCAACCGTGGGGGCTGCGCCAGCACTGGGTGACGCTGACGCCGGAGCAGTACCGCGATTTCGACGAGCCGCTCAGCATCAAGGGCCTGATGGCGTTCACGGTCGTCGAGGAGGCCGGCGGAACCCGGCTGCACACCGAAACCCGCGTCCACGCGACCGATGCCGCCTCGGAGCGCAAGTTCAGGAGGTACTGGCTGCTGATCGGTCCGTTCAGCGGCCTGATCCGCCACGACTGGCTGGCCGCGGCCGCGCGCCGCGCGGAGAAGCCGCCCCGGCCCGATCGAGGGGATCGCTAGCTCCGGCCGGCTGCCCGGGCGTGCTCGCCGATGGTCACCCTAGAGTGGCTTGAACGAGACGATCTCGAGGACGAGCTCGCCGGCTTCGTCGGAGGCGCCGAGGTCGACGGTGGCGGTGATGCGCCAGTCGTGGTTGCCCTCGGGGTCGTCGATGATCTGCTGCACCTCCCAGTAGCCCGGGTGTTCCTCAACCACGAACAGCGCCGGACCGCGCGCGGCCGGACCGGTACCGACGGAGTCGTGCTCCGCGTAGTACGCCGTACCGGCTTCGGCCCAGCGGCCTGCGTCCCAGCCGGACGCGGTGTCGAGCTGGCCGAGCTCGGCCCAGCGGTGCAGGGCGACCAGCTCGACGCGGCGGAACATCGCGTTACGGACCAGGACCCGGAACGCCCTGGCGTTCAAGGTGATCCGGCGCGGGCCGACCGGGACCGGCGCGGCGACGACCTCGTCGGTCGACGGGTTGGTCAGCTCCTCCCACTCGTCGAGCAGGCTGGAGTCGGTCTGCCGGACCACTTCGCCGAGCCACTCGATCAGGTCGGCGAGATCCTCGTTCACCTTGTCCGGCGGCACGGTCTGGCGCAGCGCCTTGTAGGCGTCGCTGAGGTAGCGCAGCATGATGCCCTCGGAGCGCGCCAGTCCGTAGTACTGCACGAACTCGCCGAACGTCATCGCCCGCTCGAACATGTCCCGGACCACCGACTTCGGCGACAGCCCGGCCTCGGCGATCCAGGGATGCGTCTGGCGGTAGATCGCCAGCGTTGCCTCGAGCAACTCCTCCAGCGGCTTCGGCCAGCTGATCTCGTCGAGCAGCTCCATCCGCTCCTCGTACTCGACGCCGTCGGCCTTCATCGACTGCACGGCCTCGCCCTTGGCATGGTGCAGCTGAGCCATCAGCACCGCGCGGGGGTCCTCCAGCGTCGCCTCGACCACCGACACCACGTCCAGCGCGTACGACGGACTGTCGGGGTCGAGCAGGTCGAGCGCGGCCAGCGCGAAGGTCGACAGCGGCTGGTTGAGCGAGAAGTCCTTCTGCAGGTCGACCGTCAGCCGCAGCGAGCGGCCGAACTCGTCGGGCTCGTCCAGCCGCTCGACGACACCGGCGGTGAGCAGCGTGCGGTAGATCTGGATCGCCCGCCGGATCAGCCGGACCTGCGCCTTGCTGTCTTCATGGTTGTCCTGCAGCAGCCGCCGCATGCTCGCGAACGCGTCGCCGTCGCGGGCGATCACGTTCAGCAGCATCGCGTGGTTGACCCGCATCTTCGACTGCAGCGGCTCGGGCTCGGCCGCGACCAGCCGGTCGAAGGTGTCCTCTCCCCAGGTGACGAAGCCCTCCGGCGGCTTCTTCCGCTGCACCCGGCGCTGCTTCTTCGGGTCGTCGCCGGCCTTCGCGAGCGCCTTGACGTTCTCCACCACGTGGTCCGGCGCCTGGACGACGACCGTGCCCGACGTGTCGTACCCGGCGCGGCCCGCGCGGCCGGCGATCTGGTGGAACTCGCGGGCCTTGAGGATGCGCTGCCGGCGGCCGTCGTACTTGCTCAGCGCGGTCAGCACCACGGTGCGGATCGGCACGTTGATGCCGACCCCGAGCGTGTCGGTGCCGCAGATTACCTTCAGCAGCCCGGACTGGGCCAGTTGCTCGACCAGCCGCCGGTACTTCGGCAGCATGCCCGCGTGGTGCACGCCGATGCCGTGCATGACCAGTCGCTGCAGGGTGCGGCCGAAGCCGGAGCTGAACCGGAAGTGCCCGATCAGCTCCTTGATCTTGTCCTTCTCCTCCTTGGTGCAGACGTTGATGCTGGTCAGCGCCTGTGCGCGCTCCAGTGCCGAGGCCTGGGTGAAGTGCACGACGTACACGGGCGCCTGGTGCGTGACGAGCAGCTCCTGCAGCGTCTCGTGCAGGGGCGTGGTGACGTACTTGTAGACCAGTGGCACCGGGCGCTCGGCCGACGAGACGATGGCGGTCGGCCGGCCCGTCCGCCGGCTCAGGTCGACCTTGAACCGCTCGACGTCGCCGAGCGTGGCCGACATCAGGATGAACTGCGCGTTCGGCAGCTCCAGCAACGGAACCTGCCAGGCCCAGCCGCGGTCGGGCTCGGAGTAGAAGTGGAACTCGTCCATCACCACCTGGCCGACGTCGGCGGCGGCGCCCTCGCGCAGCGCGACGTTGGCGAGCACCTCGGCGGTGCAGCAGATGATCGGGGCGCCGGCGTTGACCGAGGCGTCGCCGGTGAGCATGCCGACCTTGTCGGCGCCGAAGATGTCGCAGAGCGCGAAGAACTTCTCCGAGACCAGGGCCTTGATCGGGGCGGTGTAGAAGGTGCGCCTGCCGTTGGCGAGGGCGGCGAAGTGCGAGCCGGTGGCGACCAGGCTCTTGCCGGAGCCGGTCGGGGTGGACAGGATCACGTTCGACCCGGTCATCACCTCGATCAGCGCTTCCTCCTGCGCCGGGTACAGCGTGATGCCCTGGGTGCCCACCCAGGTGGCGAAGGCGTCGTACAGCGCGTCGGCCTCGGTGGTGCCCGGCAAGTTCTCGGTCAGCGTCATCGTCACCCATTGTCCCGCATCGACGGGACGGCTCTCACCTCGCCGCCGGTGCGGGAAGGCGAGCGCCCCGTTCAGAACAGCGCGGTCACCAGGGTCGCGGGGTCGTGAGTGGAGGGCCAATCGCTGACCTGGCCATCGCCGAGCTCGACCACGCGCCAGGTGTGATCGGTGCGGCGGACCAGGTCGACGGTGACGAAGGGCAGAGCCAGCTCGGCGACCAGGGGTTCGATCTCGACCAGGTCGAAGCCGGTGGGCAGGTCGTCAGGGGTGTCGGGGTGTGGCGTGGTCAGCACGCAGCGCCCGCCGACCCACCAGGTGCGGGCCTCGGCCCCGGTGAACTGCTCGAACCGGCGGACCACGAAACCGCCCGCGAACGCGTCGTCGCGCAGCTCCCGGAAGCGGGCCCCGACCCGCTCCACGGCCGCCTCGTCGGTGACGTCCGGCAGGTACGCCGCCTCGGACCAGTAGTGCTTCATCGACTTCACGTAGTCCCGGAGCACCGCGGGCCCGTCGCCGAGCCGCCGCGCCGCCTTCACCAGCTCGGCCAGGTCGTCGCCGTCGGTCCACACCGACTCCGGTGTCACCGGCGCCAGCGCGTCGTACCAGCCGGGCAGCTCGTGCGCCGTCCGGTACTCCGCGGCGCTGGTCCGCAGCCGGACGCCACGCGCGTGCAACGCCTGCTCGAACGCCGCGTACTGCGCGGAGGACAGCATCCATCCCCGGTAGACCGCGTCCTCGGCGGCCGGCACCCGCGCGACCGCCTCGGCGACCATGTCGTCGTCGGTTGAACGGGTCAGGGCGTCGTGGTCCACCCTGGCGACGGTGATGCCTTCGGCGCGCGCGGCAGCTGCCTGCGCGGCGAAGTGCGGATCGTCCCGACGCGGATTCAGCGGGTCCCCCGGTACCAGCAGCATGCTCCGCATTCTCCCCAAGGAGACGCCGCTTCGCCTCCTGTTTCCGCGCGTTCGCCCTAGTTGGGTGACTGGTCGGTCCGGACCGTGTCGAAGTTGATCGTCCAGGTCTTGGCCCCGGTGTCACCGATCTGGACCCGGCCGACCGGCGTCGTCCCGGTGTTGCTCTGCCACGGCGTACCGCGCTGGGTGCCGTCGAGGGACAACGTCCACGAGCCGGTGGTGCCGACCGTGCCGCACAGCTCGACGGTGTGCCAGGTGTTCAGCGCCACCGCGACGCCGGACGATCGCTGGGTGCCGGCCACGTCGGAACGAATCCAGAGCACCCGGTTCGCGTCGACGTAGACCCGGACCACGCCCGTGTCCATTGCCGTGCGCAACCTGAACAGGTCGGTGCTGCCGCTCAGGGAGGTCACCTTGACCTGCTGGCTGTGGCACAGGCTCGGGTAGGTCCCGCCGAGCGTTCGAGCTGCGAACGCGCGGGCCGCGACGGGGTTGCCGCGGGCGCTCGGCGCCGACGGTGAGCCCTGGGTCGCGTCCACGGTCAGTCCGGTATTCGTCGTCCAGCCGGTGAAGCCGGCCGAGAAGTCGGACTCGAAGATCGCCGACGACGCCTGCTGCACGGTGATCGGCGCGGACGGGCCGGCCACCGGACCGATGTTGCCCGCGGCATCGATCGCACGAACGGAGTACGTATGGGTCGAGTCCGCGGCGAGCCCGGACCGGGGGTAGGTCACCGTCGGACTCGAACTCGTGAGCTCCGCGACCGGCGTGGTCGCCGAGTCCTCGAAGACCTGGTAGCGCAACGACGTACTGACGTCGTCGGTCGCAGCCGCCCAGCTCAGCGTGATCGTCGAGCTGGAGTTGCTCTGGCCCGTCGGGACTCCCGGCGCGCTCGGCGGGGTGGTGTCCGGTTCGCTCACCTCGGCCGGCACCAGCGCGAGCGTGTGGTCACGACCGGCCGAGACCTCGGCGGCTCCGGCGATCCCGGCCACCGTGACGGCGTTGGGCCGGTCGGTCGAAGTGCCGTCGCCCAGCTGGCCGGCCGCGTTCGATCCCCAGGCCCGCAGGGCTCCACCCGAGACGACAGCGACGCTGTGCTGCCGGCCCGTCGCGATGGCGGTCGCCCCGGACACGCCGGGCACCGCGACCGACTGGGTCCGGCGCGTCGTCGTACCGTCGCCGAGCTGGCCGTTGGAGTTCTGGCCCCAGGACCGCAGCGTTCCGCCGGTCAGCCGGGCGATCGAGTGGTAGGCGCCGGCGGCAACTTCCACCGCGCCGGTGACGCCGGGCACCTGGACCGGGGCGAGCCGGTTGGTCAGGCTGCCGTCGCCGACCTGGCCCTGGGTGTTGTCGCCCCAGGCCCAGACCGTGCCGTCGGAACGGACGGCGAGCCCGTGGTCGCGGCCACCGGAGATCGCGGTGATGCCGGCCAGGCTGCCGACCCGGACGGGCCGGGTCCGCATCGTCGTGGTGCCGTCGCCCAGCTGGCCGGTCGTGTTCAGGCCCCAGCCCCAGACGGTGCCGTCGGAGCGCACCGCGTAGCTCATGTCCCGGCCGCCCGCGATCGCCAACACGCCGGACAACGGGGTCACCGCCACCGGGGTCCGCTGCGCGCTGGTGGTCGCTCCGTTGCCGAGCTGGCCGAACGAGTTGTAGCCCCAGGCCCGGACCGTGCCGTCCGCCAGCAGCGCGAGGCTGTGGTAGTGCCCACCGGCGATGTCGACGACTCCGCTGAGTCCGCCGACCTGGACGGGCGCCGGCCGGTTCGTGGCCGTGCCGTCGCCCAGCTGGCCCATCTCGTTGAAACCCCAGGTCCACACCGTGCCGTCGGACCGCAGGGCGATTGAGTGCTCGCGCCCCGCTTCCACCTCGGTGACGTTGGTCAGCGACGTGACCGGCGCCGCGGTGCCGCGGCCGGTCGTCGTCCCGTTGCCCAGCTGTCCGGTGCCGTTCCCGCCCCAGGCCCAGGCCGAGCCCGGTTCCACCGCCGCGGCCTCGGACTGGTGCAGGCCGGTCGCGAGCAGGCAGCCCACAGCAACAAGTCCCCAGCGCATCATCTGCGCCCCCTCCCCCTTGTGGAGTCCGTTGTACTCGCGCCCCGGTGATCCGTCCAGCGCGCAGAGGCCGTGCGGGCAGGGCAGTTCTCGCGGGCTGCGAGGTGGTCAGCGGATGGTCGGGGACGGGGGAGTGGGACGTTCGTCGGTCCAGCCGGACTCGAGTACGACGCTGGCGCCGGCCTTGAGGCCGAAGGTCTCCGAGCTCAGCAGCCGGCCGGTGGTGGGATCGACGACGTACCGGGTGAGAGTGTCCTTCGACGCCGTACTGCGGGTGGTCGGACGGCCCAGGACGCTCCAGTCGAAGGAGATCTCGGTGCCGGGACGGCCGATCGGATCCTTGACGTGCTCCTTGAAGCGGGCACCTGGCAGCTTCGACAGCACCCGCAACGCCGCACCGCGCAGCTTCGGCGGCGACGGCATCTCGAAGAGCAACCGGCCGGCGGCGCAGAAGACCGTGTAGTCGATCTCCTCCCGCGTCGCCCCCGGCTGGACGCCCCGGGCGAGCACTGCGCGCAGGACTGCCGGATCCGTCGGCAACGCCTGGATCTGCCGTGCGGTCACCGGCTTCTCTCCGCTGAGGTAGTACCCGGGCGGCACCTCGTCGAAGGTCATCTTGCGCACGGTCGTCGCACCGGGCGCCATCGTCACCGGGTCCTCCTCGTGGGCCAGCTGCCACGACCGTGGCGAGCCCTGGGCCTTCCACCGCGCGGTGTCGGCCGCAGTGGCCGGCCGAGCGCCGAGATCGAGCCACCCGAGCCAGGACTCGACCCCCGGCTTCATCGGCATCCAGCTCTCGGTGAGGCTGCGCCGCTCGATCCGGTACTTCTGACCTGGCCGACCGACCTCGGCGGTGGCGCGCAGTTGCAGGCTGCGGACCCGGAAGTACGCGCCGGAGACCTTCTCGTCCTGTTCCTGCTTGACCGCGAGGTCCAGCAGCACCTGGCTGGCCGTCACCAGCCGCGGGGTGGGCGTCACTGTGCTCGGCACGGGCGCGGCGTCGGGACCGCTGCCCGGGGTCATCAGCAGCGGTACGCCGAGCGCGGCCACCGCGACGGTCGCGGCCGTCGCCGTCAGCGCGATCCCGATCCGGCCCGACCGCGCCGCGGCGTACCAGCGGTGCCGCCGGTCCGCGGCGACAGTCGCGCTCCAGCTGCGCGCGGCCAGAGGTCGCTGCCGGTCCGGCGCCGGCTGGGCCTGGCTGATCAGTTGCTGGAGCTCCCGGCGGGCTTTGGCGGCCGCTTCCGGGCTCGGCGCGGGCGGCTCGGGGAAGGCCGAGCGGATGCGGTCGAGGTCGTCCATCTCAGTCCTCCTCCAGGCGGGTCGGGTCGGTGTCGCCGAGGTGTTCCCGGACGACTCTGCGGGCGCGGGACAGCCGCGAGCAGACCGTGCCGTACGCGATCCCGAGCGCGGCCGCGACCTCGTCGTAGCTGAGCCCGCCGAGCGCGACCAGCATCAGCACCTCGCGGTCCCGGCCGGCCACCTTCGCGAGCGCGGCGGCGAGCTGCGGACTCGCGCCCTCGGCGGTGACCTGCGCGGCGACCCGGTCCTCGTGCCCGCCCGCCGGCAGCGGCACGGGCAGCTTCGCGGTCGCGCGCCAGGCCCGCAGCTCGTCGCGCCGATGGCGCCGGATCAGGTTGGTCGCGATGCCGTACAGCCAGGCCCGGACCACGCCGCTGCGGCGGTCGAACCGGTCCCGCTGCCGGAAGGCGATCAGGAACGTCTCCGCCGCCAGGTCGTCGGCCAGGTCGGTGCCGAGCCGGCGGGCGACGTACGCGTGCACCTGCGGGAAGTACCGGTCGAAGATCAGCGCGAACCGGTCCGGCTGCCGCACCGACGACTCCAGGACCAGACCGTCCTCGTCGGCGCCGGTCACCTCGTGGCCTGCCGAGGTGGAGCGCCCGACCGGGCTGGAGCGCCCGGCCCGGGCGGAGCCGCCGGGCAGGGCGACGGTCGCCAGGGCGAGGTCGGGCGTCATCGGGCTCCTCACAGGACCGGCCGAGGCAGGTCCGGCGGCGGGACCCGGGGCAGCGGCGCTGCCGGTCGGCTCACCCTGTACTTGTCCGATGTCCCCAGACCCCTTCTCGTACCCCGTCGGTTGCCGAGACGGAGACGCCCGAGCAAGGCCCGGGGAGGACAGCGGAGTTGAACTCGGCGAAAACTGACCGGCTCAGGAGGCGTCGAGGAACCCGCGGGCCGCCGCTTCGTCGGCCGGCCAGACGTAGACCGACCAGCCCTCCTTGGTCCGGGCCGCGGTCGCCTTGATGCCCAGGTCCTTCAGCATCGACACGCTGACCCGGGCCTCGTTGTACGTCGAGGTGGTCCGGACGTCGACCAGCAGCCCGAACGTGGTCTTGTCGGCCGGCGAGTAGTCGGTCCGCCGGACCAGCGAGCCGCCCTTGGGCCGGGAGAAGGCCCAGCGGCACAGCAGCACCATCCCGGCGGTCAGCGCGATGGCCACCACCGGGAACAGGAAGTACTGGTCGGCGAACACGCACACCATTGTCGCGCGAAAAGGAAGATCGTGAGGTCTTGGCAACCTTCCGGGTCGCCGTGGAGTCTTTACCAACACACGCTGCAGTGCGGCCAACTCGGGGGCTGCCGGAAGAGCGGAGGGCACGGACATGCTCGCACCGACCCCACACGCAGGGACCAACGCCGACCCAGTCACCGACAACGTGGTCCGCCTGGCCGGACTGCTCGACGTCCGCTCGGTGGGCGCGGCCCGCCAGCTGCTGTACGACGTGATCGACCGCACCGACGGCGACGTCGTGGTCGATCTGGAGGCGGTCGACGCGATCGACGCCGCCGGTCTCGGCCTGCTCGTCGCCACCCACCGCCGGACCCAGCTGCTCGGGCGCCGGCTCGTGCTGCGGCACCCGGTCCCCTCGGTGGTGCGGATCCTCGCGGTCACCCGGCTGCACCGGATCCTGAGCGTCGAGCGGACCCCACTACCGATCTCTGCCTAGTCCCGGAGCCTGTGATCTAGGCCGCTGGTGACTCCGGTCACGAGCTGCGGACTCACAAGCACACACAGTCCTACTCTCGGGTACATGACCGAGACGGACCGACCCTGGGTGATGCGGACGTACGCCGGCCACTCCTCGGCCGCGGAGTCGAACGCGCTGTTCCGGCGCAATCTGGCCAAGGGCCAGACCGGACTGTCGGTCGCGTTCGACCTGCCGACCCAGACCGGGTACGACGCCGACCACCGGCTGGCCAAGGGCGAGGTCGGCAAGGTCGGCGTACCGGTGGCGCACCTGGGCGACGTCCGGGCGCTGTTCGACCGGATCCCGCTGGCGCAGATGAACACGTCGATGACGATCAACGCCACCGCGATGTGGCTGCTCGCGCTGTACCAGGTCGCCGCGCAGGAGCAGGGCGCGACGCCGGACGAGCTGACCGGCACGACGCAGAACGACATCGTCAAGGAGTACCTGTCCCGCGGCACCTACGCGTTCCCGCCGGACGCCTCGCTGCGGCTGACCACCGACCTGATCGCCTACACGGTCACCAACGTGCCGAGGTGGAACCCGATCAACATCTGCAGCTACCACCTGCAGGAGGCCGGGGCGACGCCGGTGCAGGAGCTGGCCTTCGCGCTGTCGACCGCGATCGCCGTGCTCGACCGGGTCCGTGCCGGCGGCCAGGTCCCGCCGGACCGGTTCGGCGACGTCGTGCAGCGGATCTCGTTCTTCGTGAACGCCGGCGTGCGGTTCATCGAGGAGACGTGCAAGATGCGCGCGTTCGTGCGGCTGTGGGACGACATCTGCGTCAACCGGTACGGCGTGACCGACCCGAAGGCCCGGCGCCTGCGGTACGGCGTCCAGGTGAACTCGCTCGGTCTGACCGAGGCGCAGCCCGAGAACAACGTGCAGCGGATCGTGCTGGAGATGCTCGGCGTCACGCTGTCGAAGAACGCCCGCGCCCGGGCGGTCCAGCTGCCGGCCTGGAACGAGGCGCTCGGGCTGCCCCGCCCGTGGGACCAGCAGTGGTCGCTGCGCATGCAGCAGGTGCTCGCCTACGAGTCGGACCTGCTGGAGTACGACGACATCTTCGACGGGTCGCACGTGATCGAGGCGAAGGTCGCCGAGCTGGTCGAGGGCGCGCGCGAGGAGATCGACCGGGTCCAGGCGATGGGCGGTGCGGTCGCCGCGGTGGAGAGCGGCTACCTGAAGCAGGCGCTGGTCGCGTCGCACGCCGAGCGGCGGCAGCGGATCGAGTCCGGCGAGCAGATCGTCGTCGGCGTCAACAAGTTCGAGAACACCGAGCCGTCGCCGCTCACCGCGGACCTGGACACGGCGATCCAGACCGTCGACCCGGCGGCCGAAGCCGCTGCGCTGACGTCGCTCGAGCAGTGGCGTGCCCAGCGCGACCCGAAGGCGGTCGAGGAGGCGCTGGCGTCGCTGCGCGAGGCGGCCAAGGGCACCGGCAACCTGATGCCGGCGACGCTGACCTGTGCCCGGGCCGGGGTGACGACGGGCGAGTGGGCCGGCGTACTGCGGGAGATGTTCGGGGAGTACCGTGCGCCGACCGGGGTGTCCGGCTCGGTCGGGACCTCCGGAGGCGGAGCCGAGATCGCCGCCGTGCGGGCGAAGGTGGCCGCCACGGCCGAGCAGCTCGGTGGGCGGTTGCGGCTGCTGGTCGGCAAGCCCGGCTTGGACGGTCACTCCAACGGCGCCGAGCAGGTCGCCGTCCGGGCCCGCGACGTCGGCTTCGAGGTGATCTACCAGGGCATCCGGCTGACGCCCGAGCAGATCGTCGCCGCCGCGGTCGCCGAGGACGTGCACTGCGTCGGCCTGTCGATCCTGTCCGGCTCCCACATGGAGCTCGTGCCGCAAGTGGTCGACGGCCTGCGCGCGGCCGGCCTGACCGACGTCCCGGTCGTCGTCGGCGGCATCGTGCCCGACGCGGACGCCCGCGCCCTGAAGGCCGCCGGCGTCGCCGCCGTCTACACCCCGAAGGACTACGACCTGACCGGCATGATGGCCGACGTCGTCGACGTCATCCGCCACGCGAGCCCCTAGCCACCCTGCTTCTCGGCGATCAGGTCGGCGACCGACTTCGGCAGCGTGGTCTCGAAGTCGAGCAGCTTGACCCAGTCGGGGGTGACAGTGATCCGGACCATCTGGTCGTACAGGGCCTCGACGCCGGCCTTCCAGGCGTCGAACTCGTCGGCGGGCACCAGCTTGCCGGAGGCGAGGTAGTCGGCCGGAACGCCGTCCTCCAGCCGCAGCTCGGTGGTGCCGCGGATCAGCAGGACCTTCGGCGGGAAGCCCTCGGTGTCGATGGTGATCGCGACCCGCGGGTTCTTGCGCAGCGCGTTCACCTTGGCGGCCTTCGGCACGGTGAACAGCTGCAGGCGCTCGCCGTCGAAGTGGAAGCCGAGCGGCACGACCCGCGGGTCGCCGTCGAGACCGACGTAGGCGAAGCGGGCCGGAATCCTGCCGTTGAGCAGCTGCTGGGAGTACGGCTTGGCCAGGATTTCGGCGATCTCGTGCTGGTTCATCGTGCTGTTCCTCTCGATCGGGTGGGTGCCTTTCACCAGGGGGACGAAGCTGCTGCGTGGTGCTCGACATCGCTAGGTTGGGACAATGCCGGAAACTTTCGCGGTCGGGGCCGGGCGGGCCGAGGTGACGGACGACGGGGCGGTCGCGGCGGTGCTGCACCCGTCGCGCGGGCACTCGATGCTGCTCGCGGACGGCGCCTGGCACGACCCGGCGCACTACTGGGGCAAGGGGTTCGTGGTCACCTCCCGCGGCAGCCACCGGTTCGACGCACCGGCCTTCACTCGCTGGCGGCAGACCGGCATCGACCTGCTGTACCGCTTCGGTGAGTTGGAGCTGCGTGTCGGCCGGCGCTTCGGCGACCGCTGGACCGAGACGTACGAGCTGCGCAACACCGGCGACGCCCCGGTGGAGATCGGCTCGCTGGGCATCAGTACGCCGTGGCGCGACCTCTACAGCTCGAGCCGGGAGAGTCTGCGCAGTGCGGTGCACGCCCACGTGTGGACCGGCGGCGCCGACTCCTGGGTCTGGGCAGTGCCGATGGATGGCAGCGGTCCCGGACTAGGCCTCCGGATGGTGGAGGGCGAGCTCTGGGCGTACTCCGTGGAGTCGCGCGACAGTGTGACCAGCAGCAACAGCCGTGGCCACCTCTACCTGCACGTCACCGACCATGCGCGAGCGCCGCACGCCATGGGCGGCCAAGCTCCCCTGATGCTCGCACCTGGTGAGTCGCACCGGTGGACCTGGCAGCTCGAGTGGTTCGACACCTTGGCCGACTTCCGGGCGAGCTGGCAGCCGCTCATCGACGCACCTGGGCTGGCCGCCGAGGTGGGGGAGTCGCTGACGCTGGAGCTGGCCGAGGGCGCCAGCGGCCCGTCCGCGGTGAGTTCGGCGACGGCCGGCATCCAGTACATCGAGGCGACCGACGGCAAGGCGCGCGCCCGGATCAGCGTGCTGTTCCACGAGCCGCTGCGGGACATCGTCGAGCGGCGGATCCGGTTCGTGCTGGATCGCCAGCGACCGGTGGAGCTGAGCGACAGCCGCCGATTCTCGTTCGTCCCGTACGACGCCCAGACCGGCCTGCGGGTGCTCTCGGGCGGCTGGCGCGACTGGTCCGACGCGCGCGAGCGGATCGGTACAGCTCTGCTCCTCCAGGCAGCCCGGGACCGCGGCTGGGGAGACCGGGTCGAGCTGGACGAAGCACTGGCCGGCTATCAGGAGTTCGTCCTCGAGCATCTGGTCGCCGTGGACGGCACAGTCGCAGACGACAGCCTGCACGAGAGCCGGGTGCGGCTCTACAACTTCCCCTGGTTCGCTCGCTTCCTGCTCGGCCAGGGCGACACCGCCGGCGCGGTCCGCATCCTCGACCAGTACTACGCCCTGGGCGGCGACCACTTCCTCGCCTTCGACCTCGGCCCACTCCTTCGCGAACTGGCGACGCTGACCGACCCGGACACTGCCGCCCGCCTGCGCGAGCACCTCGCCCGGCACGCCCGAGCCTTCCTGGACTACGGCGACGACCTGCCGCCGCACGAGGTCAACTACGAGCAGTCGATGGTCGCGCCGCTGCTGGAACTGCTGATCGCGGCGTACCAGGAGGCGCCCGGCACGATCGCCCCGGACGAGCTCACCCGTCGCCTGCCCTGGCTGACCGCGTTCGCCGCGGACCAGCCCGACGTACGGCTGCGGCACGTACCGATCCGGCACTGGGACGGCTACTGGTTCGGTCTGCTCCGGCTGTGGGGCGACGTGTTCCCGCACTACTGGTCCGTCCTGAGCGCGGCCGTCTACCTGACCTGGCCGGAGGAGCTGCTGCCTTCCGACCAGCTCCGTGCCGCGGGCGAAGCGATCCTGCGCGCCAACCTGGTCAACTTCCACGCCGACGGCTCAGCCACCTGCGCTTTCGTCTACCCCAGCGCCGTCAACAACCTCCCGGCCCATGTCGCCGACCCCCTCGCCAACGACCAGGACTGGGCGCTGGTCTACCTGCTCCGCCTCAACCCATCCTTCGCGGGCGCAGGACCGAACCCCTCGCCATGATCACGCGTCGCTCGCTCGTCCGGCTCGTCCTGGGCACCGCCGCCTTGGGCGGGTGCGATGACGAGCCGCTCGAACGGCCTGCGGTGGAGGTGAGGTACGGCGACGACCCGTCTCAGGTGGCGGAGCTCCACCTTCCGTCCGGCGACCGCCAGGTACCCGCCGTCGTGGTGATCCACGGCGGCTTCTGGATGAGCGCCTACGGCAAGGGCCTGGCGACGCCGTTGGCCGCGGACCTGGCGAAGCACGGTGTCGCCGGGTACGCGATCGAGTACCGGCGCGTCGGCAACGGCGGCGGCTGGCCGGCCACCTGCGAGGACGTGGCCGCGGCGATCGACGCGCTCGGGGACCAGCCGCGGATCGATCCGGCGCAGGTGGTCGCCCTCGGCCACTCGGCCGGTGGGCAGCTGGCGGTCTGGGCCGCAGGGCGGCCGGCCTTCGCCGCTGGTACGCCGGGAGCCCGGCCCCGGGTCGTCCTGAAGGGCGCGGTGGCGCAGGCCGGCGTCCTTGATCTGGTGAAGGCGTACGACGAGCGGGTCGGTGGTGATGCGGTGCAGCGGTTGATGGGATCCGGACCGGCCGACAGCAGAGTCTCGTACGCCGCCGCGTCGCCGTACGAGCAGGTGCCGTTGCCGGTGCCGGTCGCGCTGGTGCACGGGACGGACGACCGCCAGGTGCCGATCGAGCAGAGCCGCCGGTACAGCGACGCCGTGCGGCGGGCCGGCGGGCAGGTGCGGCTGACCGAGCTGCCGCGGGTCGGGCACTTCGAGCTCATCGACCCGGAGCACGACGCCTGGGTAGCCTGCCGGGACGAGACCCTGCGACTACTCGGCTGAGCCCACTGGAGGCCCGAATGACCGACCACGCTGCCCTGGCCCGACAGCTGATCGACGACAACCTTTACCTCGCTCTCGGCACGGCGGACGCCGACGGGAAGCCCTGGGTCAGCCCGGTGTACTTCGTGCCGCAGGACTACCGCCACTTCTACTGGGTCTCCTCCCCGGACACCCGGCACTCCGGGAACATCGCCGCCCGGCCGGAGGTGAGTCTGGCGATCTTCGACTCGCGGGTCGCGGTCGGCAAGGCGCAGGCGCTGTACGTCGAGGCGACCGCCGCCCGGATCTCCGACGACGAGCTGGAGCAGGCGATGGCGATCTACAACAGCCGGCTCGACCCCGAACGCCACTTCACGCTGCCGGAGCTGCAGGGCGAGGGGTTGTTCCGGCTCTACCGGGCCACGGCGGTCGAGCACTCGGTCCTGATCCGCGGCGGCGACCCGGAGTACGGCACGGGCGCCGATTCCCGGCGGGTGGTCGCGCTCGACTGACCTGCCCGCCGGTTTATCCGCCGTGCTGAGGGGTACGGCGGAAGTCCGCCGCCGCAGCGGTGGCGGACAGCGGCAGGAGGTGGCTGAGTGCGAGCGATGGTGTACCGCGGCCCGTACCGCGTCCGGGTCGAGCAGAAGGACCGGCCGGCGATCGAGCATCCGAACGACGCGATCGTCCGGGTCACCCGGGCCGCGATCTGCGGCTCGGACCTGCACCTGTACCACGGCATGATGCCGGACACCCGGGTCGGCATGACGTTCGGCCACGAGTTCGTCGGCATCGTCGACGAGGTCGGCCCGTCGGTGGCCACGCTGCAGCCCGGCGACCGGGTGATGGTGCCGTTCAACATCTTCTGCGGAACCTGCTTCTTCTGCGCCCGCGGCCTGTACTCGAACTGCCACAACGTCAATCCGAACGCCACCGCGGTCGGCGGCATCTACGGCTACTCGCACACCTGCGGCGGTTACGACGGCGGCCAGGCGGAGTACGTCCGGGTCCCGTTCGCCGACGTCGGCCCGAGCCCGATCCCGGCCTGGATGGACGACGACGACGCGGTGCTGCTCACCGACGCGCTGGCCACCGGGTACTTCGGCGCCCAGCTCGGCGACATCGTCGAGGGCGACGTCGTGGTGGTCTTCGGGGCGGGCCCGGTCGGCCTGTTCGCGGCGAAGTCGGCCTGGCTGATGGGCGCCGGCCGGGTGATCGTGATCGACCACCTGGAGTACCGGCTGGAGAAGGCCCGCACGTTCGCCCACGCCGAGACGCACAACTTCACCGAGTACGCCGACATCGTGGTGCAGCTGAAGAAGCTCACCGACGGCCTGGGCGCCGACGTGGCGATCGACGCGGTCGGCGCCGAGGCCGACGGCAACCTGCTGCAGCACGTCACCGCGGCGAAGCTGAAGCTGCAGGGCGGGTCGCCGATCGCGCTGAACTGGGCGATCGACGGGGTCCGCAAGGGCGGCACCGTCTCGGTGATGGGGGCCTACGGCCCCTTGTTCAGCGCGGTGAAATTCGGGGACGCGCTGAACAAGGGGTTGACGCTGCGGATGAACCAGGCGCCGGTCAAACGGCAGTGGCCGCGGCTGTTCGAGCACATCCGCAACGGCTACCTGAAGCCGAGCGACATCGTCACGCACCGCATCCCGCTCGAGCACATCGCCGAGGGCTACCACCTGTTCTCGGCCAAGCTCGACGGCTGCATCAAGCCCCTCATCGTGCCCGACGCCGCCTGAACCGGGAGATCGCATGCCCTACACCGCCGACAAGCCGAAGCCGTCCGAGACCAGCGAGCAACTGCGCGCCCGTATCCCCGGCTGGGGCGCGGACCTCGATCCCGCCGACCGTCCGTCGGTGCCGCGCGAGGTGTTCGACCCACACCCGTTCGGCGCGACCTGGGACTTCCCGGAGCGCCAGCAGGAGAAGTGGCCGCGGGAGCGGTCGATCGAGCACGAGATGCTCACCCCGGTCTTCGGCACCTCGTGCCCGCCGCGGGGCGTGTCCGGAGCGATCCGCAAGCTGGCCTACCGGCGCTACAGCGAGGGCCGGGCCGCGCACTGGTTGCTGCTGATCGCCGCCGACCGGGTGGACGCGGTCGGCAGCACCGCCCGGTCCTTCGTCTCCCGGCACCCGGACAACCTGATCGCGGAGACCGGCGTACTGAGCGAGTTCAAGTACCACGGCATCGCCTCGCGGCGCGGCCAGAAGCGCGCGGACCTGGTGCACCAGCCGCTCGACCCAATCATCGTCGCGGGCCCGTGGATCCTCACCGCCGTGGTCGGCTATCGCGTCGTCCGCCGGCTCACCCGACGAAGCCACGACTGATCGGCCGACACCATGACCTGGATCAAGCTGTTCGGCCCGGACCATCGCAAGCCGCGAGCGGTCGACGGTCTGCCGGTGCTGTCCGTCGGCAGCCACCGCACCGCCGACCACGGCGCCTGCTTCATGGAGTACGCGTCGTACCTGGCGGGTGCGCCGTGGTCCGACCACCCGGACTGCACGCATCCACTGCTCGCCCTGGTGGCGCGGGAGGTGAACGACGAGACGTCGGCGGCGGGCCGACCTCTGCTCGCGCCGCTGATCCCGTCGGTGATCGGGACCGCCGCCACGGACCTGCGGATCGCGCCGGCCCTGGTCGCCCGGTGCCTGCCGCTCGTGGCGCCGCACGTCTCGGCGCAGTACGCGCGCATCCTCGTCGCCGCGGTCGAGCAGGCCGATCGGACGCTGGCCGCTCTGCGCGACGACGAGGCGGCCGGTGTCACGGGGGACGGGACGGGAGTTGCGGCGTACGAGACGACTGCGGCACTCGCGCTGGCTGGTTCGGTGCGTGCGGTGACCGACTTCCGTCACCCGCACCCCGACCCGCTGCTGCGTCGCCTGCTCGTCGAGGCCATCGCGGTGTGCCGCAGTTTCCCATCCGTCCCGGCCGGCGACCGACCGACGGCCGCCGAGGTCAGCCGGGCGGCTTCAGCGTGCTGAGGTAGTCACGAAAACCTGCCATCACCACCTTGTGCAGGCTGGTGCCGTACGAGATGCGGGTGGCGCCTTCTGCCGCGAGCTCGTCCGGGGTCGGGCCGTCCGGAGCGGCGTGCGCGTTGAGCGGGCCGCCGATGCCCGACTTCAGTTCGGCGATCACGTCCAGCGGCGCCAAGATCGGGTAGACGCAGTCCGCGCCGGCCCGGCGGTAGGCCCGGCCGCGCTCGATCGCGTCGGCCACCGTGCCGCCGGACAAGAAGGTGTCGATGCGGGCGTTGACGACCAGATCGGCACCGGCGGCGGCGCGGACATCGGCGAGGTAGTCGGCCTGGCGGGTGAGATCGGTCAGGCCGGAGCCGGTCGAGTCCTCCAGGTTGCAGCCGACCGCGCCGGTGTCGAGCAGCCGGTCCACCAGTTCCTGCGGGGCCAGGCCGTAGCCCGCCTCCAGGTCGGCGGTGACCGGGACGTCGACCGCCCGGACGATCCGCGCGATCGCGGCGAACATCTCGGCCGGCGGGGTCAGCTCGCCGTCGTCGTACCCGAGTACCCGGGCGGTCGCGCCACTGCTGGTCGCGACCGCCGCGAAGCCGGCCTCGGCGACGATCCGCGCGCTGACCGGGTCCCAGGCGTTGGGCAGCACCAGCGGGGTGCCGCCGTGGTGCAGGGCACGGAAGGTTTCGGCTCGACTCACCGGGACTCAGCTCGGCGAGTAGTGGCCGGGCTCGAGCCGGCCGGTGACGCCGATCCGGGTCCAGGCGTTGATGGTGACGATCAGGCCGATCAGCTGGGCCAGTTCCTTGTCGTCGAACTGCTCGGCCGCGGCGTCGTACACCTCGTCCGGCACGTGGTCGACGCTGACCAGCGTGATCGACTCGGTGAGGGCGAGCGCGGCCCGCTCCTTCGGGGTGAAGAACTTGCCCGCCTCGCGCCAGGTGGCGAGCAGGTGCAGGCGCTGCTCGGACTCGCCCAGGTGCCGGGCGTCGAGGGTGTGCATGTCGAGGCAGTACGCGCAGCCGTTCAGCTGCGAGGCGCGGATCCGGACCAGGTGGGCGAGCAGGGGATCCAGGCCGAGCGCGGACTGGGCGTCCAGCGCGATCATCGCCTGGTAGAACTCCGGGGCCAGCGAGGCCACCTTGACCCTGCGTCGTGTCGTTGTGCTCATGTCCACCACGGTAGGTGGGAACAGGCCCAGGTGTATGGTCCACTTTCATGACGGATCGACGGGCCAATTCGCAGCCTCCGGACGGGTCACGCGCGGGCGCGGACCTGCACCTGGATCTGAGCGGGAGTCGCGGGCGGGCCGACCTGGTGGCGGCGCTGCACGCCTCGATCCGGAGCGGACGGCTGGTGCCCGGGACGCGGCTGCCGTCGTCCAGGACGCTCGCCCAAGACCTCGGCATCGCCCGGAACACCGTGGCCGACGCGTACGGGCAGCTGGTGGCCGAGGGATGGCTGACCGCTCGGCAGGGATCTGGCACGGTGGTGGCGGGGCGTCCCGGCGTTGTCTTGGCGGCGTCCCCACCGGCGCCGATCCACCAGCGGCGGTTCCGCTACGACCTCACACCGGGCTCACCCGACCTCGCTACCTTCCCGCGTGCGGAGTGGCTCGCCGCCGCCCGCAAGGCGCTGACTTCGGCACCCAACGACGCCTTCGGGTACGGCGATCCACGCGGACGGCCGGAGCTGCGGCGGATGCTGGCGGACTACCTGGCCCGGGCCCGCGGCGTCCACGCGGACCCGGAACGCATCCTGATCTGCTCGGGCTACGTCCAGGCCCTCAGCCTGCTCAGCGAGGTACTGCAGCGGCAGGGCGCGACCACGCTGTCGGTCGAGGAGTTCGGCTACAGGCTGCACTGGGACGTGATCAGGTCCCGCGGGTTGACCCCGGTACCGGTCACTGTGGACGAGCACGGCGTCCGCACCGGCCAGCTCACCGGTGAGGCCGCGCTGCTGACTCCGGCGCACCAGATGCCGACCGGTGTCCCGCTCGCGCCGGAGCGGCGGACGGCGGCGATCGAGTGGGCGCGGGAGACCGGTGCGGTGCTGATCGAGGACGACTACGACGGCGAGTTCCGCTACGACCGGCAGACGGTCGGCGCGCTGCAGACCCTCGACCCCGAACGCGTCGTCTACACCGGTACGGCGAGCAAGAGCCTCGCGCCCGGCCTGCGTCTGGCCTGGATGGTGGTGCCCCAGCACCTGATGGAGCCCCTGCTCGCCGCGAAGCGCACAGCGGATCTGCAGACTGCGACGCTCGACCAGTTGGTACTGGCCGAGTACATCGCCTCCGGGCACTACGACCGCCACGTCCGGCGGTCCCGGCTGCACTACCGGCGCCGCCGCGACCGGCTGGTGGAACTGCTCGCCACCCGGGCTCCCGGCGTACGGGTGGCAGGCATCTCCGCCGGTCTGCACGTGCTGCTCGACGTACCGGGTGATGCGCAGGACATGGTGGACCGAGGTGTGCGCCAGGGCCTGCGGCTCATCGCGCTGCACCGCTACCACTTCACTGAGGACTCCGGCCGCCAGGCCCTCGTCGTCGGCTACGGCACTCCACCGGACCACGCCTACTCCGGAGCGCTGGACCTGCTCTGCCAGATCCTCGACGTGTGATCAGGCCGCGTTCTTGACCAGGGCCAGAACCTCGTCGGCACAGCCCCAGCTGAGTGTGACACCGGAACCGCCGTGGCCATAGCAGTGAACGACGGTCTGGTCGCCGACATGCACGCTTTGACACCGCACCGCCGGCCGCGCCGGGCGCAGGCCGACGCGGTGCTTGAGTACCTTGGCGTTGCGCAGGCCGGGAACGAGCGCCGCGGCCCGGTCGAGCATCGCCTGGGCGGTGTCGGCGTCGACGGCCAGGTCCCAGCTGTCCGGCCGGCTCGTGCCGCCGATGACGACGTCGTGCGACCGCGGTACGACGTACGTCAGGTCGTGCGGGTTCTGGTCCGCGAGCAGCCACTCGGTCAGGCCGAACTGCTCGACGGTCAGCACCTGGCCGCGGACCGGCGTCACGGTGGGATCGCCGGCGGTCAGCCGGGCGCCGAGGCCGGCGCAGTTCACCACCACTTCGGCCGAGTTCGGCAGGGCGGACAGCGCGGCTCGGGTCAGCGAGCCACCCGCTGCCTCCAGCCGCTGCACGAGGTACTGCAGGTAGAGCGGCATCTCGACCACCGGCGTGCTGAACGACCAGCCGTCCTGGAAGCCCGCGGGCGGCGCCGCGATTCGCTCGAAGTCAGCAGGTACGTCCGCCCAGAACGGATCCGGCCGCGGGGTGGTCAGGAACTCCCGCCCGCGCCGCATCCGCACCGCCGGCTGGCTCTGCGCCAGCTCGGCGAACTCGGCGTACGACGTGCGCGCCCAGTCGGCGACCCGGTCCTCGGGCGCGGCCAGGTACGGGTACCAGATCGCGGCCGACACCGCCGACGTGGTCTCCAGCGGCAGATCCCGCGCGAACAGCCCGACGTCGTACCCCGCCTCGGCCAGCCGGACGGCACACGTCAGCCCGATCACGCCGGCACCCACCACGATCACGCGCATCCACAGATTGTCACCTGCCCACCACGTTCCCGCCACCTCGCCGCCGGCGTCCGAAGAACCCGGCGCCACCACGCAGGGTGCTTCGGACGTCCAGGTCAGACGCGGACGGCGAGCGAGTACAGCCGAGTGGTCTGGGCGGCGCCGGCGTTGTCGTCGGAGAGCAGGTAGAGCTGGCGGCGGCCGCCGGGCAGCGGGTTGCCGAGGGCAAGTGCCTCCACGTTGTCCAGCAGCGGGTTCGGCTGCGGCTGCTTGGCGACGGCGCCGGACGGCGGGCAGTTCACCAGGTCGAAGAGCAGCTTCTTCTGCAGGAAGACGTGGGCGGGTGCGTCGGCGAGCGACTCGCGGGCGGTGACGTCGGTGGCGTGCCGCAGCGAGACAGTGAACACGCGGATCGTGTTGCCGACGCCCGCGACGAACGTGCGCTCCATCGCAAGCAGCTGGTCGCGGTCGACGACGGCCAGCTCGACCAGCGACAGGCCGGGATCGGTCTTGTAGGCGAGCTGCTCGACCGGACGGTACGCGTGGCCCGACAGACCGGCGTACCGGATGATGCGGTTGCGGCCGCTGCCGGCGGAGTCGGTGCCGTCCGGGGCCAGCGGGCCCTCCATGCCGGCGAACAGCGAGCGCCCGTCCCGGCTGACGGCCAGCGACTCGAAGGTCGCGTTGGCCGACGCCTGCCCGGCCGGTGCCACCTGGAAGCGGGCGGGCACCGGCAGCGACGCGGTCTGCCGGCCGTCGGACAACCGGAACCGGCGGATCGACGGCTCGCGCTCCGACGCGGCCAGGATGGTCCGGTCGCCCTTCTCGACGACCAGGCCCTCACCGTCGAAGTCGGCGCCCGTGTACGGCGTACCGTCGGTGCGGCGCAGGACCGTCATGCCGGCGACGGAAACCGTCGGCTTGCTGGTGATGCGCAGGTCGAAGACCCGGGCCGGACTCGTCTCGACGTTGTCGACGAGCGCGACGGCGTGGCCAGGGCGGGTCACGTCGAGCGCGGACAGGCCGGCCACCTTCTGACCGGCGTACGTGGTCTTGTCCAGGCTGTCGCTGAAGCCGAGGAACTGGGCGTTCGGCGAGCAGTTCCCGCCTGGTCCGCCGCCGTGGCCGGCAGGTACGGCCGCGGCAGCGGACGGGACGGCGGTCAGCGAAGTGGTCAGCGCGGCGACGGTGAGGGTCGCCGCGAGTGGTCCCTGCCAGCGCATGGGTGTCCTTCCGGTTCGAGGTCGACCCATCGAAACCTACGCCACCCAACAGCAGGTGAACCGCCGACGGCCGGCCCTACTCGACGGTGACCGACTTCGCCAGGTTGCGCGGCTTGTCGACGTCGTGGCCGAGGGCGACCGAGGCGTGGTACGCGAGCAGCTGCAGCGGGATCGTGAGCAGGATCGGGTCCAGCTCCGGCTCGTTCTTCGGGACCTCGATCACCGCGGCCACGCCGTCAGGGATCTCGACGCCCGGGTGCGTGACGACGTACAGCGGGCCGGACCGGGCGGCGATCTCGTGCAGCGCGCCGATGTTGCGGTCCAGCAACTCGTCGTCGGGCACGATCGCCACCGTCGGCACGTCCGGCGAGATCAGCGCCAGCGGGCCGTGCTTGAGCTCGGAGGTCTGGTACGCCTCGGCGTGCCGGTAGGAGATCTCCTTGAGCTTCTGCGCGCCTTCCCGGGCCACCGGGTAGCCGCGGGTCCGGCCGACGAAGAACAGGCTCTCGTGCCGGGACAGCCGGCCGGCGATCTCGGCCAGCTCCTGCTCGGTGTCGACGATCGCCTGGATCTGTGCCGGGATCTTCTTCAGGCCCTCGATCAGCCGGCGGCCGTCGGCGGGCGAGACGTCGCGGATCCGGCCCAGGTGGATGCCGAGCATCGCGAACCCGACGGCCATGTTGGTCAGCGCCTTGGTCGAGGCGACCGAGACCTCCGGGCCGGCGTGCAGGTAGACGCCGCCGTCCACCTCCCGGGCGATGCTGGAGCCGACGGCGTTCACCAGGCCGATCACCCGGCCGCCCTTGCGCTTCAGCTCCTGGACGGCCACCAGCGTGTCCAGGGTCTCGCCGGACTGGCTGACCGCGACGTACAGGGTGTCGCGCTCGACCACCGGGTTGCGGTACCGGAACTCCGACGCGGGCTCGGCGTCGGCGGGGATCCGGGCCACCTCCTCGATGAACTGGGCGCCGAGCTGGCCGGCGTAGTACGCCGAACCGCAGCCGAGGATCTTCACCCGCTTGATCTCGCGGGCCTCCCGGGCGTCCATGTTCAGGCCGCCCAGGTGAACGGCGTGGAAGCGCTCGTCGAGCCGGCCGCGAATCACCCGCTGGACGGCCTCCGGCTGCTCGTGGATCTCCTTGACCATGAAGTGCTCGTGGGCGCCGCGCTCGAACTCCTCGGCGTCCCACTCGACCGTCTTCTCGGTCTTGGTGGTGGTTCGGGAGTCCTGGGTGAAGGTGCGGTAGCCGTCGGCGCGCACGGTGGCCAGCTCGCCGTCGTCGAGGTAGACGACCTGACGGGTGTAGCGGATCAGCGCGGCCGCGTCGGAGGCGACGTGCATCTCGCCGTCGCCGACGCCGAGGATCAGCGGGCTGCCGTTGCGGGCGACCACGATCCGGTCGGGGAAGTCCAGGTCGATCACGGCGATGCCGTAGGTGCCCTCGATCCGGCGCAGCGCGGCCAGCACCTTGTCCTCGAGCGTGTCGCCCTCGGCCTGCTCGATCAGGTGCGCGAGCACCTCGGTGTCGGTGTCGGAGCGCAGCTTGACGCCGGCGTCCTCCAGCTGGGCGCGCAGCACGCCGGCGTTGTCGAAGATGCCGTTGTGCACGACCGCGATCCGCTGGTCGGCGCTCACGTGCGGGTGTGCGTTGTCCTTGCTCGGGCCGCCGTGGGTGGCCCACCGGGTGTGCCCGATGCCGAGCTTGCCGCCGAACCGCTTCGGCAGCGAGGCCTCCAGCTCACGGACCCGGCCGGCGTCCTTGTGCACCTTCAGCTCGCTGGAGCCGACCACCGCGACGCCGGCGGAGTCGTAGCCGCGGTACTCCAGCCGGGCCAGGCCGTCCACCAGGATGGGGGCGGCCGGCTTGGTGCCGACGTACCCGACGATTCCGCACATGGGGTTGGTTCCTCTCGCTTGGTCAGCCGTAGACGATGCGCCGCAGCTGACGGGCAGACAGTTCGGGGGAGCGGACCGGCCAGTGCCGCAGCTCGGCGCTCAGCCGGGCGAAGATCTCCTCGTTGCGCGCGCCGTAGGTCTGCAGCTCGCGGTGGCGGCGCCGGACGTACTGCTCGGTGGTCTCGGTGAAGTACGCGAGCACGTCGGCGACCACCCGCCGGGCGTCCTCGGTGGTCAGGCCGGTGGTCCGGCTGACCTGGTCGACCAGCTCGTCGCTGGGCCCCGTCACCTCACTCATCACCCGACAACTCTGCCGGGTGAGGCGGCGCAACACCAAGAATCTGCCTGAAATCGGGCAGATTCAGCTGTTAGTTCAGATTTTCACTGCCGAAGCAGGTCAGAAGAGTCGGAGAACGTCCGACTCCATGCCGCGCAGGGCGTCGTAGTCGACGGTGACGCACTCCAGGCCGCGGTCGGCGGCCAGGAACTGGGCCTGCGGCTTGATCAGCTGCGCAGCGAAAACCCCGCGGACCGGGGCGAGCAGCGGGTCGCGGTTCAGCAGTTCGACGTAGCGGGTCAGCTGCTCGACGCCGTCGATCTCGCCGCGGCGCTTGATCTCGACCGCGACGTGCTTGCCGTCGGCGTCGCGGCAGAGCAGGTCGACCGGCCCGATCGCGGTCGGGTACTCCCGGCGGACCAGGGTCCAGCCCTCGCCGAAGGTGGTGACGTGCTCGGCCAGCAGTTCCTGCAGGTGCGCCTCGACGCCGTCCTTGATCAGCCCGGGGTCCAGGCCCAGCTCGTACGACGTGTCGCTGACGACTTCCTCGAAGGTGATCCGCAGTTCCTCACCGGCCTTGTTGGTGACGCTCCAGACGCCCTCTTCCTCGGTCAGCTTGCACGGCGGCGACATCCAGTTCAGCGGCTTGTACGACCCGCCGTCGGCGTGGATCAGCACCGACCCGTCCGCCTTCACCATCAGCAGCCGCGGCGCCATCGGGAGATGGGCGGTCAGCCGGCCGGAGTAGTCCACTGAGCAACGAGCAATCACCAGGCGCACGAGGAGACACCGTAGTCCAGATTCCTGGTGGGTGCATGGAGGGTGCGCTCGGGATTCCGGTTGGGTTCATGGTGGCGGCGGGTGCGTGATGGGAGCCTGAAGGCACGACGACTGAGGGGGAGTGCCCGATGAATCTGATGTGTCCCGCGCGGCTGGTGCTGTTGCCGCTGGGTGGAGCGACCTGGGCTGACCAACTGACCGGTGAGCGGGTCTCCGTCGTGTACGCCGGGGCCGAGGTCGGCGGAGCGGCGGAGCTGGCGGAGCGGCTCGGGGCGATGCTGAGCGTGCTGCCGGACGCCGTCCGGGACCTGCAGGCGATCGCCGATCTGCACCGCGGGGAGACCGTGGTCGTCGTCGGGCCGGAGGTGGGTGTCGACTTGCCTGCGGTCGTCGAGCACACCGGCGACGACTGGAGCGTCGTCTCCTCGCTCGACGCGAACACGGTGACCCTGGCTGCCTACGAGCAACGCGCCGAGTCTTTCGCGTCCACGATCCCGCGTGCTCCGAACGAGAACCTGATCCGCCTGGTCGACGAGGCGCTGCCCGCGGGCGGTGACGTGCTGGAGCTGGGGAGCGGGACCGGCCGCGACGCCGCCGAGCTGGAACGCCGCGGCCACCGGGTACGGCGTACCGACGCCACGCTCGCTTTCCTGGAGATGATGCGCGCCGACGGGTTCTCGGCCGACCGGCTCAACGCGCTCACCGACGACTACGGCGGCCCGTACGACGTGGTTTTCGCCGACGCGGTCTTCCTGCACTTCACCCCCGACCAGCTGTCGACGGTGCTCACCAAGTGCGCCAAGGCCGCTCCATTGCTCGCCTTCAGCACCCGCGAGGGGGACGGCGTCGAGTGGTCCGACCGCTCCCTCGAGCTGCCACGCCACTTCAGGTGCTGGCAGGAGGAACCCCTGCGCGTCTTGCTGGCGCAGACCGGCTGGCAGGTGCTGCAGGTGCGCCGAGGTCAGACCCGCTCCGGTGGCTGGCTCCATGTCCTCGCCGAGGTGGTCGACGCGTGACCGGCGCAGTCGCTCGGCCGCCAGTTGCCGGTGTGCGGCGGATCTCGGGGGGCGCGGGTGTGAGGTTGCCCTCGGTGGTGACTCACCTCATGGGCAGACCACCTGGTGACTGGCACACTTCGAGCCATGGCGCGTGAACTGACAACGGTGGGTGTGGTCGGGCTCGGCACGATGGGGGCCGGCATCGCGGAGGTGTTCGCCCGGCACGGGCTGACCGTGGTCGGGGTGGAGCGGGACGAGCAGGCGGTCGAGCGCGGCCGCGGGCACATCCAGCACTCGACCGACCGGGCGGTGAAGCGAGGCAAGCTGTCCGTGGAGGACCAGCAGGCCCTGTTCGACCGGGTCACGTTCGCCACCGAGCTGGAAGCGCTGGCCGGCTGCGACCTGGTCATCGAGGCGGTGATCGAGCGGCTCGAGCTGAAGCGCGAGATCTTCTCCGCGCTGGACAAGGTGGTCCGCGAGGACGCGATCCTGGCGACCAACACCTCGTCGCTGTCGGTCACCGAGATCTCGGTCGCCACCGAGCGCCCGCGCCGCGTCGTCGGTATGCACTTCTTCAACCCGGCGCCGGTGCAGGAGTTCGTCGAGGTGATCAAGACCGTCGTCACCGAGCCGGACGTGGTCGAGGACGTGCTCGCGCTGGCGCGCCGGCTCGACAAGGTCCCGGTGGTGGCCGCCGACCGGGCCGGGTTCATCGCCAACGCGCTGCTGTTCGGCTACCTGAACCACGCCGTCTCGATGGTCGAGTCGCGGTACGCCACCCGCGAGGACGTGGACGCGGCGATGCGGCTGGGCTGCGGCTACCCGATGGGCCCGCTGGCGCTGCTCGACCTGATCGGCCTCGACACGGCGTACGAGATTCTCGACACGATGTACAAGCAGGGCCGCAACCGGCTGCACGCGCCGGCGCCGATCCTCAAGCAGATGGTCACCGCCGGGCTGCTCGGCCGGAAGACCGGGCGCGGCTTCTACACCTACGAGGCGCCCGACTCCCCGGTCGTGGTCGACGACGACCTGACCCCGAAGCCCGCCGACGACCAGGCCCCGGTGCGGCCGGTCAAGCAGGTCGGCGTGGTCGGCTCCGGCACGATGGCCGTCGGCATCATCGAGGTCTGCGCCAAGGCCGGCTACGACGTGCTGTACGTCGCCCGCGGCACCGAGAAGGTCGACCGGGTCCGGGCGGCGCTCGAGCGGTCGCTGGAGAAGGGGGTCCAGCGCGGCAAGCTGTCGTCGGAGGAGCGCGACGCGGCGCTCGCCCGGATCATCGGCACCGCCAAGCTCGACGACCTGGCGACCGCCGACCTGGTGGTCGAGGCCGTGGTCGAGGAGCTGAGCGTCAAGCAGGCGCTGTTCGAGACCTTCGACGAGATCTGCAAGCCGGGCGCGATCCTGGCCACCACGACCTCCAGCCTGCCGGTGATCGACCTGGCGATGGCGACCAAGCGGCCGGCCGACGTGGTCGGGCTGCACTTCTTCAACCCGGCCCCGGTGATGAAGCTGGTCGAGGTGGTCAGCACGGTCAGCACCGCGCCGGAGGTCGCCGACGCCGTCGCCGCCCTGGCCGTTGCCGCCGGCAAGCACCCGGTGCGCTGCGGCGACCGGGCCGGCTTCATCGTCAACGCGCTGCTCTTCCCGTACCTGAACGACGCGGTCCGGATGCTCGAGGCGCACTACGCCGGCGTCGACGACATCGACGCCGCGATGAAGCTCGGCTGCCGACTGCCGATGGGACCGTTCGAGCTGCTCGACGTGGTCGGCCTGGACGTCTCGCTCGCCATCCAGCGCACCCTCTACCTGGAGTTCCGCGAGCCCGGCTTCGCCCCGGCACCGCTGCTGGAGCATCTCGTCACCGCGGGCTACCTCGGCCGCAAGACCGGCCGCGGCTTCCGCGACTACACCTCCTGACCCCCTCGGGCGACAACCACCCGTTCGACCGAGGCGGCCGCTCCGACTGACAGCCTCGTCGCCGGCCTACCAACGACAGCCGCCACAGCAAGGGCCCCAGGGACCGCCGTGGGCGGAGCCGCCATACCAGGGGCGCCGCAGGGGGAGCCGCCGTACCAGGGGCGGCCGAGGGGTAGCTGCCGTACCAGGGGCGGCCGAGGGGTAGCTGCCGTACCAGGGGCGGCCGAGGGGTAGCTGCCGTACCAGGGGCGGCCGAGGGGTAGCTGCCGTACCAGGGACCGCCTAGGGGGAGCCGCCGTATCAGGGGCCGTAGCCCGACTAGCCGGAACTGCCGCCGTCACCGGCCTCGGTGACGGCGGGGCATCGTGCCGGTGGACGGTGCGTCGCTGTCACCCGAGCAACGCCTGGAGCTGCGGAAGTCGGGCGAAGAGGTCGGGCAGGCCGCGCAGGCCGCCGCGGACGGACGCGTGCGACAGCGCGAGGTCGGGGCCGGTGGTCGCCTCGACCTCGGCGAGGCAGCGGAGAATGTTCCACCGCGTGAATCCCAGCCAGCCGCCGATCATGAACACGAACCAGCTCGGCCCCGGCGGTGGCAGCACTCCGCCTCCTGCGACATAGCCGTCAAGGACCGCGCGGAAGACGGCAGGCTCGATGGCGTCGAAGCCAGGTCCTTTCGCGAGGCTCAGGGCGGTCGAGCCGAGCTCACCCGCCAGGTCGAGCATGCCCGAGAGCTCCCAGTCGAGCACCACCGGGCGGCCGCCTCGAGCGAGCAGATTCCACGGTTGGATGTCCCGATGGGTCAGCACGACCGGCCCCGGCCGTTCGCAGGTGTCGACGAAGTGGGTGATCGCGAGCAACGTCTCGACGTGGGCGCCCAGTTCGCCGGCCCACGGCTGTCCGGTCGCCGCCGCCCGCTCGGCGAGTTCGGGCCAGTCCCTTGGCGCCGGGTCCTCGATCAACCCGTGCTTCCACTCGACATCGAGCGCGTGGAGGCGCGCGAGGATCTCCCCGACCTCGAACGCGTACGCCGCCGGCACCGGCTCTTCGGGCACCTTCTCGCCCTCGACCCACCGGTGAACGAGCAACTGCCGGCTGGCCCAGATCGGCTCCGGCATCGGTAGGCCCGCAGCAAAGGCCGCCCGCTCGAACCGGAACACGTCCTCGACAGGGTAGGTCCCGCGACGGTCGACGAGGTTCAACTCCTTCACCGCGAACGACCCCTGGTCCGTGTCGAGCCGGTACAACCGGTTGGCGAACCCGCCGTGCACCCGAACCATCGGCCCGGCCGGCACACCAAGCTGCGCCAGTTCGGAGAGAACGTCCTCGTTCGCGATCACCCCACGAATCTAGAGCCGGCAGTTCGCCCGACGCACCGGCATTTCTTGCACCACCAAGGCCGTCGAGCTCACCACCGCCGAGATCCCGAACGGCGGGTACGGTTGTCAGCCGGGACGCCTGCCCTGCCGGCGCACACGAACTCAAAGCCGGTGCCTGCGCCTCGTGCTGATAGCAGGCCCGGCCGCTGCTGCGGGTAATGGAGGTGCGGAGCTTCCGGGCGGCGCCTACTCTCCGCGGTGTGGAAGGACGAATGCCGCCGACGCCCCGGTCGCTGGAGAAGGACGCTGAGGGTCAGTGGGTTCGCCGCTGGTCCGGCGCGGACTGGTTCGCGGCCGTCGACGTCTGGGTGCGGACGGAGCTGGCCGGGGCGGCAATCGCCGTCACCGGTGGTCCGGTGCCGTACAAGGTCCGCTTCTGGGCGACGGTGTGGTGCTACCCCACCGATCACGGGTTGTTCTGGTTCAAGGAGAACAACCCGGGTCAGGCGTTCGAGGCCGCGCTGGTGGGGGTGATGGCGCGGGAACTCCCGCAGCACGTGATCGCCCCGCTCGCTGTCGAGCCGGTCCGCGGCTGGATGCTGACTGCCGACCAAGGGCTGACGCTCGACGAGCAGCTCGCCGGCGCCGACGTGGACCCGTTGCCGTTGTGGCGCAGGCTCGTCACCGAGTACGCCGAACTGCAGCGCGACACGATCCCGGCCGGGCCGGCGTTGCTGGCGAGCGGGCTGACCGCGGCTGAGCCGGAAGGGCTGGGGGAGACGGTGCACGGCATCGCCGACTGGTTCGATGCGCTCGCCGCCGACCACCCGCTGGCGGTCGGATCGCTCGACGACGTACGGCGGGCGGCGGACAACCTGTCGAGCTGGACCGCCAAGCTGTCCGGGGCGATTCCGCTGGCGCTCGATCAGAACGACCTGCACGCCCGCAACGTCTTCAGTGCGAGCCCGTCCGCGCCGTTCCGCTTCTTCGACTTCGGTGACGCGCTGTGGGGCCATCCGTTCGTCACGTTGTCCTGTGTGCAGTCCGCACTGGTCGACCCGGACGACCCGGGCTCGTGGACCGAGGACGATGCACGCCTGCAGGAGGTCAAGGACGCCTACCTCACGCAGTGGACAGACCTGGCGCCACTCGACCTACTCCGTGCCGAGCTCGATGTCGCCCAGCCGCTGCACGTCGTCCACCGACTGATCTCCTGGCACCGACTCCTCGTCCACGCCGACGAGACCGAGGCCGCCGCCTGGTCCCTCTCACCACACCACTGGCTCGCCGAAGTCGCCCGCCTCTTCGCCCCCACCTGACCCCAGGTGTCCGGACGGCAACGGGCTGACCTGATCTGCGTGTCAGACTCCGGGGCGTGTCCAGTCAGTCGCTGCGGTCGGAAGTCGGGCGGGGCCTGGCGGCGGTCTTCTTCCCGCTCATCCTCGTGGTGACCGGGCTCGGGTTGATCCTGATGCCGGAGGTTGTCGGCGCGGACTGGCCGGGGTGGTCCTCGGCCATGGTGCTGGTTGTCCTGCTGGCGTTGCCGGCGGCCTTCGTCCTGGCCGGAGTCTCGGCGGGATCCAGCAAACTCGCCCGGTGGGCAGCCGTCATCGCGATCTGCGCCTGTGCGGCCCGGACGGTGTGGAGTCTGTACGACGCGGGGGAGCGGGCCGTGTTCGCGGCCATCGCGCTGACGCCGTTGCTGGTCCTGCTGGTGCTCGCTGTGCTGTGGGTGGGGTATTCGTGGCCGAGAGCAATCACCGTTGAGCTGGCTGAAGTCGCTCGGATCAACGGCTGGCAGATCTCCCGCGAGCTGCCGCGGGACTTGCTGCGGCTGCCCCCGGCCGGCTCCGCCCGTGCCGAGCTGCCGAGTGGGTTCCGGTCGGATGGCCGGCCACTGCCACAGTCTTCGGCGGGATGGCTGCCGGGACACCCCCTGCCATTGCCGGTGGGGCGGAACTGGGTCGTGCGGAACGTCGTACGGGCCGATGCGGGGCTTGCGTTCGAGGTGCGGTGGTTGGAGTGGCATGGGGTGGTCTGCCGGCGTCGGCGGCTCGCGGTGTTCGTCGGGCGGCAGCTGGAGCGGGAGTTGCCGGCGTTGGAGGTACGACCGGGCAGTGGGCTGACGCGGTCGGATCTGCTGCTGGAGAGTGCTGAGTTCAACCGGTCGTTCGACGTGTTCGCCGAGGACGCGCGGTACGTGACGGCGATGCTGCAGCCGCGCGTCATGCAGGCGTTGCTGGACGGGCGCCCGATCGGGCTCGCGGTCGATCGTGACGCGCTCGTCGCTTATCAGTACGGACCCCTGGACGCAGAGACGCTGGCCCGCGGGCTGGCGACGATCGGCCGCCTCAACGAGCTGGTCCCGAGGCACGTCTACGACCAGTGGGGAACGAGACCCGCGCCTGCGCCCGCCACGCAACTCCGGTTCGCCGGCCCGGGCTGGAGCTACTCGATGGGCAGCTGGATGCTGCGACTGGTCGCTTTGTCGACCGGCCTGCTCGGCTTGACGCTCGCCACCTGCCTGGCCGGCGCGGCCGCCGAGGCCCACGCGAACGGCACAGCCTTCACCCCATCCAGATCACTCGGCTCGCTGCTGATCGCCGTCGCCGTGCTGGCCGCCACCGCCACCCTCTGCGCCCTCACCTCCAAACCCAACCCCACCCACCCCTGACGCCGAAAACCACCGCTGGCTTGATCGGTCACCACTGAGCCCGCACACCGCGTCAGCCGTGACCTCAAGCGCTATCGGCGCCGGCCGCCGCCCAGCCCCAGTCCGCTCAGGGCTCCGCCGTGGCGTAGTCGCCGCAGGGGCCGCCGCCGACAGCCGCCGGAATGGACGTCGTTCGCCGGTCCGGCCGGACCAGCGGGTCGTAGAAGGCGGCGATCTCGGTGCTTGCTTCCGGCACGTAGTGGAAGATCAGCGAACGCCGGAAGCGGTTCACGGAGGTGTTCGGGCGCGAGCCGTGCACCACGCTGCCGTGGAAGAACAGGACGTCACCGGCCGACATTCGGGTCTGCACCTTCTGCATCCCGGCCGGAACCGGCACCTCGACCGCGGTGAACGACTCGCTCAGATCGGCCGGCTCGGGGCAGACCAGCTCGGTCCGATGGGAACCCGGCACGACCGCCAGCCCGCCGTTCTCCGCGTCCACGTCGTCGACCGCGATCCAGGCA
This sequence comes from Kribbella flavida DSM 17836, assembly GCF_000024345.1. Taxonomy (NCBI): domain Bacteria; kingdom Bacillati; phylum Actinomycetota; class Actinomycetes; order Propionibacteriales; family Kribbellaceae; genus Kribbella; species Kribbella flavida. Next base: position 5,401,616 of record NC_013729.1, on the reverse strand, counting down.
GCCAAGCAGGTCTCCGGATCAGCCCGCAGGAACGTGTTGTCCTGGTGCAGCGCCTGCCCGCGGGCACCCGGCGGCTTGAAGTAGAACATCGACTGGGCGCCCAGCGCCGGTCCGATCAACGCGGAGACGACATCGAGGATCCGGCTGTCGAACATCAGCTCCAGCGACAGTCGTCCGGCCTCTACGTCGGTCCGGCGATGCGGGTGCACGAACCGCGGATAGCGGGCCAGCGGGTCGTCGGACGGCACGCCGTCGTCGATCGCCAGCGAGTGGTCCACCGCCACCTGCGCCATGAAAGCGGACGTGATCTGCTCGATCTCCGCGGGGCTGATCAGTCCCGGCACCTGCACGATGCCGTCCCGCTGGTAGATCTCGGCCAATGTGCTCGTCATGCTTCGAGTGTGACCGCCGACGCCGCCGGAGTGGATAGCCTATTGAGCTGTGAACCTTCGAGATTCTGCTAGAGAAGAAGCGATCACCCCGGAGGTACGCCGGTTGCAGGCCGGCGAGCTCGACGAGGGACCCGGCTACACGACGTACCGAGCGCGTGGCACCACGGATTGGTTGCTGTTCCTCACCCTCGGCGGCCGCGGCCGCTTCGGCACTTTCGCCGGAGACGTGTACGCCGGGCCCAGCACGGCCACTCTGGTCCGACCGGGGACGCTGCAGGACTACGGCGTCGAGGCTGAACTGCTGCGCTGGCACTTCCGCTACGCCCACTTCCACCCCAAGCCCGACTGGCTGCCGCTGCTCGACTGGCCCGAGGCTGCGCCGGGCATCCTGCAGCTTCACCTCAGCGAGGACGCCGCCCAGCGCATCGCCGACAACTTGGCCGCGGCAGTCCGCCACCAGTCCAGCGTGCTGTCCCAGGGCGAGCTGCTCAGTCTGAACGCCCTGGAAGCCGCCCTGCTCTGGGCCGATACCCAGAACCCCAAGGCCACTCCGATCGACGACCGCCTGCTGCGCGTGATCGAGCTGATCGACCGCGACCTGAAGGCCGACCTCGACGTCGCCCGGCTGGCTCGCGCGGCCAACCTGTCGCCGTCGCGGTTCGCGCACCTGTTCCGCGAGCAGCTCGGCGTCACGCCTCAGCAGTTCGTCGAGCGTCGCCGGATCGAGGCCGCCCGCCGGCTGCTCGAGCTGACCACCCGCCCGATCAGCTCCGTCGCCGCCGAGGCCGGTTTCCCCGACCCGCTCTACTTCTCCACCCGCTTCCGCCGCCACACCGGCATCAGCCCCACGGCGTACCGGCGGGACGAAAAGGCGAGACCTGGCGACTGATGTCCGTGCCGGGCTCTACGCTGCTGCCATGAATCCTCGTACTGCCGTGGCGGTGCTGGCCACGATCGTCGCTGTCGGTCTGAGCGCGTGCGCGCCGGAGGACGAGCCCACCGGGTCCTCCACCCCGTCCGGACCCGATGCCTGCAGCAAGGAGAAGCTGGCGCTCAAGGTGCCGGGCACGTTCACGGTCGGCACCGACAAGCCGGCGTACGCGCCCTGGTTCGTCGACGACGACCCGAGCAACGGCAAGGGTTACGAGTCGGCGGTCACCTACGCGGTCGCCGAGCACCTCGGCTTCGCCGCGAGCGAGGTGAAGTGGCAGACGGTGCAGTTCAACGCCGCGTTCGCGCCGGGGCCGAAGAAGTTCGACCTCGACGTGAACCAGATCTCGATCTCGGAGGACCGGCGCAAGGCGGTCGACTTCTCCTCCGGGTACTACGACGTGCGGCAGACGGTGATCACCACGGCCGGCAGCAAGATCGCGAACGCCAAGAAGGTCGCCGAGCTGGCCGACGCCAAGCTCGGCGCCCAGGTCGGCACGACCAGCTACACGATGCTGCGCGACCAGATCAAGCCGAAGCAGACCCCGGCCGTGTTCGACACCAACGACCTCGCGGTGCAGGCGCTGAAGAACAAGCAGATCGACGGCATCGTGGTCGACCTGCCGACCGGGTTCTACATGACCGCGGCGCAGCTCGACAACGGCAAGATCGTCGGGCAGCTGCCGGCCGGCGGGCAGGCCGAGCAGTTCGGGTTCGTGCTGGAGAAGGGGTCGCCGCTGACCCCGTGCGTCTCGCAGGCCGTCGACGCGCTGAAGGCCGACGGCACGCTGGCGAAGCTGCAGCAGCAGTACCTGACCGCGGAAGGCGCCCCGGAGCTGTCGTGAGCACCTGTTCTGTGCCGCCCGACGCCACGGCGTGTCCCGGGTCCGGCGTGACGGGCGCCTCGTGAGCGACTGGCAGCCGTCGGCCCTGCAGCAGGAACGGCTGGCGTACCGGCGCCGGCGGACGGTGCGCTCCGGCGTGATCGCCGGCGTCAGCACGCTCGTCCTGGTCGCGCTGCTCGTGGTCGGGATCGGCTCGACGCCGGGCTGGCCGCGGGTCCGGGAGACGTTCTTCAACGTCGATCGCGGCTGGGAGGCGCTGCCGGTCGTCGCCCAAGGGCTCTGGCTCAACATCCGGGTGATGCTGGTGTGCGCGGTGCTGATCGTGGTGCTCGGGCTGACGCTGGCGATCCTGCGCACGCTGCGTGGCCCGATCTTCTTCCCGCTGCGGATCTTCGCCGCGGCGTACACGGACGTCTTTCGCGGACTGCCGCTGCTGCTGGTGATCTTCCTGCTCGGCTTCGGCGTCCCGGCGCTGCAGCTGCGCGGCCTGCCGAACCAGGCGGTGATCTGGGGTGGCGTGGCGCTCGTGCTCACCTACTCGTCGTACGTCGCCGAGGTGTTCCGCGCCGGGATCGAGTCCATCCACCCGTCGCAGCGCGCGGCGGCGCGATCGCTCGGGCTGTCGCACCGGCAGACGCTGCGCTTCGTCGTCCTGCCGCAGGCGGTCCGGCGCGTGCTGCCCCCGCTGCTGAACGACTTCGTCTCGCTGCAGAAGGACTCCGGCCTGATCGCCGTGCTCGGCGTGATCGACGCGATCCGCGCCGCGCAGCTGGAGACGGCCGAGGACTTCAACTTCACCCCGTACGTCGTGGCGGGAATGCTGTTCGTCGCGCTGACCATCCCGCTGACGCGGTTGACCGACTGGGTCGCCCGCCGGCAGGGCTGGTACGGCGGAGGAGGTGGTCCGGTGTGAGCCTGTTGTCGATCCGCGGCGTGCGCAAGGCGTACGGCGCGAACGTGGTGCTCGACGGCTTCGACCTGGACGTCGAGGCCGGCGAGTGTGTCGTGCTGATCGGCGCGTCCGGCTCGGGCAAGTCGACGCTGCTGCGTTGCGTGAACCTGCTGGAGACCGTGGACGACGGCGTGATCGAGCTCGACGGCGCCGACATCACCGACCCCCGGGTGAACGCCGACCGGATCCGGTCCGGCATCGGCATCGTGTTCCAGTCGTACAACCTGTTCCCGCACCTGTCCGTGCTCGACAACGTGACGCTGGCGCCGATCCGGGTGCACGGCGTCCGCCGGGACGTCGCGCGGGCGCGGGGACTGGAGATGCTCGACCGCGTCGGCCTGGCCGACAAGGCGAAGGCGCGGCCGGACGAGCTGTCGGGCGGTCAGCAGCAGCGGGCGGCGATCGCCCGCGCGTTGGTGAACTCGCCGAAGCTGATGCTGCTCGACGAGGTCACCTCGGCGCTCGACCCCGAGCTCGTCGGCGAGGTGCTGGACCTGCTGCGCGCGCTGAAGTCCGAGGGCATCACGATGCTGATCTGCACCCACGAGATGAGCTTCGCCCGCGACGTCGCCGACCAGGTCTGCTTCCTGGACGCCGGCCGCCCGCTCGAGATCGGCCCACCGTCCCAGGTCCTCGGCGAACCCCGCGAACCCCGCACCCAGGAGTTCCTCCGCCGGATCATCAGCGCCGGCCGCCTCTGAGCTCAGCCGCTGTGCCACCAGCCGGACGCGAACTTCTGCCCCGGGGCGGCTTCCAGGAAGCTGACGTCCTCGTGCCGTAGCGGAGGCGCAGTGGGGTGGCGCAGTGCGTGCAGGCGTTGAAGGGCCATCACCTTGCCGTCCCCGCGGCGGTAGGGGCCACTGTGCTGGGTCATTTGCGCGGCGTGCTGGCGGTAGAGCCAGAGCACCGAAGGGTCGTTGTAGCCGGCGCAGTACTCGGAGAGTGCGACGAACAAGGTGTTGTCCTCGTGGCCGGGGCCGGTGCCCCAGCCGCCGACTGCGCGCAGTGCTTGGGTACGGACCATCAGGCCGGCGAACTGGATCGGCCACACCCCGCCGTGCTCGACCGCCCAGTCGTTGACGACACCTGGTTCGAGGACCCCGGCGGGCAACGCCGACTCGTACGCTCGCCGGCTGCCGTCGGGCAGCAGGTCGTCGGCCTGTCCCGCGGCCCAAACGATCCGCGGGACGTCGAAATGGCCGATCAGCTGGGCCAGGGCCCCCGGCAGCAGGACGTCGTCCTGATCGAGCACGCCGGTCAGCTCACCGGTGGCCCGCGTCAGTGCGATGTTCCTGGTCAGCGCGGGACCGTACTGCCCGTTGTTCGCCTCGAAGCTGACCGCCGGTACGCCGTCGAAGTGACGCCGCAGTCTCGGATCGGTGCCGTCCTCCTGCACGAGCCACTCCACCGACCAGTCGGCCGGCAACTTCTGCTCGGTGACCTGCGCGATGGTTTCGGCCAGGAAATCGGCGCCCAGCGGATGGACTGCGGTGATCAAGCTCAGGGTCGGCACGGCCGCCCAGTCTCTCCATCGAAAGGTTCACCCGCGAGCTGCAGCGGCGACGACGGACGTAGTACGTCGCGCTGTGCTCAGCCCAGGGGGTTGAGCTCCTGGAAGTCGGCCTCGTCCATCACGCGCCGGACGCCGATCGGCTGCTGCGAAGGGACACCACCGGGGCCGGGGACCGCGGAGACGAGGGCGGCGATCTCGATGGCGCGTTCCTCCGACTCCACGTCGATCACCTGGAAGCCGGCCAGCAGCTCCTTCGACTCCAGGAACGGCCCGTCCGTGACGACCGGCGCGGAGATCCCGTCCGACGTCACCGACTTCGCCAGCTCAGGCCCGGTCAGCGACTCGCCGCCGACCAGCTCCCCGGACTGCCGCAGCTCGTCGTTGAGCCGGATGTAGTAGTCCATGTGCGCCTTCACGTCCTCCGGCGACCACTCGTCCATCGGGGTCTCGATCACGCCACTGTTGTAATCCACGATCAGCAGGAACTTCGTCATCACAGTCTCCATCCGTTCGAAACACCCGAAGTGTTGCTCTCACCCGGGAGACGAGGCCGGCGGGACGTCCTCGACATCCACCGCCGAACTTTTTTCAGCGGGACGACAGGTAGGTGAGCACGGCCATCACTCGGCGGTTGTCGTCCTCGGAGGGTGGCAGGTCGAGCTTGGCGAAGATGTTGTTGGTGTGCTTGCTGACCGCCTTCTCGGTGACGAAGAGGGCGGCGGCGATGGCGGCGTTGGATCGGCCTTCGGCCATCAGACCGAGCACCTCGGCCTCGCGGGGAGTCAGGCGGCTGATGGGGGAGTCGCGGGTGCTGCGGGCGAGCAGTTGGGTGATCACGTCGGGGTCCATCGCGGTGCCGCCGGCGGCGACGCGGCGGACCGAGTCGAGGAAGTCGGCGACGTTCGAGACCCGGTCCTTGAGCAGGTAGCCGAGCGCGCCCCCACCACCGGTGAGCAGTTCCCGGGCGTACAGCTGCTCGACGTACTGGGAGAGCACCAGGATCGGCAGGCCGGGGACCTGGCGGCGGGCCTCGATCGCGGCCTTCAGGCCCTCGTCGGTGAAGGTCGGGGGCAGCCGGACGTCGACGACGGCCACGTCCGGCCGGTGCTCGACGAGCGCCGGGACCAGCCGGGGACCGTTGTCGACGGCTTCCACCACCTGGAAGTCGTGGGCTTCCAGCAGCCGGATCAGGCCGTCCCGGAGGAGGGCGTGATCTTCAGCGATGACGACTCGCAAGGCAACTCCATGATCACGGTGGTCGGCCCGCCGGTCGGGCTGACCACGGTCAACGTACCGTCGAAGGCGGCCAGTCGCCGCTGGATCCCGTACAGACCGCCGCCGGGTGTCACGGTCGCGCCGCCGACCCCGTCGTCGCCGACCAGGAGGTGCAGCCGCTCCTGCTCGTGGGTGACCTGGATCCAGGCGGTCGTCGCGGCCGAGTACTTGACCGCGTTGGCCAGCGCCTCGGCGACCGCGAAGTACGCGGCCGACTCGACCGGCGCCGGCGGCCGCCCCGGTACGTCGTACGTGACGTCGACCTTGAACGGCAGGGTCAGTGCGAGCGCGTTGATCGCTCCGTCCAGTCCCCGGTCGGCCAGCACCGGCGGGTGGATGCCGCGGACCAGGTCACGCAGTTCCGACAGCGCCGTACTGGCGGACAGCCGGGCCTCGGTGAGCAGCGCGGCGGCCTGCTCGGGGTCACGGGCCACCATCTCCTCGGCCATCCCGAGGCTCATGCTGAGCGCGGCCAGCCGGGCCTGCGCCCCGTCGTGCAGGTCCCGCTCGATCCGGCGCAGCTCGGCCGCCTGGGTGTCGACGGTCTCGGCGCGGGACTCGGCAAGCTCCCGCACCCGGATGGCCAGTTTCGCGCTCTCGGTCGGGCCGAGCAGCGACTTCGCCAGCGTCGCGTTCGCCCGCAGCAGCCGCTCACCGGACGCCGACCAGATCAGGAACGCGACCAGCCCCAGCGGCACCATCGCGAACGCGGTGAGCGGGTTCAGCTGGAACAGCCCGCCGAACGGCCGGTCGAACACGCCGTCCGGGGTCACCCACACCAGGAACGGGTAGATCAGGTAGAAGACCGACGCGAGGAACAGGACCGCCGACACCAGGTTCAGCGTGAAGCCGAGCACGGCGTTCACCAGCAGCCAGGCGATGTCGCGCCAGGTGGCAGGGTCGGCCAGCGTGGTCCGCAGCCACATCAGCACGCCGGGCATCGGCGGCTTGCGGTACGGCCGCTGGATCGGCGTTCCGAGGAACGCCGACAGCATCGTGCGGTGGCAGTTCGCGAACCAGCGCACGCAGGGCACGAAGACCAGCAGCAGCGGGATGCCGACCCAGACCGCGATCAGCGGGACGGCGACCACGTTCAGCACGAAGAACGCGATCCCGATCTCGGCGAGAACGGCCAGCCCGAGCGCGACGAAGGGCTGCGCGAGCCGCGGGAACCGCAGCGGCGGCGCCTGGCCGGTGGTCTGGACGGTCGTCATCGTGTGTCTCCCGGGTGGTGCGGCCGGTCCGTGGCGGTCCGGTCCGTGCGCGGCCGACGGCCTCGCAATCACCATGATGACCGAGCGCCGGGTCCGACTCAGTGGTGCTAGGCCCACCTCCGGCCGGGTGCTGGGTCCCACTCGATCCAGGGGTTATCACTCATGCGTCCGGGCACCGGAGCCAACAGAGTTGATGACATACGCTGGCCGTGGCTGTTCGCCTAGGCCTCCCCCCACACGAGATGAGGTCCAAATGGCTCAGCCCGTTGCGCTTGCCCCCACTCCGCGGACGAAACGCGGCAGCGACTTCGCCCCGCTGCTCCGGCAGGTCAAGCAGGCCGGCCTGCTGGAACGCCGGACCGCGTCGTACGTGATCGCGATCGGCGTGAACATCGCCCTGATCGCCGCGACCTGGGCGGGCATCGTGCTGCTGGGCAACTCGTGGCTGCAACTGCTGCTCGCGGTGCCGCTGGCCGTGCTGACCACTCGCGCGGCGTTTTTCGGGCACGACGCGGGTCACCAGCAGATCGGCAGCTCGCGCAAGGTGCACGACCTGATCGGGCTGCTGCACGGCAACCTGCTCTGCGGCATGAGCTACGGCTGGTGGAACGACAAGCACAACCGGCACCACGCGAACCCGAACCACACCGACAAGGACCCGGACGTCGGCGAGGGCGTCCTGGTCTGGACGCTGGAGCAGGCCGAGGGCCGGACCGGCCTGTACGGCTGGCTGAGCCGGCACCAGGCGAAGATCTTCTTCCCGCTGCTCACCCTCGAGGGCATCAACCTGAAGGTGTCGAGCGCACTGTTCCTGGTCGGCCGTCGCCGCCGGCACGACGCCCGCGTCGAGCTGCTGCTGATGGCCGCGCACCTGGCGCTGTACTTCACCGCGCTGTTCCTGATCATGTCGCCGGGCAAGGCGATCGCCTTCGCCGCGCTGCATCACGCGCTGTTCGGGCTGCACCTGGGCAGCGTGTTCGCGCCCAACCACAAGGGCATGGAGATGCCCGACGACGACAGCGACTGGGGTCACCTGGAGAAGCAGGTGCTGACCTCGCGCAACGTCAACGGCAGCCTGGTCACCGACTGGATGATGGGCGGCCTGAACTACCAGATCGAGCACCACCTGTTCCCGAGCATGCCGCGGGCCAACCTGCGCTTCGCCCAGCCGATGGTGCAGGCCTACTGCGCCCAGATCGGGATGCCGTACCTGAGCACCGGGCTGGTCGAGTCGTACCGGATGGGACTGGGGCACCTGCACGAGGTCGGCAGCGAGCTGCGCGCCGACCAGGCGAAGGAGAAAAATTCCGCGAGCTGAGGCGGTTCAGGGCGAATTCGGTTACGGTCCTGCTCTCGGGGCTGATCTGTGAGGAGAACCTGCATGACCGAATCGTCCGGTTTGAGCCGTCGCGGCCTACTCGGAGCCGTCGCCGGCGTGACCGCCGCCACCGCCCTGCCCGCTCTACCCGCCTGGGCGGCGGACGACCAGCGTCCGGGCGCGATCCGCCCGCCGGCGCTGGACAAGTACGACCGTCAGATCGTGAAGGGCATCTCCTCGGAGCGGGCCCTGGAGCACCTCCGGGTGCTGTCGGAGAAGATCGGCCCGCGGATCGGCGGCACGGTCAGCGAGAAGCGCGCGGCCGACTACCTCGCCGGGCAGCTGGACCGGTTCGGCTACCGGACCCGGCTCGAGCCGTTCCCGGTCGCCGACAAGTTCACCGCCGAGATCGGCGACGTGCGCAACCTGCTGCCGAACGACATCTGCTGGCAGGCCGGCGCCGCTCCGGGCGGCAAGCTCAACGTGACCGTGCAGGGCCCGGTCCGCGACGTCGGCCCGGCGACCGCGCCGGTCTGGCCGGCCGACGTGGCCGGCGCTGTCGTGCTGGCCGACGACACCGCGGCCGCCCGGCCCGCGTTCGTCGCCGAGGCGGCGGCGCGCGGTGCGGTCGCGGTCATCCTGCTGCCGGCCGACCTGGTCTTCCCGCGGCGGGCGTCCGCGTTCTCGCCGAGCGGGCTCACCGACGCGCCGATCCCGGTGATCGGGGTCGCGCAGGTGCAGAAGCGGCTGCTGCGCGAGGCGCTGGCGGTGACCACCTCGCTGCCGCTGTCGATCACCACGACCGCGCACCGCGGCCTGATCTCGAACAACGTGATCGGCGAACGCCGCGGCCGGGGCAGCAACTCGCCGATCGTGATGGTGAGCGGCCACTACGACACCGTGATCGGCGCGCCCGGGGCGAACGACGACGGCTCCGGCACGGTGCTGACGCTGGAGCTGGCCCGGGTGCTGGCGAAGCTGCCGACCGAGGCGACGCTGCGGTTCGCGTTGTGGGGTTCGGAGGAGCAGGGCCTGATCGGGTCGCGCTACCACGTGGCGCAGCTCGCGCAGGACCAGCGCGACCGGTACCGGGCCGTGTTCCAGAACGACATGGTCGCGACCAGCTGGGACCCGGCGATCGTCTACTGGCTGCTGTCGTTCACCGGACTGGCGAACACCGCGACGGACGCCGTGCGGGCGTCCGGGCAGCGACTGGGCTACGAGCCGCAGATGGTCGGGCCGGTGACCCGCGGGGCCAGCGACCACCAGTCGTTCCAGGAGGTCGGCATCGCCGCCGCGAACTTCTCCTGGCGCGGCGAGGCGTCGCCGGCGCTGCTCGAGCCGCCGTACCACTCGCCGGAGGACACGATCGACAAGAACATCAGCCTGGAGCGTCTCCAGGTGTCGATGGAACTGATCGGCACCGCCGCGTACTCCGTGGCCCGGCGCGCCTGATCCCCGCGCTCACGACGCCCTGGCGGGCCGGCTCGGACCGGCCGCCAGGGCGTCGGCGTTGCGGCGTGCCCCGCCGGATAGGCTCGGGGGGACATGTCACCTCGGCGGCGCAAGCCCTCCAAGCACCAACGGCCGGTCAGCGACCGGCCGTTGCTCGGTGGTACCCAGGAGCGGCAGAGCCGGCTGGACGGCGACTGGATCGTCCGGCGGATCAGCGGCAGCGCGTCGGCCAAGGCCTACCGGTGCCCCGGCTGCGACCAGCAGATCCTGCCGAGCACCCCGCACGTGGTGGTCTGGCCGGAGAGCCCGAGCCTGCTGGCGGCGATCGGCGGCGCCCAGTCGCTGGACGAGCGCCGGCACTGGCACACCGCCTGCTGGCAGCGCCGACGCTGACATGGCCCGATCTGCCGAGGTGGTCGCGAAGACCGCACCCATCGCGAAGACCCCACCCATTTGCGAAGGAAGGTGTCGCATGAAGCTGCCCGTCACGTCGTACGGCGAGAGCGGTACGCCGGTCGTGGTGATGCACGGCCTGTTCGGTTCCGGCCGGAACTGGATGACAGCCGCTCGCCGGCTGGCCTCGGCGCACCGCGTGTTCGCGTTCGACCTGCGCAACCACGGCACCTCGCCGCACGTGCCGACGATGAGCTACCCGGAGCTGGCCGACGACGTCCGGGAGACGGTCGAGGGCCTCGGCGTCGGTCCGGTCGCGCTGGTCGGGCACTCGATGGGCGGCAAGGCCGCGATGCTGACCGCGCTCACCCATCCCGAGGTGGTCGAGCGGCTGGTCGTCGTGGACGCGGCGCCGGTTTCGTACCCGCCGCAGTTCGAGAAGTACGCCCGGGCGATGCGCACCGCCGACCTGTCGGCCGTCCAGCGCCGGGCGCAGGTGGACGAGCAGTTGGTCGACGCCGTGCCGTCGCCGGGAACGCGGGCGTTCCTGCTCCAGAACCTGGTCCTGGACGAGGCCGGCGCTCGCTGGCGGCCCAACCTCGACGTCATCGAGGCGGCGATCCCGCAGCTGTCGGCCTGGCCGGAGGACGTCACCGGCTCGTACGCCGGACCGACGCTGTTCGTGTACGGCGGCAAGTCGGACTACGTGCAGCAGGACCACCAGGCCCTGATCCAGGGCTACTTCCCGCAGGTCCGGTACGAGGTGGTCGCCGAGGCCGGGCACTGGGTGCACGCCGAGCGGCTGGACGACTTCCTCGCCGTGGTCACGCCGTTCCTGGCCTGACCGCTGGACTGTGACTGATTGACCTGCTGTGTACTGGTTAGGTAAATTTCTACCCAGACGCACGGGAGGTGCCGGTGAACAGATCCGTCCTGGCCGTCGGCGGCCACATCGGGGACATGGACCTGGCGGCCGGTCCGACGCTGGCCAAGCTCGTCGGAGAAGGCGCGAACGCCACGATCGTCGCGCTGACGCCGGGGGAGCGCGGGCACCCGCGGCTGTCGCCGGCGGAGTACGAGCGGCAGAAGGTCGCCGAGGGTGAGGCGTTCGCGAGCGCGATCGGTGCCGACTTCATGGTGCTCGGGCACAGCGAGGGCTTCCTGCCGGACACCGACGAGGTGGCGCTCGAACTGGCCACGATCATCCGCGAGAAGCAGCCGGACCTGGTGATCACGCACTGGCGGCACAGCAGCCAGCGCGACCACGAGCACGCCGCGCGGCTCACCGAGCGGGCGCGCTACCTGGCCGACCTGCCGATGGAGCACGAACTGCCGCGGCACGCCGTCCGGACCCTGCTGCACGCCGAGCACGCCGAGGACCTGCGCGACTTCGTGCCCACGGCGTACGTGCCGATCCCGGACGAGGCGTTCTACCGCTGGGTGGGCGCGATCCGGCACCAGGCCTTCGCCCGCGGCGAGACCGACGGGTTCCGGCACATCGACTACTACACCGCGCTGATGACGATGCGCGGCTGCCAGGCCGGCTACCCCCGGGCCTGCGCGGTCACCGATCTCAGCGGTCCGGAGATCACCAAACTCTCCGGGCCGTGACGGCGTCGCCGCCGGCCGGCCGCCGTCAGGAGGCGTCGGCCTTGCGGACCCAGACCTCGCGCACGATCAGCAGGATCGCGGCCGCGGTCGGGATCGCCAGCAGCGCGCCGACGACGCCGAGCAGCGCACCGCCGAGCAGCGCCGCGATCACCGTGACCGCACCGGGGATGTCGACCGCCCGGCGCATGATTCGCGGTGCGACCACGTAGTTCTCGACCTGCTGGTAGATCACGCCGTACGCCAGGCAGGCGATACCGACCCAGAGCCCGTCGGTGAAGCCGATCGCGGCGACCAGCACGACGCCGATCAGGCCACCGACCATCGGGATGAACGCGGTGAACATGACCACGATCGCCAGCGCCACGGCGTAGTCGCGCAGGCCGACGATCTGCAGGAACACGAACATGACGACCCCGGCGCACAGGGCCACCAGGAACTGGCCGCTGACGTAGCCGCCGACCCGGCCGAGCACCTCGTCGCCGAGGATCGAGACCCGGGTCCGCCGACTGGCCGGCACCAGGCTGTACGCCGCGCGCTTCACCGACGGCAGCGAGGCCAGGAAGTACAGGGTCAGGATCAGGATGGTGAAGCCGGAGAACAGCGCGTTCGCGACCACCTTGCCGACACCGAGAATGCCGCCGAACGCCCGCTGCGCCAGGGCCGGGTCCTGGACGTAGTCCTGGGCCTTCTGGATGAACTGGTAGCGCTCGTTCAGCTCGTTCAGCGTCCTGGACTTGGTCAGCAGGTCGAGCCATTCCGGGGCGTTCCTGATCAGGCCGTTGATCTGGTCGGTCACCACCGGCACGATCGCGAAGCCGACGCCGGCGACCGCGAGGATCATCAGCAGGAACACCACGCCGACCGACAGGCCGCGGTTGAGCCCGCGGCGCATGAACCACTCGACCAGCGGGTTCAGGCCGACCGCGATGAACAACGAGACGACCAGCAGGATGAGCACCGACCGGGCCTGGCCGAGCGCGTTCCACAGCCCCCAGGCGACCAGTACGCCGAGCGCGGCGAAGAAGCCGAACACGAACGGGTTCGACCGGCGGATCGGCGGACCGGGCCGGCCCATGCCGTCGTCGGGGTGGCGCTCGTCCATCAGGAGCTGGCCGGCGACGTTGTCGTCGCGGTCCGACCGGTCGGCGGCCACTTCTGCCTGCACCGCCGACGACCTGGCGCGACTCGCCGAGGCGACCGCCCGACTGGCGGAGACCAGTGCCTGGTCGGCCGCGGTCTCCGCGTTGCCGGCCGAGCTGTTCGCCTCGTGGGCGGCGACTTCGGCCTCGTCCGCCGACTCGTCAGCCTTCACCGAGGACCCTTCCGCCTCCGCGGCCGCGGCCTCGGCCTCCTCAGCCGCCCCCTTCGCCTCCCGAGCCGCAGCCTCCACCGCCGCCAGCCGCGCCCGGTCGTCCCCGGCCACCTCGCCGCCCGCACCTGGTACGGACGCTTCGCCCGCAGCACGTGCGTCTCCGGCGTGCGCCGTCCCGGCGTCCGCCGTTGCGCCGGTGTCCGGCCGCGCGTCAGTGCTGTCGGGCCGTGAGTCAGCCTGCGGCTCGGGGTCGGGTCGGTCTGTGGAGTTGTTGTCGCCGGCTGGCGTCACTTCTGGTCCTTCGGGGATCGGTCGCTCTCGCCGTCCTTCGCCGAGGAGGCGAACGGGCGCTCGTTGACCTCGGTCCGCTGGTTCGCCAGGTCCTCGAGCCGGAACTCGTCGACCTGGGTCACGTCCTTCGGGTGGTCTGCGTCGGCGTGCTGTTCACCGGTGGCGTGGTCGAGCTGGTTCCGGTCCGCCGGCAGAGCCGTGTCGATCCGGGTGTCGTCGGCTCGGGGCGCACCCGCGTCGTCGCCCGCGAACGGGCTGCGGCCGGTGAACACTCCGGACGCCCCGTCGCCCGCCGACCCGGTCGCCGCCGTAGCGCCGGTCTGCGCCGGGGTGCCGGTCTGCGCCGGGGCCGCACCGGTCGGCGCGGTAGCTCCAGTGTGCGCCGGTGCCGCCGTCGCTCCGGCCGGCGCGTCGTACGCCGGGAAGGCCTGCGTCTGCTCCGCCGTGCCGCCGGCGGCCATCGCCGGAGCGGCGTACGCGCCAGGCGGCTGGTAGCCGCGCGGCGCGTCGGTCCCGGCCGCGAACGGGTTCGCCTCGGCCGGCCGCGCGAACGGGCTGTACGCCGGCGCCGCGGTCTCCGAGTCGAGCTCGGCGGCCTGCCGGGCGATGTTGCTGGCGATGTCGTTCAGCCCGGCGATCTGGGCCAGGATGCCGTCGCGGCGCTTGGCCAGCCGCTCGGTCTCCCGGGCGATCAGCGTGCGCGACCGCTCGGCCTCGTCGGCGGAGCTGGCCAGCTCGGCCTCGGCGCGGGTCCGTGCGGCCGACAGCACCTGCTCGGCCTCGCGCCGGGCCCGGGTCAGGGTCCGCTCGGCCGACTCCTCGGCCTCGGCCCGGATCTTGCGCGCCTGCTCGGTCGCCTCGGCGACCCGCCGCTCGGACGCCTCCGCGGCCTCCTGCATCTGGGTGGTCAGGTTCTCGGTGTCGGCGGCGATCTGGGCGTGCTTGTCGGCCAGCTCCTTCGCCTGCTGCTCCCGCTCGTCGGCCAGCCGGGCGCGCAGCGCGGCCGACTCGCGCTGGATCGCGGTGCGGATCTTCTCCGCCTCGTGCAGCGCGCCGTTCTTCAGGGTGCTCGACTGGGACTCCGCGGTCAGCTGCAGCTGCTCGGCCTTGCGCCGCGCGGCCGCCAGCACCTCGGCGGCCTCGGTCTCCGCCGTCCGGCGGATCTCGGCCGCGTCGCCCTCGGCGGTGCGCCGCAGGCTGTCCGACTCGTTCAGCGCGACGGTGCGGATGTCCTCCGCCTCCCGCTCGCCGGCCGCCCGGGCCGCGGCGGCTTCCTTCGCCGCGGTCACCCGCAGCTCCTCGGCCTCCCGGCGGGCCTCCTCGAGCGCCTCCTGCGCCTGGTCCTGGGCGAGCCGCAGGATTTGCGCGGCCCGGTCACCCAGCCCGGCGTACGAGGGGTTCGCGCTGGCCTCGAGCTGCCGCTTGGCCTCGTCCAGCTGCCGCTGCAACGGTGCCGCGCCGGTCTGCAGCTCCTCCACCTTGCTCCGCGACTCGGCGAGCTGCGCCTCCAGCGCGCGGACGTAGTCGTCCACGGCGTGTTTGTCGTACCCCCGGCGCGCGACGGGGAAGCCCCCGGCAGCGGTCGCCGTACGGTCGAAGAACGGCAGGCTCGACTCGTCAGCCATCCCTGAGTGTCCCTTCTGGCGGCTCGGATGAATCTCCCAGCGTAAGCCTGTCAGAGAGGGGGCCTGGGCACCTAATGGGGTGCTGGAGACGACGACCCCCGGGCCGATCCGTGCCGAAGGCACCGACCAGCCCGAGGCAGGCCGGCCTACCGGTCGCGGAACCGGTTGATCCGGTCCAGGTGCTTCGCGCGCAGCTCCTCGTCCCGCACGCCCAGTCCTTCGGCCGGCGCCAGCGTCAGCACCCCGACCTTGCCCTGGTGCAGGTTGCGGTGCACGTCGTACGCCGCCTGGCCGGTCTCCTCCAGCGGGTACACCCGGCTCACCGTCGGGTGCACCATGCCCTTCGCGATCAGCCGGTTGGCCTCCCACGCCTCGCGGTAGTTGGCGAAGTGCGACCCGACGATCCGCTTGAGGTTCATCCACAGGTACCGGTTGTCGTACTCGTGCAGGAAGCCCGACGTCGACGCGCAGGTGACGATCGTGCCGCCGCGGCGGGCGACGTAGACCGACGCCCCGAAGGTCTCCCGGCCGGGGTGCTCGAACACGATGTCGGGGTCGTCGCCGCCGGTCAGTTCGCGGATCTTCGCGCCGAGCCGCTTCCACTCCGTGGGGTCCTGGGTCTGCTCGTCGCGCCAGAACCGGTAGTCCTCCGCCGAGCGGTCGATGATCAGCTCGGCGCCCATCGCGCGGCAGATCTCGGCCTTCTCCGGCGACGAGACCACGCAGACCGGCACCGCGCCGCCGTTGAGCGCGAACTGGGTCGCGTACGAGCCGAGGCCCCCCGACGCGCCCCAGATCAGCACCACGTCACCCTGCTTCAGGTTGGCGCCGTTGGCCGAGACGAGCTGCCGGTACGCCGTACTGTTCACCAGCCCGGGACTCGCGGCCTCTTCCCAGGTCAGGTGGGCCGGCTTCGGCATCAGCTGGTTGGACTTGACCAGAGCGAGCTCGGCCAGGCCGCCGAAGTTGGTCTCGAAGCCCCAGATGCGCTGCTCGGAGTCGAGCATCGTGTCGTTGTGGCCGTCGGGAGACTCCAGCTCGACCGACAGACAGTGCGCGACGACCTCGTCGCCGGGCTTCCACGCGTTCACACCGGGGCCGGTGCGCAGCACGACACCGGCCAGGTCGGAGCCGACCACGTGGTACGGCAGGTCGTGCCGGGCGGTCAGCGGGGAAAGCTTGCCGTACCGCTTGAGGAAGGAGAACGTCGAGACCGGCTCGAAGATCGAGGTCCAGACGGTGTTGTAGTTGATCGCACTGGCCATCACCGCCACCAGCGCCTCGCCCGGGCCGAGCTCCGGCGTCGGGACGTCGTCCAGGTGCAGGCTCTTGCGCGGGTCCTTCTCCTTGGTCTCGAGCCCCTCGAACATCGCGGTCTCGTCGGCGTGCACGGTGATGCCGCGGTAGTGGTCGGGAACGTCGAGCCCCCCGAGGGTGGCGTTGTCACCGGCGAGGATCGCGTCGAGGATCTGCTTCACGTCATACC
Source organism: Kribbella flavida DSM 17836 (assembly GCF_000024345.1). Lineage (NCBI taxonomy): Bacteria > Bacillati > Actinomycetota > Actinomycetes > Propionibacteriales > Kribbellaceae > Kribbella > Kribbella flavida. The sequence continues at coordinate 5,385,004 of NC_013729.1, read as the reverse complement.
TCCAGAGCGGCGGTCGGGTGAGCGGAACTTACCGCCGAGTATGCCCGGGTCGCTGTGCGGTGAGACACAGTTCGCGGCCGGTGAGACCACCGTCACTTTTTCAGTCCAGCGCTGGCAGTGGTCTTATCGGCGGCTGGCCGCCGACGTCACCGCAGCCGGGTGTGCAGGCGGACCTGGGTGCCGGTGTCACCGGACCGGATCTGCACCAGGTCGCAGAGCTGGTGGGCCAGCCAGACACCCCGGCCGCCGAGGCCGTCCGCCGGCGGCAGTACCCGGCCGACCAGCAGGTCGTCGATCCGGCCACCGTCGGCGACGTCGCAGACCAGGTTGCCGTCAGCGGTCCACCACGACAGCCTGCCTTGGCCTCCGCCGAAGCGGACGCTGTTCGTGCAGATCTCGTGCAGCGCCAGCTCGATGTCCTCGATCCGCCCGGCCGGCATGCCCAGCTCCTTGGCCGCCGTGTTGACCTCGTACCGGACCTCGGTGAGGTCGTCTCGCCCGAACTCCCGCTGCCGCGCCTGCGCCGGTACTGCGGCCAGCGGCGTGCGGAAGACGCGCTCGGCGGCCGTGCGAGCCGGGCCGGCGGCGGAGACATGCACCTCGGCGGGACGGATCGGCAGCGAAGCGGAGTACGGGCAGCGGAGGTGGAAGGGGCTCGTGTGCTCGAACGCCACGTCCAGCAGCAGTTCGTGCAGCGCCGCCTCGGCGAGCTCGGACGGCGTACGGCCTGGGTAGGCGGGTTCGCCGAGACCGCGCAGCGGGATGTCGGGAGCCTGGTCGAGCAGGGTTCGCCACAGCGGGATGATGCGCGCCGGGTTGCGACCGAGCTGGGTCATGTCCAGGAAGACCACCTGGTCGGCGACGCCGTCCAGCTCCTTGCGCAGCAGGCTGTTGCGGACCTCGGGCAGCACCGCGACCACGGTCTCGCCGGCCGCCAGGCCGTCGTGCACGTACGTGACCGCCTGCCGGACGAAGTCGTCGTCATCGGTGTAGACGAAGGCGTCGTGCCGGAACCCCGCGGGTGCGAGGTGCGGAGACTCGGAAGCGCTGCCGGTCGGCACGCGCCCAGACTAGCTCTGTACTCACCGGTTGTAACCGTCCGACGGTCAAGTGGTGGACAACTTCACGGCGCGTGAGCGGACGTGCACCACCCATCAACCATCGGCGTCGGCGGGTGGGCAGGCGTGGACCGCGCGGGCGGTCGGCGCGGAGCCGGGCTCGCAGAGTGGTGCAGGTTCAGCGTGCGGGTTCGACGAGTTCCACCAGCACACCGCCGGCCGACTTCGGGTGGATGAAGTTGATCCGGGACCCGGCGGTGCCGCGGCGGGGCTCGTCGTACAGCAGTTGGGCGCCGCGCTCGCGCAGCGTCGCGGACACCGCGTCGAGATCGCGGACCCGGTAGGCGAGCTGCTGGATGCCGGGACCGTTGCGATCCAGGAACTTGGCGATCGGCGAGCTGTCCGACAGGGGAGCGAGCAGCTGGATCGACGACCCGGAGTCGCCGATCGACAGCATCGCCTCGCGAACGCCCTGCTCCTCGTTGACTTCCTCGTGGGCCACGGTCATGCCGAACGTCTCGGCGTAGAACCGGACGGCCTCGTCGAAGTCCGCGACCGCGACACCGACGTGGTCGATCGCCTCGAACAGGGTCTGGGTGGCGGTGAGGTGCTCCATCTGGCCAGAGTGGCCCAGCGAGCGGCCGGAAAGCCAACGAGTGTGGCCGAAACGACACCGGCGGCCGACTCGGTGTGACCGGATCGACAGCGGCGTACCAGTGCCGCCGCAGGTATCGTGAACGCATGTCTGACTCCACCCGCAGCTCGCAGCTCGAAACCGTCATCGTCGCCGGCGCGCGGACCCCGATCGGGCGGCTGCTCGGTGGCCTCAAGGGCTTCACCGGCGCCGACCTCGGCGGCTTCGCGATCAAGGGCGCGCTGGACAAGGCCGGCGTCGCGCCGGAGCAGGTCGAGTACGTGATCATGGGCCAGGTGCTGCAGGCCGGGGCCGGCCAGATCGCCGCCCGGCAGGCCGCGGTGAAGGCCGGCATCCCGATGGACGTGCCCGCGATCACCATCAACAAGGTCTGCCTGTCCGGCCTGAACGCGATCGCGCTCGCCTCCCAGCTGATCCGGGCCGGCGAGTACGACGTGGTGGTGGCCGGCGGCATGGAGTCGATGACGAACGCGCCGCACCTGCTGCCGAAGTCGCGCGAGGGCTTCAAGTACGGCGACACCACGCTGGTCGACTCGATGGCCTACGACGGCCTCTGGGACGCCTTCACCGACCAGGCGATGGGCTCGCTCACCGAGCAGCACAACACCGAGAACCTCGAGCTCACCCGCGAGGAGCAGGACCAGTTCAGCGCGCGGTCGCACCAGCTCGCCGCGGAGAGCTGGAAGAACGGTGTGTTCACCGACGAGGTGGTTCCGGTCGAGGTGCCGCAGCGCAAGGGCGACCCGCTGGTCGTGGACACCGACGAAGGCGTGCGTGGCGACACCACGGTGGAGTCGCTGGCCAAGCTGCGGCCGGCGTTCGGCAAGGACGGCACGATCACCGCGGGCTCGGCGTCGCAGATCTCCGACGGCGGCTGCGCGGTCGTCGTGATGAGCAAGGCGAAGGCCGAGGAGCTCGGGCTCAGCTGGATCGCCGAGATCGGCGCGCACGGCTCGGTGGCCGGGCCGGACTCGTCCCTGCAGAGTCAGCCGGCGAAGGCGATCGTCAAGGCCTGCTCGAAGGAGGGTGTCGACCCGGCCGCGCTCGACCTGATCGAGATCAACGAGGCGTTCGCCGCGGTCGGTATCGCCAGCGCCCGTGAGTTGAACCTCGACCTCGACAAGGTCAACGTGAACGGCGGCGCGATCGCGCTCGGCCACCCGATCGGTATGTCCGGCGCCCGGCTCGTGCTGCACCTGGCGCTCGAGCTGCAGCGCCGCGGCGGTGGCACCGGTGTGGCCGCGCTCTGCGGTGGCGGCGGTCAGGGCGACGCGCTGATCCTCCGGGTTCCGGTCAGGAGCTGACGGCCGAGCCGATACTGACCTGATGTCACGACGTACCGCACCGGTCGCCGAACTCGTCGAACGGGCCCGGGAAGGCGACTCCCGGTCCGTCGCCCGGCTGATCTCGCTGGTCGAGGACGAGTCGCCGCTGCTGCGAGAGGTGATGGCCGCGCTCGCGCCGCACGCGGGCCAGGCGCACATCGTCGGCATCACCGGATCGCCCGGGGTGGGCAAGTCGACGTCCACCTCGGCGCTGGTCTCGGCGTACCGGGCGACCGGCAAGCGGGTCGGCGTCCTGGCGGTGGATCCGTCCTCGCCGTTCTCCGGCGGCGCGTTGCTGGGCGACCGGGTGCGGATGCAGGACCACGCGACCGACGCCGGGGTGTTCATCCGGTCGATGGCGTCGCGCGGGCACCTCGGCGGACTGGCCTGGACGACACCGCAGGCCCTGCGGGTGCTCGACGCGGCCGGCTTCGACGTCGTGCTGGTGGAGACCGTCGGGGTCGGGCAGTCCGAGGTGGAGATCGCCGGGATGGCCGACACCACGCTGGTGCTGCTGGCGCCGGGCATGGGGGACGGGATCCAGGCGGCCAAGGCGGGCATTCTCGAGGTCGGCGACATCTACGTGGTGAACAAGGCCGATCGCGACGGCGCCCAGAACGTCACCCGCGACCTGCGGGCGATGCTCGCACTGGCCGAGCGTGAGCCGGACGACTGGCGGCCGCCGATCCTCAAAACCGTTGCCAGCCGCAACGAAGGGGTGGACGAGGTGGTCGCGGCGATCGAGGACCGGCTGGTCTGGATGCGCGGCTCGGGTGTGCTGGCGGACCGGCGCCGGAGCCGGGCCCGGGACGAGATCGAGGCGATCGCGATGACCGCGCTGCGGTCCCGGTTCGCGCACCTGCACGGCGACGCGCGGCTGGACGTGCTGGCGGCCAAGGTGGCGACCGGTGCGACCGACCCGTACGCCGCGGCCGACGAGCTGATCGCGGCGCTCTGACGGGTGCCGCCTCGGGGCTCCGGCCGGCGGTTCGGGCTCGAGGCGGTCGGTGGTGGTCGCGCTGTGCGCTGGATCGAGCGTTTGCCTGCGACAGATGAACACGCTGTGTCACATCCATGGTTGAATAGGTCCGAAGACGGGCAGATCACCCGGCGAAGCCGTCCGCGAGCGACGTGCGTCTCATGGCGGCGCGCCGGTGGCTGCCATGCCCCCCGATCCGTTACAGAATGGATCTTGTCGCGATGGGCATTGGCGATGGACTGTGTTCAGGCAGTGACAGATGGTAACTATCCGTGATAGAAACGCAGTCGACCGAGTTGGTTGCGAACGAGGAGTGGTGACATGCCGAAGAAGCTGCTGATCTGGCTGGTCATCGCCTTTGCGGCGTTCTACCTGTTCACCCAGCCGGTGGGTGCTGCGGACGCCGTAGGAGGTGCGTTCTCGGCCGTCGGTGATGCGTTCGGGAGCGTGATCACGTTCCTGTCCGCCCTGTTCAACTGATCTTGGCGTCGAGTGTCCCGTCACGAGCGATCGTGCGGGACACTTGACCTGTAGAGATCGTGGCCGAACGGCCGACAGCGGGGTGGACAGGGGAGTGAGTGGATGGCCGGAATAGGCCTGTTCCGGATCTTCGACCCGAAGGTCCGGCGCCATCTCATCTCGGACGAAGGCGAAGTCGTCATCGACGAGGTGCGGCACCACTGGGTGGTGTTCGCGTTGCCGATGCTCGAGGTGGCCCTGGCGACGGGTTTGCTGATCACGATGCTGTGGATGCCGATGACCGGCGCCGGGGTGGTGCTGGTGATCGTGCTGGTGCTGCTCGGGCACGCTTTCTGGCGGTTCCTCAGCGAGCACCGGGACCGGTTCGTGGTCACCAACATGCGGGTGATGCGGATCCGGGGCGTGTTCTCCCAGACCGTCGCGACCACGCCGATCGCCCGAATCCTCGACATCACCCTGCAGAAGCCGATCGTCGGCCGGTTCTTCGGTTACGGGCACTTCGTCTTCGAGTCCGCCGCGCAGGACCAGGGTTTCCGTGAGATCAGGTTCGTCAGCCGGCCCGACGACCGTGACCTGACCATCCAGCGCGTCATCCAGCGCACCGGCCTGCGCGCCTCCGCCAGCGTCGACGTCGTGCAAGGCGACGACGACGACACCGACGACGACGGCACCGGCCCGATCGGGATGGACAGCTCCCAGGACGTCACCACCACGGTCCCCCGGCAGGTCCCCGCCGCCACCCGGGTGGCGAGCAGCAGCTCCAAGTCCATCTTCAACAGCGAACGCGCCAACTGGACCGACCAGGACCGCGAGGACTGAGTCCGCCCTACGGCACCCAGATCTCGCGTCCCACCGCGCCGGCGCGGGCGGTGTGCAGATGGTCGAGGAACGCCGCCAAGCCGGGGTGGGGGTTGTCCTCGCGCCAGATGATCGAGTGGGGGTAGACCGGGGTCGGGTCGACGACCTGGAGGCGGCGGAGGTCGTACGCCTCGGGCCAGAGGTAGCGCGTGCCCTCGCCGACGAAGGTGGCGCGGTCGGCGGAGGTGGCGAGTTCGTCGAGCAGGACCTCGACGCCGAAGCTCGGGCCGGCGGTGTCGATGGCGAGGGAGAACGCCGCCGCGAGCTGGTCGTAGTACGTGCCCCACTCGGTGTCGGAACGCAGGCCGGGCATCCAGATCCGGTACGGCGCGAGGTCGGCGAGCGTGAGCTGATCGGCTGAAGCCAGCGGGTGCCGGGGGCCGACGAGCAACTGGTGCGGATCGTCGATCACGCGCGCCGCGCGTACCGGCGGGACGATCTGGCGCCGGTCCCAAACCGCCCGGAAGGTGGCGTCGATCGTGCCGTTGGCCACGGCTGCCACGGCGGTGCCGGCGGACGCGTCGGGCAAGGTGACCACGTCGAGCTCGACGCCGGGATGCGACTGGTGGAAGGCGTGCAGGGCCGTCGCCGGTGCGGTCCGGCGGTTCAGGACGTCGATCCGCAGCGGGCGCCGGCCGGCCAGGACCGACGCTTCCGCGCGTTCGGCGGCGCGCAGCAGTTCACGCGCGGGCGGCAGGAACGCCTGCCCGTCGATGCTCAACTGGGCGCCGCGCGGCGATCGCGCGAACAGCAGAACGCCGAGCTGGCGCTCCAACGCCGCAATGCGCTTCGAGACGGCCTGCTGGGTCACCCCGAGCTCGTCGGCCGCGGCCTGGAACTGGCCTGCTTCGGCTGCCGCCACGAACGTCCGCACGGCCTCGAGCTCCACGGGCAGAACTGTAGGTGAACAACCAGACGTTGTGGCGCGCTGCCGGCCCGGTTGTTTGCGCCGCCGATCGCCCGATTGATTGGCTGCGGAGATGACCACCCTGACAGTGCCGCCGGACTTCCGGGAGCGCGTCGCGCGCGCGATCCGGCTGACCGAGCAGCTCAACACCCTTCCGTACGACGACCAGCCCGCGATCCGGGCGACATGGAGCGAGCTCATCGGCCGCCCGGTCGACGAGACCTTCCGCCTGATTCCGCCCGTCTACTCCGACTACGGCATCAACGTCCGGGTCGGCCGCGATGTGTTCGTCAACCAGGGCTGCCGGTTCAACGATTTCGGCGGCATCGAGATCGGCGACCAGGTGATGCTGGGGCCGAACGTCAGCCTGATCAGTTCCGGCCACCCGGTCGCGCCCGCGCAGCGGCGTTCGGGCATCACCGCGGCACCGATCCGGGTCGAGCGCAACGTCTGGATCGGCGCCTCGGCGATCATCCTGCAGGGGGTGACGGTCGGCGCGGACGCCGTCGTGGGTGCCGGCGCGGTGGTCACCCGCGACGTACCGCCGGGAGCGCTGGTGGCCGGTTCACCGGCGCGCGTCGTTCGTGACCTCTACTAGGGCGTGGTGATCACGCCCTGCCGGTCGGTCAGGTGGTGCACTCCGCCACCCGGGCGCGGAAGGCCGTGACCACCGCGTCGTCGCCCGCGGTCTGCACCAGCTGCTGGTCCAGGCGGCCCCAGAGCCACAGGAAGATCTCGGTGGGCTCGCCGAAGACCTCGGCGTCGGCGGGGCCGTCGGTGCCGGAGGTGACCGTGGCGCTGGTGGCGTTGGCGTCGACCGTCCAGGACCGGCCCGCGGTGGTGATGCGGACGGTGGCGTCGACCGGGTGCTCGGTGTCGCCCTCCGCCCACCACGGACCGCCGAGCATCAGGACGAGCAGCTCGTCGATACCGTCCACGGCCAGCTCCTGGTCGACCGGCGTGGCGATGTCGTGGGCCAGCTCGGCGTCGATGCGGTGCACGGCGGTCTCCAGCGCCATCCGGCGGAACCAGAAGCCGGAGGTGTGGTCGTCGGGGGAGAAGGTCCAGGTCTCCAGCGACGTGCCGGCCTGCTCGAGCGCCTCGACGATGCCGGCCCGCGCCTCGTCGTACAGGGCGAAGGTGTCGTGGGCGGTCAGGTCCGGCGGCCACGGGTCGGGCCGACGGCCCAGGCGGAGGATCTCGATCTTGTGCAGGTAGACGGTCGCGGTGTGCCGCAGGACCGTGTCGACGGTCCAGCCGGGACAGCTCGGCACGGTGGCGGCCAGGCCGATCCGGCCGACCTCGGCGAGGCGGGACGAGTCGGCTCGCAGGCAGTCGAGGTAGAAGGATGCGCGTTCGGGCGGTAGCGACATGGCCCGAGCATGGCACCTTCGACCGACAGTTCGGCAGAGCCCGGTCGCGCCGGGTCGTCAGGTCAGCCGTGCGGGCGGTCGCGGCGGTTAACCTTCCGGCATGGCGAGGAAGAGACCGTTGCCGTTCGACCCGATCGACGAGGCATCGCGGCAGTGGGCGCGGCGCTGGGGCGCGGTCGAGCAGATGCGCGCCGTCACCTCCCTGATGCGGGCCCAGCAGATCGTGATCGGAGAACTGGACGACATCCTGCGCAAGCACAACCTGAGCTTCGCCCGGTTCGAGGCGCTGGTCCTGCTGACCTTCTCCCGGCGCGGCTCGCTCCCGCTGGGCAAGATGGGGGAGCGGCTCCAGGTCCACCCGACGTCGGTCACCTCGATCGTCCGCCGGCTGGAAGCCGCCGGCCTCGTCACCCGGACCCCGCACCCGGACGACGGCCGAGCGGTGCTCTGCGCGATCACTCCTGAGGGTCGCGAACTGGTCGAGCGCGCGACCGCCGACCTGGTCGCCGCCGACTTCGCCCTGCGCGGTCTCACCGACGAGCAGCTGAAGGTCCTCTGGTCGGTGCTGGAACCCCTCCGCCACAACGCCGGCGACTTCTAGCCGCGCCCCGGTCCCGTTCCCGTCCGCCGACCCGCCGGACCCGACCTTGAGCACCACCCAGCCACCCCCACCCGCCGAAAACGGCTGCCCCGCGCTCAAAGTCGCCGCAACCTCCACGGCAGCCCGACTTTGAGCACCGGGCAGTCGTCGCGCGCCGAGGCAGACGGCTGGGCCGTGCTCGAGGTGGACGGCTGGGGCGGAGGGCGACTTTGAGCACCGGGCAGTTGTCGCGCGCCGAGGCAGACGGCTGGGCCGTGCTCAAGGTGGACGGCTGGGGCGGAGGGCGACTTTGAGCACCGGGCAGTCGTCGCGCGCCGAGGCAGACGGCTGGGGCGTGCTCAAGGTGGACGGCTGGGGGCGGAGGGCGACTTTGAGCACCGGGCAGTCGTCTGCGGTCGCCGGGAGTGGCTGGGGCGTGCTCAAGGTCGCCGGGGGGATCGGGGAGTTCGGCGTGCGAGGGGGCGCGGAGGGGATCAGGCGGGCGGCGTGCGGGGGGGGAAGGGGGATCAGGACTAGGAAATAGTTGGACGTCCTAGTACTTTGGGGGCAGTTTCCTAGGAGGGCTGATCGATGGACGCCGAGCAGATCGCGGCCGGCCAGCGCCGGTGGCAGCAGCGGTACGACGCCTCGCGCCGGCGGGAGGCGGACTTCACCACCCTGTCGGGCACCGAGGTGGCACCGGTCTACGGTCCGCCGGAGGGGGTCGACGACCCCCGGATGGAGCGGATCGGCTGGCCGGGCGAGTTCCCGTTCACCCGCGGGCTCTACCCGACCGGGTACCGCGGCCGGACCTGGACGATCCGCCAGTTCGCCGGCTTCGGCAACGCCGAGGACACCAACGCGCGGTACAAGATGATCCTGAACGGTGGGGGCGGCGGCTTGTCGGTCGCCTTCGACATGCCGACCCTGATGGGCCGCGACTCCGACGATCCCAAGGCGCTCGGCGAGGTCGGGCACTGCGGCGTGGCGATCGACTCCGCGGCCGACATGGACCGGCTGTTCAAGGACATCCCGCTGCAGGACGTCACCACCTCGATGACGATCTCCGGGCCCGCGGTGCCGGCCTTCGTGATGTACCTGGTGGCCGCCGAGCGGCAGGGCGCGGACATCACCAAGCTCAACGGCACCCTGCAGACCGACATCTTCAAGGAGTACATCGCTCAGAAGGAGTGGCTGTTCCCGCCGGAACCGCACCTGCGGCTGATCGGCGACCTGATGGAGTACTGCGCGGCGAACATCCCGGCGTACAAGCCGCTGAGCGTCTCCGGCTACCACATCCGTGAAGCCGGGTCGACGGCCGCGCAGGAGCTCGCCTTCACGCTGGCCGACGGCTTCGGGTACGTCGAGCTGGGGCTGAGCCGCGGGCTGGACGTCGACGTGTTCGCGCCCGGGCTGTCGTTCTTCTTCGACAGCCACCTGGACTTCTTCGAGGAGATCGCCAAGTTCCGCGCCGCCCGCCGGATCTGGGCCCGCTGGCTGCGGGACGTGTACGGCGCGAAGACCGACAAGGCGCAGTGGCTGCGGTTCCACACCCAGACCGCCGGGGTCTCGCTGACCGCGCAGCAGCCGGTGAACAACGTGGTCCGGACCGCGGTCGAGGCGCTGGCCGCGGTGCTCGGCGGCACCAACTCGCTGCACACCAACGCGCTCGACGAGACGCTCGCGCTGCCGACCGACGAGTCCGCCGAGATCGCGCTGCGGACCCAGTCGGTGCTGATGGAGGAGATCGGCGTCACCAACGTCGCGGACCCGCTCGGCGGTTCCTGGTACGTCGAGGCGCTGACCGACCAGCTGGAGCAGCAGGCCGAGGAAATCTTCACCCGGATCCGCGAGATGAGCCCGGACGGCACGATGACCGGCGGCATCCTGCGCGGCATCGAGGACGGCTGGTTCATGGCCGAGATCGCCGACGCCGCGTTCGAGTACCAGCAGAAGCTGGAGAAGGGCGAGAAGAAGATCGTCGGCGTGAACACGCTGACCGACACCGTCGCCGGCGAGCTGGAGATCCTCCGGGTCAGCCACGAGGTCGAGATCGAGCAGTGCCGGGCTCTCGCGGCGCGCAAGGCGCAACGCGACGAGGCCCAGGTGCGTCGTACGCTAACCGCGCTGGTCGAGGCGGCCAGGGGGACCGGCAGCTTGATCGAGCCCATGCTGGAGGCGGCGCGTGCGGAGGCGACCATGGGTGAAATCTGTGACGTTCTTCGGGACGAGTGGGGCGAGTACCGAGAGCCCGCCCGCTTCTGAGGCCGTTCCCGAGGTCCCGGCGTCGTCCACCGGCAGGCGCCGGGGCCGTGGTGCGCAGGCGGAGCGGCAGGCCACCCCGACTCCGGACAGCCGGGGCGTGGTCGTCTGCGGCTCCGACCGCACCATGCTGCGGGTGGTCACCGAGCTGGTGAGCTCCGGCGAGGAGGTCACCGCGATCGTCAACCCGGCGTCGCGGCACATCGAGCGGATCGCCGAGCTCGGCGCTCAGGTGATGGGCGTGCGGGTGGTCCGGGAGTCGGTACTGCGCCGGGCCGGCATCGACACCGACGGCAAGAAGCCGTCGACCGCGCGGGCCCTGGTGCTGCTGGACGCGGACGACGTGCACAACGTGCACACCGCGCTGACCGCCCGCGACATGGACGAGAACCTGCGCATCGTCGTGCAGATGGTCAACCCGCGCATCGGCGCCCAGCTGCACCAGTTGCTCGGCGACTGCGTGGTGATCTCCGGGCCGTCGCTGGCCGCGCCCGCGTTCGTGGCGGACGCGCTGGAGGACGACGAGCTGACCTGGCTGGAGCTGGGCGGGCGCCGGATGGTGGCCGGACCGGCCGAGCTGATCCGCGAGAAGGTGACGGTGCTGGCCGACACCACCTCGTCGGCGACGCCGGAGTTGCTGCCGCTGTCCAGTGCGGACCCGGCCGGGGACATCGTGCTCGGCACCGGCGTACGGCATCTGCGGCGGAAGCGGGACGTCCGGCGTACCGGCTGGGTGATGGCGACCCGGGACGTGCTGGACCGCCGGGTCCGGGTGATCGCCGCGGTGATGGCGCTGCTCGTCGTCATCGGGACGGCGCTGACGCACTGGATCGCCGGGGTGGAGTGGCTGCGCGCGCTGTACCTGGTGATGGGCGCGGTCACCTCGGCCGGGATCGAGGACGACGTCTTCGCGAACGCACAGCCGTGGGCGAAGGTCGCGGCGGTGGTGGTCCAGCTGACCGGGATCGTGCTGGTCGCGCTGCTGACCGCGGTGATCGTCGACTCGCTGATCGGGGCACGGCTGTCCCGGGTGATCGGCGGCGTCCGGGGCCGGCCGCGCAACCATGTCATCGTCTGCGGGCTCGGCACGGTCGGTGCGCGGGTGCTGGAGATCCTGGCCGAGCGCGGTGTCGCCGTGGTCGGGGTCGAGCACGACGAGGAGGCGCCCGGCGTGCAGACCGCGCACCGGCTGCGGATCCCGCTCGTGATGGGCGACAGCAGCCAGGAGGAGACGCTGCGGCTGGCCGGCGCGCCACGGGCCCAGGCAGTGCTCGCGATCACCAACGGCGACATCACCAACCTGGAGACCGCGATGGTGGTCCGGGACCTGAACCCCGACGCCCGGATCACGATGCGGATGTTCGACCACGACCTGGCGCACAAGGTCGAGCGCATGCTCGGACTCGGCCACAGCCGGTCGGTGTCGATGCTGGTCGCGCCCGCGATCGCGGCGGCGGTGGCGAACCGGCGCACCCAGGCCACCGTGCCGGCCGGTCGGCGCGTGCTGCTGCTGACCGAGGTCACCGTCGAGCGGGACTCCGTCGCCGTCGGCCGCCGGCTCGGCGAGCTGGACGAAGCCGGCGGTCTGCGGGTGCTGGCCTGCCAGACCGGCACCGGCTGGGACTGGTCGCCGCCGTTCCAGCAGACCCTGGTCGCGGGCACCAAGATCGCGGTGGCGGGCACCCGGAGCGGGCTCGCCAGGCTGCTGCTGGCGACCCGCGCGCCACACCGGCCGGGGCGGTCGGAGAGGATAGGACCATGAACCGAGATGTAGTGACCGGAGGGCAGCGGTGAGCCAGCCGAACTTCTCCCGACCTGGAGCGATCGACCTTTCGTCCCTGCGGCAGCCGCCCGCGCGTCCTGGCGGCCCGGGTGGGCCCGGTGCACCCGCCCGCCCCGGCGGTCCGGGCGGTCCCGGCGCCGGCGGACCGGGTGGCGGACCTGGTGGTCCGGGTGGCGGTGGTGTCACCGGCCCGTACGTGCTGACCGTGTCCGAGCAGAGCTTCCAGACCGACGTCATCGAGCGGTCCGTCCAGCACCCGGTGGTCGTCGAGTTCTGGTCGCCGCGGTCGGAGGCCTCGGTGGCGCTCGGCCCGGTGCTGGCCCGGCTGACGACGGAGTACGGCGGCAAGTTCCTGCTGGCCCGGATCGACGTCGACGCGAACCCGCAGCTGGCCCAGGCGGTCGGCGTGCAGAGCATCCCGCTGGTCATCGCCGTCCTGCGCGGCCAAGTGGTCCCGCTGTTCCAGGGCGCGCTCGGTGAGCCCGAGGCCCGGCAGTACCTCGACCAGCTGCTCACGGTTGCGGTGGCCAACGGCATCACCGGCCGCGCCGAGCCGGTCGGCCCGGCCGCTCCCGCCGAGCAGGCCGAGCCCGCGCTCGACCCGCGGTACGAGGCGGCCGAGAACGCGGTGGCCGCCGGTGACCTGGACGGCGCGATCACGGCGTACGAGACGTTGCTCAAGGAGACCCCGAACGATGCCGAGGCCAAGGCCGGACTGGCCCGGGTCCAGCTGGTGAAGCGGACCCGGGACGTGCCGGCCGAGGTGCGGACCCGCGCGGCCGACAACCCGACCGACATCGAGGCACAGCTGCTGGTCGCCGACGTCGACCTGATGGGTGGTCACGTCGAGGACGCGTTCGCACGGCTGATCCGGACCATCCAGTCCACCGCCGGCGACGAGCGCAACACGGTGCGCCTGCACCTGCTGGAGCTGTTCGAGGTCGTCGGCGGCGACGACGAGCGGGTGATCAAGGCCCGCCGGCAGCTGATGACCGCGCTCTTCTAGTGCACCTGGAACTCCCAGAGCGAGTAGCCGTACTGTGTGGCGCGCTGGATACCGCGTAGCCGGACATAGCGGGTGGTGGCGGGGCTGAAGTCAACGGCCTCGACACCACCCGTCCCGTTGTTCGTGGAGTGCACCTCGCGCCAGGTCACGCCGTCGTCGGAGAGCTGAAGGGCATAGGCCCGGGCATACGCCGCCTCCCAGAGCATTGTGACGCCGCTGACCGGGGTCGGCGTGCCGAGATCGACCTGGAACCACTGATCGTCGCTGCGGTCAGAACCCCAGCGGGTGGAGACGTCGCCGTCGACGGCGAGTGGGGCGATCGCCTGGCCGCTGGACGCGGTCGCGGCCTTGCCGAGCGCGAGATTCGGGCGGGGCTGCGGTTCGGGATCCTGCTGGGGCGCGATCGAGACGTTGTGGTAGTTCGCGCGGTCGAGGATGTTCATCGCGGTCAGGGTGGTGGCCGGGGAGGTGGCGCCGGGCATCGTGACCCGGTCGAACCGCACGTTGCTGAAGTTCGCCGACGGGTCAAGACCCTTGAGCACCGCGAACGTGGTGCCCTTGTCCCGCACGGTGACGTTGCTGACGGTCACGTTGCGCACCGGGCCGGCGCCGAGACCCGGGTTCTCGATGATGAAGCGTAGCCAGGTCCGGTCCTCGACCAGCTTGACGCCGATCCGCTCGACGTCGATCGAGTCGAAGGTGACGTTGCTGACCGCCGCCGACCCGTACCGGTGGTGGATGCCGATACCGATCGCCGCGTCGTACACGACGCCGTTGCGGAAGGTCACGTTGCTCTGCGGCTGCAGCGTGCCCTGCCCGATCTTGAAGCCGTAGCAGCGGGTCCAGGAGATCAGGTCGTCGAACAGCACGTTCTCCACCGGTTGCGGACTGCCCGGCCAGGGCAGCGCGATGTCGGTGTCCTCGCGCCAGGCCTTGGTCGTCCACGGGTCGTCGAGGCTGATGCCGATGCCGTGCCGGACCACGACGTTCTGCGACTCGTTCACGTCGATGCCGTCGTTCTCGCCCATGTCGAGGCGGTTGAAGATCTTGACGTTGGTGAAGGTGAGGTTCTGCGAGCGGGCGGTGACGATCGCCCAGGCGCCGGACTCGCGCACGATCAGGCCGTCGAAGCGGAAGTTGCTGGTGCCGATCGGGACCAGGATGTTGGCGGCGAAGTTGAACCGGCTGATCGCCTCGGCGCCGTTGCTGTCCAGCGTGCCGCGGCCGAAGACACGGATGTTGCTGGATCCGAACTCGGTCGAGATCCACCAGGTGATGTCGCGATTCTGCGAGTCCTTGTGCCAGTGCTTGGTGTAGTCGGCGGGGTTGCCGGTGAAGCGGAACACGGTACCCGGTGCGAGGTACAAGGAGACGTTGCTCTTGAGCAGCACGTTGCCGACCAGGTAGACGCCGGCCGGGACGTACACGGTGCCGCCGCCGGCGGCGTTGGCAGCGTTCACCGCGTTCTGCACGGCGCTGGTGGACAGCGCCCGGCCGGTCGCGTCCGCGCCGTACGTGACCACGTTGTGGATCCGTGGCCCGGACGACGCCGGACGGTCGGTCTCGGCCGGGTCCGCCGCGATCACCAGGTCGGGACGGCCGTCGAGCTTGACGATCAGGTACTCGTCGTTCGGGATCGTGAACGTCAGGGTCGGACCGCTCACCGTGCCGCGCAGGCCGAGCTTGCGGGGCGAGATCGTGTACGCGCCGATCGCGGTGTTGTTCAGCTTGCGGACCGAGATGGTCGCCTCACCGGCAGCCATCGAGAAGTGCGCGTAGTCGTAGCCGGGGTAGTCGACGACGTCGATCCGCTGGCCGTTGACGATCAGCTCGTAGTCGGGCGAGCGGGGATAGATGGCGGGTTGGGGATAGCTGTCGATCCGGGCCGGTGCCGCGTGTGCCGGAGCACTCGGGGCCACCACGCCGAAGCCGAGCAGGGCCAGCAGGAGGGCAGCACGAACTAAGCCTTGCAACATGGCAGATCCTTCCAGGGCGGTGGAAAACGGGTGAGAGCGTGTTGATCGGCACGCCCTAGCGAATGCCTTCTGCGCGGAGCTTGGTGGCGAGCAGCTGCACCTGCTCGCGGATGATCGCGGCGACCCGCTCCACCTCCGCGTCGGTGCACTGGTCGATCGGGATGGAGCAGCTGATCGCGTCGGTGGCGGGGATGCGGTACGGAACGGGGACGCCGATGCAGCCCAGGCCGAGCGTGTTCTGCTCGCGCTCCAGCGAATAGCCGCGCTGCCGGGTCTGCTCCAGCTCGATCGCCAGCTCCACCTGGTTGGGCACCGTGTGCGGCGTGAGGCCGGGCAGCGGGTCGGCCGGCACCGCGAGCGACACCTCGGTCAAGGTCAGCTCGGCCAGCAGCGCCTTGCCCAGCGACGTCGCGTACGCCGGGAGCTGGCGTCCGACCCGGCTGGTCGCACGGTGCGGGGACAGCGACTCCCGGGTGGCCAGGTAGATCACGCTGCCGCCGTCGAGCCTCGCGTAGTGACTGGTGTAGCCGGTTTCCTCACGGATCTTCTCCAGTGTGCGGATCCCGAACGGCAGCGCCGGGTCGCGGTCCAGGTAAGCGGTGCCGACCAGGAGGGCGCGCGACCCTATCCCGACCAGGGCGCCCTCGCTGGTGCTCTCGATCCAGCCGGTCGCGATCATCGTGTGCAGCAGTTGGTGCAGGCTGGACCGCGGATAACCGGTGCGCTTGTGCAGCTCGGTCACCGAGATCGGGCCGCGCGCCTCGCCGAGCACCTCCAGGATGCGCAGCGTGCGCTCGGCCGACTTGACCAGCCGGACCTCCTCGGTGGTCACCAGGTGCCTCCCAGTGGATGGTCGTCGTCGACGAATGCCCCGGCCAGGACGGCGTGGGGGTCGTGCGTCTGGTCGGTGCCGGGACCGATGTGGTGCTCGGCGTCGTCCTCGGGGTGGAAGCCGATCGCCCGGCCTGCCGCCAGCGAGAACCAGCCGCGGGTGTTGTCGGAGACGGCCCAGACGAGGTGGTGGCCGGGCTTGTCCAGGATCGCCGTCGCCTCGACCAGCCGGGCCAGGTCGCCGGGGGACACCCAGGTGGACAGCGTCCGGCCGCCGGTACCGATGGTTTCACCGACGGTGCAGATCCGGGCCGACACCACGATCAGGCCGCAGCGGTCGGCGTACAGGCTGCCGAGGGCTTCGAGTGTGACCTTGCCGACGCCGTAGTAGGTGTCGGGGCACGGCTGGAGCACCGGCTCGGCGGCGGCCTCGTCGGCGCGGACGTAACCGGTGGCGTGCAGGGAGCTGCCGAGCAGGACGCGTGGAACGCCGGTGCGGTGCGCCGCCTCCAGCACGACGTACCCGCCCTGGATGTTGGTCTCCAGGATCTGCTGCCACGGCCGCTCGGAGGAGTGACCGCCGAGGTGGACGAGCAGGTCGGCGCCCGTGCACACCCGTTCCATGGCGTCGAGATCGGTCACCGACGCCTGGACGAACTGCTCGCCGTCCGACAGGTCGTCGATCGGCGCGACGTCGACCAGCCGCAGTGTGCGGCCCGGCCGGGCGAGCCGAGGCCGGAGCAGGCCGCCGACCAGCCCGGCGGCTCCGGTGACGACGATCAGCATGCGACCCCCTTCTGGCCGAACCAGCACCGGCCGGATCCGGACGGCCGTTGTTGCGGCACGTTGACAAGTACGTGAACAACCTAATACGTTTCAAACCGTTCCGCCAGTCTGAAGAGCATTCACATATGTAAAACCGAGGGATGGGGACTGACCATGAGGATTTCGCCGAGGCGAGCCGCCGCCGCGCTGTCCGCGATGGCCCTGGTCGGCTCGCTGAGCGCCTGCGGGGGCGACGATTCAGCAGGCGACGCGGGCGCACCGCTGGAGTTCTGGACCCGGAGCGGGCCCGAGGGTGCCACGACCTACAAGGCGATCCTGGCCGCCTTCACCGCGAAGACGGGCATCCAGGTGAACTACCAGGGCGTGCTCGAGTTCGACACCCAACTGCAAACCAAAGCGTCGTCGAAGAAGTTGCCGGACCTGTGGGTCAACGACGCCAGCCTGCTCGGAACGTACCAGGGCCAGGGCTACACGACCCCGGTCGAACCCGGCCAGATCGAGGGCGGCGACGCGATCGACGCCGCCACCTGGCAGCAGAACAAGGGCCTCGACGGTCAGCTGTACGGCGTGCCTTACAGCAGGCAGGCCTTCGGAACCCTGGTGAGGGTGGACTGGCGCAAGAAGCTTGGTCTGCCCCAGCCGAAGACGTGGGACGACCTGACCGCGCTGGCCACCGCGTTCGCGACCAAGGACCCGGACGGCAACGGCAAGAAGGACACCTACGGCATGGTCGTACCGGGCTCCAGCAAGAACGGTTACATCGGCTGGTGGGGGATCAGCTACATCTGGCAGGCCGGTGGCGACATTCTCGCGCCGGCCGGCGAGGGCAAGTACAAGTCGGTGATCAACTCGCCGCAGACCAGAACCGGGCTGGAGTTCATCCGCAGGCAGTTCTGCACCCCGGGCAACGTGGTGCCGGGCTCGCTCAACCTGACCACCAGCGAGGCCCCGTTCTTCCAGGAGGGCAAGGCCGGCATCTACCTGACCGGACCGTACGCCTTCGGCACGTACGACAAGATTCTCGGCAAGGACAAGTACGAGGTGGTCCCGATGCCGAAGGGGCCGGTCAGCACGACCACCCTCGGCGACGGCGAGAACATCTACTTCGGTGCCGGCTCGCAGAAGAGCGACGAGGCGAAGAAGCTGGCCGCGTTCCTGATCAGCCCGGAGGGGCAGGAGATCGGGATGAAGGCGGAGGAGTCGAAGTACCCGACCGTCCGGCTGCCGGTGAACAGAGGCGTCGACGTGCACAAGGTGCTCGGCGACCCGCGCTGGGACCTGATCCAGAAGCAGTACCTGGACGACACCAAGACCTTTGTCTGGTCGATCAAGTTCCAGCCCATCCGCCAGGCGCTCGGCGAGGGTGTGAACGCGATGATGTCCAGCTGCGACAGCGATCTGGACGCCGGCCTGAAGAAGCTCGACCAGGCGATCACCGCCGAGCTCAAGGCACAGGACGTCCTCGGGTGACCACTGTTCCGCTGACTCGTCGGGCCCGGCCTCTGGTCGCGGCCCGGCGGGGCATGCTGTCCGGGCCCGGATGGCTGCCGTGGGTGTTGCTGCTGCCGGCGCTGCTGTTCGCGCTGATGTTCAAGTTCATCCCGATGGTCGAAGGGCTGCGGATGAGCCTGTTCAAGGTGCAGCCGTTCCTGGGCGACCAGTGGGTCGGGCTGGAGAACTACCGGACCGTGCTGACCGACTCGCGGTTCCGCAGCGCGCTGGGGCACACCCTGCTGCTCGGGATCGGGCAGACCGTCGGCGCGCTGGTGCTCGGCTTCCTGCTGGCGTTGCTGCTGGAGGGGCAGACCAGGTCACTGTGGGTGCTGCGAACGGCGATCTTCCTGCCGGTGGTGACCGCGGTCGCGGTGATCGGCGAGGTCTGGCGGATCCTGTACTTCCCGACCGAGACCGGGTTCGTGAACTCGATCGCGGGCTGGTTCGGGCTGGGTCCGTTCGGGTTCCTGAACGATCCGGACCAGGCGTTGGTGTCGGTGATGGTGGTCGGGGTGTGGACCGCCGCGCCGTACAACATGGTGATCATCCTGGCCGGGCTGGCGGGCATCGACCGGACGCTGTACGAGGCGGCCGCTGTCGACGGCGTCAGCCGGTGGCAACGCATCCGGTACATCGTGCTGCCCGGCCTGCGGCCGGCGATCTCGGTGCTGCTCACACTGGCGGCGATCCGCAGCCTGCGGATCTTCACCGAGGTGTTCGTGCTGACCGGCGGTGGTCCCGCGGGCTCGACCGAGGTGTGGATGACGCGGGTCTTCTCGCTCGGCTTCCAGCGCAACGACCTCGGCGTCGCCTCGGCCGCCTCGACCTTGCTGCTGCTGGTCACGGTGGTGCTGACCCTCGGCATGCGCTTGCTCACCCGGCAAAAGGAGTCAGGTTCATGAGCATGTCCTCGCAGTTCGACACCGCCCTCGGGTGGTCGCCGCGCCTGGGCGTGGGCAAGGTGCTGCGGATCCTGCTGTGCGCGGTCGTGCTGTTCGTCTTCGCGGCGCCGTTCCTGACGATCTTCGCCGGTGCCTTCAACAAGACCACCGATTCGACCCAGGTCACGCTCTACCCGCAGGACCCGACGTTGCTCGGGTTCCAGATCGCGGGGGAGAAGGGGATCTGGGGCTACTTCCTCAACTCGCTGGTCATCGTCGGTGGCGGCTTGCTGTTGCAGCTGACCGTGTCGGTGCTGGCGGCGTACGCGCTGGCCCGCCGGAAGTTCCGCGGTCACACGGTCGTGATGCTGCTGTTCCTGCTCACGATGATGCTGCCCGAGGAGGTGATCGCGGTGCCGTTGTCGCAGGTGCTCGCGGAGCTGCCGTTCCTCGGGATCAGCCTGAAGGGGTCAGTGTTCGGCGTGATCCTGCCGGTCGCGCTGTGGGGGTTCACGATCCTGATCATGACCGAATTCATGAAGGAGATCCCGCGCGAGATCGAGGAGGCGGCCCGGCTGGACGGGGTCGGCGAGCTGCGGATGCTGTGGGTGATCGTGCTGCCCCTGTCCAAGCCCGTGCTCGGCGTGGCGACGATCTTCGGCTTCATGATGATCTGGGACCAGTACCTGCTGCCGCTGATCGCCGCCGACGACCCCTCGGACTACACGCTGACGGTCGCCCTGTCGGTACTGCGCTCCGACGGCACCGTCGGCCCGGGCGTGCTGCTCGCGGGCGCGCTGATCGCTCTCGTCCCCAGCCTTGTCGTCTACCTGCTCATGCAACGCTCCCTGATCCGCGGAATCACCGCCGGCGCGACGAAGGGCTGACCCCGTTGAAGATCACCGACCTCGCCATCACCCCGATCGCCTTCGCCGACCCGCCCTTGCTCAACGCCACCGGCGTGCACGAACCCCTCGCCCTCCGTACCGTCGTCCAGCTGCACGTCGCGGACGGCGTCGTCGGCCTGGGGGAGGGGTCCGGGGAGCTGGTGGTGCTGGAGCGGCTGGCCAGGGTGCGGCCGGCCCTGGTCGGACAAAGCGTGTTCGACACCAGCGCGATCGAGGCGATCGTGTTCGCCGAGCTGGGCAACGACGTACCGCCGATTCAGAAGCGCAGCGTGTTCTCGATCATCGAGGTCGCCTGTCTCGACGCCCAGGGCAAGCTGCTCGGCCTGCCGGTGGTCGACTTGCTCGGCGGTGCGGTGCGGCAGACGGTGACGTACAGCGGGTACCTGTTCTACAAGTGGGCCGGTCATCCCGGCCAGGCCGCCGACGAGTGGGGCGAAGCGCTCGACCCCGCCGGCCTGGTCGCGCAAGCCGCGCGGATGATCGACCTGCACGGCTTCGGTTCGCTCAAGCTGAAGGGCGGCGTCTTCCCGCCCGACCAGGAGATCGCCGCGGTGCGCGCCCTGGCCGAGGCCTTTCCAGGTATCCCCCTGCGGATCGACCCGAACGGCGCCTGGTCGGTCGCCACCTCCCAGTACGTCGCCGCCGAGCTGGCCGGCGTCCTGGAGTATCTGGAGGACCCCACCCTGACCACCCCCGCGATGGCTCAGGTCGCCGCCGCCGCCTCGATGCCGCTGGCAACGAACATGTGTGTGGTCAGCCCGGAGACCGTGCCCGAGGCGATCCGCCTCGGCGCGGTCCAGATCGTTCTCTCGGACCACCACTACTGGGGCGGCCTGCGGCACACCCGCGAGCTCGGTGCGCTCTGCGCCACCTTCGGCCTCGGCTTGTCCATGCACTCCAACTCCCACCTCGGCATCTCGCTCGCCGCGATGACCCACGTCGCCGCGGCCACGCCCAACCTGGCCTACGCCTGTGACACCCACTACCCCTGGAACAGCGGCGACGACGTGATCACGGTGCCGTTCGAGTTCGCCGACGGCGCGCTGCGGGTCCCTGCCGGCCCAGGTCTCGGCGTCGAGCTCGACGAGGCGAAGCTGTTCCGGCTGCACCGGCAGTACGTCGCGTCGGGGCGGACCACGCGTGCCGACACGGCGTACCTGCGGCAGGTGGATCCGGCCTACGACCCGAGTCTGCCGAGATTCTGATGACGGCTGTCTACCTTTATCCGTGGGACCTCGACGGTGATCCCGCCGCGCCCGAGCTGATCGAGTCGCTCGGTGCGTCGTCGGTGGTGCTCGCGGCGGCGTACCACTCGGTGCGCGCGGCGACTCCGCGGCATCCGCGGCACCGGATCGTCGAGGCACCGAGCGGCTTGTACGTGCCCGTGCGGCCGGAGGCGTGGGGTTCGCTGAGGCCGCCGAGCGCGTCCGGATGGGCGGGGGAGGACGCGTTCAACCGGGCGGCGGCTCAGGTGTCGCTGCCGGTGCAGGCGTGGGTGGTGCTGACGCACAGCTCGGCGGTTGGGCGGCTCGATCCCTCGGTGTGTGTGCGGAGTGCGTTCGGGGACGTCTACGACTATGCGCTGTGCCCGTCGTCCGAGCAGGTTCGGGCGTATGCGCAGGTGCTGGTCGGGGAGGTCGCGCGCCAGACCGGTGTCTCTGCGATGGTGCTGGAGGCGTGCGGACCGATGGGCGCGGGACATCAGTCGGCGCACGAGAAGACTGCCGGCGCCGACTGGTCCCCGGTCGACCAGGCACTGCTGTCGATCTGCTTCTGCCGGGCCTGCACGGCGGCGTACGCGGCGGCGGGCCTCGACGTACCGGCCGTGGCGGGGGCGATCCGGGCAGGTCTCGGTGCGTCGTCGGTGGAGCATGCGCTCGGGGCATCGGCGAGCGTGGTGCTGGAGGTCCGGCGGCAGGCGATCGTGGAGCTCCGAACGGCGGTGGTCGCCGAGGCGCGCGCGGCCGGTGTGCGGGAGGTCTCGCTGCACGCGTCCACCGACCCGTGGGCGACCGGTCCGGCCGCCTTCCTGGATTCGGTTGCTGGCGGCATCGACTGTCCGATCGCGCCCGCCTGGGAGCTGACCACCGCCGGCGCCCGCCGGGTCCTCGATCTCCACCGCCTGGGTGCGACCCGGATCGGCGCCTACGT
Source organism: Kribbella flavida DSM 17836 (assembly GCF_000024345.1). Taxonomy (NCBI): domain Bacteria; kingdom Bacillati; phylum Actinomycetota; class Actinomycetes; order Propionibacteriales; family Kribbellaceae; genus Kribbella; species Kribbella flavida. Next base: position 5,362,711 of record NC_013729.1, on the reverse strand, counting down.
CACCGCGCTGCCCCCGGTCCCCGCCCACGCGGAAACCCTGGCCACCCACTGGCAGTCGCTGCTGTCGGCCGGTGCCACCGATCTGCACATCTACCACGCCGGCTTGGCCTCCACCTCCCGCCTGACCGCCATTCGCGAAGCCATCGAGGCGGTGACCGCGTGACCAGACTCACCGACCGGCCGCAATGCCCCGTCCGGGCCGCGCAGGCACCCCTTGCGCCGCCACCCCGTTGCACTCCCGCCTTGCCGGCAGCTTCGGGCTCGGCCGCCGCCGGGTCGGAGGCGGCGCCTTCGCCGGCCTCCAGCGCGGGGCAGCGGACGCCGCGGCGCGTTCCGGCGGTGGTCCACTGATGTTGTCGAGCTTGGAGGAGTACTGATGATCCGGTTGCGGGACGAGTTGGGGCAGCGGCCGGTGGTGGCGGTGTTGCGGGCGCCGGACGCGGGGCGGTTCGTCGAGGTCTCGGCGGTACTGGTGGCACACGGCTTCGGCGCGGTCGAGTTCACGCTCACCTCGGCCGGTGCGGTGGAGGCGATCGCGCGGGCGGCAGCCGAGTTGCCGTCGGTGCTGGTCGGGGCGGGCACGGTCCGAACCGTCGAGCAGGTGCACCAGGCGATCGACGCGGGGGCCGGCTTCCTGGTCAGCCAGGTGACGTCACCGGTGCTGGTCGAGGCTGCTCATGCCCGCGGCGTCCCGTTCGTGCCAGGCGCGCTGACACCCAACGAGATCGTCGCCGCCTGGGAGCTCGGGGTCCAGGCCGTGAAGGTGTCGCCGATCGGACCGGTCGGCGGCGCGCGGTACATCGCCGAGTTGGCCGGGCCACTGCCGGAGATTCCGTTGATGCCGACCGGGGCGGTGCCCGTCGACGCCGCGGGGGAGTATCTCGCCGCCGGCGCCACCGTGGTCGGCCTCAGCCGTGACCTGACCCGGGACGCGCTCGGCCCGGGAGGCGACCTGGACGCGCTCGCCGACCGGGCCGCCCGCGTGATTCGTTCCGTCGACCGTCAACTGATCGGGAGCAACCAGTGATCATCGGATTCATCGGCCTCGGCATCATGGGTTTGCCGATGGCCACCAACTTGGTGACCGCCGGACACGACGTCCGCGCCTACAACCGGAGCCCGCGGGAGTTCTCCGGCACTGTCGCCGACTCGGCTGCGGCCGCGGTGACCGGCGCCGACGTGGTGATCACCATGCTGCCGGACTCGCCCGACGTCGAAGCTGTTGTGCTCGGACCGGACGGCGTGCTCGCGGCCGCCGCGCCCGGCACGCTGCTGATCGACATGAGCACGATCGCGCCGGCCACCGCGCGAACGATCGCCGACGCGGCGACCGAGGCCGGTTTCCGGGCGCTCGACGCACCGGTCAGTGGGGGCGAGCAGGGCGCGATCGACGGGGCACTGTCGATCATGGTCGGCGGCGCGGCCGACGACTTCCAGGCGGCCAAGCCGGTACTCGACGTGCTCGGCTCGACCGTCGTTCACGTCGGTCCGGCCGGGTCGGGCCAGACGGTGAAGGCGGCCAACCAGTTGATCGTCGCCGGCACCATCGGCTTGGTCGCCGAGGCTCTCACCTTCCTGGCTGCCCACTCGGTCGATCTCGAGCCGGCGGTCGCCGTGCTGGCCGGCGGCCTCGCCGGGAACCGGATCCTGGACCGCAAGGCGGCAGGCATGATCGCCCACCACTTCGAGCCCGGCTTCCGGATCGACCTGCACCACAAGGACCTGGGCATCGTCGTCGACTCCGCCCGCGCCGCCGGCGTCACCGTCCCGCTCGGCGCCGTCGCCGCCCAACTGATGGGCGCCGCCCGCGCGCAAGGCCACGGCTCGCTCGACCACTCGGCTCTGCTCCTGGTGATCGAGGCCCTGTCCAAGCGCTGACCACATCCGGACACGACCCAGGGCCATCGATTGTGAACTATTGACACCTCGCCGCGCGCATTCTGAGAATCATTCACATGAGTGTTGCCGAGTCGCCGCCGTCCAGCCTGGAAGCGCGGATCCGTGGGCTGCTGCCGGCGCTCAGCCCGGCGCAGGCGTTGGTGGCCGAGGAGGTGCTGCGCGACCCGGCCGGCGTCGCGTCGTCGACCATCGGGGAGCTCGCGGCTCGCTGCGGTACGTCGCTGCCGAGCGTCACCCGCTTCTGTCTGGCCCTCGGCCTCGCCGGGTACGCCGAGCTCCGGCTCGCCCTCGCGGCGGAGAACGGTCGCAGCAGCACCAGCTGGGAACGCGGGACCGGAGCCGAAGTCAGCCCTGACGACAGCCTGGACGAGGTACTCCGCACCCTGCTCCGCGCCGACACCCGAGCCCTCGAGGACACCGTCGCCGAGCTCGACGTCCAGGCGCTCGGGCAGACCGTGCACGAGGTGGCCCAGGCCCGCCGCATCGACCTGTACGCCGTGGGCGGATCCGCGTCCGTCGCCGAGGACCTCCGGCTGCGGCTGCACCGAATCGGCCGGGGCGCGAACAGTTGGAGCGACGTGCACACCGCGCTGACCAGCGCCGCCCTGCTCGGACCAGGGGACGTCGCGCTCGGCATCTCGCACAGCGGCGAGACCAACGAGGTCCTCGAACCACTGCGCCGGGCCCGGCAGCAGGGCGCGACGGCCGTTGCCGTCACCAACTACCCGCGCTCGCCGCTGGCGCAGGCGGCCGATCTCGTCCTGGTCACCGCCGCGCGCGACATCACCTTCCGTACCGGCGGTCTGGCCGGGCGGCACGCTCAGATGATCGTGCTGGACGCGCTCTACCTCGGGGTCGCCCAGCGCGACTACGAGCGCGCCGCCAAGTCCTTCGACCTGACCGCCGAGGCGGTCTCCACCCACCGGACCCCGCACCGCTGACCAGATCACCCCTGATCGACGTCGCAACTTCCACCGCCCTGGAGGAACCATGCAGAGCCCGCACCACACACTCGGACCGAGCCGTCGAGCGCTGCTGCTCGGCGCGGGAGCAGCAGCCGCCGCCTCCGCCGTGACGGCAGGCCAGGCGAGCGCAGTCGCCGCCGGCCAGAACATCGTCGCCGGCCGCACCGGTACTGCGGACGACGCTGCGGCCCGGCTCGCCGACGTGCCGATCCCGTCGCCGGACACGTTGCCGCTGACCGGCGGTCCGGACTTCCCGATCGGCCTGTTCTGGCCGCCGCACCCGTACGCCAGCACGCCCGAGCGGTTCACCGAGATCGCCGAGGCCGGCTTCGACTTCGTCATCTCCGGCAACTACGCCGGCGACGGCAACATCTTCCAGCACCAGCTCGGGCTGGCCCGCACCGCCGGGCTGAAGATGCTGATCTCCGACGACATCCAGATCCGCAACCTGTCCCGCTGGTTCTCGATCTCCGACCAGCCGGCCGACAACCTCAGCGTCACGCCGGCCGAGGCCCGGCAGCTCTACACCCGCGCCCGCGACGCGTACGGCCCGTACTCCTCGATGGCCGGCTTCAACCTGTACGACGAACCCGGCGCCGGCTGGTTCGGCACGCTGGCGAAGGCGGTCGCGATCTCCCGCGAGCTCGCGCCGCAGCTGCTGCCGTACATCAACCTGTTCCCGTCCGACGACCCGGCGTACTACAACGCGTTCGTCGACGTGGTGAAGCCGTCGCTGGTCTCGTTCGACCGGTACCCGCTGCTGTCCGAGGGCCGGGAGGACGCGAACTACTTCCACAACTGGGCGATCGTCCGCGCCGCCGCGCTGCGGGCGGGCGTTCCCGCGTGGGTGTTCATCCAGACCCTCGCCTACCACGGGCACCGCGAGCCGACCGCCGCGGAAATGCTCTGGCAGATCAACATCAGCCTCGCCTACGGGGCCAAGGGCATCCAGTACTTCACCTACTGGACACCGGAAGCCGCGCGCGGTGAGGGTTTCGGGCCCGCGCTGATCACGGTCGACGGTCGCCGCACCAGCCGGTACGCCGCGGCGAAGAAGATCAACACGACCTGGCTGCACCCGGTCGGCCGCCAGCTCAAGCCGCTGGTGTCGGAGACCGTCGTGCACGCCAACGAGACGCCGCTGCCGAACAGCACCAGTCCGTTCGTGCCCACCGACCTGGTCACTGCGGTCACCGGACAGCCGCTGGTGATCGGCACGTTCCGGTCCCGCGATCCCGAGGTCACCGACCGCTGGCTGCTGGTGGCGAACCGCTCGCACTCCACGTCGGCCCGGGGTGCGCTCACCTTCAACCCGGCCAAGGTCACCGGCGTCGACGTGTTCCACCCGATCTCGACCGCGTACGCCGCCAACCGGTCCGCCACGTTCCCCGTCAGCCTGCCGCCGGGTGGCGCCCAGCTGCTCCACGTCCACACCCGCTGAGGCACTGGCGGACGGCGTTTCCGCATCCACATCCGGCCGAGGCGCAGGCGAACGGTCGATTCCGCCTGGAGCTGCTCAGTGGTCAGGTGGTGATGGCGGCGGGGCCGGTGTAGACGCCGAGAGCGCGGAAGCGCAGCGTCGGTTGCCCGTACTCCTCGAGCGCGTGCGCGGTCCAGCCGATGGTGCGGGCGAGGGCGAAGATCGCCTCGCCCGCGTCGGGGCGGAAGTCGTAGGCGTGCATGAGCGCCGCGACGGCGAGGTCGCTGTTGGGGAAGTGGGGCAGTTGGTCGGCCAGGGCCCGGACCGTCCGGGTGATCGGAGCATCTCCGAGCAGGTCGAGCAGGACGTCGGCCCTCGGGTCCCGGCGCTGGTACACCTTGTGGCCGAACCCGGGGGCCGGCTGCCCCGACCGCAGCTGGTTGGACACCGCGGCGACCGGGTCGTCGATCGCGCGGGCCAGGAACTCGTACGCGAGGGTGGTCGCGGCGCCGTGCAGCTGCCCGTCGAGCGCGCCGAGCCCGGCCGACACGACGGCGTACAGGTTGGCGCGGGCGCTGGCGGCGACCCGGGCGGCCAAGGTCGAGACTGCGAGTCCGTGGTCGGCGAGCAGGATGATCACCGCCTCCAGCAGCTCGGGGCACGGTGGTCGGTCCGCTCCGGGCAGCACCAGCTTCGGCCACAGCCGAGCACCGAAGGAGCCGTCCGTGCCGGACGAGCCGGAGAGGGCAGCAGGGTCGGACAGGCCGGGAGGGCCGGAAGGGGCGGATGCACCGGAGAGGCCGGACGGGGAGGTCGAGTCAGGCAGGGCGGCGGTGAGAACACCGAGGATGCGCGCGGCGGCCGACTGGACTGCCTGTGGGGTGAGGTCGAAACGGAGGGGATCCCCGGCGCCCAGGGCTGCGACGGCGATCCGGAGCTGGTCCGTCAGACGGGCTCCGGGCGGAGCCACCGCCATCGCCGCGCGAGCAAGCGCAACCTCCTGCGGAGGCGCCGGAAAGGCCGAGGGGCCGAGCCCACCGCGCGGCCGGTTCGGTGCCCCGGACGACAACAGCTCACCGGTCCACAGCAAGTGGGCGACTGACTCGACGGTGCCACTGGTCGCCAGGTCCGCGGCGCGGTGCCCTCGGTAGTAGAGCTCGTCGTCGGTCAGCAGGGTGAGCGCTGACTCGATGCGTTCGATCGCGCCGGGGTGGTCGACGCTGCGGCTGGCCAGGCGTTCGACGTCCGTGGCGGCGAAGAGGCTGCCGCGGCTGCCGCGGGCCCGAACGCTGGTCAGCAGTCCGCGGCTGACGTACGCGTAGACGGTCTCCGGCTTCACCTTCAACCGGGCGGCGACCTCGGCCGTCGTCAGGTAATTCTCGTCACTCGGCTCCGGCACGCCACGCTCCCGCAGACATCCAGGTTGACTTGATCAACATTGACAATACTGTACTGACGCTCGACCGTGAATCCATGTCAATCAATGGAGATCACCTTGTCGACGTGCCGGCGGGACTGCGGAACGTCGTGGTGACGGAGACCGAGCTGGGCGACGTCCGAGGAGACGAAGGCTTCTACCACTACCGCCAGTACTCGGCGATCGAACTGGCGATGTCGAAGACGCTGGAGGACGTCTGGTTCCTGATGATCGAGGGGCGCTTGCCGGACGCGGACGACCGCGAGCGGTTCGTGGCCGAGGTCGCGCCGCTGCGGGTGCTGCCGGACGAAGTACGCGAGATCCTTCCGGCCGTCGCCGCGGCCGGACCGGTGGCCAACCCGTTGGCCGGTCTGCGGACCGCGCTGTCGGTGCTGGCAGCGGCTCGGCAGTTGCCGCCGTTGTGGGACGCGGACCGCGCGCGGCGCAAGGCGGACGCGATGCTGGTGTGCGCGGTGACGCCGACGATCCTGGCGGAGCTGCACCGGCTGCGGCAGGGCGAGCAACCGCTGGAGCCGCGGGACGACCTGGGGGCGGCGGCCAACTGGTTGTACCTGGTGAGTGGGCGCGAGCCGACGGCGGGGCACGTGCGGGCGATCGAGCACTACCTGATCTCGACGGTGGACCACGGGTTCAACGCGTCGACGTTCACGGCCCGGGTGATCGCTTCGACGGGGGCCGACGTGGTGTCGGCGGTGGCGGGCGCGCTGGGGGCGTTCTCGGGTCCGCTGCACGGAGGAGCGCCGGACCGGGCGCTGGCGAGCCTGGACGAGATCGGGACGCCGGACCGGATCGACGCCTGGGTCCGGCAGAAGGTCGCGTCGGGGGACCGGATCATGGGGTTCGGTCATGCGGTGTACCGGACGGCGGATCCCCGGTCGGAGATGCTGCGCGGGGTGGCGGTGGGCTTGGGTGGGGACCTGGTCGAGTTCGCGACGACGGTGGAGCGCCGCGTGGTGGAGGTGCTCGCGGAGGTGAAGCCGGGGCGGAACCTGTACGCGAACGTGGAGTTCTACGCGGGCGTGGTGATGGAGTTGTGCGGGCTGCCGCGGTCGCTGTTCACGCCGACGTTCGCGGTCAGCCGGGTGATCGGCTGGACGGCGAACATCCTCGAGCAGGCGGCGGACGCGAAGATCATCCGCCCGGCGGCCCGGTACGTCGGTCCGCCGCCGCCCGTGGCCGTTCCCGTTGCCTAGGACGTGTTGATCAACTCGCCCTGGATGTCAGGCGGTGCGGCGTTCCGGCTGTGGCGGGTTCGTGAAGTGCAGGTCGGGGTGGGTCAGCGGTGCGAGGCGGAGTCTGAGCAGGTCCTTGGCGTAGTTCTGCTGCAGGCGCCAGGGGCCGGTGGTGCCTTGGCGGGGGAGGAGATGCGCGGCTCGGCGGATGTAGCCGGAGGTGAGGTCGACGACGGGCCGGGCAGGGGCGCCGTACGCCGCTGCGTCGATCCGGGGGACGCAGATGGTGGTGCGCGTGCGGCTGAGGTGGTTGAGCAGGCGGCAGACGTACTGCGAGGTGAGGTCCGAGCGGAGTGTCCACGAGTTGTTGGTGTAGCCGATGCACCAGGCCAGGTTGGGCACGCCGCTAAGCATCATGCCCTGGTAGACGAACGTGTCGTGCACGTCGACGGGCCGGCCGTCCACCGTCAGCTTGATCTTGCCTAGAGCAACCATCTGGAGGCCGGTGGCGGTCACCACCACGTCGGCCGGCAGGTGATCGCCGGAGCGCACCCGGATGCCGTCGGCGGTGAACGTGTCGATCTCGTCGGTGACGACCGAGGCCGAGCCCTCGGTCAGGGCGCGGAAGAGATCGGCGTCGGGCACCAGGCAGAGCCGCTGGTCCCACGGCTTGTAGCGCGGCACGAAGTGCGGGTCGGCCGGGATCGAGTCGGGCAGCTGCCTGGCCACCGCCTTGTTGAGCAACCAGGCGGCCTGCGCCGGCCAGCGACGGAAGGCGCCGTACGTGAGCGAGCTGAAGGCGACGTTCTTGCCGCGGATCACCCGGTGCGCGAGCCCTTCCGGCAGCACCGCCCGGATCCGGTCCGAGAGCGCGTCGCGCGCCGGGCGGGAGGCGATGTAGCTGGGCGAGCGCTGCAGCATCGTGACGTGCTCGGCCCGGTCGGCCATCGCCGGGACCAGCGTGACGGCGGTCGCGCCGCTGCCGATCACCACCACCCGCCGGCCGGTGTAGTCCAGGTCCTCGGGCCAGTGCTGCGGGTGCACGACCCTGCCCTCGAACTCCGCCAGGCCGGGGAAGTCCACGACGTACCCGCTGTCGTAGTCGTAGTAGCCGCTGCAGACGTAGAGGAACGAGCACGTGTACGACTCCTGCTCGGTCTGCACCGTCCAGCGCGCGTCGCCGGTCGACCAGGACGCGGCCAGCACCCGCCGGTTGAACCGGATGTGCCGGTCGATCCCGTACTTGGTGGCCGTCTCGTGCAGGTAGTCGAGAATCGACGGCCCGTCCGCGATCGCCTTGGCTGCCTTCCACGGGTGGAACGGGAACCCGAGCGTGAACATGTCGGAGTCCGACCGGATCCCGGGGTAACGGAACAGGTCCCACGTGCCGCCGAGGTCCTCCCGCGCCTCCAGTACGGCGTACGTGCGGTCGGGGCTCTGGGTCTGCAGCCGGTAGGCGGCACCGATCCCGGACAGGCCGGCACCGACCACGAGGACGTCCAGGTGCTGCACGAGTACCTCCCTGCCGCGGCCCGCCGGCCACTTGTTGAGTACCCGGTCAACACTAAGCGAGCCGGCGAAACGTCGGTGTACGCCAGGTCACGTGACGGGCACGCAAAGTTGTCGTGCTGCGTTGTCGATTCCCTCCCGGAGCGTTCGTCAGCAAGATGTCAGAAGAACCCGAGACGAGGGAGCCAGAGATGGCGCAGTACATGTTCCTGCTGTACGACTCCGAGGACTGGTACGACCAGGTCACCACGCCGGAGGAGTGGCAGCGGCAGATGGACCTGCACAACGAGTTCTCCGCGGCGGTGATCGCGGCCGGAGCACAGATCACCGGTGGGGCGGCGCTGGAGCGGTCGTCCACCGCGAGCACGGTGAAGCAGGGCGACGGCGAGCCGCTGGTCACCGACGGCCCGTTCATCGAGACCAAGGAGGCGCTCGGCGGCTTCTACCTGATCGACGCCAAGGACCTCGACCAGGCGCTGGCGCTGGCCAAGCTCTGCCCGTCGGGCAACGTGGAGGTCCGTCCGGTGATGGACACCTCCGAGGACTCCGGACCGCCGGCCTGATCCGCTGATGGTGGGACCTCGCCGCGGTCCGTGGGGTCCCACCAGCCGTCGTCGGGCACAGGAGAGAAGGTGACGAGTGGGAGCGAGCGCGCGGGAGGTCGCCGAACTGGTCGGCCGGGCGCACCGGGAGTGCTGGTCGGTCGTGCTGGCGTCGACGGTGCGGCTGACCCGGGACCTCGACCTGGCCGAGGACTGCGCGCAGGAGGCGTTCGTGCGGGCGCTGCGGACCTGGCCGGACGGCATCCCGGACAACCCCGCGGGCTGGTTGACGACCGTCGCCCGCCGGCTGGCGCTGGACGGGTTGCGCCGGGAGACCACCCTGCGGCGCAAGCTGCCGTTGCTGATCGAGGAGCCGGCCGGCGCGGACGACGAAGACCAGCCGACGGATCCGCTGCGGCTCGTCTTCACCTGTTGTCACCCGGCCCTGGCCCGGGACTCGCAGGTGGCGTTGACCCTGCGGCTGATCTGCGGGCTCACCACCCGGGAGGTCGCCGCCGGTCTGCTGATCAGCGAGCCGACCGCCGCGGCGCGCATCACCCGGGCGAAGAAGAAGATCGCGACCGCCGGCATCCCGTACCGGATCCCTGCCGACGACGAACTGGCCGCCCGGCTGGACGTCGTCCTGACCGTGGTCCAGCTGGTCTACACCGCCGGGCACGTCGCCGCCGGACCGGAGCTGACCCGCGCGGACCTGACCGGACGGGCGATCGAGCTGGCGCGGATGCTCGTCCGTCTGATTCCCACCGAACCGGAACCGCTGGCCCTGCTGGGACTGCTGCTGATGACGCAGGCCAGAGGCGACGCGCGGCTGAGCGACGACGGCGAGCTCGTGCTGCTGGCCGATCAGGACCGGTCGCGCTGGGACGCGCGCCTGCTGGGAGAGGGAGTCAAGCGGGCGACGGTCGCACTCCGCCGAGCCGAGACTCCCGGCCGGTTCGCCCTTCAGGCCGCGGTCGCCGGACTGCACGTGACCGCGCCTTCGTGGGAGCGGACCGACTGGGTCCAGGTCGTCAGGATGTACGACGCGATGCTGCTCAGCTGGCCGTCGCCGATCGTCGCGTTGAACCGGGCGGCGGCGCAGAGCCTGGTCCCCGGCGCCGACCTCCCCGCGGTACTGGCCGAGCTCGACGCCCTCGGCAAGGAACCGGCCCTACGGTCGTACGCCTACCTGCCGGCCACCCGGGCCGACGTGCTCGCGCGGCTGGGGCGCGCCCGCGAGGCAGCCGCGGCGTACGACGAGGCGGTCGCGCTCACCGCCAACGGCGCCGAGCAGCGGTTCCTGGCGCGGCGGCGAGCGGCGCTGCCGGTCGCGGCGCCCGGACGGTGAACCGGCCCAGAATCAGTACGTCGCGCCGTCGCGAAGATTGTGCAGGACGGTCGGGTCGGCCAGCACCGTCGGCAGCCGACGGGCGTTGAGCGGGGAGACCAGCCCGGCCAGTTCCTCGGGCCCGTACCAGCCCAGCCCCAGGATCTCGAAGCCGTCGGGCCGCAGCGTGTCGATCAGGGACGGATCGTGCACGCCGCCGTCGTACAGGATCTCGATCGCGTCGCCCCAGCCTTCCCAGCGCGGCAGCCAGTCGATCGCGAGCACGCCGTGGATCGGCAGCGCGACGCCCAGCTCCTCCTCCATCTCGCGCAGCGCGCCGGTCGCCGGGTCCTCGTCGGGCTCCACCACGCCACCGGGCAGCTCGAGGTCCAACTTGTAGCTGACCTTGCACAGCAGCACCCGGCCGGCGCGGTCCCGGACGACGACGTGCGCGATCACCCGCTTCTTGGGCAGCACCGAGTCCATCAGCGCGGTCCAGCCGGACAGGGTGTCGGCCCGCGGGTCGTCGCGGCGCAGGCCGTACACGGCGACGTCGCGGCGTTCGCCCTGCAGGACGGCGCCGCCGCGCAGCAGCCCTTCCCGCCGGAAGCCGGAGCGGATCGCGACCCGGGCCGCCGCCCGGTTCTCCGGATCCACCTCGACCTGGAGCCGGTCCAGGTCGAGCTCGCCGAAGGCGTAGACCACGAGCAGCCGGACGGCCCGCTGCGCCACCCGCCGGCCGCGGTACGGCTTGTACGTCGACCAGGTGACCGTGCCGACGCCGGGGGACAGCCGTCGGACCGCGACCGTGCCGACCGGACCGGTCTCCCCGGACAGCTCGACGACGAAGTGCACCGCGGACCGGTCGTCGGCGTACCCCTGCCGCCAGCTCGCGACCGCGTCGGCGAGCTCGGACCGGGGCGGCGTACCGGCCAGCCCGAACCAGCGGACCATCTGGTCGTCGGCCAGGCCGTGCGCGACGTCGATGTCCTCGTCCCGCCACGGGCGCAGCGTCAGTTCCCCGTCGATCAACGTCGGTTGCGGCGGCACACCAGTCACGCCCGAAACGCTACCGCACAGCCGTTCGCCGGCCCTGGGTGCGCAACTTTCCGGCCGGAACCCGCATCATGGCGGGTAAGCCGAGAGGAGCACGCATGCTGAAGGGGACGGCCGCGCGAGTGGGCGGGGCACTGGTCGCAGTGGGGGCGCTACTGACCGCAACCGGTACGGCGGCCGCGGGGCCACCGGTCAGTACCGGGACACAACGGACCGCGGCGTTGAGCGGGGTCCAGGTCGAGTGGGTGGACGTCGAGCACACCAACATCCGGATCACCTGGTCCGAGAGCAGCCCGGTCGCCAACACGCTGACCGTGCTCTCGAGCGCCGCAGGGGGCGCCCCGGCCGAGTTCGGTACGACGCCGGCGGACGCGCCCAACGAGTACGTGATCGACTCGGCCAGTCTCGGCACCACCGCTGACCCGGCGGTGAAGCGCTGGATCGTCGTCGCCGCGCCGGACGGCACGAGCGCTCGGTCGGTCGACTTCGACACCTTCGGCTACGTGCCGTCCAGCATCGCGCTCTCCCACACGACCGACGGCCAGGTTCGCTGGACGGTGCCGGGCGACACCACCACCGACGGGACGCCCGGCGATCCGCTGGACGTGGCGAAGGAGTACCGGTACCTGGTCCAGCGGTCCGTCGATCCCGATCCGGCCGCCGCGAACATCGAGTGCGACGTCGTCGACTACCCCGAGACCACGACCCCGACCGGCGTGCTGCCGAACATCGGCCGCCCCTACAGCCTGCGGGTCAACGTGGACAACGAGTGGGGTGCCCGCCCGGGCCGGTCGGCCGAGGTGACCACCACCCCGAGTGTGACGCTCACCGGGCCGGCGAGTACGGCGTACGGGACGAGTACGACGCTCACCGGGCAGGTCAGCCGGCGCAGTCTCTACATCAGCGGCTCGCCGCCTGCGTGCGACGAGGCCAACGGACCGGCCGCCGGCCAGAGCGTGGTCCTGCAGCAGCGGACCTCGAGCACCGCCGCGTGGACCGTGGTCGGCACGGTCAAGACCGACAGCACCGGCAAGTACACCGCCGTGATCACGAACCCGGGCTACCGCGAGTACCGCGTCGTCCAGGCGAACACGGCCAGCGGTCCGCTGGCGGTGTACGGGGCGACCAGCGCGACCAAGGTGGTCCGGTCGACGACGCGGGTGATGTCGGCGAAGTTCATCAGCCCGGTGATCACCTACGGCACCACTCCGCAGGCCTACCTGTGGGTCGAACCGGCCGGCTCGCAGCAGGCGGCGCTGCAGTTCAAGAACGCGAGCGGTGTCTGGCAGGGCGTCACCACCAAGACCCTGTCCGCCGGCCGCGGCACTGCCACCTTCCCCTGGAACCGCCGTGGCTCGGCGCAGTTCCGCTGGTGGGTGCCGGCCAGCGGCGGCGCGGACGCCGTCTACAGCCCGGTCTTCACGTTGACCGTGAACTGACCCGAACGGTGCGGCGGCGTCCTGACCTCCGGACGCCGCCGCAACTTTTTCGGCCGTGCCCTCATCGATCAGGTAACGACACCTGGGGGCTCCGATGACGCTCACGACGACACTGACCACCGGCCTCGCGCTGCTGCTCGCCGCGCAGGCCCTTCCCGCTCCGGCCTCGGCGGCGCCGGCCGCCGTCGGCAGCGTGACGATCGGCTGGGCCGACGCCACGCACGAGCTGATCAAGATCACGTGGACCGAAACCACCGCCGCGGCGAACACGCTGACCCTGCACACCGACGATCCGGAGACCGCCGCGGTCCGCTTCGGTACGACGACCGCCGATCAGCCGAACGAGTACCTGGTCGACCCGACCCAGCTCGGGTACACGGCAGATCCGCGCCACACGAGCTGGATCCTCGTTTCCGACGGCACCGCGACCACCGCCCGGTCGGTCGACTTCGACCGGTTCCACCACGCCCAGCGTGGCGCGGCGCTGTCCTTCGCCGGCGACCGGGTCCGGTGGACCGCGCCGGCCGACACCTCCGTCGACGGCACCCCCGGCGACCCCCTCGACCTGCCGAAGGCGTACACGTACCAGCCGATGCAGCGGGTGGACGACGACCCGGTCGGCAACTACGAGTGCAAGGACACCGAGCTGCCTGCCACCACCGAGCGGACCGGCCTGGTGCCGAACCCCGGCACGGCGTACGACCTGTTCCTGACCATGACGAACGAGTGGGGGACCGCCGACGTCGGCTACCTCCAGGTCGGCACGACACAAACCGTCACCGCCGACGGGCCGGCCGCCACGGCGTACGGCGCGACGACCACGATCAAGGGTCACGCCGAAGGCACGGTGATGTTCGAGCAGGGCCGGCCGCCGGTCTGCGACGAGGTGCGCGTCGACCTCTCGAACCAGCCGCTGACCGTCCAGCAGCGGACGTCGAGCACGGCGCCGTGGACCGTCGTCGGCACGGTCCGGACCACCGTGAACGGCGACTACACCGCCGTGGTCAAGAATCCCGGGCACCGTCAGTACCGGGTGGTCCGGCCGAACACGGCCGCCTTCGAGTCAGCCTGGTACGGCGGGACGAGCGGCGTGATCACGGTCCGCTCGCTGACCCGGGTGGTGTCGGCGAAGTTCATCCAGCCGGTGGTCCGCCTCGGCACCCGGCCGCAGGCCTACCTCTGGGTCGACCCGGCCGGCACCCAGAAGGCGGCGCTGCAGTTCCGCAATGCCGCGGGCGCCTGGCAGGGCGTGACCTACAAAACCCTGTACGCCGGACGCGGGCTGGTCAGTTTCCCGTGGAACCGGCGCGGCACCACCCGGTTCCGCTGGTGGGTCCCGGCGAGCGGGGGAGCCGAATCGGTGGTCAGCCCGGTTTTCACCGTGACGGTCACCTGAGCCCACAGCCCGCGGTCAATGCTTAAGCCCCACGCGGTAGTCGCCGGAAAGTTTCTTTCGAACCCGCTCAACCTTTTCCCGGGTGAGGTCATCTCAACAGTGCCTCCGGACGACGAGGCACTGAGACGATCGAGCAGGGGGACATGAACATGTTGAAGAAGTCACTGACGGCGCTGGTTCTGCTGGGTGGGTTGGGAGCTCCGGTGGTCGCTCACGCGACGCCGGCCGCGGCCGAGGCGGCCTCGGAGGTCCAGGTCGCCTGGGTGGACGGCAAGGTCCGGATCAGCTGGACCGAGGCCGCCGGCATTCCGAACACGGTCTCGCTCGAGCTGCCGGGCAAGCCGCGTAAGACGCTCGGCACCACCACGGCGGCCGGCGACAACCAGCTGGTGGTCGAGCCGTCGGCGCTGGAGCCGACGAACGATCCGGCGAGCGTCGCGAAGATCGTGGTCTCGGACCCGAGCACCGCCGAGGCCCGCTCGGCCGGTTTCGACCGGTACGTGCGGGGTGCGACGCCGTTGGCACCGGTGATGACCGGCACCGGCGTGCTGAACTGGCAGTTCCCGGCCGACACGGCCGTCGACAGCACGCCGAACGACCCGCTCGACGTGGACGCACCGGTGCAGTTCGTGCCGAAGCTCACGCTGGGCGTCACGCCGGGCACCACCGACGAGTGCAAGACGGTGGTGCTGCCGGCAACCACCGCGCCGTACGGCAGCGTGCCGAAGCAGATCTCGCCGTACGCGCTGGAGCTGCTGAACGTCAGCGAGTGGGGTCAGAGCAAGTTGGCCGGCGTCCGGGTACGCTCCTCGAGCACCGCTTTCAGCACCCCGGCCTCGACCGGCTACGGTACGCGCATCACCATGACCGGCTCGATCCTCCTGCAGACGCTGCAGAACCCGGCGGCCGGGAACTGCGAGGACGTGACCGACACCGCGGCGCTGGGTGGCCACGAGCTGGCGCTGCAGGCCCGTGAGGACGGCGGCGCCTGGTACGCCGTCGGCGTCAGCAAGACCGATGCCCAGGGCAAGTATCAGTTCGTGGTCAGCAACCCCGGCGCCCGGCAGTACCGGGCGGTGCTGAAGACGGCCGCGGCATCGGGTGCGGCGCACTACCAGAGCATCAGCGCGGAACGATCGGTCCGGGCGACCCCGCAGGTCATCGACGCGAGCTTCGCCGACGACACGATCACGCTCGGGCAGCAGCCGAACGCCCGAGTCACCGTCGCGCCGTACGGGTCGCACCAGGTCGCGCTGCAGTTCAAGAACGCGAGCGGTCAGTGGCAGGGCCTGATGTACCGGACGCTGTCGGCCGGCCGGGCGGAGAGCGGCCCGTTCGCCTTCAGCCGGCTCGGTGACACCCAGTTCCGCTGGTGGGTCGCGTCGTCGACCAGCACCACCGGACTGCCGGTGGACGCCGGCTACACCTACCCGTTCACCCTGCACGTGAGCTGAACCAGCCGAACGGAAACGCCCTGGGTGCCGACGAGGCACTCAGGGCGTTTCGCTGTCCGTGCGGGGATCAGCCGTCGTGGCGGAACCAGACCGCGCCGAGCGGCGGCACCGAGATGTCCGCGCTGGTCGCCATCCCGTGCCAGCCCGGGCCGTCCGCGGTCACGCCGCCCAGGTTGCCGACGCCGGACCCGCCGTACACGTCGGCGTCGGTGTTGACGACCTCGTGCCAGTGGCCCTCGTACGGCAGGCCGAGCCGGTACCCGTGGTGCGGGACGGCGGAGAAGTTCACCACGCAGGCGAGCGTCGGCTCACCCTGCTCGCCGTAGCGGACGAAGGAGAAGGTGTTGTTGGCGGCGTCGTTGGCGTCGATCCAGGAGAACCGCTCCGGCAGGTGGTCGCTGCCCCACAGGGCCCTGGTGTCCTTGTAGACGCTGTTGAGGTCCTTCACCAGCCGGTGCAGGCCCTGGTGGTCGGTGTGGTTCAGCAGCCACCAGTCGAGCTCGCCCTTCTCGGACCACTCCGACTCCTGGCCGAACTCGCTGCCCATGAACAGCAGCTGCTTGCCCGGGTGTGCCCACATCATCGCCAGGTACGCGCGCAGGTTCGCCAGCTGCTGCCACCGGTCGCCCGGCATCTTGCGCAGCAGCGAGCCCTTGCCGTGCACCACCTCGTCGTGCGACAGCGGCAGCACGAAGTTCTCGGAGTAGGCGTACATCATCGAGAACGTCAGCTCGCTGTGGTGGTACTGCCGGTAGATCGGCTCGTGCTCCAGGTAGCGCAGCGAGTCGTTCATCCAGCCCATGTTCCACTTGAAGCCGAAGCCGAGCCCGCCCAGGTGGGTCGGCCGGGTGACACCCGGCCACGAGGTGGACTCCTCGGCGACCGTGATCACGCCCGGCACCCGCTTGTAGAGGGTGGCGTTCATCTCCTGCAGGAACGACACCGCCTCGAGGTTCTCCCGGCCGCCGTACTGGTTCGGCACCCACTGACCTTCCTGGCGCGAGTAGTCCAGGTAGAGCATCGAGGCCACCGCGTCGACCCGCAGGCCGTCGATGTGGAACTCCTCGGCCCAGTACAGCGCGTTCGCGACCAGGAAGTTGCGCACCTGCGGCCGGCCGAAGTCGAAGACCAGCGTGCCCCAGTCGGGCTGCTCGCCGCGCCGCGGGTCGGGGTGCTCGTACAGCGGGGTGCCGTCGAACCGGGCCAGCGCCCAGGCGTCCTTCGGGAAGTGCGCCGGCACCCAGTCGACCAGCACGCCGATGCCGGCCTGGTGCAGCCGGTCGACCAGGAAGCGGAAGTCGTCGGGATCGCCGAACCGCGAGGTCGGGGCGAAGTACGAGGTGACCTGGTAGCCCCAGGAGCCGCCGAACGGGTGCTCCATCACCGGCATGAGCTCGACGTGGGTGAAGCCCATCTCGTTGACGTAGGCAACGAGCTCGTCGGCCAGTTCGCGGTACGAGCGGCCCTTGCGCCACGAGCCGAGATGCACCTCGTAGACGCTCATCGGCTCGGCGTGCGCCTGCGCCGCGGCCCGCCGCTCCAGCCAGGCCTCGTCCTTCCACTCGTACGTCGACTCGTGCACGACCGACGCGTTCGCCGGCGGGGTCTCGGCGAAGTTGGCCATCGGGTCGGCCTTCTGCCGCCAGACACCGTCCCGGCCGCAGATGTCGAACTTGTACCGGGTGCCCGGCCCGACGCCGGGCACGAACAGCTCCCAGACGCCGCTCGACCCCATCGTGCGCAGCGGGTGCGCGCGACCGTCCCAGAAGTTGAAGTCGGCGGTCAGCCGGATGCCCTGCGCGTTCGGCGCCCAGACCGCGAACGACGTCCCGGTGACGACGCCGCCCGGCCCCTCGTAGCGCCGCACGTGCGCACCGAGCACGGTCCACAGCTGCTCGTGCCGGCCCTCGCCGATCAGGTGCAGGTCCATCTCACCGAGCGAGGGCAGGTAGCGGTACGGGTCGTCGAGCTCGACCGCGGGCCCGTCGGTGTAGGTCACCTCGAGCCGGTAGTCGGGCACCTTGTCGACCTCGAGCACGCCGACCCAGATGCCCTCGAACTCGTGCTCCAGCTCGACCCGCCGGCCGTCGAACAGCGCGGTCACCGTGCTCGCGAACGGCCGCAGCACCCGCAGTGTCACCGAACCCTCGCCCAGGTGCGGACCGAGCACCTGGTGCGGATCGTGATAGGTCCCGGCCACCAGCCGTTCGAGCACCGCCCGGTCGACCGGAACCGGCCGTCGCGCATCGCCCACGGCCTGTCCCACTTGGCGGTTCGGCTCGTCGGCCGGCCTGTTCACCGGCTCGGTCATCGCCTCCGACAAGGGCGTCCGCACCTCACCACCACGCTCGCTCGATCCCATGCACCCAATCCTGCCCGATGGACTACTCGATTCCCGCATCCCGTACCCGTCCGTCACGGCCGTACACAAACCCGGTCAGGGGTGGCGCAGGGCGTCGCGGCCGGCTATTCCGTGGTGCTGAGCTGGGCCGCCGCGGCCAGCGGGATCGGGAGCCAGCTCGGCCGGTTGCGGGCCTCGTACATGGTCTCGTAGATCACCTTGTCGGCCAGGAACGCGCTGAGCAGCACGCCCTGGTCGCGCGGGTCGGTGCCGGCCACCTCGGCGTAGCCGTCGCAGAAGGCCCGGCGGTTGCGGTTGGCCCACTCCGCCGCGCGATACGCGATCTGCTGGTCGCCCTGGTGGTCGGCCAGCAACGACCGGGCCGCGTAGTCGAACGAGCGCAGCATCCCGGCGATGTCCTTGATCGGGGTGTCCAGCGCCCGCCGCTCGACCAGCGACTTGGCCGGCTCACCCTCGAAGTCGATCAGCTTCCAGCCCTCGATCGTGCGCAGCACCTGACCCAGGTGGAAGTCACCGTGGATCCGCTGCACCGGCACCGGCTGCCCGTACGCCGCCAGCGCGGCGAACGCCCGGCCGAGACCCTCGGCGTACGGGCGCAGCTCCGGGATCGCCGCGGCGGCCTTGTCCAGCCGGCGCTGCATCGCGGCCGCGTGCTCGACCATCTGGGCCGGCTCCCACACGTCGGTGCCGAGCGCCTTGGCCAGCTCCGAGTGCACCTCGGCGGTGGCGGCACCGAGCCGGTGCGACTCCCCGGCGAAGTCCCCGCCCACCTCCTCGGCGTGCAGGTCGGCCTCGGCGTAGAGGTCGCGGACCGACGTGGTCGCGTACGACCAGCCGTCGGTCGAGTTCTTCGCGAACGCCGTCATCATCGCCAGGTCGCCGGAGTCGGTGCCACCGCCGGCGCGCGGCCACGAGCCCCGCGCCCAGCCCAGGACCTCGGGCACCAGCTCCGAGCCGGCCTCGGTGAGCGCCGACTCGATCTCGACCCCGGGGTTGCTCCCGGGTTCGAGCCGGCGGAACACCTTCAGCAGCGCGGTGTCGCCGAAGACCAGCGACGTGTTGCTCTGCTCGACGGTGAGCACCAGCGACTGGGCGTCGTCCGGCACCACCAGCGTGCGCTCCGGCGCGTGCACCGGGTGGAACTCCAGCCCGGTCAGCGTCCGGCCGTGGGTGAGCGCGTCCAGCCAGTACGGCGTCGCTTCCTTGTCGTGCAGCGCGTCGTACACCCAGACGTGGGTGTCACCCAGGTCCGGCTCCTCCCAGTCACCGACCAGCGCGTGGCCGAGGTTGTCGACCGGCGCGGTGTGGTAGCTGAGCGGCAGCTGGTAGACCCGGATCGCGTTCTCGGCGCCGGGCGGCCCCGAGCAGTAGACGAACCCGATCCGGACCGCGGGCCAGACGCCCTCGTCCGACAGCCACACCGAGGTGGCCATCGCTTCGACGTCGACGTCATGTCCTTTCTCACCGAACCATCGCTGGTTGGCGCAGAAGGACTGGACCTGGCCCAGATGGGAAGTCACGAAGAGCTCTCCTCACGATCGGCCGACTTGTTCACCGGCAGCCGGAACCAGTAGAAGCCGTGCGCGCCCAGCGTCAGCAGGTAGGGCAGCTCCCCGATGGTCGGGAAGTGCACCCCGCCGAGCAGCTCCACCGGCTCGACGCCCTGCCACTGCCGCAGGTCCAGCTCGATCGGCTGCGGGAACCGCGACAGGTTGTTGACGCAGAGCACCACGTCGTCACCGAACTCGCGGACGTACGACAGCACGCTCGGGTTGGACCCGCCTAGGTCAGTGAAGGTACCCATCCCGAAACACGGGTGCTGCTTGCGGGTCTGGATCATCCGCCGGGTCCAGTGCAGCAGCGACGAGGCGTTCTCCATCTCGGCCTCGACGTTCACCGCCTGGTAGCCGTAGACCGGGTCCATGATGACCGGCAGGCCGAGTTTGCCCGGCGTCGCGGTCGAGAACGACGCGTTGCGGTCCGGCGACCACTGCATCGGGGTCCGGACGCCGTCGCGGTCACCGAGCCAGATGTTGTCGCCCATGCCGATCTCGTCGCCGTAGTACAGGATCGGCGAGCCGGGCAGCGACAGCAGCATCGCGGTGAACAGCTCCATCCGGTTCACGTCGTTGTCGAGCAACGGCGCGAGCCGGCGGCGGATGCCGATGTTTGCCTTCATCCGCGGGTCCTGGGCGTACTCGCCCCACATGTAGTCGCGCTCTTCGTCGGTCACCATCTCGAGCGTCAGCTCGTCGTGGTTGCGCAGGAAGATGCCCCACTGGCAGGTGTCGGGGATCTGCGGGGTCTGGGCCAGGATCTCCGAGATCGGGAACCGCGACTCGCGCCGCACGCCCATGAAGATCCGCGGCATCACCGGGAAGTGGAAGGCCATCTGGCACTCGTCGCCGCCGGACTCGCGGTCGCCGAAGTACTCGACCACGTCGGCCGGCCACTGGTTCGCCTCACACAGCAGAACGCGGTCGCTGTAGTTCGCGTCGACCTCCTTGCGGACCCGCTTCAGGAACTCGTGCGTCCTGGGCAGGTTCTCGCAGTTGGTGCCCTCCTCCTCGAACAGGTACGGCACCGCGTCCAGCCGGAAGCCGTCCACGCCGAGGTCGAGCCAGAACTTCAGCGCCTCGATCATCGCGTCGCCGACGGCCGGGTTCTCGAAGTTCAGGTCGGGCTGGTTGGAGTAGAACCGGTGCCAGAAGTACTGCTGGCGGACCGGGTCCCAGGTCCAGTTCGAGGTCTCGGAGTCGACGAAGATGATCCGCGCGTCCGAGTAGGCCTCGTCGTGGTCGGACCAGACGTAGAAGTCGCCGTACGGCCCCTCGGGGTCGTTGCGCGACGCCTGGAACCAGGGGTGCTGGTCCGAGGTGTGGTTCATCACGAAGTCGACGATGATCCGGATGCCGCGGGTGTGCGCGGCCTCCATGAACGCGGCGAAGTCGGCGATCGTGCCGACCTCGGGCATCACGTTGGTGTAGTCGGAGATGTCGTAACCGCCGTCACGCAGCGGTGAGGGGTAGAACGGCGGTAACCAGAGACAGTCCACGCCGAGCCACTCGAGATAGTCGAGTTTCTCGGTCAAGCCTTGCAGGTCGCCGATTCCGTCGGCGTTCGAGTCCTTGAATGACCGCACGAGGACCTCGTAGAAGACGGCCCGCTTGAACCACAGCGGGTCACTCTTCGTCAGTCCGTGGTGCTGCTCCGGCAGCATGTCGGTCACGCTCACCTCCATCGGGTGTATCCCCTCGGTCCAAACCTAGCGGTAGTACGGGCTGCCGCCGCCGGACGATTCCGGCGACGCGCGGGTGGACACCGTGGCCGGCAGCAGTTCCCGTACCCGGTGGTGGGCATCTCAAAAGGGAACAGCGTCCGGCAGTGTCCGGGGGTGCAGTGGATTGACGCCGTGGGATGGGCGGTCCGGAGCGGCGTTCTGCTCAGTGTGACGGTGCTTTGCCAGTACAAGCAAATAGGGGCCGGATCGCCCTATCCGGAAGCCGATTCGTGACCCGGAACGCGTTGCTTTCGTGGCGGCTCGGCCGTTAGTTCTGGTCGTCGCGGCGCGGTACCGGCGTACGGCGTGGGCGGCGTACGGCGTGGGCGAAACCGGCGCGGACGGCATCCGCCTCGGTGCGGAACCAGACGTCCGGCCGGGTCCGTCCGTAGTCCGGGGATTGCGGGGTGTGGAACAGCATCGAGCCGACGACGCCCTTGATCCTGAACCCGTCCGGCGGCCCTTGATGAGGCACCGCGTCCGCCGACCCCGGCCCGTACTTGCCTTCCGCGACCTCACCGTCGCCCGCCCGGACCCCGAACGCCGCAGGCCCCGCAACCCCCACCTGCTCCATTTGCTGCGAGAACCCGGTCTCCGCCACCCCGGGTTCCGGATCCGCCCCGCGGAACTCCCACCGAGGTTGTCCCGGCCCAGGCGCCGGCTCCGGCGTGCTGAACGCTCGTCGGGGTTGTGTCGGCTCGGACGCCGGCTCCGGCGGCGCGCCCGCGGTGACGAGGACTCTCTCCTCTTCTTCTTTCTCCTCGGCCGGAGGCCGGGGGAGCGCGGGTTCCCGCTGAGGGAGCAGGACCCAAGTGATCAGCGCGCCGAAGAGGAAGGCGGCCAGTTCCCACGCCCAGTGGTCGCGGAGCAGGTCGCCCATCAGCGCGAGCTCCGGGTCGGCAGCAGCCGGTGCAGCAACCAGGCCGCTGCGCTGCCGAGCACGAACGCGACCAGCAGCAGGAACCAGACCTGCGCGTACAGCCAATTCATCGGATCCCCTACGGCACTCGGATCTCGACCCGGCGGTTCGCGATCCGCCCGGCGGAGGTTCGGTTGGACGCCACCGGCTCGAACTCGCCGTAGCCGCGGCTGATGATCCGCCCGGCCGGCACGCCGAGGCGGACCAGCGTCGCCTTGACGGCGTCCGCGCGTCGCTGGGACAGCGGCAGGCTGGTACTGGGGTCGCCGAGATTGTCGGTGTGACCGGCCAGCTCCACCCGGGCGGTGCCGCAGGTGCGCAGCAACGCGGCCACCCGGACGACCGAGCCGCGCGACTTCTCGTTCACGATCGCCGTGCCGGACAGGAAGATGATCTTGTGCTGACTGGTCAGCTGCGCCAGCCGGCTCTCGAAGGTCTGGCACGCCTCGCTCAGCGGCGGCTTCTCCGCTGACGGCACCCGCAGCTGGTTCGCGACCACCGCGCCCGGCGCCGCCTTCGCGGCCGCGCGCGCCGCCGTCGCCTTCGTCGCCTGGTCGGCGACCGCCCCGGTCAGCGTCACCGACGTCCCGTCGAAGCTGACCGTGGTCCCGGTCGTCGCCGTCGCCACCGTCCGCAGCACGCCGACCAGGGCGGCGGGGTTCAACGGGCCGACGGACGGGTCGACCGACAGGTGGTCGGCGAAGGTCTCGCCGGCCTCCAGCAGGGCCTGCGCCTCGCTGGTGATCGTGTCGCGGGCGGCCTGGCTCTGCACCACCGCGGTCACCGAGAGCCCGCCATCGGTCCGGACGACGGCGAACGGCGCGACGGCCGGCTCGGACGCCGGCGGCGTACTCGGCAGGCCCGTGGGTGTCGGCGCCGCGGTGGATCTCGAGGACGCCGTGGCGCTCGGAGACGGTTGGGCCGTCTCGGCGCCGCCGTCGTCCGCAGTGGCCGAGCGCAGTCCCTCACCTTTGACCGCGACCAGCAGCGCGGCGAGAACCAGCGGCACGACCACCAGTGCAAGCAGCCAGAGGCGACCGGGCCGCCGTGCTGAACCAGGCACTGTTCCTCCGTCGATCCGGCCGACTGACCGTGCGCGAGGAGATTACTCCGTGAAGCAGGGCCGACGCACCCCGGATCAGCCTGTGGTCGGCACTTGTTTCCGGGCCGGGTCCGGGCAGCTCGGCAAGCGCTCGCCCAGCGCGCCGGTGATCGCATGTCCATTTTTATTTCGGTTTCTTCTTTTGTTAACCGGCTGTGCTGAGTAGGGTGCGCTCAGTGCCTCTACCGCCCCCAGGAGGAACAGCATGAGAATCCGCCCCTTGCCCACTGTCGTCGCCGCGCTCGCACTGCTCGGCACCGGTGTGGTTCCGGCCGCTGTCGCGGCCGCTCCGTCCGACGACGCCGCCTCGCCGGCCCTGCCGACCCGCGTGGTCGAGCAGCAGGACGGTACGAACGCGGTCGCCGCCGGCAAACGCGTCGTCGGCTACTTCACCGAGTGGGGTGTCTACGACCGCAACTACCACGTGAAGAACATCAAGACCAGCGGCTCGGCCGCGAAGCTGACCAACATCGTCTACGCCTTCGGCAACACCACCGGCGGCCGCTGCGCGATGGGCGACTCCTACGCCGCCTACGACAAGGCGTACGACGCGGCCGGGTCGGTCGACGGTGTCGCGGACACCTGGGACACCGGCGCGCTGCGCGGCAACTTCAATCAGCTGCGCAAGCTGAAGCGCGAGTACCCGAACATCAAGGTGGTCTGGTCGTTCGGCGGCTGGACCTGGTCCGGCGGCTTCACCGAGGCGGCCAAGAACCCGGCCGCGTTCGCCGACTCCTGCTACCGGCTGGTCGAGGACCCGCGCTGGGCCGACGTGTTCGACGGCATCGACATCGACTGGGAGTACCCGAACGCCTGCGGCCTGAGCTGCGACGCTTCCGGCCCGAACGCGTTCAACGCCGTGATCAGCGCGCTGCGGACCCGCTTCGGCTCGTCCGCGCTGGTCACCGCCGCGATCACCGCCGACGGCACCAACGGCGGCAAGATCGACGCCACCGACTACGCGACGGCGGCGCAGAAGCTCGACTGGATCATGCCGATGACCTACGACTACTTCGGTGCCTTCAACCCCCAGGGCCCGACCGCGCCGCACTCGCCGCTCACGGCGTACGCCGGGATCCCGCAGGCCGGCTTCCACAGCGACGCGGCGATCCAGAAGCTGAAGTCCAAGGGCATCCCGGCCTCGAAGATCCTGCTCGGCATCGGCTTCTACGGCCGCGGCTGGACCGGGGTCACCCAGGCCGCGCCGGGTGGCCGCGCGACCGGGGCCGCGCCCGGCAAGTACGAGGCCGGCATCGAGGACTACAAGCTGATCTCGACCCGCTGCCCGTCCACCGGAACCGTCGGCGGTACGGCGTACGCGTTCTGCAACGGCCAGTGGTGGGGCTACGACACGCCTGCGACGATCCGCAGCAAGATGACGTACGCGAACCAGCAAGGACTCGGCGGTGCCTTCTTCTGGGAGCTGTCCGGCGACACCAGCAACGGTGCGCTGATCACCGCCGTGAAGACCATCGGCTGATTCCGGCAGCCGGTTCCCGCGTCCGGTCCTTCTGCCCCGTCCCGGCAGGAGGGCCGGACGCCCTTGCCGTCGTACCGCTTGTCCGGTCTACGACAGGTCGCAGATGTGCCAGCTGTGGACGCAGGGTTTCCCTTGACTTAACCCTCGCGGTTGCGCGTACTTGTCCCTGCGCCTGTCCCGGCCAAGAGTCGAGCGGAGGGGGCTCCATGGCAGAACTGCCGGACTCGTCGTTGATCATCGGTGTCGCCACCAGCAGGGCCGAGCGGGTTCAGCTCGCCCGGCTGCTGAGCGGTGCCGACGCGTTGCTGCTGGTCTCCAGCCCGGACCAGGCCCGCGCTTTCCTCGAGCTGACCGCCGGCGCCGCGTCCACGCCTGTCGTGCTCACGCGAGGAGTCCTGCCGCCGGAGCCAGCGGTTGAGACTTCTGCTCACCTCCGGGCGGCCACGCCCACCCCGGCCGGCGACGTGGTCGGCAACGTGGTGGAGCTCCCGGCCGCCCTCCGCCTCGACGAGGACCGCCGGGTCGTCCGCTGGAAGGATCGCGAGATCCCGCTCACCCGCCTCGAGCACGACTTCCTGCACTGCCTGGTGGAACACCCCGGCCAGGTCTGGACCTACCAACGCCTGCACCACGCCGTCTGGGGCAACGAGCATCTCGGCCACGGCTCCCACATCCACTCGGTCGTCAAACGACTCCGCCAGAAGCTGGCCCAGCTCGGCGCCTCCGTCACCATCCAGGCAGTCCGCGGCGTGGGCTTCCACCTCCTGCCGGCTGCCTGAATCCGGGGGTGGCTGGAACCGTGGCCGGAGCGCAGTCGGATCAGCACAGGGTGGCGTGGTCGGCTTCGTCGTTCGGGTACACGAGGTTGGAATAGCCGTAGGCCGCCGAGCTCCACATCTGGCGCGTGCCGTACTCGGGGTTGGTGTCGGCGTGGTAGTGGTGCAGGGCCGCCCGGGTGCCCGGGGTCTGGTTGTTCACCACCGAGCTGGTCTGGTCGCGGACCCCGTAGTCCCCGAGGTTGTGCCAGCCACAGGTCCAGAGGGTCAGTTTCCAGGGTGTCCGGTCCGGACCGTCGTTGTAGTCCGAGTCCCCGTAGAGGCAGAAGTACTCGTACTGGCAGTTGAACCGGCTCATCGTGCCGAACTCCAGCGAGGCACCGCGGTGCTCCCAGACGATCTTGTTCGGCCCGACCTGCCGGCCGCCCGGAAGCTTCCGCAGCTTCTCGTCGATCAGTTGCTGGACGGCGACCTGGCCGGCAGCCGACGGCGTGGGAGGGGTGCCCGCGGCCGCCGGCGCGCCGAGTCCGGCCATCCCGGCCACGGCCGCACCGACGACGGCCAGCACGGCGAAAAGTCTGGTACGAGACATGCAACTGCTCCTCGAGTTCCTCGGGATTCGTCCTCACTGGTGGCATCGACGCCGCCCGCAACTCTGCAAGATCTGCCCTGCCCCGCGCCGCAGTCACGATCCTGATCGAAACGATTGCCAACCCCGGCCTGGCTGGTCCCCGGGCTGTCCTAGGCTCCCGGCATGACGACTTTGATGATGTACGCGGGGCGGGTCGACGACGGTGCGCCCGGGACGCGGACCGGCGGGGTGCCGCTGGTGCCGGAGGGCTTCGAGTGGCCGACGTGCTCCTCGTGCGGCGGGTCGATGCAGTTCCTCGCCCAACTGTTCGTGGACGGCGCGGAGCCGGAGGCGCACGTCGTGTCGGTCTTCATGTGCCAGAACGACCCCGGCCTGTGCGAAGAGTGGGACCCGGCCTTCGGCGGTAACCGGGCGCTGGTCTTCCCGGCCGCGGGGCTGGTTCCTGCCCAGGTTCCGGCGACGGGGGAGACCCTGCTGCCGGAGGCGTCCGGCGTCAACCCCACGGTGGTCGACCTGCCCTACGAGAAAGCTCGCGAGCAGTGGGCGGATACGCAGGGCATCTCCCGGCGCGAGATCCTCGGCCAGCTGGCCGGCGAGCCGTCCTGGCTGCAGGGCGACGAGACGCCGACGTGCTCCTCCTGCGCCCAGCCGATGGCCTTCGTCGCCCAACTCGAGCAGGGCACCAGTCGCGCGGAGATCAACCTCGGCGGAGGCTCGGGCTACACCTTCGCCTGCTTCCCGTGCGGCCAGGCCGCCTTCCTCTGGCAGTCCTGACGCCGCACCGTGCGGCAAGGGCCGGAGCACAGCCTTCTGCTCTTGTTCTGTTGCCGGTTGCGTGGTGCAACGCACCCCGGCCCCCGCCCCGAGGTGCGGGCGAGGGCCGGGTGCGTTGCTGAGTGGTGACTACCTGATGGACTTCAGGGCGAAGTCCTCCACGGCGGGCTGGCCGGCGACCAGGCGCGTGGTGCGCGTCTGGGGGCGGTAGCCGTCCTTGGCCGCGATCAGGGTGAGCGGGTTGTTGCGGCGGTCGAGCCAGTAGGCGTACTTGCCCTGGGCATCGGTCGTGAAGGTGTACGACGAGGCCCAGGAGTCGACCTGGACGATCGCACCCGGCAGCGGGGCGGTCGCGCCGGAGGTGGCGACCCCGGTGACCGTGCCCAGCAGCTTGCTCCAGGTGGTCGGCGGAGTGACGTTCATCGTCACGGCCACCGGCTCCACGGAGTACGGGGTGTTCTCGGCGATGGTCACCGAACCGGAGTACTTGCCCGGCTGGTCGACGCTCGCGGTGAGCGTCACCTTGACCGTCGTGCTGGCGCCCGGGGCCAAGGTGGCCTCGGTCTTGTCGATGCTCAGCCAGCTGACGTCGGCCGACGACTCGGCACAGTCCTCGAGGCCCGGCAGGACCTCACTGTCCGCGGTCGCGGTGAAGCCGCCGGACGAGCCGCCGACCTTGTAGAAGCCGCACGCCGCCGCGCCGCGGTAGCGCGGGTTGTTCGCGTTCGGCAGCGCCGCCCAGGTGCCGGCGGCCGGGTCGAACGCGAAGCCCGCGTTCGTCACGGCACCGGTCTGGACCCCGCCGACGACCAGCAGCTTGCCACCGGCAACGGCGAACGACGCCGCCCAGTGGTCGGCCGGGGAGTCGGCGATCGCGGACCACGCGTTGGTGGCCGGGTCGTAGACGTAACCGGCCTTCTGCGCGGCCGTGCCGTCGTTGCCGCCGGAGCAGTACACCTTGCCGTCGATCGCGCCGCAGGAGGCGAACGCCACCGACTTCGGGTAGTTGGCCAGCGTCTGCCAGGTGTTGGCGGCCGCGTCGTAGGCGACGACGGTGTTCGACATCGGCGTGCAGCTGGCCGTGGTGCAGCCACCGACGGCGTACAGCTTGCCGTCGAGCACGGCCTGGCCGGCGGCCGCGCGCGGCGCCGGGTTGTTCGCCACCGGGGACCAGGCGTTGGCGGCCGGGTCGTACGACCAGGTCGCCGCGTCCGGACCGGCGCTGCCCCAGCCGGAGCTGGCGATGATCTTGCCGCCGACGGCGCCGACGGTGATCGCGTTGCGAGCGCCCGGCAACGGGGCGATCGCGGTCCAGGCCAGCGAGGCCGGGTCGTACACGTGGGCGGCTGCGCTGGCGGCGCTGCCGTTCCCGCCGGCGATCGAGTAGATCTTGCCGTCGAGGTGAACCACCCGGTTGTCCATCACGGTCGCGGGGTAGTCGGCGATGTCGGCCCACGGAGCCGCCAGCGGCTTCGGCACGGCGGGCGCGCCGGCCACCTTGGCGGACAGCTTGCTGGCGAACGAGGTCGGAACCTCGAGCCGCTGCAGCGGAGCACCGGCACCGGTCAGCACCTGGGTCTTGGTGGTGGTGCCGCCGCCGGCGTTGGCGATCTCGAAGCCGCCGTCGCGCTCACCGAACTTCAGCTCCACCGGTGCGCCACCGGTGTTCTTGACCGTGAACGACTTGGTGATTTTGCCGGTGGGCATCTTCAAGGTGCCCTCGATCGTGGTCGGCGTGACCGACAGCCGGCCGGCCGCGAGCGAGAAGTTCGCCGCCGTGACCCAGTCGGCCTCGACGTCGACGTTCTGCGTGCCGCTGACGTAGCCACCGGCCTTGGCGGTGAAGCCGTGCACGCCGGACTCCGACGAGTACAGCCAGTAGAAGCCGTCGGCCAGACCGGTGTCCTCCGGCGTGGCGACGGTGACCGCGGACTGGGTCGGCTCGTCGTCACGGGTGACGACGGCGCCGTTGACGAAGCCGTTGGTGTTGGCGTCCTTGACGTTGCCGACGACGATGCCGCCGCCGACCGGCTCACAGGTGATCTGGGTGCCGATCAGCACGCTGTCGACCTGCCACCACCACTCGTACGAGGCGTCGTAGTAGTGGAAACGGACCTGCACGGCCGACTGGCCGGCCGCCTGCGGGATCGCGATCTCCTTCACGCCGCGGACGTCCGCGGTGGTCTGGCTGAGCACGTTGGTCCAGGTCGAACCACCGTCGATCGACAGGTCGACGTCGGCCTTCTCGCCGCCCAGCCGGTTGAAGTCCTGGTTGAAGCGGATCACCGGCGCCGCGACGTCGGTCAGGTCGACGACCGGGCTGACCAGCGAGGTGTCCTGCTGCTGGCCCGAACCGTACTCGTCGCTGTCGACGATGGCGAAGCCGCCGCCACCGCCGGTCAGGTTGCCCCGCTTGCCGAGGTCCTCGAACTTCCAGACCTGGCCGTTGCCCTTGTTGTCCAC
Organism: Kribbella flavida DSM 17836; assembly: GCF_000024345.1. Lineage (NCBI taxonomy): Bacteria > Bacillati > Actinomycetota > Actinomycetes > Propionibacteriales > Kribbellaceae > Kribbella > Kribbella flavida. Next base: position 5,333,346 of record NC_013729.1, on the reverse strand, counting down.
GACGGTCCAGCCGTTCGGCGCGGCGGTGGTGTCGAAGGTCTCGTACACCCCGTCCGAGCCGTTGCGGTACCCCGGCGCGGTGGCGCAGGCGTCACTGCGGACCGGGACCTCGATGTTCTTGGTCAAGTTGCCCGCGCCGACGGTGACCGCCTGGGTGACGGTCTGGTAGCCCGGGTACTGCGCCTCGACCTTCAGCGTGTACGCGGTGCCGGACGGCACGGTGAAGCTGTACCGGCCGTTGGTCGGGTTGGTGTAGTCGAAGACGCCACCCGGACCCTCGACGCTGACCTTCGCGTACAGCGGCCAGCCGTGGCCGGACCCGTCGGTGACGGAGCCGCCGATGGTGACCGACGGCGCGGACTCCAGCACGAAGTCCTTGGTGGTGGTCGTGTTGAGGGTCACCGTCGCGGTGGTCGTCTGGCTCTTGTAGCCGAACGACGCGGCGGTCAGCGTGTAGTCGCCGGCCGGCAGCACGGACGAGTAGCGACCGTCCGCGCCGGTGGTCAGCGTGCGCTCGGGCTGGCCGGCCGCGGTCACCTTGACCGAGGCGCCGGCGAGCACGCCGGTGGCCGAGCTGACCTTGCCGGTCAGCGTGCCGGTGTCACCGATCGGCGCCGCGTTCAGCAGCGCGAGCGCGTCGAGCCGGCCCTCGCCGTACACGTTGTTGTCGTCGGTGGTGCCGCCGCACTGGCTGTCGGCCTTGTCGACCGCGGCGTTGTCCAGCAGCGCGCGGGTGGCCGGCACGTCGCCCTTGAGCGCCGGTGCGGCCGACCACAGCAGCGCGATGGTGCCCGCGAGGTGCGGCGAGGCCATCGAGGTGCCGTTGAAGCTGGCGTAGCCGCTGCCGGGAATGCTGGAGCGGACGTTCACGCCGGGGGCCGCGAGGTTCGGCTTGATCTCGCCGTTCTGGCCGACACCGCGGCCGGAGAACGAGGCGATGGTGTTGTTGATGTCGTACGCGCCGGCCGAGTAGTTGCTCTGCAGGCTGCCCGGCGAACCGCTGGTCTGGCAGGCCGAGCCGCTGTTGCCGTTGGAGAACGCGCCGAAGATGCCGGACGCCGTCCAGGCCAGCGTGATGTCCTCCATGAACGGGTCGTTGGAGGGCAGGGTCGAGCCCCACGAGTTGTTGATGATGTTCGGCCGCTTGCTCGCGTCCGGGTTCTGCCCGGCGAGGTTGGTCGGCTCGAGCATCCACTGACCGGAGGTGATCAGGGCCGCGTCGCTGGGGCAGCAGCCGTTCGCGGCGATCCACTTGACCGCCGGGGCGACGCCGATCTGGTTGCCCGCGCCGTCGTCACCGACCATCGTGCCCATCGTGTGGGTGCCGTGGCCGTTGCCGTCGGCGGGCGCCGCGGGCGACGTACCGGCCGCGTCGAACCAGTTGTAGTTGTGGTCGAACTGGCCGTTGCCCAGGTTGCCGCGGTACTGCTTCACCAGCGCCGGGTGGTCGTACTGGACCCCGGTGTCGATGTTGGCGATCACGATGCCGGCGCCCTTGTCGCCGTACTGCGACCAGACGTCGTCGGCGTTGATGTTCGCCAGGCCCCACTCGAGCGCGTTGATCTGGCGCTCGTCCTTGCCCTGGGTGACCTTCGGCACCTCGAGCACGGTCGGGGTGTAGAGGCCCTCGACCTCGGCATGGGTGGCCAGGCTCTGCGCCAGCGCGAGCGAGCCGCTGGAGACGCGGATGGCGTTGGTGCCCCAGAACGCCTGGTACTTCACCTTCTGCGCGTCCAGTTCGGCCTTGACGCCGGCCTGGCTTTCCGCGGCGGTCTTGCGCAGCGCGGCGGCGACGGCGGTGCCGCGCTGGTTCCAGTCGGTGATCGTGCCGGCCTTGCTCAGGTCGGCCTTGGCGGAGAACCGGACCCAGTAGTCGGTCGCCTCTTTGGCGTCCTTGCCCTCCAGCTTGCTCAGCAGGTCGGGCTTGATCTTCGACGCCGGGTCAGCGGCCGGAGCTGTCGGCGCGGCCTGGGCGGTGCCTGCGCCCGCCAGCCCGGTGGCGACCACGGCCGCCGCCGCCAGAGCACTCACCAGTGATCTGGCGAGGCCCTTTCGTCTCGTGTGTGACATCTGTGCCCCTCACTTGTACATCCCCGAGTCGGCCCCCGAGCCAACGTGCGGGGGTGCAGGGCGGACCGCCGCCGGCCAGCTGAACCGGTTCTGCGAACGCACCGTTCCCCCCAGGTCGCGGCGTGTGACGCCGCAAGCCTGACGTGGACCTTATGTGTCAGAAGACAACGTGAACAAGCACACTTCGTGAGCAAGATGTCACCAGCGGTAGAGCCGTTCTGGGCAAGTTCGGACAGATTTTGTCAGTTCGTTGACGATTAAAGGCAGAGGTTGACATCGTGATCGGATGGTCACCGCCCGTGTCTCCGCCCCCAGCGACGACGGCGCCATCGATCTGTCGTCCGAGCCGTTTCCCCTGCTGATCGCCGTTGCGGCCTCCGTCGAGGACCGCGTGCGCCTGGCCGAACTGGTCGACGACGTCGCGCCGCTGCTGCTCGTCTCGAACCTGGACGAGCTGCGCAAACTGCTCATTCCCGCTCAGGACCCGCCACCCGTGCCGGCCGAGCAGCCGGATTCTGCTCCGAAGCAGGGGGCAGTCGCCGCGTACCTGGTCGCGGGGGAGCAGGGCGACGGGGAGGTGCTGACGCTGGACTCGGCCCGCTCGGCCGCCCAATGGCGCGGCCGGGAGGTCCCGCTGACCGATCTCGAGCACGATCTGCTCGCCCGCTTGATGAGCGAGCCGGTTCGGGTCTGGACCTATGAGGCGCTGCACCAGGCGGTCTGGCGGAACCGGCACCTGCGCGGTACGGCGGACGTGCACTCGCTGGTCAAGCGGCTCCGCCGGAAGCTGGACGAACTCGGCACCACGGTCACCATCGACGCCGTCCGTGGCACCGGCTTCCGGCTGGCCGACCACCAACGCCCAGCCGTCACCGGCCTCCGCGCGGGCTGAACCCGCGGGCCGGACCGGCGGTGTCCGAAGAACCCGGGCTGTCGGCCCAGGTTCTCCGGACGCTGCGAACGGGGGTCAGGCCTGGCCGCGGCGGACGGCGAGCACGTGGGCGGGTTCGCCGTTCGGGTCGAGCTTGACGTAGTTGCTCTGACCCCAGCGCCAGGTCGCGCCGGTGATCTCGTCGTACACGGTGAAGGTGTCGTCCGGGCGCATGCCGAGCGCGGTCATGTCCAGGTGCACCATCGACTCGCGGACCGCGTGCGGGTCGGTGTTCACCACCACGATCACCGTGTCGGTGTGGCCGTCCACACCGGTGGTGCGCTTGGAGTAGCACAGGATCGCGTCGTCCTCGACCGAGTGCAGGCTGAGGTTGCGCAGCTGCTGCAGGGCCGGGTGCCGGCGGCGGATGTTGTTCAGCAGCGTCAGGTACGGCGCGAGCGTGCGTCCCTCCGCGGCGGCCGCTTCCCAGTCGCGCGGCCGGAGCTGGAACTTCTCGGTGTCCAGGTACTCCTCGGAGCCGGGCCGCAGGGCGACGTGCTCGAACAGCTCGTAACCGGCGTACACGCCCCACGCCGGGGACGAGGTGGCGGCGATCGCGGCGCGGATCTTGAACGCGCCCGGCCCGCCGTACTGCAGGTACGCGGTCAGGATGTCCGGCGTGTTGACGAAGAAGTTCGGCCGCAGGTAGTGGCCGGTCTCCTGGGTCAGCTCCTGCAGGTACTCTTCCAGCTCCCACTTCTCGTTGCGCCAGGTGAAGTACGTGTACGACTGGTGGAAACCGACCTTGGCCAGCTCCCGCATCATCGGCCGCCGGGTGAAGGCCTCGGACAGGAAGACCACGTCCGGGTCGGTCTGCCGGACCTCGCCGAGCAGCCACTGCCAGAAGTTCACCGGCTTGGTGTGCGGGTTGTCGACCCGGAACACGGTGACGCCGTGGGAGATCCACAGCTTCACGATCCGCAGCACCTCGGCGTAGATGCCCTCGGGGTCGTTGTCGAAGTTGATCGGGTAGATGTCCTGGTACTTCTTCGGCGGGTTCTCCGCGTAGGCGATCGAGCCGTCGGCGCGGACCGAGAACCACTTCGGGTGCTCCTTGACCCACGGGTGGTCCGGCGAGGCCTGCAGGGCCAGGTCGATCGCGACCTCGAGGCCCAGCTCGCGGGCCCGCCCGACGAAGTAGTCGAAGTCCTCGAAGGTGCCGAGCTCGGGGTGGATCGCGTCGTGCCCGCCGTCCTCGGAACCGATCGCCCACGGCGAACCGGGGTCGCCCGGCTTCGGGTCGAGGGTGTTGTTCGGGCCCTTGCGGTACGACGTGCCGATCGGGTGGATCGGCGGCACGTAGAGCACGTCGAAGCCCATCGCCGCGACCGCGTCGAGGCGTTCGGCCGCGGTCCGGAACGTGCCGGACTTCCACTCGCCGGACTGCTCGTCGTACCGGGCGCCCTCGGAGCGGGGGAAGAACTCGTACCAGCTGCCGTACAGCGCGAGCTGGCGGTCGACCCAGATCGGGTAGGTCTCCGAGGAGGTGATCAGCTCGCGGACCGGGTAGCGGCCGAGCGCCGAGCGCACCTGCGGCGAGATGCCCGCGGCCAGCCGCGCCTCCGGCGGCAGCGCGCCGTTGGCCAGCGCCTGCGCGGCGTCGCTCAGCGTGCTGCGGTCCAGCCGGACGGCCGGCGGCACTCCGGCGGCGGCCCGGTCGAAGAACGCGGCGCCCTCGGCGAACATCAGGTCGACGTCGATGCCGGCCGGCACCTTGATCTCGGCGTTGTGCCGCCAGGTGCCGTACGGGTCGCTCCAGCCCTCGATCGCGAACGTCCAGGCGCCCTGCTCCTGCAGCGTGACGTCGACGGTCCACCGGTCCGTGCCCTGACCGACCGGCGTCATCAGCATCCGTCTGGTCTGGCCCGACGGCGACGTCAGCACGACGTTCGCGTTCACCGCGTCGTGGCCTTCACGGAACACCGTGGCCGCGATGGTGAACGTCTCGCCGACGGAGGCCTTGGCCGGATACGCTCCGGCGTCGACGGTCGGGGTGACCTCGGTGATCGGGATGCGCCCAGTCATGGTGGTCGAAGAACCTTCGCTTTCCGGCTCGGTTGCCGCGGGCAAGTCATGGACAAGTGAATGACAGGTCTGACGTTATCGGTTCCCGGGCCCGCCTCGTCGCATGCACACGTCACGGTTCGGTCCACGAAACGGACTCTTCTGTCCGAACATCGGTCGCCCGCCCGCCTGAAGGTTCTGCAAGATCTTGCTCGCGTTGCAAAATCGATGCACGCCGAAGGTGCCAGCGCCGGTCTCGGCGAGTACGGTGTCCCGGTGCGAGCGATACGACGATTCTCCGTCCGCCCTGTCCTGCCCGAGCCGCTGACCGGCCTCGGCACCCTGGTGAACAACCTGCGCTGGGCCTGGCATCCCGAGACACAGGACGTCTTCGAGGCTGTCGACCCCCAGTTGTGGCGCAGCACCGGCGGTGACCCGGTCCGCCTGCTCGGCGAGGTCCCGGCGGCCCGGCTCGACGAGCTGGCGAACGACCAAGCCTTCCTGCGCCGGCTCGAACTGGCCGTGACCGACCTGCACGGTTACGTGTCCGACGACCGCTGGTTCCAGGCCGCGGCCGGTTCCCCGGTCGCCTCGGTGGCCTACTTCTCGCCGGAGTTCGGCATCACCCACGTGCTGCCGCAGTACTCCGGTGGCCTGGGCATCCTGGCCGGTGACCACCTGAAGGCCGCGAGCGACCTCGGTGTGCCGCTGATCGGCGTCGGGCTGCTCTACCGGCACGGCTACTTCGGCCAGTCGCTGAACCGCGAGGGCTGGCAGCAGGAGCGGTACCCGCTGGTCGACCCCGACGGGCTGCCGATCAGCCTGCTCCGCGACGGCCCCGACCCGGGCGCTGCGCCGGCCACCGTGTCGGTCACGCTGCCCGAGGGCCGCCAGCTGCATGCCCAGATCTGGGTCGCCCAGGTCGGCCGGGTGCCGCTGCTGATGCTCGACTCCGACATGGAGGAGAACGAGCCCGCCGAGCGCGAGGTCACCGACCGGCTGTACGGCGGCAACACCGAGCACCGGCTGCTCCAGGAGCTGCTGCTGGGTGTCGGCGGCGTCCGCGCCGTCCGCACCTTCTGCCGGGTCACCGGCCATCCGAGCCCCGAGGTGTTCCACACCAACGAGGGGCACGCCGGCTTCCTCGGCATCGAGCGGATCCGCGAGCTGGCCACCGAGCAGCAGCTGGACTTCGACACCGCGCTCGAGGTCGCCCGCGGCGGCACCGTCTTCACCACCCACACCCCGGTGCCGGCCGGCATCGACCGGTTCCCGGTCGAGCTGATCCAGCAGCACTTCTCGCCGGACGCGTTCGGCGACGGCGTGCCGGTGGACCGGATCCTCGCGCTCGGCGCCGAGGACTTCGAGGGCGGCGACCCGGGCGTGTTCAACATGGCGATCATGGGCCTGCGGCTGGCCCAGCGCGCCAACGGCGTGTCCAAGCTGCACGGCGTGGTCAGCCGGGGCATGTTCGCCGGGCTCTGGCCGAGCTTCGACGCCACCGACGTGCCGATCACGTCGATCACCAACGGCGTGCACGCGCCGACCTGGGTGGCCCGGGAGATCTCGGCGCTGACCTACGCGAACGCCGACCAGGGCGACTCCGAGGACATGTTCGAGGGTCTGGACAAGACCACCGACGCGCAGCTGTGGGAGACCAAGCGGATCCTGCGCCAGCGCTTCATCGACGACACCCGCTCCCGGGTCCGGGCGTCCTGGATCAACCGGGGCGCCAGCGACGCCGAGCTGGGCTGGGTCGACTCGATCCTGGACCCGGACGTGCTGACGATGGGCTTCGCCCGCCGCGTCCCGTCGTACAAGCGGCTGACGCTGATGCTGCGCGACACCGACCGGCTGAAGCGGCTGCTGCTGCACCCGACCCGGCCGGTCCAGATCGTGATCGCCGGCAAGGCGCACCCGGCCGACGAGGGCGGCAAGAAGCTGATCCAGGAGATGGTCCGGTTCGCCGACGACCCGGAGCTGCGGCACCGGATCGTGTTCGTGCCCGACTACGACATCGCGCTGGCGCAGCCGATGTACCCGGGCTGCGACGTCTGGCTGAACAACCCGCTGCGCCCGTACGAGGCGTGCGGCACGTCCGGCATGAAGGCCGCGCTGAACGGCGCGCTCAACCTGTCCATCCGCGACGGCTGGTGGGACGAGTGGTACGACGACGAGTTCGGCTGGGCGATCCCGTCCGCGGAGGGCATCGAGGACACCGACCGGCGGGACGACCTCGAGGCGCACGCGCTGTACGACCTGATCGAGAAGCAGGTCGCGCCGCGGTTCTACGACGGCGAGGTGCCCGGCCGCTGGATCGAGATGCTGCGGCACACGATCAAGGAGCTCGGCCCGAAGGTGCTGGCCACCCGGATGGTCCGCGACTACGTCGAGCAGCTGTACGTGCCGGCCGCGCAGTCGTCGCGGCACCTGAACAGCACGTACGACGGCGCCCGCGCGCTGGCCGCCTGGAAGAAGAAGGTGCGGGCGGCCTGGCCGCAGATCCGGGTCGACCACGTGGAGCTGCAGGGCCTCGGCGACGTGCCGCAGCTCGGCACCACGGTCGGCATCCGCGCGTTCGTCAGCCTGGGTGACCTGACCCCGAGCGACATCGACGTCGAGGCGCTGCACGGCCGGGTGGACTCGACCGACGAGATCACCGACGCCGTCCGGGTCTCGCTGTCGCTGGCCGAGACCTACGAGGGCAACCGGCACCGTTTCGAGGGCGAGCTGAAGCTGGACCGCACCGGCGCCTTCGGCTACACCGTCCGGGTGCTGCCGAAGAACGCGATGCTGGCCAGCCCGGCCGAGCTCGGCCTGGCCGCCGGCCCGTCCGACCCCGACGACCCGGACACCCCGGACCTGCCGGCCGGCTCGGAGTTCTGAGTGCGGCGGAGGTTCTGAGGCCGGCCGACATCTGAGTCCGGCCGAACCGGTCGCAGGCGCCGGGCACCCCTTCGCGGGTGCCCGGCGCCTGGCCTTTTCACCGGTTGCGCCGCAGCCGTCCCCAGGGCTTGAAGACCGACAGGACGACCGCGACCATCAGCAGCGTCGGCGAGACGATCGGTGGGAAGATCAGGTCGCTGGCCGGAGCCATCGCCGGGCCACCGGCTTCCTGGATCCGGGCCTGCTCGGCCATGTCGTTCACGCCCGGCCGCAGTGCGATCAGGACCAACGTGGTCAGTAGCAGGTTCAGCACCAGCTTCACGACCACCCACCAGTACTTCGTCAGGCCGTACTTGCTGCCGTAGGCCAGGATCACGCCGGTGACCAGACAGGTCAGTCCGGAGATCGTCATCGGCCAGACCGCGACCAGCTCCAGCGCCCGGAAGCACAACGACCGGGTGCCCGGGTCGTCGGCGCCCAGGGCGGTGAACACCAGGACTGCCATGGTCACGTCGATACCGAGCCAGGAGCCGACCGACGCCAGGTGCAGGACCAGCAGCAGCTTGCGAGGGCGTCCGGCCAGCCGCCACGGCGTCGTGGCGCGAGGTCGGATTTGCAGCGCTGTACTCATACCTCGATCCTCGGCGCCCGGCGCCTCCGCGGCATCGGCCCGGCGAAGGCTCTCCAGCTACCTCCTGCGCGGTATGCCCTGGATCGCTGTGCGGTGGCAGGACGCAGGAGTGGTTTCGCCGGTCCTCAGATCAAAACAAGAAGGTGACGCCTGCTGGGCCAGTGACGCGGGCCGGTCAGCCGGCGGGCCAGGGCAGCTTCTGCCGGGTGGCGAGGTCGACCAGGTACGGCGGCGTGCCGCTGGGGGAGCGGACCTCGATCCGTTCGCCCGGGTGCAGGTCCGGGTCCTCGCGGTAGCGGTCGCGGAGCTTGGTGGCGGCGGCCTCGTCGCCGGCATCGGCCGCGAGCAGCAGCGCGGCCAGCTCGTCGGTCGGGGTGAGGTCCATCGACAGGTCGTCGGCCATCGCGCCCCAGCCGTCCCACAGCAGCAGCTCGTCGCCCTGCAGGTGGGCCAGCTGAAGGAAGACGTAGTCACGGATGAACCAGCCGCCGCGGAACGGCAGCGTCGGGTCCACGCCGCAGGTCTCGCCGTCGATCTCGCCGGCCCGGAACCCGCGCCACACCTCGGCCGCCGACCGGAAGTGCCCGGCAGGCAGGTCCTGCACGTCGAAGCCCCAGTGCTCGCCGGGCTCGAGCTGCCCGTCCACCTGCACCCACCGATCGCCGTTCCAGTACTCCGTGATCACGTGGTCGGCGTTCCACCCCGGCTGGAAGTACGTCGCGAAGCCGATCCTTGTCCGGGCCGGGACGCCCTGGTGGCGCAGGGCGGAGACCAGCAGCAGCGCGTAGTCCCGGCAGCAGCCGGCGACTCGGTCCTCGGGCGCCCGCGGTGTGGTCAGCGGAGTTCCGTTGCGGCGCTGGTCGGTGGCGAGCAGGGCGTCGATCCAGCGGTGGTTGATCTCCTCCAGGCGCTCCCCGGTGAACTGGATCCCGCCGCCCCGGTAGTGGATCAGCAGGTTCCGGATCACCGCGGTCAGCTCGGGGATGTTCGTCGGCAGCGGGTCGAGCAGGACGGCGTACTCGCCCGGGTCGCTGTAGGCGGTCTGCTGGGTGTAGTTCATCGGGCGGTTCCTTCCGGGAAGCGGATCGTGGTGGCTGAGGGTCTGATCGGCTGCGCGATGTCCACCGCGGGATCGGAGCTGTTCAGGTCGCGGAAGCCGGGGTGGTAGATCTCGCGGGCCGGGCCGGTGGTCGGGTGGCCGGTGTGCCGGACCCAGTCGTCCACCAGGTCGTAGGCGAGCATGATCCGCGGGTAGACGCAGTCGTCCCTGCTGATCGTGCAGTAGGCCTCGGTGTGGGCCGGCTCCAGCCGGATCCCGATCGGGCCGGCCGGGTCGACCAGCCCGGTGAACGGGACGCAGATCTCGACCGCCGCCTCGTTCTCCGGGGTGACGGCGCCGTGGTAGATCACCCACGAACCGCCCGGCAGTTCGGCCGCGACCGCGGTGAGGTGGGCCCGGATCTCGATCGTCGCCGCCACGATCTCGCCCATCAGGCCCTGCTGGTCGGTGTCCACCCGGATCGAGGCGACCTTGGTCTCCGGCACGTCGCGGACCAGCACCGGGCGCGGCGCCAGTCCCGGCGAGCCGGAGCGGATCAGCCGGTCCCGCAGGTACTCCAGCGTCGCTTGCCGGGCCTCGGTGGTCGCCAGTTCGGCGGCCCACCAGCGGTCCAGCCGGATCAGCGCCTCCTCGTCGGTCCCGGCCAGGACCTCCGCGATCGTGCTCAGCGGCATGTCGATCTGCCGCAGCATGCTGATCCGCCGGGCCCGCTCCAGCTGCGCCTCGTCGTACAGCCGGTAGCCGGTGACCGGGTCGACCCGGGCCGGCGGCAGCAACCCCGACACGTCGTACAAGCGCAGCGCCTTGTGGGACAGACCTGCCCGTCGCCCGAACTCGCTGATCGTCAGCTCGACCTGCTCCATGCCCCTACCCAACACCCTGCCCCAGGGGCAAAGTGAAGTGAGGACTACCCCCTAATTGCGTGGCGGGATGTCCTGGCGCCGTCGATCATGGGGTGATGTCCGTGCAGCCCGTCGGGTCGGGGCTCGTCGAGATCGCCTGCGACGAGTCCGGCTTCTCGGGCAGCAACCTGCTGGATCCGGACACCCGGGTCTTCACCCACGCGAGCGTGCGGGTCGGGGCGGCGGAGGCGCGGCGCTGGGTCGAGGACCTGCGGGAGCAGTCCCGGTACGGCGCGGGGGAGTACAAGTCTGCGCGGCTGTTCAAGCAGCGCCCGGTGCTCACCTGGCTGCTCGGACCGGAGGGCCCGCTGCTCGGCCGCTCGGCGGTCCAGCTCACCGACAAGTACTTCCTGCTCGCCGGCCGGCTGAGCGCGTTGTTCTCGGACGGCCTCGACTACCGCACCGGGACCAGCCTCGACGCCGACGAGCCGGCCCGCCGCGCGGCCCTCGCCCTGCACCTGTACGGCCCCCGGTACGGCGAACGCTGGTGGACGCTGCTGCAGAGCTTCATCGACCTGCTCCGGTCCAAGAACAAGACGACGTACGACGAACGCGTCGACGACTTCCTGGCCGTCGCAGCGCGGTTCGACCCGGTCGAGCCGGCCCTGGCCGAGCCGGCCGGGCGGATCGGCCGGCCGCAGCTCGACGCCTTACGGGACAGGCTGTTCGACGACCGCACCCTGCTGCCCCCGCTCGAGGTGCTGATCCCCGCACTGGTCGAGACCACCCTGCACTGGTCCGCGGACGGCAACGCGGTGGCGATGGTCCATGACGAGCAGAGCGCCTTGACAGTGCACCGGATCGCCCAGGTCAACCTGCTGATGGACGACGCGCCTCTCGCCCTGCGGCAGACCGACTCGCGCACCGACCCCCGCGTCCAGCTCGCGGATCTGCTGGCCGGCTCGGCCCGGCAGATCGCGACCGCGGAGCTCAACGGCCACGGCGATCCCGTCCTGACCGCTTTGCTCCGCCCCTACCTGACCCCGCACCCGATCTGGGCCGACACCGCCAGCTGGTATCAGCTGAGCGCGCGCAGCAGGACCACGCACCGCGGCGCGAGCGGAACGATCGCGCCGGCCTCCACCTCGGTCACCCCGGAGCCGGACGTGTCCAGCACGACCTCGTAGCCGGGCGCCCAGGAGGCGTCCGGCACCACCACCTCGCGCGCGTCGGCGGTCGCGTTCAGCACCAGCAGGAACGAGTTGTCGGTCAGCACGTTGCCTTCGGCATCGGTACCGCGCAGCGCGTCGCCGGCCAGGAACATGCCGATCGTGCGCAGGTTCCCGTCGTGCCAGTCCGCCTCGGTCATCTCGCCACCGTGCGGCGCGATCCAGGACAGATCCTTGCGGCCGCCCGGCACCACCGGCTGGCCGGAGAAGTAGTGCCACTGCCGCAGCGCCGGGTGCGCCGCCCGCAGCGCCAGCAGCTTCTTCGTCAGCGCGAGATGGTCCGACCACAGCGACGGCAGCGTCCAGTCGAACCAGGAGATCTCGCTGTCCTGGCAGTATGCGTTGTTGTTCCCGTACTGCGTCCGGCCGCACTCGTCGCCGGCGGTGAGCATCGGCACCCCGGTGGACAGCACCAGCGTCGCCATCAGGTTTGCCATCTGCCGTTTGCGCAGCGCGACCACGCCCCGGTCGTCGGTCTCGCCCTCGATGCCGCAGTTCCAGGACCGGTTGTCGTCGGTGCCGTCGCGGTTGTCCTCGCGGTTGGCCTCGTTGTGCTTGTGGTTGTACGACACCAGGTCGCGCAGCGTGAAGCCGTCGTGCGCGGTGACGAAGTTGATCGACGCGTACGGGTAGCGCCCGTCGTCGCCGTACAGGTCGCTGGAGCCGGACAGCCGGTAGGCCAGGTCCTGGACGCCGTACGACGAGGTCCGCCAGACGTCGCGGACGGAGTCGCGGAACTTGCCGTTCCACTCCGACCACGGGGTGCCGAAGTTGCCGACCTGGTAGCCGAACGGGCCGACGTCCCAGGGCTCGGAGATCAGCTTGACCCGGCCGAGCACCGGGTCGGCGGCCACCTCGGCCAGGAACGGGTGGTTGACGGTGTCGACCTCGTGCCGCTCGTTGCGGATCAGCGTCACCGCCAGGTCGAACCGGAACCCGTCCACGCCCATCTCCTCGACCCAGTAGCGCAGCGAGTCCATCACCAGCCGGCGGACCTGCGGGTGCGCGGTGTTCAGCGAGTTGCCGGTGCCGGTGACGTCGTAGGTGACGCCGCCGTGGGTGAGCCGGTAGTAGGCCCGGTTGTCGATCCCGCGGAAGCTCAGCGTCGGCCCGTCGAAGCCGCCCTCGGCGGTGTGGTTGTAGACCACGTCGAGTATCACCTCGATGCCCGCGGCGTGGAAGGCCGCGACCATCGCCTTGAACTCGGCCACCTGCTCACCGGTCGACCCGGCCGACGAGTACGGAGCGTGCGGGGCGAAGAAGTTCAGCGTGTTGTAGCCCCAGTAGTTCGGCAGGCCGCGGGCGGCGATGGCCGGCTCGGTGAGGAAGTGGTGGATCGGCAGCAGTTCGACCGAGGTGATGCCCAGGCCGGTCAGGTAGCCGATCACGGCCGGGTGCGCGAGACCGGCGTACGTGCCGCGCTGGTGCTCGGGGATGTCCGGGTGCAGCTTGGTGAAGCCCTTGGTGTGCAGCTCGTAGATCACTGTCTCGCTCCACGGCACCGGCCGGCTGATCGGCGGTGGCGGCGCGCCGTCGGCGACCACCACGCCGACCGGGACGTGTCCGGCCGAGTCGCCGTCGGAGGAGTCGTAGATCAGCGGGCTGGTGAAGTCCAGCGTTCCGTCGACCGCGCGGGCGTACGGGTCGAGCAGCAGCTTGGCGGGGTGGAACCGCAGTCCGTTCGCGGGGTCGAACGGGCCGTGCACCCGGTAGCCGTACCGCTGGCCGTGACCGACGCCGGGCACGAAACCGGTCCAGTACTCACCGGTGTGGGTCAGGTCGAGGTTGTGCTGGCGGCGGTCGGCGTCGATCAGCGCCAGCTCGACCCGCTCGGCGGCCGGGGCCCAGAGCGTGAAGGTGGTGCCGTCGGAGCGGACCTCCGCACCGAGCCGGGGTTCCGGTGCGGTGGCGGGGCCGAGCGCGTTCGGGGCGGCGGTGGCTTCGGTCACCGGCACATTCTGCCCATGACCTGTCAAACACGCTCGCAATGGGCAGGAGTTGTCGCTAGCGGTGTTGCTAGTGTTCGTGAAAGGCTGTTATGAACAGACACGCGCATCAACGGAAAGTTAGTGCCACTCGAGCCTGGAGCCGAGGAGAAAAAACCATGCGAATCACAGCTCTGCTGGCCGGCGTCGTGCTGGCCGCGACCGCACTGACCGCCTGCGGCGGGGGCTCGGACAGCTCTGCCGGCGACGCGAAGGTGCCCGACGACCCGGCGCAGGTGAAGGGCGACCTCACCTACGCGATCTGGGACGTCAACCAGCAGCCCGCGATGCAGCAGGTGGTCAAGGCCTTCAACGCCAAGTACCCGAACGTCAAGGTGTCGATCTCGCTGGCCACCTTCGACCAGTACTTCACCAAGCTGAAGACCCAGGGCTCGTCGGACAACCTGCCCGACGTGTTCTGGATGAACGGCCCGAACCTGCAGCTGTTCGCTGCCAACAAGCAGCTCGCCCCGCTGGACACCCTGCTGGAGGCCAAGCAGGTCGACCCGGCGAACTACCCACAGGCGCTCAACGAGCTCTACTCCTGGGACGGCAAGCAGTACGGCGTACCGAAGGACTTCGACACGATTGCACTGTGGTACAACAAAAAGTTGTTCGCCGAGGCCAAGGTCGCGCCGCCGACGGCGGAGTGGACCTGGGACGACTACAAGGCCGCGGCGGCGAAGCTGAAGGCCGCGCTCGGGGCCAAGGGCATCTACGCCAGCGGCGACGAGCTGGGCAACCAGGGCAACTACTACCCGGCGATCATGAGCAACGGCGGCTACGTGCTCAAGGACGGCAAGTCCGGGTACGGCGACCCGAAGTCGATCGAGGGGCTGCAGTTCTGGTCCGACATGGTCAAGGCCGGCTACACCCCGACCGCCGCGCAGAACGCCGAGACCCCGGGCCGGGAGCGGTTCTTCAGCGGCAAGGCCGCGATGATGTGGAACGGCAACTGGCTGGTCTCGATGGCGCTGAAGTCGCCGGTCAAGAACGACCTGGCCATCGTGCCGTTGCCGAAGGCGCCCAGCGGCGAGCGCAAGACCCCGATCCACGGGCTGGCCAACGTGATGAGCGCGAAGTCGAAGAACCCGCAGGCCGCGGCCGCGTTCCTGGCCTTTCTCGGCGGCAAGGACGCCGCGCTGATCCAGGCCAAGGCCGGCGCCGCGAACCCGGCGTTCAACGGCACCCAGACCGACTTCGTCAACTCCGCGCCGTACGCGCTGACGACGTTCATCGACGCGGCCTCGTCGTACTCCGAGCCGTACCCGGTGAGCAAGGACACCGCGGTGTGGAACAAGCTCGAGACCGACCTGATCGCCCCCGCGTTCGGCGGTGACAAGCCGATGTCCGAGGTGGGCCCGGACGTCGCCGCCAAGATGGACGAGGCACTGGGCAAGGAGAAGTGAGCCGCCGCCGGTCGGCGGACGGCCGGTGGCCGTGGCTGTTCGTCCTGCCGACCTTTCTCGGGGTGCTGGTCTTCTACCTGTGGCCGTTGGTGAAGACGCTGTACGACAGCTTCACCGAGACCGGCCCGTTCGGTGGCAGCACCTGGGTCGGCGGGGCGAACTACAGCCAGCTGTTCGCCGACTCCGAGGTCTACCGGGCGGTGGTCAACACGGTCGTCTACACGGCGATCGTGCTGCTCGGCATCCCGCTGGCGGTGCTGTTCGCCAGCCTGCTGAACCGCCCGGGCCTGCGCGGCGTGATGATCTACCGGACCCTGTTCTTCCTGCCGTACGTCGCGATGCCGACTGCGATCTCGCTGGTCTGGCGGATCATCTACAACGGCGAGTACGGCGTACTGAACCAGGCGCTCGGCGTGGTCGGGGTCGACGGTCCGTCCTGGATCACCACACCGTGGTTCGCGCTGGTCGCGGTCGCGCTGCTCGGGCTGTGGATGTCGATCGGCTTCAACATGATCGTGCTCTCGGCCGGGCTGAAAGGCATTCCCGGCGAGCTGTACGAGGCGGCGTCGCTGGACGGCGCGAGCCAGGTGCAGCAGTTCCGGTCGATCACCGTGCCGCTGCTGACGCCGTCGATCTTCTTCCTCTCGGTGGTCACCACGATCGCCGGGTTCCAGCTGTTCGACCAGCTGTTCGCGCTGCTCGGCCCGACCAACCCGGTGATGCCGAAAACGCAGTCGCTGGTGTTCCTGTTCTACGACGCGGCCTTCGTCGGCAACGAGCGTGGCTACGCCGCCGCGGTCGCGGTGCTGATCCTCGCGGTCGTCGGCCTGCTGACCCTGTTCCAGTTCCGCTTCCAGCGCAGGTGGGTGAACTATGACTAGTCGGTCCGACCGGCAGCGGCTCGGCAGCAACCGGCTCGCGCACGCCGTGCTGATGCTCGGCAGCCTGGTGATGATGTTCCCGTTCCTGTGGCAGCTGAAGATGGCGTTCTCCAGCCAGGCCGAGATCCAGTCGGTGCCGCCTGACCTGCTGCCGGCGCAGCTGCGCTGGAGCAACTTCTCGGAGGTGTTCCAGCGACTGCCGTTCCTGGACCAGTTCTGGGTGTCGATCGCGGTCACCGTCGGCCGGACGGTCGGCCAGCTGGTGCTGTGCTCGATGGCCGGTTACGCCTTCGCCCGGATGTCGTTCCGGCTCAAGGGCGTGATGCTGGCGCTGATCCTGTCCATCCTGATGGTGCCGAGCCAGGTGTACCTGATCCCGCAGTACCAGATCATCCAGCAGCTCGGCTGGCTCGACTCGATCCAGGGCATCGTCGCGCCCGGTGTCTTCAGCGCCTTCGGTACGTTCCTGATGATGCAGTTCTTCAAGTCGATCCCGGCGGAGCTGGAGGAGGCGGCCCGGCTGGACGGCTGCAACCCGTGGCAGACGTTCTGGAAGGTCGTGCTGCCGGTCGCCAAACCCGGACTGATCTCACTGGCGATCATCACCGTGCTCGCCTCCTGGGCCGATCTGCTCTGGCCGCTCGTGGTCACGTCGTCGCCCGAGCGGATGCCGCTGGCCGTCGGCCTGGCCACCCTCAGCGGCTACCAGGGCACCATCTCGCCCGGGGTGCTGATGGCCGCGGCGCTGATGGCGATGGCGCCGGTCCTGATCCTCTTCGTCGTGCTGCAGCGTCGCGTCGTGGAAGGCATCGCCTTCTCTGGACTCAAATAGCACTGTTCCGGACTCACGTTAGGAATCCCATGACAGACCTCACCGGCCTCACGGTCGGACTGGTGGGCGCGGGCAACATCGCGCACGTCCACGTCGCGGCCTGGAAAGCGCTCGGCATCCGCGTCCTGGTCCACTCCCACGCCGGCGCCGCCGAGTTGGCCGAGGGCTACGGCCTCGAGGTCGCGGACTCGCTCGACGACCTGCTGGCCGCCGCGGACGTCGTCGACGTCGTGACGCCGTCTGCGACCCACCGGGAGATCACCCTGGCGGCGATCGCGGCCGGCCGGGACGTGATCTGCGAGAAGCCGCTGACGCTGACCGCCGCGGCCTCGCACGAGCTCGCCGAAGCGGCGGCCGCGGCCGGCGTCCGGCTGTACCCGGCCCACGTGGTGCGGTTCTTCCCGGCGTACAAGGCGGCGTACGACGCGGTGCGGGCCGGCCGGATCGGCGAGGTCGCGGTGGCCCGGTTCTTCCGGCAGGCCAGCTCGCCCGCCGGCGCCGGCTGGTACCGCGACGTGGCCCGCTCCGGCGGCGTGATCATGGACCTGATGGTGCACGACCTCGACCAGGCGCGCTGGATCTGCGGCGAGGTGACCAGCGTGTACGCCGTGCAGAGCCCGCCGACCGTCGACGGGATCTCCCCGGTCAACGTCGCCGCGCACGTGACCTTGACCCACGCCGGCGGCGCGCTCAGCCAGCTCAGGGCCACCTGGGGTGCGACCGGCACGCAGTTCAAGTCCGGCTTCTCGATCGCCGGATCGACTGGGCAGCTGGAGTACTCGTCCGCCGAGGACACCGGGTACGCCGAGGAGCTGCAGGACGGCGCGAGCGACGGCGACCTGCTGATCCCGGCCTCCACGCTCGGCGAGAGCCCGTACCTGACCCAGCTCCGCGAGCTGGCGATCGGCCTGCGCGGTGGTCCCGAGCCGCGCGTGGTCGCCGCCGACGGAGCGGCCGCGGTCTACCTGGCCGAGGCGGCCCGCGCGTCGATGGAGACCGGCCGCACGATCGACATGAACAGCTTCGACCCGGCAGGAGTGCCCGCATGAGCCTGAAGGTCGCGATCGCCTCGTTCGCGCACACCCACGCGGCGTCGTACGCGTCGCTGCTCGCCCGGACCCCCGACGTGCAGGTGCTGACGGCCGATCCGGACGGCGCGTCGGCTCCGGACGCCGGTCCGCGCGGGGCCGACTTCGCCGCCGCCTTCGGGGTGGACCACGTCGACTCGTACGACGAACTGTTCGCCTGGGGCCCGGACGCGGTCGTGGTGACGAGCGAGAACGCGCTGCACCGGCCGCTGGTCGAGCGCGCGGCCGCCGCCGGCGCGCACGTGCTCTGCGAGAAGCCGCTGGCCACCGAGGTCGCCGACGGGGAGGCGATGCTGGCCGCGTGCGAGGCCGCCGGGGTGATCCTGATGATCGCCTACCCAGTCCGCTTCGCGCCGTCGTACGGGCGGTTGCGGGCGTCGGTCGAGGCCGGTCGGCTGGGTGAGGTGTTCGCGGTACTGGGCACGAACAACGGGAAGATCCCGTACGCCCAGCGGCAGTGGTTCACCGACGCCAAGCTGGCGGGCGGGGGAGCGCTGGTGGACCACACCGTGCACTGCGCCGACCTGATCGACGGGCTGACCGGTGGATCGGAGGCGGTCCGGGTGCACGCCGCGGCGAACCGCGTGCTGCACCAGGACAAGGACGTCGAGGTGGAGACCGGTGGGTTGGTCACGATCACCTACGCGAACGGCCTGCTCGCCACGATCGACTGCTCCTGGAGCGTGCCGGACAACGGCCCGACCTGGGGTGGCGTGACGCTGCAGGTCACCGGCACCAACGGCTCGGTGGAGATCGCCCCGTTCCTCCCGCACGTCGGCGGCACCGACGCGTCCGGTGAGGTCTACCTGCCCGTCGCCGGCGACCTGGACGCCGCCATGCTCGGCGAGTTCCTCGCCGCGGTCCGCACCTCCGGCCCCGCAGTCCCCGGCCAGCCCCCGTCCGTCGTCCCCCAACCCGACGGCGACGTAGGCCTGCGCACCCTCCGCATAGTCGACGCCGCCCGCCGCTCCGCCCACTCCGGCCAACCAGTCGACCTGTAAGCCGCCCCCGGCGGGGCGCCACCGTGTCCCCGCCGGCCGGTCACTACCTCGACCCGGCCCCGCCGCTACCTCAAACTCACGGCCTCTCGACCAACTGCTGCCGAAGGCAGCTACCCCGGGTGGCGCCCACCCGCACCAGCCCGCCGACGCCCAGGGGCACCTCCGGCCGCAGTACCGGAGGCAGTGCCCTCCCGGTAGTACAACCCGACCGCCTGGTCCGGTACGGTGCCGGGGATGTGACCCGCGGGTAGGACCGACTGGAGGAGTGGGGATGGGCGAGTTCGTCAACCTGACGGTGGCCGACGGCGTCGGCACGATCCGGCTGGACCGGCCGAAGATGAACGCGCTGAACGTCCAGGTCCAGGAGGAGATCCGCGCCGCGGCCGTCGAGGCGAGCACGAACGACGAGGTCCGCGCGGTGGTGATCTACGGCGGCGAGAAGGTGTTCGCGGCCGGTGCGGACATCAAGGAGATGGCCGAGATGTCCTACCCGGACATGGTGAAGCGCTCCGGTCCGCTGCAGTCGTCGCTGTCCGCGGTCGCCGCGATCCCGAAGCCGACGGTCGCGGCGATCACCGGCTACGCGCTCGGCGGCGGGTGCGAGCTCGCGCTGTGCGCCGACTACCGGATCGCCGCCGAGGACGCGAAGCTCGGTCAGCCCGAGATTCTGCTCGGCATCATTCCCGGCGCCGGCGGCACGCAGCGGCTGTCCCGGCTGATCGGCCCGTCCAAGGCCAAGGACCTGATCTACACCGGCCGGTTCGTCGACACCGCGGAGTCGCTGCGGATCGGCCTGGTCGACCAGGTCGTGCCCGCCGCCGAGGTGTACGACGCGGCGGTGGCCTGGGCCGGGCAGTTCTCCGGTGCCGCCGCGCTCGCGCTGCGGGCGGCCAAGCAGGCGATCGACGCCGGGCTCGGGGTCGACCTGCACACCGGGCTGGAGATCGAGCGGCAGCAGTTCGCCGCGCTGTTCGCCACCGAGGACCGCGCGACCGGGATGAAGTCCTTCGTCGAGAACGGCCCCGGCAAGGCCCGGTTCTCCGGCAACTAGTTCAAGGGAAGCTGATGACCACGACATCTCAGGGCTCCGCCGACAAGCCCGCCGCCACCGCCGAAGAGGTCGAGGCGGCCTGGAACGACAACAAGCTGGCCCAGGTTCTCTACCACGACTGGGAAGCCTCGACGTACGACGAGAAGTGGTCGATCTCGTACGACGAGCGCTGCGTCAGCTACGCCCGCGACCGGTTCACCGCGATCGCCGGCACCGACGGCTGGCCGTACGGCAGGTCGCTGGAGATCGGCGCCGGCACCGGCTTCTTCACGCTGAACCTGAAGCTGGCCGGGGTGCTGAACGAGGCCCACGTCACCGACCTGTCGCCGGGCATGGTGGCGGCCGCCAAGCGCAACGCCGACACGCTCGGCTTCGCGGTCGAGGGCAAGGTCGCCGACGCCGAGAAGCTGCCGTACGACGACAACACCTTCGACCTGGTGATCGGCCACGCGGTGATCCACCACATTCCCGACGTCGAGCTGGCGTTCCGGGAGATGCTGCGGGTGCTCAAGCCCGGCGGCCGGTTCGTGATCTGCGGCGAACCCACCCGGTACGGCGACTTCGTGGCGCGGCGGCTGTCGCGGTTCACCTGGTGGGCGACGACCAACCTGACCAGGCTGCCGGCACTGACCGACTGGCGCCGTCCGCAGGCGGAGCTGGACGAGTCGTCCCGCGCGGCCGCCCTGGAGGCCGTCGTCGACCTGCACACCTTCGACCCGGACACGCTGGCCCGGATGGCGGAGCGGGCCGGCGCGTCCGAGGTACGGACGGTGACCGAGGAGCTGCTGGCCGCCTGGGTGGGCTGGCCGATCCGCACCTTCGAGGCCGCCGTGCCGGAGCAGAAGCTCGGGTTCGGCTGGCGGATGTTCGCCTACAAGTCGTGGCTGCAGCTGTCGAAGGTCGACAAGGTGCTGTCCCAGGTGGTTCCGGACGAGCTGTACTACAACGTGTCGATCACGGGCGTCGCCCGCTGACCGGTGTACATACTGGTCTGATGCGGTTGTTGTCGGTCGAGAACCTGCGCTGGGTGGTGCGCCACCGGGCGTGGACGCCGTACTACCTGAAGCGCTACTGGCGGTTCGCCTGGTTCAAGCTGCGGCACCCGCAGGTGATCACCGAGGGATTTGTTTTTCTCGGCAAGAAGCTGGAGATCGTCGCCCGGCCCGGGCACGGCCGGATCGTGCTCGGCAAGTGGGTGCACCTGGGCGACGAGACCCGGCTGCGCGCGCACGAGGGCACGCTGCGGATCGGCGACAAGGTGGTGTTCGCCCGCGACGTGACGGTGAACTGCTACCTGGACATCGAGATCGGCGCCTCCACCCTGATCGCGGACTGGACCTACATCTGCGACTTCGACCACAAGACCGAGGACCTGGACCTGCCGATCAAGGACCAGGGGCTGGTGAAGTCCCCGGTCCGGATCGGCCCGGACTGCTGGCTGGCCACCAAGGTCACCGTCACCCGCGGCGCCGACATCGGCCGCGGCGCGGTGATCGGCGCGAACAGCGTTGCCCGTGGCAACATTCCGGAGTACGCCGTGGCGGTCGGGGTGCCGGCCGTCGTGGTGCGGGACCGGGTCAGCCGGTACGCCGCGGACGCGGAGCGCCGGGCCTACCTGGCCGGACTCGCCCGCGAGAACGAGCAGACGGCGGCCCGGCTGCGCGCGGGACAGCCCGTGCGGCCGGCCGGCCAGGACGGAACGGGTGGTGGCGAGGTGGGTGCTGAGGCGGCCGGTGGTTCCGGCGACACGTCGAGGGGTAACGGGGGACCGGCTGTCGGCGACGCGCCGGACGCGCGCCAGGGGTTCTCAAGTTACTCGCCAGTCGGGCAGTATGTCCCGGACACCGGCGGAGAGGAGCACCAGCGTGGCTGACCAGGCGGGCGGGTCGCGGCTGCCGGCCGGTACGCCGGCTGCCGCCGAGCTCCGAACGGCGCTCGACCCGGCCGCGGCCGACGGATCGCCAGGCCAGGCCCGGCACCGGGTGACCGCGCCGGCGCCGAGCGTGACGGACGCCCCGGACGTGGCTACGTTGGACAGTGTGGAGTCCCGCCCGGTGGTGGGCGTACGGCGGCGGTTGTCGCCCCGCCCGGTCCCGGGCAACCGGCGGAAGCGGACGCCGGCGCAGGTGGCGGACGAGCAACCGACCCCGGCTGAGGAGATGGACGACGTGGGAACCCAGGACGAGAAGGCGGCCAAGGCGGCCGACGCCGAGCAGGCGGCGGCGCCGGCCGGCGCGACCGCTCCGGCCGAAGTGGCCGCGGCCCAAGGCGTGACCGACCGCGCGGCGACCACGACGAAGTCCAAGCCGAGGACCGCGGCGGAGATCGTCGCGGCTCAGAAGGCGAAGGAGGCGGCCGCCGCCGAGGCTGCCGCGAAGGGTGAGGCGCCGGCCGAGGACACGACGGTGACCAAGCCGGTCACCCGCCCGTCGACTGGTGCCGCAGGCAACAAATCGACGGCCGGAACCGCGTCGGACACGGCGAAGGTGGTCCGGGACAAGACCGCCGCAAGCAAGGGCTCGACCGCCGCGGACAAGAGCCGGGCGGCGATGGCGTCGGTCGGCTCCGGGGTGAAGCAGCTCCGCAACCTGGTGGCTTCGCTGGTCTGGCTGGTCGCGGTGCTGGCGGCTGCGGTGCTCGCGCTGGGCGCGCTGTTCACCGCGCTCGACCAGGCGAATCAGAGCAACGAGATCGTCGCCTGGGTGCTGGCCCGCGGCCACGAGCTGGTCGGGCCCTTCAAGGACCTGTTCCGGCTGGAGACCGCGAAGAATACCCTGCTGGTGAACTGGGGCATCGCGGCGCTGGTCTACCTGATCGCCGGCAAGATCGTGGAGCGCTTCGTCCGGCCCTGACCGGGTGAGCCGAGGTGGCGGTTCCGTCCGGAACCGCCACCTGCTCAGATCAGGGCAGCGGCAGGAACGCGAGCCGCTCGTGCACCTCGCCGCCGATCCGGGTGGTGTCGGAGCCGACCCACAGACCGGCGGAGGTGATCAGCAGGTCGTAGCCACCGATGCCGCGGTCCTTGGTCGGGTTCCACGAGTACGCCAGGCCGTGGGTCGGGTTGAGCGACGCGATGCCGGGCCGGGAGACCGCGCCGGGACCGGCGAAGTCCGCGCCGCCCGGGTTGTTCATCCAGCGCTGGTGCCCCTGGACGTACACCGCCGCGCGGGTGACCTGGACCGACAGCAGCGTGTCGCCGCCGGTGTAGTTCGCCCAGACCGGGTACGTCGTCCGCACGTCGGTGGCATTCCAGCGCGAGGCGCTGTCGCAGAGCCGGGTCCGGTCGTTCGGGAAGGCGCCGCCGGTGGTGACGATGACGAAGAACGTGCCGTCGGGAGAGAAGTCGACGTCCCGGGTCCAGGTCGGGTGGGCGCTGTTGCAGGTCTTGTCGAACAGCGGGGAGTACCAGCCGCTGACGGTCGCCGAGCTGGTGCCGAGATTGATCAGGGCGGCGCGCTGCCGGGCCTGACCGCCGATCGCGGTGAACGTGCCGACCACGGCCAGCCGGGTGCCGGCCGGGTTGGCGGCGAACCGGAAGATCTTCGTCGGGCCGGCGACCTCGCTGGCCGGCCGTCCGGTGATGGCGAGATTGATGTAGCCGGTGTCGCCACCGGTGGCCGGGTTGACCGCGGCCAGCTTCTTGCCGAACGAGCCGCCCATGATGAGTCGGCCCTTGACGATCGCCAGGTCGGTGACCGACCCGGTCAGCCGGGCGTTGAAGGCCTGGTCGACGGCGCCGGTGTACGGGTCGAGCTTGACCACGCCGGTCCGGGCCACGCCGTTGACGGTGGTGAAGTACCCGCCGACCCACAGCGACCTGCCGTCGGTGGCCAGCGCCCAGACCTCGGAGTTGAAGGTGGCCTTGAAGCCGGTCAGGCCGCCGGTCACCGGGTTGAAGCCGAACAGCCGGTTCCGGGCGACGGTGGCCGAGTTGTTGTACGGCTTGACGCTGCTGAACTGGCCGCCGGCGAACATGATCCCGCCGAGCTGCAGCATCTTGTAGACCGCGCCGTCCTGCACCCGGGGGGTGAGGTCGGACGGGTTCGGTGACACGACGACCGTGTGCACGATCGGCGAGCCGGCGGCCGGACCGCCGGTCAGCACCGCCGCGAACGTCGTCGCGACGGCGGCGACCACGGCGCCGCCGGCGAGCAGGAGTTTCTTCATGTGATCAGTTCCCCCCACGGGATCTCGGCGAGGCCGTGCGGCGACGCGCGAAGCAAGACTGTGTCACAGGGAAAGATGCACCGGGAAGATCTGAAGTTGTGAGGGGCCTCGATCCCCTGTGGATCGTGATGTTCGACCGCCGGGCGGTCACGCTGGGTCGTCGGCCGGCTTCCGGGCGACCACGAAGAGGTCGAGGCTGTCGTCCATCGCGCCCGCCCGGATCTCGAAGTCCCGGTACGACGTGCCCGTCACCAGCGCCTGCAGATCGGCGCGCCAGTGCTGATGGTCGTCGGCCAGTTGCGCAGTGACGCAGGAACCGTTGACGTCCTCCCAGGCCGACAGCCGCGGGCCGTGCCAGAGACCGAGCACGTCGACCACCTCGAAGTGGGCCCGGACCAGGTCGACCAGCTCGGCGGCTGTCAGCTCCTTGGTGTGGTACCAGTTGCCGGCCGGGAAGGTCAGTGTGTTCGGGGTGGTCAGGACGAGCGTGCCGCCCGGGGCGAGGATCCGCGCGCACTCCGCCACGAACCGTGGCTGCTCCCACAGATGTTCGATGGTCTGCAGGGAGGTGACCAGGTCGAAGCTCGCGCCCGCGAACCCGGTCTGGACGAGATTGCCCTGCACCGGACCGATCTGTGGATAAGCCTTGGCGACGTGCCGAAGCGTCGTACCTTCGTAGTCGAGACCGAACACCGGGGCCGCGCCGGCTTGCCGGAGCAGTTCCGCGCCGTAGCCCTCGCCGCAGCCGGCGTCGAGGACACGGCCGTTCGGGCTCAGGGTGTCCGCGATCCAGCGGTAGGCGGCCTCGTGGCGCGCGAACCAGTAGTTCTCGTGCCAGATCCCCGGGGCAGTCCGTTCGCCGGTAAGCGGTAACGTCTCGGTCACCCCGTCAGACTAGGGGTGTCCCGTCCCGGCCCGCCGGGTCGCGGGCCGGACTGTGATGGGACTCGCACGCAGCTTATGTTTCTCGCGAGTAACATCCGTGGCACGCTGGGAGTGACCGTTAACCAGAAGGGGTCCCACACGCTATGAAGATCGTCGTCTGCGCGAAGTTCGTGCCGGATGCCACCGCGGACCGCCGCTTCCGCTCCGAGGACAACACGGTGGACCGCGCCGGGGTCGACGGGCTGCTGTCCGAGCTGGACGAGTACGCCGTCGAGGCCGCGCTGACCGTCAAGGAGAACGGCGACGCCGAGGTGACCGTGCTCACGGTCGGCCCCGAGCAGGCCGCCGACGCCGTGAAGAAGGGTCTGCAGATGGGCGCCGACGCCGGCGTCCACGTGCTCGACGACGCCATCCACGGCTCCGACGCGGTCGGCACCTCGCTGATCCTGGCCAAGGCGCTGGCCAAGCTGGAGGCCGACCTGGTCGTGTTCGGCATGGGCTCGACCGACGGCACCATGGGTGTCGTGCCGGCGATGGTCTCCGAGCGGCTCGGTCTGCCCGCCGTCACCCTCGGCTCCGAGGTGAGCGTGGACGGCGACACCGTCCGGATCCGCCGCGACGGCGACGCCGCCAGCGACACGATCGAGGGCAAGCTGCCGCTGGTGCTGAGCGTCAGCGACCAGGCCAACGAGCCGCGCTACCCGTCGTTCAAGGGCATCATGGCCGCGAAGAAGAAGCCGGTCGAGACCTGGTCACTGGCCGACCTGGAGATCTCGCCGGACCAGGTCGGCACCGCCGCGGCCTGGACCGAGGTCACCGAGGTGACCGCCCGCCCGCCGCGTTCGGCCGGCACGATCGTCACCGACGAGGACGGTAGCGGCGCTACCCAGCTCGTCGAGTTCCTGTCCACCAGCAAGTTCCTCTGAGGGGCGATTCAGTTCATGTCGAACGTTCTCGTTCTCGTTGACCACGTCGGTGGCAAGGTCCGCAAGACGACCGCGGAGCTGCTGACCATCGCCCGCCGCCTCGGTGAGCCGGTCGCCGTCTACATCGGTGCCGGTGTCACGGACGCGCTGCCCGCGCTCGGCCAGTACGGCGCCACCAAGGTGATCGCGCTGACCGACGCCGAGCTCGGCCAGTACCTGGTGGCCCCGAAGGCCGAGGCGCTGCAGCAGGTCGCGGCCAAGGTGGAGCCGGCCGTCATCCTGATCCCGTCGAGCGCCGAGGGCAAGGAGATCGCCGCGCGGCTCGCGGTCAAGCTGGAGTCCGGCCTGATCACCGACGCCGTCGACGTCCAGGCCGGCGACGACGGCCCGGTGACCACCCAGTCGGTCTTCGCCGGCAACTACACCGTGCAGGCCAAGGTCACCCACGGCACGCCGATCATCACCGTCAAGCCGAACGCGGCGACCCCCGAGGTGGCCGAGACCGGCCCGGAGGTGGAGGAGTTCGAGGTCTCGATCTCCGACGCCGCCAAGACCGCGCGCATCACCGAGTCCAAGCCCCGGGAGGCCACCGGTCGTCCGGAGCTCACCGAGGCCGCCATCATCGTGTCCGGCGGTCGGGGGACCGGTGGTGACTTCGGTCCGGTCGAGGCCTTCGCCGACTCGCTCGGTGCCGCCGTCGGCGCGTCCCGCGCGGCCGTCGACTCCGGCTGGTACCCGCACGCCTACCAGGTCGGCCAGACCGGCAAGACCGTCTCGCCGCAGCTGTACGTCGCGGCGGGCATCTCCGGCGCGATCCAGCACCGGGCCGGCATGCAGACCTCGAAGACCATCGTCGCGGTGAACAAGGACGAGGAAGCGCCGATCTTCGAGCTGGTGGACTTCGGCGTCGTCGGCGACCTGCACAAGGTGCTGCCGGCCGCCACCGAAGAGGTCACCAAGCGCAAGTCCTGATCCACCCGCACCACCGGGGCCCGTCACCACACCAGGTGCCGGGCCCCCGCCAGGTCCGGGGTCCCCAGGACGACGACGCCGCCGACGCCGGCGTCCCCAGGACGGCGGACGGACCCGCCTCGATCCACGGCAGCAGGCAGAACCACGCCCGCCTCCGTGAACGCCGTCGTCGTGGTTCAGGTCAGGGCGCGAAGGGCAGCCTCGGCGTCCGCGACGCGGTCGGCGTAGTCGGTGCGCCCACCGGCCGCACCCTGCTCGAAGACAGGGTGTCTGGTCCGGTTGATGTGGTAGACAGGCCCGCGGTACCGGTGCGGCGGAGAGGTCAGGATGGTGCGAGTCGAGGTGAGGTCGCCGCGGCGTCTGATGATCGGGCTTTTGCTGTCTGCGCTGGTGTGTCTGTGTGGCGCGGGTCTGGTTACCTGGGACATCAAGGCGCAGAGCCCGCAGGAAGAACGGCTTCGGCAGGACGGTCAGATCGTCTCGGGGCGGGTTGTGGACATCACCAAACAGGGCCGGCTCGGGATCGCGCGCGAGGTGCGTGTCGAACTCGACGACGGCCGGGTGATCGAGGTCGACCTCTCCGAGCGTCCGTCGAATGTCGGCATCGGCTCGGGGTCGACGCTGAGTCTGCTCGTCGATCCTCGGGATCCGGCCAACAACCGCCCGGTCGACGCACCGCCGTCCAGCGCGAGGTGGTGGACGGCGGTGGCGCCGCTCATCGCCATGGCCTGCGGAGCCCTCGTCGCGTGCTTCCTGGTGAACAGGGCATTCCCGAAGGCGATGAACTGGAGCGCAGGTAGGCACCAGGTCGACTAGGGCGTGTCTGGTGGGACCGTTGGGGAGGTCGTGGGCGATGTCCTGTCAGCTAGCGCTCGTCGGGGGCGGAGGCGGGGCGACGACGCGGAGTTGCAGCATGGCGGCGAACCTGGCTTCGGGGTCGTCGAGGTCGAGCTCGCCGACCTCGGCGAGGCGGCGGAGCCGGTAGCGGAAGGTGTTGGGGTGCACGTAGAGGGACGCGGCCGCCGCGATCACGTCGCCGAACGCGTCCAGCCAGGCGCGCAGGGTTTCCACCAGATTGGTGTTGTGCTGGGCGTCGTACGCGAACAGGCGGGCAACCGGGCCGGTCGGCTGGTCGCCCCGGGCGGCGACGAGGTCGCGGAGCTCCAGCACCAGGGCTTCCACGTGGACGTCGGTCATCCGGGCGACCCGTTGCGTACCGCGACCGGCCCGGAGGACCCGGAGCGCGCGGTCGGCGCCCTCGCGGGCATGCGGCAGCCGGAACGCGTCCTGGACCACCGGGCCGACGCCGATCTGCGCGGTCACCCGGTCGCCGATCCGGTCGAGGAAGTCGGTGCCGAGCCGGACGGCCCGCGCTTCGCCGTCCGTGCGGTCGCGGTGCACCGGAATCAACCCGTACGCCACGTCGCCGACCAGCGCGGCCGCCGACCGCGGGTGCACCGCGCCGAGGTGCATCGCGAACGCGTCCGCGAGGCGTTGCCGCTCGGTGACCAGACCGGCGTCCCCGAAGTCGGTTCCCGCCGCCAGCTCCGAGATCCCCAGCGCCAGTACGGCGACCGGCTGGTCGGCCAGGCCCAACCGGTTCAGGGCTTCCCGAGCGCCGGCTCCGCCTTCGAGGGCCGTGCTGACCAGGTCCGCCCGGAGCCGGCGTTCGACGTCCGCGCCGGCCCGGATGCGCAGCATGTGCATCGCCACCAGCTTGGCCGCGTCGCGCAACGCCTGGGACCGTTCCTCGCTGAGCGGACCGTGCACCGCGGCCCAGATCGAGCCGAGAATCTCGTCGCCGGCCCGGACCGCGACGGCCATCCGGGGAATGGTGAACTCGTTCTCGGTGGCCGGCAGCGGCGGAACGTACACCGGGCGATCCGTGCGGTAGAGCTCGCGGAAGATGCCCTGCTCGGCCAGGATCCGCGAGAACCGTTGCGGCACCTGCCGACCGAGGATCGTCTCCACCCGGGCGGTGTCGGCTTCGTCCTGCCGTCCGGAGAAGGCCAGCACGCGCGAGCTGCGGTCCTCGATGGTGACCGGCGCGTCGAGCAGGGCGGCGGCCGCGTTCGCCAGCGCGAAGAGGTCACCGGCCGGCATGCCGCCCAGCGTGTCGGCTCCGGCCACGCCCACGTCCCCGTCGGCCAGCAACGAGCGAAGCAGCACGCCGAGCTGGTCCCAGGACGCGCCGCGGGTCAGCCCGAGCAGCGCGACCCCGGAGTCGGCCACGGCGCTGGTGACAGCCTCGTGGGACAGCAGCGGCACCCGGACGACCAGACCGGCGGCTTGCTGAGCGCCGAGCTCCCGCAGCAACGCCGCGATGACCAGCGGGTCGCGCAGGCCGACCCCGAGCACCAGGGCGTGCCGCGGCATCGGCGGCTCGTCCACGGGGTCGTGCGTGACGACGCCGCCGATCTCGACGGGCAGGTCCGGATCGCCGTGCAACAGCTCGAGCAGGGTGGCGCCCAGGTCGTCGAGAACCCGTCCGAGGCTGGCGCGCGGTCGATTCGTCACGGAAAGCAGCACCTTCCCGAAGCTGGAAGCCAGGCCTCCAGCCTAGTTCGTTGCCGCCGACAAGATCACGCGCTCGCTTCGTCGGCACGACCAACGGCTCACGCAGGAATCCACTCCGTCGCGGTGGTCACCGCGTCGAGTTCGTCCTGGAGCGGCTCGACGCCGATACCCGGGCCGGTGGGTACGGGCAGCTGACCGTCGACCAGCCGGAACGGCGTGGTGATGTCCGTCCGGTAGTAGCGATCGGACGCGGATGTGTCGCCCGGCAGCGTGAAGCCCGGCAGCGCGGCCAGCGCGACGTTGGCAGCACGGCCCAGGCCGGTCTCGAGCATGCCGCCACACCAGACCGGTACGCCGTGCGCGACACAGACGTCGTGGACGCGCCGGGCCTCCAGGTAGCCACCGACCCGCCCGGGCTTCACGTTGACGATCGAGCACGCCCCGAGGGTGATGGCTGCCGCGGCTGCCCGCGCCGAGGTGATCGACTCGTCGAGGCAGATCGGTGTCTTGAGCTGCTGGGCGAGGGCCGCGTGGCCGAGCAGGTCCTCCTCGTCCAGCGGCTGCTCGATCAGCAGCAGGTCGTACGGATCGAGCCGGGCCAGGTGCCGCGCGTCCCCCACCGTGTACGCCGTGTTGGCGTCGACCTGCAGCAGCACGTCGTCGCCGAACCGCTCCCGCACCGCCGCGACCGGCTCGACGTCCCAGCCGGGCTGGATCTTCAGCTTGATCCGGACGTAGCCGTCCTCCAGATAGCCCTGGACCGCGTCGAGCAGTTCGCCGACCGACGCCATGATCCCGACCGACACCCCGCACGGGACCCGGTCGTGCACCGCCCCGAGCTCGCGGGCGAGCGGCCGTCCCTGCGCGCGGAGCTCCGCGTCCAGGACGCCGGTCTCCAGCGCGGCCTTCGCCATCCGGTGGCCGGAGAACTTCGCCAGCGCCGGACCGACCGCCGCCGCGTCCAACCGGTCGAGGCCGGCCAGCGTGGGGATCAGGAACCGCCGCAGCACGTCGGCCGCGGCGTCCACGTACTCCGAGGAGTAGAGCGGGTCGGCCATCGCCACGCACTCGCCCCAGCCCTCCGCGTCGGCGGTGACGACGCGGACCAGCAGCGCGTCCCGGCTGGTCTCGGTCCCGAACGACGTCCGGAACGGCGACACCAGTGGCATCTGGATCCGGCGGAGCTCGACTCCGGTCAGCTTCATCGTGCGATTCCCTTCGTCGATGGTCTGGTCAGCACGTACCACCCGGCCCGGTCGAAGCCGGTCACCGTCGCGCCTTCGGCGAGCAGCGTGCCGAGCGCCTCGCGGACCGCGGTACGCCAGGCCTGCGCGGCGTCCGGCTCGGTCCCGCGCAGGACTTCGATGTCAGGCGGTACGGCGACCAGCACGGTGCCTCCGGCGAGATTGCCGACGACAGGCCAGCCGGCCGGCGAGGAGGACAGCCCGACGACCGCGCCCTCGGCCAGTTCCGCGTCGGCGTCCGCGGCACAGGCTGTTCCGGCCGAGGCGGCGGCGACGCCTGGGGCGTCGAGCTCCCACCGCACCAGCAGGCGATCGGTGTCGCCGCCGGTGTTGATGCCGTCGCGCATGTCGCCGTAGAAGTTGGTCAGGTACTCCGTCGGCCGGGCGGCGAGCTTGGCGATGTTGAAGTACGCGTTCCGCCGGACCAGCGGGTCGAACGTCCAGGCGATCGTGCCGACGCCCCGCGCCAGTGCCCACGCCCGTTGGTGCGTCTTGAGCGCGAACCCGACGCTCCGGCCGCGCGCCGTGCCGGACACCCCCGCCACGTGACTGTGCAGGGCGCCCTCGGAGGGTGCCGCGAAGAAGCCGACGCACGCCCCGACGAGGTCGTCGCCGTCGTAGGCACCGGCGACGTAGTTGCCCGCCTTCGTGAGGGCGCGCAGCAGCTCGGTCGTCACCGGCGGATTCTTCGGGTCCGGCCGCCAGATCCCGTCGTACAGGCGGTAGACGGCGTCCAGATCGGGCAGCGCCACCAGCTCACGAATCCGTACGCCGGCCGCCACCGCGGCGGCTTCCGCGGCCAGCACCGGTGCGTCCGCCGCGGACAGCGGCGACCCACCGAGCAGATCGGTCGACGGCCCCGGCACGGTGAGCTTGTCGGAAGCACTCATGGTCGGTCCACACCGGACGTCACGCGCGCGTCCTCACCGCCTGGTACTGCGTGCCGATCCGTGCCGAGCAGTTCGGCGACGAGGGCCGTGAGCAGGGCCGTGCGCCGCGGCAGCTCCGCGATCAGGACGTGCTCGTGGTCGGCGTGGGCGCCACCCCCGACGGCGCCCAGGCCGTCGAGAGTCGGCGTACCGACGCCGGCGGTGAAATTGCCGTCCGACGCGCCACCCACCGCCGCCTCGGCCAGCCGACCGAGACCGAGTTCGGCCGCGATCCGGCCCGCGCGCTGGTACAGGTCCGCGGAGGCCGCGCGCTCCAGCGGAGGGCGGTTCGGGCCGCCCTCGACGTCGAGCGACGCCCCGGGCAGCACCGGCCGCAGGGCCAGCATCGCGGCCTGGATCCGGTGCTGCTCCTCGACGTTCCTGACCCGGACGTCCACCGCGAAGGTCGCCACCGCGGGCACCGTGTTCGACGACGTCCCGGCGGTGAGCACGGTCGGCGTCACCGTGGTGCCTTGCGCCGGGTCGGCGAGCGCGCTGATCGCGAGCACCTGATGAGCGGCCTCGATCGACGCGTTCACGCCCCGTTCCGGCTCCAGCCCGGCGTGCGCCGCGCGGCCGTGCACCGTGACCTGGTAGCGGGAGACGCCCTTGCGTTCGGTCTTCAGCGCGCCTCCGTCGGCGGACGCCTCGAGCACGAGAGCGGCGAGGCATCCCTTCGCCTCGCCCTCGATCAGCTCCCGCGACGACGGTGAGCCGAGCTCCTCGTCGCCGGTGACCAGCAGCGTGACGCCGTCGGGGTCCGGCAGGGCAGCGACCGCCTGGAACGCCATCGCCAGGCCGGCCAGCATGTCGAAGCAGCCCGGCCCACGCAGTACGCCGTGCTCGATCGTGAACGGGTGGTCGGCCAGCGAACCCAGCGGCCAGACCGTGTCGTGATGGCCCAGCAGCAGCACCCGCCGGTCGCCGGTCCCGAGCCGCCAGCGCAGGTGGCTGCGCCCGTCGAGCACCAGCCGCTCGGGCTCGACGCCGAGCCGGCGCGTCCCGATCGCGGCGACCAGGTCGGCGCTGCGGGCCACCGCGGCCAGGTCCTGCGACGGCGACTCACAGGTCACCAGCGCCTCCAGGTCGGCGAGCAGCTCGGGCAGCGACCCGGGCGGCACGGTCGCAGTTTCGTTGCCCATGTCAACCAACTTTCGGGGTGGCCCGGACGCCGAAGTGCAGGTACTGCTCGCCGGTCGGCAGCGAGTAGAAGGTCACCGGGCTCCAGGTCAGCGATTCCGGCTCACGGACGACGAACAGGTCGCCGGAGTCGTCCACCGGCGTC
This sequence comes from Kribbella flavida DSM 17836, assembly GCF_000024345.1. Lineage (NCBI taxonomy): Bacteria > Bacillati > Actinomycetota > Actinomycetes > Propionibacteriales > Kribbellaceae > Kribbella > Kribbella flavida. Next base: position 5,300,521 of record NC_013729.1, on the reverse strand, counting down.
ATCACGAACTCGTGCACCGGGTCCGGCATCAGCTCCGCGAGCGGCCCGGTGATGGTCTGCCGCAGCACCGCCTGACCGTCGCGGACGAAGACCTCGCCGAGCACGCTGGCCCGGTCGTAGCGGCCGACATGACGGTGGACGTCCACTTCCACCGACTCGGCCGGGGGCGCCAGCGGACGCGGCATCGCCACGTCGGCCAGCTCCGCGAAGATCTCGCGGTACAGGTCCTCGTACAGGTCCCGGGCGTTGCCGCCGTTGGTGAGCAGCGTCACCGCGAGGCCCTGCTCCGGCAGTACCCGCAGGAACGCCGCCTGGCCGATGGTGTTGCCGTCGTGACCGATCAGCCGGTGCCCGTCCCAGCCGAACCGGATCCAGCCGAGACCCCACGAGTCACCCAGCGAGTACTTGTCCGGCAGGTCGGCGTGCTTGTCGGCCATCGCCGCGACCGACTCCTCGCTGAGCACCCGGGTGCCGTCGGCGGCCAGACCGCCGGTCAGGTGCATCCGAGCGAAGGCAAGCGCGTCGGCAGCCGTCGACGTGACCAGTCCGGCCGGGCCGAGGGCGCGGGGGAGTCCCCACACCGGCGCCCGGCTGGGCTCCTGGCCGGGTTCGCCGACGTGCCCGACAGCGGCCCGGTACAGCAGCGCCTCCTCGGGCAGCGTCACGGTGTGCTCCAGCTTGAGCGGCTTGTACAGGCGGTCGCGCAACGCCTGGTCCCAGCTGCCGCCGGTCAGCTTCTCGATCACCCGGCCGGCCAGTGAGAAGCCCGAGTTGCAGTACGACCAGGTCGCGCCGAGCGGGTGGTTCTGATCCACCTCGGCCAGCAGGTCGACGTACTTCTCGAGGCAGTCGTCGCCCCGGCCGGTGTCGGTGAAGACGTCGCCGTCGATGCCACTCGTGTGGGTGAGCAGGTGGCGCATCGTCACCTGCTTGGCGACGTCCGGGTTGCGCAGTGCCAGCTCGGGCAGCACGTCGGCGATCGGGGCGTCGAGCTCCAGCAGCCCTTCGTCCACCAGTTGCAGGGCCAGCGTCGCCGTCCACACCTTCGTCATCGAGCCGATCTGGAACAGCGAATCGGTGGTGACCGGGACCCCGGTGTCCTTGTTCAGTACGCCGGTCGCCGCCTCGACGAGCTCGTCCTCCACCCCGACCCGCACGCGCAGGATCCCGAGCGTCGCCCCCGGTACGCCGTGCCGCGCGGCGAGCGTGGTCAGCCGGCGCTGCCAGTGCTGCGCGTCGATCCGCGGCCGGCGCGGCCCGGCCACGTCCCCGGCGTACTGGTCGACCCAGTCGCGGATGCGGCGGTTGAAGTCGAGCCGGTGCGACGGACGGCCCTGGATGATGAACAGGTGATCGGCGTCGGGGTACAGCACCAGCTGCGCCGGAACGCCCTGCTCGCGTAGCGCGGTGTGCCACTGCTCGGCCTGGCCGATCGGGCAGCGAGCGTCGGCGGCGCCGTGCAGGACAAGCGTCGGTGTGCGCACGTCGTTGACCTTGCTGAGCGGCGACATCTCGGCGTACCGCTCGGGCTCCGGCGGTCCGCCGAGCTCGTAGGCGCTGAGGAAGTGCCCGCTGTCGGAGGTGCCCGCCATGCTGGTCAGGTCGCTGACCACCCCGCCGGCGACCGCCGCCGCGAACCTGTCGTCGCGGCTGGTCAGGTAGCAGGTCATGAAGCCGCCGTAGCTGTACCCGGCGACCGCCAGACGCTTCGGATCAGCGATGCCTTCGGCAACGAGCTCGTCCAGCGGCTCGAGGAAGTCGGCGGCGTCGGCGGTGCCCCAGTGGCCCAGCGCCGCGGTGAAGAACTGCTCGCCGTAGCCGTCGCTCCCGCGTGGGTTGACCAGCAGGATCGCCCACCCCCGGGCGGCCAGTTCCTGGTGGTAGAGGTGGGCCTCGTCGGCCGCGCCGTTCCAGGCGTTGTGCGGACCGCCGTGCACGTCGAGCAGCAGCGGCTGCGGCTGGGCGGCGTCGGGATCACGGATCAGCCAGCCGGAAACCTTGGTCCCGTCCGACACGGTGAACTCGCGCTCGACCCTCGGGAACACCTCGGCGACATCGGCACTGTGCTCGGTCAGCGTCTGCGCCTCGCCTGAGCTGAGATCCACCTTCACGACCTCGCCGTACGACGTGGCCGTGGTCAGCACGACGACCGCCTGGCCGTTGGCGACGGACAAGCCGGAGACGATGTCGCCGGGCCCCCCGAGCACGTGCCGCGGCGCGCCACCGTCGACCGGTACGGCGTACAGGTGGGTGCAGCCGCGGTCGCGGACGCAGAACAGGACGGTCCCGCCGTCGTCGACGAGCACCGGCAACGCTCCCGGGTACCCTGGGCCGCCGGGCATCACGTTGCGGTCGAGCGGAGCCGCCAGGTTGGACACCTCGCCGCCGTCGAGCGGGAGCCGCAGCAGTCCGGCGTGGCCGACCGGGCCGTCCGAGGTGCCGACGACGATCAGCGCCGCGCTGTCCGCGGTCCACAGGATCGGTCCGGCCAGGCCCTCGGTGAGGCCGGCGAGCTGAGGTGTCGCTTTCTCGTCCGAGACGTCCAGCAGGTAGGCCGGAGCCGTCGGCCGCAGGTCCGCATCCGGGGCCGTGCCGGCGCCGAAGGCGAGTTTGCGGCTGTCGGGGGACCAGGACGGGTCGCCCGCGTGCCAGTCGCCCTCGGTCACCTGCCGGCACTTCTTCGAGGCGACGTCCACGACGTGCAGGTGCTGGCGGATCGTGCGCAGCAGCCCGGCGCCGTCGGCCTGGTAGTCGAGCCGCTCGGTGACGATCGGCGCGTGGCCGCGCCGCTCGCGGGTCTCGTCGTCCTCGTCCGCGGCCGCGGCGATGTCGACCGCCGAGCTGAACGCGATCCGCTCGCCGTCCGGACTCCATGACGGCGTACCGGCACCGAGCGGCAGCGTGGTGAGCTGCTCCGGCTCGCCGCCGTCGGCCGGCAGCAGCCACAACTGCGGCGGTCCGTCCTGCGCACGCAGGAAGGCGAGCTTCGTACCGTCCGGGGACCAGGCGGGTGCGCGGTCGCTGGTGCCCCGGGTGAGCCGCCGTGCCTCGCCACCGGCCGACGGAACCCGCCAGAGGGCGTGCTCGGTGCGGTCGGCCGCCGCGTCGATGGTTCGCAGGACGTAGACCACCTGATTGCCGTCGGGCGACAGGGCGACCTGCTCGGGTACGGCGAACTCGGTCAGGTCTTCGATGCGCGGACGTCGGGTCACGACGACTCCTCCTTGGGAACGAGCAGGTTCACTGGACGTGGTCGACCGCTTGCAGGGCGGTCGCCGCGTAGTGGCAGGCGGTGTGGTGCCGGCGTTTCGCGGCCTCGGGGGTGGGATCGACGGTCAGGCACAGCTCGCGGTCAGGCCGGACCAGCGGACCGACCGGACAGCGGGGATGAAAGCGGCAACCGGCCGGCGGATGGTGCGGGTCGGCCGGCTCGGCGTCGGCGACGGCCCGCAGGGCGGCATCGGTCTCCTCGGCGTCCAGGGTCAACGTGCCGCGCCGGGGCGCGGCGGCGAGCAGGTCGCGGGTGTAGGGGTGCTGGGGATCGGCCAGCACGTCCGCGGCCGGACCGAACTCGACGATCCGGCCGAGGTACATCACGGCGATGTAGTCGCTGACGTAGCGCACGACCGCCAGGTTGTGCGAGATGAACAGCATCGACAGCCGCAACCGCCGCTGCAGTTCGCGGACCAGGTTCAGCACCGTGCCCTGGACGGAGACGTCGAGGGCGGAGGTGATCTCGTCGGCCAGGATGACGTCGGGCTGCCCGGCCAGCGCCCGGGCCAGCGCGACCCGTTGCCGCTGGCCACCGGACAGCACGCCGGGATGCGCCGAGGCCCGGTCCGGGTCGAGATCGACCAGCTCCAGCAGCCGGCCCACCTCGGCCGAGCGCGCCGAGCCGCCCGACAGCGGACCGGTCCGCGGGATCGCCTCCGCGATCGAGTCGCCGATGCTCATCCGTGGATCCAGCGACGAGTACGGGTCCTGGAACACCAACTGCAACGGTCGCGGCCCCCGGGCCCGGTGCCGCAGCGGTACGCCGCCCAGCAGGATCCGTCCACCGGCCAGCTCGGTCAGGCCGACCGCCGCCCGGGCCAGCGTCGACTTGCCGGACCCGGACTCACCGACCAGGCCGACGACCTGCCCGGACGGAATCGTCAGATCGACCGAGTCCACCGCCGTCATCGCCCGGCTGCCGGTGCCGAACCGCACGGTCACCTGTTCGAACCTGAGCTCACTCATCGCTGTCCCATCCGTAGCGGCCGTCCGAGCTCCTGCAACTGAGGGTGCCAGCAGGCGACCTGATGCCCGTCGGCTCCGGTCAGCTCCGGGTTCTCCGTCCGGCACCGGTCGGTGGCGAACTCGCAGCGCGCGGCGAAGGCACAGCCGGCCGGTACCCGCGCCGGATCCACCGGGCGGCCGGGGATCACCGCGAGCGGCTGGTCGAGATCGGTGTCGAGATCCGGGACCGCGGCGAGCAACGCCCGGGTGTACGGATGCCGGGCCGCCCCGGTGGCCAGGGCGCTCACCGGGAGGTCCTCGACGATCCGCCCGGCGTACATCACCAGCACCCGGTCGCAGACCTGGCCGATCACGGTGATGTCGTGGCTGATCAGCAGCAACGCCACGTCGTCCGCGGTCCGGATCGACTCCAGCAGCCGCAGTACCTGCCGCTGCACGGTCACGTCCAGGGCAGTGGTGGGTTCGTCAGCCACGATCAGCGCGGGCTCGCCCATCAGGCCCATGCCGATCATCGCCCGTTGCCGCATGCCGCCGGAGAACTCGTGCGGGTACTGCCGGGCCCGGCGTTCCGCGGCCGGCACCCGGACCGCGCGCAACCGGTCGACCGCGCGGGCCATCGCCTGCCGCCGGCTCAGGCCCTGGTGCTCGCGAGCGCCCTCCGCCAGTTGGCTGCCGACCCGCATGGTCGGGTTGAACGACGTCGCCGGGTCCTGGAAGACCATCGCGAACGACGTCCCGAGCAGCCGTCGCCGTTCGGCCTCGGTCAGCTCGAGCACGGGCTCACCGAGGAAGTCGAAGCGTTCGGCGGTCACCGTGCCGGGTGACTCGATGAGCTGCGCGACGGCCAGCGCGGTCAGGCTCTTGCCCGAGCCCGACTCGCCGACGACGCCGACGGCCTCGCCGTGGCCGATCGTGAAGCTGACGCCGCGCACCGGGGTGACCGGCCCCTGCGGACCGGGGAAGCTGACCCGCAGGTCCCGGACCGACAGCACGACGTCCTCGACGACGTACTGCGCGGTCGGCACGACCGGCTCGACCGGTGCGCCGCGACGCCGCGCGTACCGGCCCGGGCCGATCGTCTCGACGCCCAGGAGCTTCGCCACCGCTTCGCCGAACAGGTTGAACGCGAGCCCCGCGACGACCACCGCGACACCCGGTGCCAGGGCGGCGGCCGGATGCACGTAGATGCTGTTCAGGCTCTCGCCCATCAGCCGGCCCCAGTCGTACGCCGGCGCCTGCACGCCCAGCCCGAGGAACGACAGGCCGGAGAACGCCAGCAGCGCACCCCCGGCGCCGATCGTCGCGTTGACCACCAGCGGCTCGGCGATGTTCGGCAGGATGTGCCGGACCAGCAGGCGGATCCGGCCGACCCCGGCGATCCGGGCGGCGGCCACGAAGTCACGGGCCGCGACCCCGGCGACCAGGGTCTGCGTCAGCCGCGCGAAGGCCGGCGCGCCGGCGAACCCGATCGCCAGCACCGCGCCCTTCGCGCCGACACCGAAGACGACCGCGAAGAACAGCGCGAGCAGCAGTCCGGGGAACGCGACCGCGACGTTCACAACCGCCGTCGCCAGCCGGCCCGAGCGGCGGCCGAGCACGGCGGGCGCCGTACCGAGCAGGAGACCGGTCAGCACCGCGATCGCGGTGGCCAGCAGGGCCAGGCCGATCGACTGCCTCGTCGCCACCAGGACGCGGTAGAAGATGTCGCGCCCCAGGTTGTCGGTGCCGAGCCAGTGCTGCGCCGAGGAGCCCTCGAGCAGATGATCGGTGTCGATGGCACTGGCCTGGTCGTTCCACAGCATCGGAGCGAGCACGGCCAGCGCGAGCACGGCGAGCAGCAGCACGCCCGCGCTGAGACCCAGCGGCGTCCGGAGTACGGCGGACCAGCCGCGCCGGCGATTCGTCGGCATCGGTCAGCTCTCCCGGATCGTCGAGCGCGGGTCGAGCAGTGCCAGGGCGACGTCGACGGCGAGGTTCACCAGCAGCACGCCGATGCCGTAGACGAGGACGACGCCCTGCACCAGCGGGAAGTCCTTGGACAGGATCGAGGAGACGATCGTGCTGCCCAGACCCGGCCAGCCGAAGACGTTCTCCACCAGCACGGTGCCCGCGACCATGCCGCCGAGCAGCAGCCCGCCCAGCGTGATCGTCGCGGTGACGGCGTTCGGCAGCGCGTGCCGCAGGTAAATCCTTGCCGAGGACAACCGCTTGGCCCGGGCCGTGCGCAGGTAGTCGGTCTGCAGCACGGCGAGCAGCTCCACCCGGCAGATCCGGGCCAGCACGGCTGCCGGACCGAGGGCCAGCGACAGCACCGGCAGCACGTACGACGCCGGCGTACTGCGGCCCGCGACCGGGAACCAGGCCAGCTTGACCGCGAACACGTAGACCAGCCCGACCGCGAGCAGGAACTCCGGGATCGCGGCCAGCACCACGCTGACCGACGTGAAGCCCAGCTCCGAGCGCGGCCGGCGCCCACCGCGGGTCAGCACACCCATCACCAGCCCGGCCGGCACCGACAGCAGGACGGCGAGCAGGAAGGCGGCCACCGCGAGCTGGACGGTCGCGGGCAGCCGGTCGCCGATCACGTCGGTGACCGGCAACCCGGTGCTGATCGAGGTCCCGAGATCCCCGGTGACCAGGTCGCGCAGGAAGTGCCAGTACTGCGTCCAGAGCGGGTCGTTGAGCCCGAGCGCCTCCCGGCGCGCCTCGACCAGACTCTGCGAGGCAGCCGGACCGAGCGCCGTCCTGACCGGGTCACCCGGAATCAGGTGAATCATCAGGAACGACGCAGTCACCAGCGCCAGCAGTGACGCCACCAACCGGGCTGCCCGGCGGACCGCGAACCGGACCCAGGGGTGGCTGCTCCAGGCCGCCGGCGTACTGGTCGTGCGGACCTGCGTCACGGGGATCGTCATCGGCGCCCCCCTCCGTCGGTCGTCGTCGGTCGCACGGTGCCGCCCGCCTAGCCGAGCATCCGCAGCGACGCCGGAACGAGGCTGCCCTGGGCGAGCTCGAAGCTCACGCCCTGGCCGAAGGTGGGAATGGTCGCGTCGACGAACGGCACGACGTCCTGCGCGGCGACCAGGGCCTTCTCAGCAGCGGCCCACTGCGGGCAGCCGTCGGTGCCGGCGATCGCCGACGCCTTCTGCACCGCCGCGGTGTAGGCGGGGTTCTTGATGCCGGCGAAGTTGTTGCCGTTCGGCGGCGTCGGGCCGGACAGGAACGGCACCAGCTGGCTGGGCAGCGAGACCGTGAGCGGGATGATCGCCGCGTGCCAGGTGCCCTGGCCGGACAGGATCGCCGTACCGATCTCGGCGGTGGAGGCCGCCTTCAGGGTGAGCTCGACCCCGAGGTCACGCCAGGCCTTCTGCACCAGCTCGCCGGCCGACTGCAGCGTCGGGCCGACGCTCGACGGGTAGTAGAAGGTCAGCGCCAGCTTGGTGCCGCCCTTCTGCCGGACCCCGCCTGCTCCGGCCGCCCAGCCGGCCGCGTCCAGCGCCGACTTGGCCGCGGCGAGGTCGTGCGCGGGCAGGTTGGCGGTCACCGTGTCCTCGGTGCACGGACTCATGCCGCGGGCAACGAGTGACGTCGTCGGCTTGCCCGTTCCGCTGGTGAGCACCTTGCCGAGCTGCGCCAGGTCGAGCGCCTGGGTGAGCGCCTTGCGGAAGGCGGGATCGGCGGTCGGCAGCCCGGCCTTCTGGTTGTACCAGAGCTCGCCCAGCGGACTGGACGCCTCGCGCTGGAACAGCTTCTGGCCCTGCAGGCGTTGCTTGTCGGGGCCGGCGATCGCGGCCGCGTTGATCTCCCGGGACACCAGCAGGTTCGCCGAGGTCGTCTCGTTGGCGACCACCCGGAGCACGACCTTGTCCGGCAGTCCCTGCTGGTCGGCCTTGAAGTCGCCCGGGCCCCAGGCGTAGTCCTTGCGGCGTTCCAGCGTGTAGTGGTCGCCGGGAACCGCCTCGGTCATCGTGAACATGCCGGTGCCGTCGCCGGCCTGCTTGAGCAGCGTGCGGTTCTTCAGGCCCTTGGCGCAGACGATGTGCAGACCGCCGACGTTGCGGGCCAGGAACGCGTCCGGCGTCGGCACCGTCACGGTCACCGTCCCGGCCGCGTCGTCCCCGGTCGCCTTGGCGCCGGGCGGCACGTACACCCCGATCCGGCTCGACTTGTTCGCCGGGTCGCCGACGAAGCTGATGTTCTCCGCCACCGTGCTCGCGGTCAGCGGGGAGCCGTCCGCGCAGGTCACCCCCTTGCGCAAGGTGTACGTCGCCTTGGTGGTCGTGCCCTCCCACTTCTCGGCCAGGCCCGGCACCATCGTGCCCTCGGGGTCGAGGTTGACCAGCGCGTCGTACATGAACCAGTCGACCTGCTGGGTGACCGACAGCGAGGTGAAGTGCGGGTCGAGGTTGCCGGGATCGGCACTGATCGCCATCGTGAAGGTTCGGCCTTCGACGGTCTTGCCCGCCCCGCCGGCCGGCGTGCTGCCGCCGGAGTCGCAGGCGGACAGGACGAGTCCGGCCGCGAGCGTTCCGGCCAGGACGAGGGTGTGAGCAGATCGCATGGTGTCCTCCGAGGGGATTCGGTGCCGGTCAGAGCTGGGCGCGGCTGGTGATCGCGCGCTACTGCGCGGGATCAGCAGGCGCACCGTCGGCGCGGCGCATGGCGCGGCCGCTGTGGAGGTACAGCGCCCGGCCGCTGCCGTCGTCGCCGATGAACGCCTGCAGCTGGTGCATGCCGTGCTGGGGTTCGAGCGCGATGAGCGTGTCGCCGTCGAGCCGGACGAGCTCGACCGGGTCGGGCTTGCCGCCCAGCTCGGCGATCTCGCCCTTGGGGGTGTGGTCGAGCCAGACCCGGCCGTCCGCGTCCTGGCTGACGGTGATGTCCGCGACGTCGCAGGTGTACGTCCCGGCGTACCGGGTCGCGTCCAGCAGCGGCTCGCGCTCGGCGGGCGGAGTGGGCAGCGGCGGCATCGCGATCCCGGCCAGTTCGCGCAGCACGTGACCGACGACCTGCTCGTACAGGCCGATGAGGTTGCCGCCGTTGGTGAGCAGCGCCACCGAAAGCTCCTGCTCAGGCACGATCCGGAGGAACGCGCCCTGCCCGATGGTGCCGCCGTCGTGACCGATCACGGTGCGGCCGGACCAGTCGAAGATCTCCCAGCCCAGTCCCCAGGCGTCGCCCATCATGCCCAGCGGCGGCAGCTCGACCTGACGCCCCTGCATCGCCGCGACACTGCTCGGGCTGACCACCTCGGTGCCGTCGGGCGCCTTGCCGGCGTCCAGGTGCAGCTGGGCGAAGGCGACCAGGTCGCGCGGCCGCATCGCGAGCATCGCGCCGGCCGGAGCCATCGACCGCATCAGCGACCACACCGGCGCGGGCGCGAGGTCGGCGTCCGGCGCCGGCTTGATGTGGCCGACGGCGGCGCGGTGCAGGATCGCCTCGTTCGCGTCGTTGGCCACATGAGTCAGGCCGAGCGGGCTGACCAGGTGGTCGCGCAGGCACTGGGCGAACGGCTTGTTCCGGGCCAGCTCGACGAGCCGGCCGAGCACGGAGAAGGCGGCGTTGTTGTACGAGAACATCTCGCCCGGAGCGAAGAGCTGCGTCACCCCGGCGAGCTGGGCGACGTACTTCTCGACGCAGTCGTCGCCGTTGCCGGTGTCGATGAAGATGTCGCCCTCGAAGCCCGCTGTGTGGTTGAGCAGCTGACGCACGGTCATCGCGGCGGCGGCCGCTTCGTCGGCGACCACGAAGCCGGGCACGTAGTCGCGGACCGGCGCGTCCAGCTTGACCAGGCCCTCGTCCACGAGCTGCATCACCAGCGTCGCCGTCCACACCTTGGTGATCGAGCCGACCTGGAAGACCGAGTCGGCGGTGGCGTCGACACCGGTGGCCAGACTCAGCACCCCGGCGGCCGTGTCGATCACCTCACCGCGCAGGGACACCGCCACCGCGGCGCCGGGAACGTCGTACTCCGTCAGCAACGTCGCCAGCCGGTCGTCTAGCCAGGTCTGGATCTCGCTCAGGGTCGCCATTCCCGAACGGTAGGACCGGGCCGCGAGGCAGTATTCGTGCCGGCGGACAAGGAGTGCGGGCGAATCCGTCCGTGCGGACGAAGCCGGGACGCCCGGGTGCGGTTAATCGGCTGGCCCTGAAATGCCCGGTGGGGACAGGATCAGAGCATGCAGACCGAGGAGCGGCACTGGTACGCCGATGGGCTCGATCCCGAGGAACTGGCCTTCCAGCGGCTCTACGGCCCCTGGCGGCCGGCGTCGCCGGAGCAGGCGCGGGAGGTGTTCGCCGGGTACGCCGGGGACTGGTGGATCGCGGGCGGCTGGGCGATCGAGGCGTTCACCGGCGTACCGCGGCCGCACGAGGACATCGACGTGTCGCTGTGGCGCCGGGACGTCGAGAAGCTCCGGGTGCACCTGAAGGGCCGCTACCACCTCTGGTCCAACGACGGCGGCCGCCTGCTCCCGCTCACCGACGAGCGGCCCGAGCAGCCCGAGAGCGCCGACCAGATCTGGCTGCGCCGGCACGCGCTCGCACCCTGGGAGTTCGACCTGGTGCTCAACCCGGACCGCGACGGCCGCTGGGTGTTCCGCCGGGACCCCTCGCTCGACTACGCGCTGGACGAGATCACCTGGGTCGCCCCCGACGGCCTGCGCTACGTCACGCCCGAGATGGCGCTCGCCTACAAGGCCCGCCTGGCCCGCCCCAAGGACGAGCAGGACCTGGCCGCCTGCCTGCCGCTGCTGACCACCGCGCGGCGTACCTGGCTGGGCGACATGGTCGACCGCCTGCACCCCGGTCATCGCTGGCTGGAGCGGATCCGCGCGGCCTGAACCCGGTCCGCCGCGCGGGAACACGGACGCCGGACATACTCTTGAGGGTGTTATGACACCGACTCCCCGCCGCACCGTGTACCTCGACCATGCGGCGACGACTCCGATGCTGCCGGCAGCGATCGAGGCGATGACCCACCACCTCGCCAGGACCGGGAACGCGTCGTCCCTGCACGGCTCGGGCCGGGCCGCCCGGCGGACGGTCGAGGAGTCGCGGGAAACCATCGCCGCGGCGCTCAACGCGCAGCCGAGCGAGGTGGTGTTCACCTCCGGCGGCACCGAGGCGGACAACCTGGCCCTCAAGGGGCTGTGGTGGGCCCGCCTGCGCGACGACCCGCGCCGCCGGCGGATCCTGCTCAGCGGCATCGAGCACCACGCCGTGCTGGACCCGGCCGTCTGGCTCGCCCAGCACGAGGGCGCCGAGCTCGAGTGGTTGCCGGTCGACCAGCTCGGCCGGGTCCGCCCCGAGCAGGTCCGGGCCGCGATCGACCAGGACCCGGCCTCGGTGTCCTTCGTCACGCTGATGATGGCCAACAACGAGGTCGGCACGCTGCAGCCGGTCGAGCAGGTCGCCGCGATCGCCGCGGAGTACGGCATCCCGGTGCACACCGACGCAGTTCAGGCGATCGGCCAGGTGCCGGTGGACTTCGCCGCCCTCGGCGTCGACGCGATGACGGTGTCCGCGCACAAGCTCGGCGGCCCGTACGGGATCGGCGCGCTGGTCGTGCACAAGGAGACCCAGCTGGTCCCGGTCCTGCACGGCGGGGGTCAGGAGCGCGACGTACGGTCGGGCACGCTGGACACTCCGGCGACGGCCGGCTTCGCGGTGGCGGTCGAGCACGCGATCAAGGACCAGGCCGAGGAGGCAGGCCGGCTGACCGCGCTGCGGGACCAGCTGGTCCAGGGGGTGACCGGCACGGTGCCCGGCGCCGAGCTGTCGGGCGACCCGGTGGACCGCTTGCCCGGTAACGCACACTTGTCGTTCAAGGACTGCGAGGGCGACTCGCTGCTGCTCCTGCTCGACGCGCGCGGCATCGAGGTCTCCACCGGCTCGGCGTGCAACGCCGGGGTCGCGGAGCCGAGTCACGTGCTGCTGGCGATGGGGTACGACGACCAGCGCGCCCGCGGGTCACTCCGGTTCACGCTGGGGCACACCAGCAGCCAGGCGGACGTGGACGCCGTCCTGGAGCACATCGGACCAGTGGTGGAGCGGGCGATGTCCGCCGGACTGCAGAACGTGGGAAGGAACAACTGATGCGGGTACTCGCAGCCATGTCCGGCGGGGTGGACTCCGCCGTCGCGGCGGCGCGGATGGCCGAGGCCGGCCACGAGGTGGTCGGCGTGCACCTGGCGCTGAGCCGCAACCCGCAGTCGTACCGCAGCGGCGCCCGCGGCTGCTGCACGATCGAGGACTCCCGCGACGCCCGCCGGGCCGCCGACGTGATCGGCATCCCGTTCTACGTCTGGGACCTGGCCGAGCGGTTCCACGCCGACGTGGTCGAGGACTTCGTCGCGGAGTACGCCGCCGGCCGGACGCCCAACCCGTGCCTGCGCTGCAACGAGAAGGTGAAGTTCAGCGCCGTCCTCGAGCGGGCCCTCGCGCTCGACTTCGACGCGGTCGCCACCGGCCACTACGCGCAGATCGTCGAGACCCCCGCCGGCCGCGAGCTGCACCGCGCGGTGGACCAGGCCAAGGATCAGTCGTACGTGCTCGGGGTGCTCACCCAGGAGCAGCTGCGACACGCGTTCTTCCCGCTCGGCGACACGCCGAAGACCGAGATCCGGGCCGAGGCGGAGCGGCGCGGGCTGTCGGTCGCGGCCAAGCCGGACAGCCACGACATCTGCTTCATTGCCGACGGCAACACGCCGGGCTTCCTCAGCAAGCAGCTCGGGGAGGCGCCCGGCGACATCGTGGACAGCAACGGCACCAAGCTCGGCGAGCACAAGGGCACGCACGGGTTCACCGTCGGTCAGCGCAAGGGCCTGCGGATCGGCACACCGGCCGCGGACGGCAAGCCCCGGTTCGTGCTCGACATCAGCCCGGTGGACCGCACGGTGACCGTCGGCTCGCGCGAGGAACTCGCGGTGGAGAGTCTGACCGCGTCGAAGCCGCGCTGGTGCGGACCGGTACCGACCGAAACCCTGCACGTCAAGGCGCAGCTGCGCGCGCACGGCGACGAGGTGGCGGTGACCGCACGCGTCGAGGGCGACCAGGTCTTCGTCACCTTCGACGAGCCGACCGCAGCCGTTGCCCCCGGCCAGGCCGTCGTCCTGTACGACGGCACCCGCGTCGTCGGCTCAGCCACCATCGACACCGTTGCACGGGCTCTGCTTTCGGCCGCGCCTCCGGCACGGCGGGTCATGGGGCCTTGACTCCGGGCCTTCCCTCGTCGCTCAGTCGCTTCGCTCCTTCACTCCTCAGTCCAGGCCGGGAGGCCCCATGACCACTACAGGACTCGGTTCGCTGCCGGGCGAGGACGTTCGGGAGTGGATGAAGGTGGTGCTGGACGCCGTCGACATTCCGTTCCTGCCAGAGCTCCCGGCCCGCCCGTACGGCGACATGCTGAGCCGCGCGGTCGCCGTCTTGGGGGACCTGTCGGCGGACCTGCAGCCGGCGGGGTGGCGGCTGACCGGTGGGTCGGACCCGCGGTCGAGCCTGGACCAGCGCCGGGCGCGGTCGGTGCTGCAGGAGGACCTGGACGTCCTGGAGGAGCTGGCCGACGGCTACACCGGCCCGCTGAAGCTCCAGCTGGTCGGTCCGTGGACGCTCGCCGCGACGGTCGAGCTGCCGCGCGGCGACAAGGTGCTGGCCGACCACGGGGCTCGCCGTGACCTGGCCGACGTGCTGGCCCACGGGCTGAACGACCAGGTGGCCGAGGTACGCCGGCGACTCCCGGGTGTAGAGGTCCTGGTGCAGCTGGACGAGCCTGCGCTTCCCGCAGTACTGGCTGGGGCGGTTCCGACGGCCAGTGGCTGGAGCAAGCACCGCTCTGTCGACGGTCCGGGTGCTGTGGAGCTGCTGGCTCGAGTGGTCGAGGCCGCTGATCCAGCGACCACCCTGGTGCACTGCTGCGCGGCCCGGCCGCCGATCGAGGTGTTCACCAAGGCAGGAGCCGGGGGAGTGGCAGTGGACGTCTCGCTGCTCACCGAGCCGGCCTGGGAACAGATCGCCCTGGCCGTCGAAGCCAAGACCACCCTGTACGCCGGGCTGGTCCCGACCACCGGCCCGATCCCGGACCCGGAGCAGGCCGCGGCCCCACTGGTGCGTACGTGGCGCAACCTCGGTCTGGACCCTGAGCTGCTCAAGCAGGTCGTGGTCACTCCGGCGTGCGGCCTGGCCGCGTCCCCGTCGCCGTCGGACGCCCGCGCCCGGCTGGACCTGCTGCGCGCCGTCGTGGACGCGCTCGGAGAGGCCGCGGAAGCCTAGGGCAGGTCGCCCGATTCCCGCGTGCCGGGATCGGGCGGCACGACCGAATTTCGTCGGTGCCGGGCGGTAAGTTCTCCTCATGAGCACGGAGATCCCCGAGACGACCGCCGCCGACCAGCCTGCCGCGCCGGCCGAGGTGCGGGAGCGGCACGCGGCGTTGAGCCGCGAGATCGAGGAGCACCGGTTCCGCTACTACATGGCCACCTCGACCATCTCCGACGCCGACTTCGACGCACTGATGCACGAGCTCCAGGGCATCGAGCAGCAGTACCAGGAGCTCCGCACGCCCGACTCGCCGACGCAGAAGGTCGGCGTCCCGATCTCCACCCTGTTCGCGCCGGTCACCCACCCGACGCGGATGGAGAGCCTGGGCAACGCGTTCTCCGCCGAGCAGATGGAGGCCTGGGCCAAGCGGCTGGAGCGTGAGGTCACCGCCCAGCAGATCCACGACAGCGGCTTCCTCTGCGAGCTGAAGGTCGACGGCCTGGCGCTGGACCTCGTCTACGAGAACGGCCGGCTCGTCACCGGCGCCACCCGCGGCGACGGCCGGACCGGCGAGGACGTCACGCTCAACGTCCGCACCATCGACAGCATCCCGAACGAGCTGGCCGGCGACGACCTGCCCAGCTTCCTGGAGGTCCGCGGCGAGGTCTACTTCCGGGTCGAGGACTTCGAGCAGCTGAACGCCCAGCTCGTCGAGGCCGGCAAGGACCCGTTCTCGAACCCGCGCAACAGCGCCGCCGGCTCGCTGCGGCAGAAGGACCCGCGGGTCTCGGCCGCCCGGCCGCTGCGCTTCGTCGTGCACGGCCTCGGCAAGGTCGAGGGGTACCGGGTCCGCCGGCTGTCCGAGGCCTACGAGCAGCTGAAGGCGTGGGGCCTGCCGGTCAGCGACCGGGCCCGCCGGGTCGAGACGCTGGCCGAGGTCAACGAGTTCATCGCCCACTACGGGGAGAACCGGCACTCCGTCGACCACGAGATCGACGGCGTCGTGGTCAAGGTCGACGAGGTGGACCTGCAGCGCGCGCTCGGCTCCACCTCGAGCGCCCCACGCTGGGCGATCGCGTACAAGTACCCGCCCGAAGAGGTCACCACCAAGCTGCTCGACATCGAGGTCAACGTCGGCCGCACCGGCCGGGTCACGCCGTACGGCAAGATGGAGCCGGTCCGGGTGGCCGGGTCGACGGTCGAGTTCGCGACCCTGCACAACGCGCGGGAGGTCGAGCGCAAGGGCGTCTGGATCGGCGACACCGTCGTGCTGCGCAAGGCCGGCGACGTGATTCCGGAGATCCTCGGCCCGGTCATCGAGCTGCGGCCCCAGGAGGCCCACCCGTTCCGGATGCCGACGCAGTGCCCGTCCTGCGGGACGACGCTGCGGCCGATGAAGGAGGGCGACGTCGACATCCGCTGCCCGAACGCGCAGTCCTGCCCGGCGCAGCTGCGTGAGCGGCTGTTCCATCTGGCCGGCCGGTCCGCGTTCGACATCGAGGTGCTCGGCTTCAAGGCCGCCGACGCGCTGATCAGCGGGGAGCTGATCACCGACGAGGGCGACCTGTTCGACCTGACCGAGCAGGACCTCGGCCGCAGCCCGTTCTTCACCACCAAGGCCGGCGCGCTCTCGGCGAACGCGAAACGCCTGCTCGCCAACCTGGAGACGGCCAAGACCCAGCCGCTCGCGCGCGGACTGGTCGCGCTGTCGATCCGCCACGTCGGCCCGACCGCGGCGGCGGCGCTGGCCGCGGCGTACGACGACATCGACGCGATCCAGGCGGCCGGGGAGGATGAGCTGGCCCAGATCGAGGGCGTCGGACCGACCATCGCGCACGCCGTGATCGAGTGGTTCCAGGTCGACTGGCACCAGCAGATCGTCCGGAAGTGGAAGGCGGCGGGCGTCCAGCTGCGCCAGGAGCGGACCGGTCCGACCGTCGAGCAGACGCTGACCGGGCTGTCGGTGGTGGTCACCGGGACGGTCGAGGGTTTCAGCCGCGACGAGGCGACCGAGGCGATCGTGTCGCGCGGCGGCAAGGCGGCCGGCTCGGTGTCGAAGAAGACGTCGTTCGTGGTGGTCGGCGACTCGCCGGGATCCAAGTACGACAAGGCGGTCCAGCTCGGCGTACCGATTCTGGACGCGGCCGGCTTCGAGGTACTGCTCGACCAGGGCGCCGACGCAGCCGCCGAGGTCGCGACCACCCCGGCCCCCGACGAAGCCTAGATCCCCTCGCGAGCAGGAGATCCGGCCTAGTGCGGTACGGCCGCCAGGGCCGATCCCGTTGCTCGTGGCCACCAGGTTCCCGAAGGATGGATCCGGCGCGACGTCTGATCCGTCCGACTGTTACTTTGCACCTCGACACGTGGGTTTCTAAGGAGCGAATATGACGACGCCGCCACAAGGACCGTGGGGTCCTGGGCAGGGGGGCCAGCCGGGCGGGCAGCAGGATGGCGGCCAGGGACAGGGTGGCTGGGGCCAGCAGCAGCCGGCTCAGGGCGTTGGCGGTTGGGGACAGCGCCCGCCGCAGCCGGGCCAGCCTGGTCAGCCGCCGCAGGGCGGCGGCTGGGGCCAGCAGCCCGGTCAGCCGCAGCCTGGCCAGCCGCCGGCTCAGCAGCCCGGTCAGCAGCCCGGTCAGACCGGCTGGGGTCAGACTCCTCAGCAGGGCGCTCCGTACCAGCAGCAGCCCTGGGGGCAGAACCGGCCTCAGCAGGCCGGCTGGCACCAGCAGCAGGGAAGCCAGCAGCCCTGGCAGCCGAACGGGCCGGGAGGCTCGAACGGCAACAAGGACAAGCTGCCGCTGTTCATCGGTGGTGGCGTCGTCGCGCTGCTGCTGATCGGCCTGCTCGTTTTCGTCGGCATCAAGGCGCTGGGCGGTGAGGACGAGCCGACCACGCAGCCGACCACCACCACGTCGACGGAGCCGACCGCCCCCACCACCGAGTCCCCGAGCGGTGACCCGACCAGCTCGGCCCCGCCGCCCGGCCAGCTCGGCAACGCGTCCGGTCAGGCCAAGACCGCGACCGACAAGCTCCAGACCGACGGTTACCAGTGCAGCGACCTGTTCAACGGGGCGCAGGGCGCACACCGCGGCTGCTTCAAGTACGACGGAGCGACCGAGGCCGAGACGATCTTCCAGTTCCAGCCCGACGGCACCATCATCGGCGTGCTGATCAAGTCGTCCAACGACGACAACGTCAACAACGCCGCGGTCACCTTCGACGCGGCGCTGCAGGCGATCGGCAACGACACCTTCGGCGGCAGCGAGGTCGCCAAGGTGCAGCAGGCGCTGAAGACCGGCCAGAAGTCGCAGAAGGTCGGCAGCACCTGGGGCGAGTTCTCCCTGCGCAACAGCGGCGACCAGGTCCAGCTGTCGGGCGGCAAGTCCGGGTCGGACTCGTTCGACCTGCCGCGCAAGGAGTTCCAGACCACCTCCGCGCAGCTGATCGCCGCGCTGAAGGCGAAGAGCTACACCTGCGCGAGCACGTCGTCCTGCCGCAAGCAGGCCGGCAAGTACGGCTCGACCAGCATCTACGGCTACAGCTCCCGGGATGCCGGCCTGCGGACGCTGCACATCCGGGCCTACGGTTCGGCCGACGAGGTCAAGGCCGCGATGCCGGCCGCCGTCGCCGACACGTTCTCGGTGCTCAAGGGCCCGGACGTCGCCGCGATCAAGGCGTACGTCGACGCGCACAACGACGGCAAGTCGTACGCTGGCTACGTGTCGGGCTGGCGGGTCGAGGTGACCGGCGATGCCGAGGGCGACTACGGATCGCGGCAGGTCAGCATCGAGTACGAGTCGTTCTACGTGTGAGGACCGGGTGAAGTTCAGGCCGCAGAAGCGGGACTCCCGGGAGGTGGCCAAGCCGCCTCCCGAGGCGGTCCAGCGCGTCGAGGGCGGCGGGCCGTGGGGTCCGACCCAGTTCGACCTGCCGGAACCAGGCGGCCGGAACAGGCACGCGATCCTGATCACGTCGCTGGTCGGAGCGCTGGTCCTGCTGGTCATCATCGGCCTGTGGACGCTGGCCTACTTCGAGCTCTACTGAGCTGACACCGAGGACCTCCTCCCTACCGAACGCAGGGGAGGAGGTCCTCGGTGTGTGTGCCGCCCGGTTCAGTCCTTGTGCTTCGAGGGCCGCAGCGCGTCCGGCTTGTGCACGGCGGTCCGGCCGCTCTTGCTGCTACGGACCAGGTACTGCGGCTCGTCCTTCGAGGCGTCGACGGTCCGGCCGCCGGCCTCGGTGCGCTCGGTGATCTTGCGTTCCACCGTGCCGTGAGCGGTGCTGCCGTGACTGTTCCACTCGACCTTGTCGCCCTTGCTGAACTCCGCCATCGTTCCTCCTCGCGGACGCGTCCGGCGGATCGGGAAAGTCGTCCGCCCGTCGCTCCGGTACCCCGGGCAACGCGGCCCGGCGTACGGGTCAGGCGGTGGCGCGGATGGTGACGGCGAGGTTGGCGAGGTAGCTGAGCCGGGCGACCTCGGAGCCGAGGAACTCGGGCCCACCGCGGCGGCCGATCACCAGCACGCGGCGGTCGGACTCCAGCGGCGCGGCGACCAGCACCGACTCGACCAGTCCCTTGTGGTCCGGCGCGGCCAGCGTCGTCGCCTTCTCCAGCGGCAGCCACTGGTTGACCAGGTCGCCGAACTCCGGCGTCGCGCTCGTCTCCAGCGCGACCTTCACCTCGCTGCCGGTGCCGTCGAGCAGCGCGGCCCAGTCGGCGTGCAGCACCGACGGCGCCTGCTCCACCAGGATGTCGACGGCCTCGGCCGGGGCCGAGGTCATCTGCTCGACGGCCTCCAGGTCCATGTGCAGCCCGCCGCCCGCGCCGTACCGGGAGAACCAGATCACCTCGACGCCGGGAACGCCGTGGCACGCGGACACCAGCCGGTCCGGCAGCACCCCCGGCGGCAGGTCGACCACCACGTCGTCGACGGCGGTGCCGTTCTCCCGGCGGTGCTCGACGATCTCGATCGCGTGGATGTCGGCGTCGACCTCGCCGAGGGCGGTCGCCACGGTGCCGAGCGAACCGGGGCGGTCCGGGAGGATCAGTCGCAGCAGGAACACCGAACGATCATCTCCCAGCCGAAAACCACGCAAGTTACGCCCTGTCGCGGCCAATGTTACAGAGCGGAACAAAGTGACACGCCGGGGCGGCTCATCTGGTGGTCGTTGGCGACCGGTGCCGGGCCTGGGGACAGCGCCGCACGGACCCGGCGCCGCGCCCTCTAGGATGGCTCGGGTGCCACTCAGAGGTTTGAGGTGGCCTCCTCAGCAACTGCAACCTTGGGACAGTTCATGCCTTCGATTACCCGCGAAGAGGTCGCGCACCTGGCGCGACTGGCGCGGATCGAGCTCAGCGACGACGAGCTCGACCACCTCGCACCGCAGCTCGACCAGATCATCGGGCTGGTCGGGCAGGTCAGCGAGGTGGCCGCCGACGACATCCCGCCGACCTCGCACGCCCTGCCGATCAGCAACGTGATGCGCCCGGACGAGAACGTGCCGTGCCTGACGCCGGAGCAGGCGCTGTCCGGCGCGCCGGCCGCCGAGCAGCAGCGTTTCCGGGTGCCGCGGATCCTGGACGAGGAGGCCTGATGAGCGACCTGACCCGCAAGACCGCGGTCGAGCTCTCCGAGCTGATGACCGCCGGCGAGGTGAGCTCGGTGGAGATCACCCAGGCGCACCTGGACCGGATCGGCGCCGTCGACGGCGCTGTGCACGCGTTCCTGCACGTCGACTCCGAGGGCGCGCTGGCCCAGGCGGCCGCCGTGGACAGCCGCCGGGCGGCCGGCGAGGAGCTCGGTCCGCTGGCCGGCGTCCCGCTCGCGCTGAAGGACGTGCTGACCCAGGACGGCGTGCCGACCACCGCCGGCTCGAAGATGCTGGAGGGCTGGCGCCCGCCGTACGACGCGACCGTGGTGCGCCGGCTCAAGGCGGCCGGCGTGGTGATTCTGGGCAAGACCAACATGGACGAGTTCGCGATGGGTTCGTCGACGGAGAACTCGGCCTACGGCACGACGCACAACCCGTGGGACCTGAACCGGATCCCCGGCGGTTCCGGCGGCGGCTCGTCGGCCGCGCTCGCGGCGTACGAGGCGCCGCTCGCGATCGGCACCGACACCGGCGGCTCGATCCGCCAGCCGGGCGCGTTCACCGGCACGGTCGGCGTCAAGCCCACGTACGGCGGCACCTCGCGGTACGGGCTGATCGCGCTGGCCTCCAGCCTGGACACCCCCGGCCCGTGCGCCCGGACGACGCTCGACGCGGCGCTGCTGCACGAGGTGATCGCCGGGCACGACCCGATGGACTCCACCTCGATCGACCAGCCGGTGCCCGCGGTCGTCGACGCCGCCCGCCGGGCCGACGTGGCCGGGCTGCGGATCGGCGTCGTCAAGGAGCTCGGCGGCGAGGGGTACCAGCCGGGCGTCGAGGCCCGCTTCCACGAGGCGGTCGAGCTGCTCACCAAGCTCGGCGCCGAGGTGGTCGAGGTGTCCTGCCCGCACTTCGAGTACGCGCTGCCGGCGTACTACCTGATCCTGCCGAGCGAGGCCTCGTCCAACCTGGCCAAGTTCGACGCGATGCGCTACGGCCTGCGGGTCGGCGACAACGGCGAGAACAGCGCGGAGAAGGTGATGAGCCTGACCCGCGAGGCCGGCTTCGGCGCGGAGGTGAAGCGCCGGATCATGCTCGGCACGCACGCGCTGTCCAGCGGCTACTACGACGCGTACTACGGCCAGGCGCAGAAGGTGCGCACGCTGATCGCGCGCGACTTCACCCGGGCCTACGAGCAGGTCGACGTGCTGGTCTCGCCGGCGACGCCGACCACGGCGTTCGCGATCGGCGACCGGATCGACGACCCGATCGCGATGTACAAGAACGACCTCTGCACGATCCCGTCGAACCTGGCCGGCAACGCGGCGGCGTCGTTCCCGTGCGGCCTGGCCGACGAGGACGGCCTGCCGGTCGGCTTCCACGTGATGGCGCCGGTGATGCGCGACGACCTGCTGTACCAGGTCGGTGGTGCGCTCGAGGCCGCGCTGGCCGAGCAGTGGGGCGGCGTCCTGATGTCCAAGGCTCCGGAGCTGGAGGTGACCCGATGACCGCTGAGGTTTTCGCGATCGAGGACGCGCTCGCGTCGTACGACCCGGTGATGGGGCTCGAGGTCCACGTCGAGCTGAACACGAAGTCGAAGATGTTCTGTGGCTGCCCGACCGAGTTCGGCGCGCCGCCGAACACGCAGACCTGCCCGGTCTGCCTCGGACTGCCCGGCGCGCTGCCGGTGGTCAACGCCCGGGCCGTCGAGTCCGCGATCAAGATCGGCCTCGCGCTGAACTGCGAGATCGCGCAGTGGTGCCGGTTCGCCCGGAAGAACTACTTCTACCCGGACATGCCGAAGAACTTCCAGACCTCGCAGTACGACGAGCCGATCGCGTTCAACGGCTGGACCGAGGTCGTCGTCGACGGCGAGACGTACCGGATCGAGATCGAGCGCGCGCACATGGAGGAGGACACCGGCAAGTCCACCCACGTGGGCGGCGCGACCGGCCGGATCCACGGCGCCTCGCACTCGCTGGTCGACTACAACCGGGCCGGCATCCCGCTGATCGAGATCGTCACCAAGACGATCGAGGTGCCGCCGGCGAAGGCCGCGGCCGTGGCGCGGGCGTACGTCAGCATGCTGCGCGACCTGCTGCTCGCGCTGGACGTCTCGGACGTGCGGATGGACCAGGGCTCGCTGCGCTGCGACGCCAACGTCTCGCTGAAGCCGAAGGGCTCGTCGGTGCTCGGCACGCGGACCGAGACCAAGAACGTGAACTCGTTCCGTTCGGTCGAGCGCGCGGTGACGTACGAGATCACCCGGCAGGCGGCCGTGCTGGCCTCCGGCGGCAAGGTCGTCCAGGAGACCCGGCACTGGCACGAGGACACCGGCATCACCACCTCGGGCCGGGAGAAGTCCGACGCCGAGGACTACCGGTACTTCCCGGAGCCGGACCTGGTCCCGGTCGCTCCGTCGCGGGAGTGGGTCGAGGAGCTGCGCGCGACGCTGCCCGAGGCGCCGTCCACCCGGCGGGTCCGGCTGCAGGAGGAGTGGGGCTTCACCGACCTGGAGATGCGCGACGTCGTCAACGGCGGTGCGCTGGAGCTGGTCGTCGGTACGGTCGAGCTGGGCGTCACCCCGGCCGCGGCGAAGAAGTGGTGGCTGGGCGAGCTGGCCCGCGCGGCCAACGAGTCCGGCCAGGCGCTGGGTGAGCTGGGCGTGGGTGCGGCCGAGGTCGCCGAGGTGCAGAAGCTGGTCGACACCGGCGCGCTCAACGACAAGCTCGCCCGGCAGGTCTTCGACGGCCTGGTCAAGGGTGAGGGCACGCCGGCGCAGATCATCGAGGCCCGCGGTCTCGCCCTGGTCTCCGACGACTCGGCCCTGCTCGAGGCCATCGACCGCGCGATCGCGGCGAACCCCGCCGTGGTCGAGAAGGTCAACTCCGGCAAGCCCGCGGCCGCGGGTGCGCTGATCGGCGCGGTGATGAAGGACATGCGAGGCCAGGCCGACGCGGCCAAGGTCCGCGAGCTGCTGAACGCGAAGCTCGGTATCTGACGGTCCGTCGCTGGGCCCGGGGGAGTGTCCCTCGGGCCCAGCGACGTGTCAGGCGGCGTCCGTCAGGCCGTGGCGCTGGTCGTCGTCCGGCTCCGCTCGGCGTACTGGCGGGGTCTC
This sequence comes from Kribbella flavida DSM 17836, assembly GCF_000024345.1. Classification (NCBI taxonomy): domain Bacteria; kingdom Bacillati; phylum Actinomycetota; class Actinomycetes; order Propionibacteriales; family Kribbellaceae; genus Kribbella; species Kribbella flavida. The sequence continues at coordinate 5,277,318 of NC_013729.1, read as the reverse complement.
GACGGAGGGCTGCGAGGGCAGCAGGGCCGCGGCGACGCTCAACTCGTCGAGCGGACAGCGCACCTCGTACCGTGTCGGCACCACCTCGGTGGTCACCGACTCCGGCCGGTTGCGCACCAGGCCGCGGAAGAATCCGGCGAGGGCGCCGATCAGTACGCCGTACAGGACACCCCACAGCACCACCGCGAGCCCGGTCATGCTGGTCTCCGCGACCAGCGTGACGAAGACGGCGGCCAGCAGGCCGACGCCGCCGCCCAGGGTGGCGCCGTTGCGGGCGAGCCGCGCCGTGGACACCGCCGGCGGTCTCTCGGCCAGGCGGAGATCGGTCCCGACGATGCAGAGACTGTCCCTGGTCATCCCGTACGACAGCAGGTGATCGACCGTCACCTGTGCCTCGGCGTAGGTGTCCGCCGAAGCGATCACGCTGTTGTGGACCAAGGACCCCGCGGTACGTCGCAAGACCTTCCCCTCCCGAAGATGTCGACCTGGCTGCTTGTTCCACTAGTACCAGGACGGCCCAAGGTGAAACGGTCAGCGGCTGATCGTCACCCGCAGGATCCGGTCGTCCCCGTCACGGACCTCACCACGCCCGTCGGTGTTCGACGTCGTCACCCACAACGAGCCGTCCGGCGCGGCCTCGACCGTGCGCAGACGCCCGTACTGGTTGGTGAAGAACGGCACCGGATCACCCGTCCGCCGGCCGCCCGCGACCGGAATCGCCCACAACCGCTCGCCCCGCAACCCGGCCATGAAGACATGTCCCTGCGCGAAGGCGATCCCGCTCGGCGACGCGTCGTCGGTGTTCCACTGCGCGATCGGGTCCACCATCCCGTCGAGGTTGCTGATCCCTTCGGCGGCCGGCCAGCCGTAGTTCGCGCCGGAGGTGATCGCGTTCAACTCGTCCCAGGTGTTCTGCCCGAACTCGGCCGCGTACAACTGGTTGCCGTCGAACGCGAGCCCTTGCACGTTCCGGTGCCCCTTCGAGAACCACGCGCGGCCCCCGGGGTTGCCCGGTGCCGGCCGGCCGTCGGTCGTGATCCGCAGGACCTTGCCGCCCAGCGAGTTGTCGTCCTGGGAGGTCGGCTCGTCCCGGCCGTCCCCGGTGCCGACGTACAGGAACCCGTCCGCGCCGAACCGCAGCCGCCCGCCGTTGTGCACGGCCGCCATCGGAATCCCGTCCAGGATCGTCTGCTGCCCCGAGAGCCGGTTGTTCCGGTAGGTCATCCGGGCGATCCGGTTGTCCTGCGAGGTCGAGAAGTAGACATACACATACGGCCGCTGCGGGTACTGCGGATCCACCGCCATCCCCAGCAACCCACCTTCGGACGAGGCGTCCACACCGTCCACGGTCCCCACCTCGGTGGCCTGCCCACCCGCGACCCGCTTCACCTTGCCCGAGTCCCGCTCAGCCACCAACGCACTCCTGTCCGGCAGGAACGCCAGCCCCCAAGGCACCTGGATCCCGGTCGCGACTGTCCCCGCCACCTGCAACTTCACCGGCCCCTGCGGCTGCGGCGCACTGCTACCAGCCGGCGACGACGGCCGCGCGCTCGGCGTACCAGCCGGCGTCCCACTGGACGTCACCGAAACCGACGGCGCGGGCGCCGCCTCCCCATCCGAACACCCAGCAGCCAGCAACCCCACCGCCACCAGCAACCCCGCAGTACGCCGCCGAACCGCCACGCCATCTCCTCGAGTAGACAACCCCTGCCAAGGTACCCACCCGACTATCCCGAACTACCCCCGAAAACTACGCGAAAGCAACGCGGCCACCCTCGTCGCCTGGTCCTGCGACCGAGCCGGCAACCGCAGCATCACGCCCACCCGCCTCGACCTCTCGGTCAAAATCCCTGACCCCCCGGCTCAACAGCAAAGGGTGCTTCCCGCTCGGGGAAGCACCCTCTGCCAACAGCACTGAAGGAGGAGCTCAGCTGCCCCAGGTGGGGCGGAGTGGGAAGTGGGCGTTGGCCTGGTCGTCGAGTTTGACCGCGAGGACCTGGTGGAGTTGGGTGTTGTTGCGTTCGAAGCCGACTCGGCAGGCGGCCAGGTAGAGGCCCCAGATCTTGGCGGTGGGGTAGCCGACCTCGGCGACGGCCTCGTCCCAGTGGGCTTGCAGGTTCTCGGACCAGGCGCCGAGGGTGAGGGCGTAGTGCTCGCGCAGGTTTTCCTCGTGGCGGACCTCGAAGCCGGCGTCCTGGGCTTCGGTGATGATGCGGCCGGAGCCGGTGAGTTCGCCGTCGGGGAAGATGTAGCGGTCGATGAAGGCGCCGGTGGAGCGCAGGCGGTTGTCGGGGCGGGTGATGCTGTGGTTCAGCAGCCGGCCGCCGGGCTTCAGGCGGTCCAGCAGGAAGCCGAAGTACGACGGGTAGTTGCGGATGCCGATGTGCTCGGTGAGGCCGATCGAGCTGATCGCGTCGAAGTCGCGTTCGTCGACGTCGCGGTAGTCGAGGAAGCGGACCTCGGCGAGGTGCTCCAGGCCCTCGCGCTTGATGGCCTGCGCGGCCCACTCGGCCTGCGCGGCCGACAGGGTGACGCCGAGCGCCCGTACGCCGTACTCGCGGGCCGCGTGCCGGACCATGCCGCCCCAGCCGCAACCGACGTCGAGCAGGCGCTGGCCGGGCTGCAGGTCGAGCTTGCGGGCGACGAGGTCGTACTTCTCGTGCTGGGCCTGCTCCAGCGACGCTTCGTGCGAGGGATACACCGCGCAGGTGTAGGTCATCGACGGGCCGAGGATCAGCTCGTAGAACCGGTTCGAGACGTCGTAGTGGTGGTGGATCGCGGCCTTGTCGCGGGTGCGGGAGTGACGCAAACCCTCGAACGTACGCCGCCACTTCGGCAGGTGCTCCTGGGGCGGCGGCGGGGGCGGCTTGAGGTGGCTCCAGCCGAGGCCGCGGACGATACGCAGGGCTTCCGCGGGCGTCGGGCGCTTGAAGTGCAGGTGGTTCAGCATCGTCCGCATCAGCTCGTACGGGTTGCCGGGGTGCATGCCCTCGATCTCCAGGTCGCCCTGCACGTAGGCCCGGACCATGCCGAGGTCGCCCGGCGCGGTCAGCACGTACGACAGGCCGCGCTCGGTCGCCAGGTGCATGTGGATCGGGGAGTCCTCGGGGCCGGCCGCGCTGCCGTCGTAGGCGGTGAACCGGAACGGGAGCCCGTCCGGCGTCACGGCGGTCAGTGCCTGAGCAATGGAGATCTGCGTCGCCAAGGTCGCCGTCATCGGCGCGTCACCGCCTTCTCGTAGAGCCCGGTGAGCCGGGCGTCGGGGTCGTAGCGTTTTTTCACCTCGGTCAGCGCCGGGACGTTGTAGAGCCGGTCGAAGGTGTCCCGGTCGTAGTACGCGTCGGAGTACAGCGACTTGTGGCCACCGAAGTCGGCGACCGCGGCCTCGATCCGGCGGTTCACGTCGCCGTCGGCCGCGCCGGCAGCGATCGGCACCGTGCCCCAAAAACCGACGTTCACGTACGTCGTGCCCGGGGCGAGCGGGTAGAGCGGCCAGGGCTCGTCGCCGCGCAGCCGCAGCGGGCACAACCAGACCGGCCGCATGCCGACCTCCGCGTCGAACCAGCGCAGGAACCCCGCCAGCTGTGCGGCGGGGATCTCCACGTCCTGGACGACGCGTTCCCGGTCGGGCAGGCCGCGACGCCGATTGATGCGCGCGGCAACTTGGTGGCGGTTCTCCAGGCCGATGATCTTGTGGTAGACGTCGCTGCGCCGCCACCGGCTCGGCCACAGCCGGCGGACCCACCGGTTCTGCGCGCCGAAGGCCGCCGAGCACCAGAACCAGTCGGTGTCCCAGCGCCACAGGTAGTCGTGGGCGGTGAGGAAGTCCGTAGGGCGCTGCTGGATCGACCGGTAGTAGATCTGCTGGCCGGTGTAGTCGCTGGTCTGTACGGCGGCGTCGCTGTTGCGGCCGAGCGTCAGGTACGCCTCGGTGGGGCTGAACGCGACCCCGTCGACGAAGTGCACCGGCTCGCCGGCGTATGTGCCGGTGGCAACGATCTCGTCGATCGCGGGGGCCAGCTCCTCCAGACCGAGCCGCACGTGCCGCAGCGCGACGTACGGCGAGATCCGGTCGAGCTCGATCCGCAGCCGGGTGGCGTAGCCCAGGGTGCCGTAGGAGTTCGGGAAGGTCCGGAACAGGTCGGCGTGCTCGCCGGCCGGGCGGGCGGTGACGATCTCGCCGGCGCCGGTGAGGATGTCGAGCTCCAGCACGGACTCGTGCGGCAGCCCCGCGCGGAACGAGGACGACTCGATGCCGAGGCCGGTGACCGCGCCGCCGAGGGTGATCGTCTTGAGCTGCGGGACGACCATCGGGACCAGCCCGTACGGCAGGGTGGCCGCGACCAGGTCCTCGTAGGTGCACATGCCCTGGACGTCGGCGGTCCGGGCGTCCGGGTCGACGGCGACGACGCCGGTCAGCCCGGAGACGTCGAGGCCGGGCGTCTCGACCGCGGCCCGGGGCCGGAAGAGGTTGGAGCTGCGCTTGGCCAGCCGGACCGGTGCACCGGGAGGAATGCGCTGGTAGGACGCCCGGAGTCGTCCGACCGCCCGATCGTGTTCCACACCTGAGGCAAAACCCGATGTCGAAGGCACCCGGTCAGACTACGACGGAGCCCGGGCGGATGGGTGGAAATTTTTCTGCGACTGGATGTCGAGACGGTGCCGGCGGCTCCGACGTCGCCGGGGACACGAGGAGGAACCGATGATCGATCTGGGACCGGCCGGACGGGCGCTGGTTGCGGTGGTGCAGCGCATCCCGCAGGAGGCGCTCGGCGGGCCGACGCCGTGCGCGGAGTACGACGTGCGGCAGTTGATCGCGCACGTGGACGACGGCGCGCGGGGGTTCGCGGGCGCGGCCGGGGGCGACGGCAGCGGTGAACCGCTGGACTTCGCGGCGGCCGGATGGCGGGAGACGCTCGCGGTGCGAGTGGAGCGGCTGTCCACGGCCTGGGCACGTCCGGCCGCGTGGGAGGGCACGTCGGATCTCGCCGGGCTCGGGCTGAGCCGAGCGGAGTGGGGCAAGATCGCCCTCACCGAGCTCGTCGTGCACGGGTGGGACCTGGCGCAGGCGACCGGGCAGGACCTCGAGCTCCCGGCGGAGACGACCCAGGCCTGCTACGACCATGTCGCCGAGTTCCTCCGGCAGCCGCCCGTACCGGAGTTGTGGGGTACGCCGGTGCGGGTGCCGGAGGACGCCAGTTTGCTGGACCGCCTGGTCGGCATCACCGGCCGATCGCCTGCCGGTGCAGGGATGACGACCGAACGGTCGCCTACTGTCGGCGGTGCCGAGTAGGTTCTGGGCATGGCTGATTCGGTGATCACGTGGCTGCCGTGGAAGGACCCCGGCAGCTTCCTTGGCGGGCTGCCCGAGCGGATCGAGGCGTCGTTCTACGCGGGGGGTGAGCTGCCGCCGGACCTTGACCAGGTCGAGTTCTACGTGCCCAGCTACATGGGCAGCTCCCGGGTCGTCGAGATGGTCCGGGAGATGCCGGCGCTGAAGGTCGTGCAGACCCAGACGGCCGGCTACGAGAACGTCCTGCCGCACTTGTCGCGGGACGTGACGCTCTGCAACGCGCGCGGCGTGCACGACGCGTCGACGGCCGAGCTGGCGGTCGGGCTGATCCTCGCGACCTACCGCCGGATCCCGACCGCGGTCACCAACCAGCAGGCCGGGATCTGGCCGGACGATCCCGGCATCGACGACTCGCTCGCGGACCGGACCGTACTGATCCTCGGCTACGGCTCGATCGGGGAGGCGCTGGAGCGGCGGCTGGCCGGGTTCGAGTGCGACGTGATCCGGGTGGCGCGACGGGCCCGGGACGGTGTCGCGCCGATCACCGAGCTGCCGTCACTGCTGCCGCGTGCCGACGTCGTCGTCCTGCTGACCCCGGCGACGGAAGAGACGAAGGGCCTGGTGAACGCCGAGTTCCTGGGCCGGATGAAGGACGGCGCCCTGCTGGTCAACGTGGCCCGCGGCGTCGTCGTGGACACGGCCGCGCTGGTCACCGAGCTGGGCACGGGCAGGATCCGGGCCGCGCTCGACGTGACCGACCCCGAGCCGTTGCCCGCCGGTCACCCGCTCTGGTCGGCGCCGAACGTGCTGATCAACCCGCACCGCGGCGGTGCCTCGACGGCGTTCGCGCCGCGGGTCGCCCGGCTGGTCCGGGCCCAGCTGGAGCGGTACGTCACCGGCGAACCCCTGATCAACGTGGTGGCAGGGCCGCCACGCTAGACACACCTGGAGGACGACGATGTCCGAGGCCGTACTGCTGATCGGAACCAAGAAGGGACTCTGGATCGGGCGCAGCGACGCCGGGCGGGAGCACTGGACGCTCGACGGGCCGCACTTCGAGATGCAGGGGGTCTACTCGGTCGGGGTGGACACGCGCGGGGACCGCCCGCGCCTGTTCGCCGGCGGCACCAGCGAGCACTGGGGCCCGGCCGTGTTCCACTCCGACGATCTCGGCCGGAGCTGGGACGAGCCGCCGGAGGGTTCGATCGGCTTCCCGGCCGACGCCGGCGCCTCGCTCGAGCGGGTCTGGCAGATCCAGCCCGCGCCGGCCGACCAGCCCGGAGTCGTGTACGCCGGTGCGCAGCCCTCGTCGCTGTGGCGGTCGACCGACGGCGGGGTGACGTTCGAGCTGGTCCGCGGCCTGTGGGACCACCCGCACCGCAAGGACTGGGGTGAGGGGTTCGGTGGTCAGGCGATCCACACCGTGCTGCCGCACCCGACCGACCCCGACCGGATGAGCGTGGCGATGTCGACCGGCGGGGTCTACCAGACCGAGGACGGCGGCCGGACCTGGCGCCCGGCCAACCACGGGATCAAGGCGTACTTCCTGCCCGATCCCGACCCGGAGTTCGGCCAGTGCGTGCACAAGCTGGCCGCGCACCCGGACGCGCCGGACCGGCTGTACGCGCAGAACCACCACGGCGTCTACCGCTCCGACGACGGCGGCGCGATCTGGAAGTCGATCGCGGACGGCCTGCCCTCGGACTTCGGCTTCCCGATCGTGGTGCACCCGCACGAGCCGGACACGGTCTACGTCTTCCCATTGATCGCTGACGGCAACCGGATCCCGACCGACGCGCAGTGCCGGGTCTTCCGGTCCCGCGACGCCGGGGCGACCTGGGAGCCGCTGACGAAGGGGCTGCCGGACGTGCCGTCGTACGCGCCGGTCCTGCGGGACGCGTTGTGCGTGGACGCTGGATCGCCGGCCGGGGTGTACGTCGGGACGCGGGACGGCTGCGTCTACGCGAGTGCGGACGCGGGCGACACCTGGACCGAGGTCGCGCGGCACCTGCCCGACGTCCTGACCATCCGCGCGGCAGTGCTGAGCTAGAGGTGGCGACGTGACGATCCAGGTGAAGCTGCCGACGGTGTTGCGTCCGTTCGCCGACGGGAGAGAGCGGGTCGAGGTCGAGCCGTCGGCGGACGCGACGGTCGGGTCGGTGTTCGCGACGCTGGAGCGGCAGCATCCGGCGTTGCGGCGGCGACTGACCGACGACCAGGGGACGTTGCGGCGGCACGTCAACGTCTTCCTGGGCGACGACAACATCCGCGACCTGGACGGCCTGGACACCAAGCTGCCCGACGGCGCCGAACTGCTCGTCCTGCCGAGCGTTGCGGGCGGCTGAGCCGCCCGCGGCCGAGCACGTCGGCCAGGCTTCAGTGATGGAAGAGGCGGACGCCGGTCTGCGTGGCGGTGATGCCGTGCGCGGCGCAGGCGGCGACCACCTCCGGCGTACGGAGCGATCCACCTGGCTCGGCCAGGGTCCGTACGCCGTGCCGCGCCGCCTCGTCGATGTTGTCGGCGAACGGGATGGCCCCGTCGGAGACCATCGCGACGTCGGTGAGGCCGGCCAGCCACGGCGTACGGTCGGCGGGGCAGAGGCGGTCGACAGCCGCGAGGTGTGCCGCCTGCCGGGCCGACAGCGGAAGGCCGGGATCCGGTACGACGGACGGGTGACGACGCAGCCACCAGGTGTCGGCCTTGGCGCCGGCGAGCCGGGTGCAGTCGATGCGGGACTGCTGGCCTGCCCCGATGCCGATCGTCATCCCGTCCCGCACCAGCGCGATCGAGTTCGACTGCGTGTAGCGCAGCACGATCAGCCCGAGCAACAAGTCCCGGGCGGCGGCGTCGGGCAATGCAGGGTCGAGCAGGTCGCGGGTGAGCGGCAGATCGTCGCGGTGCTGGGTGAGCCGAAGACCGTAGACGTCGCGGACCTCCTCAGCAGGCGGTTCGTACGCCGGGTCCACCGCCAGCACCAGGAAGCCGCCGCGCTTCTTCGCCGAGAGCGTGCCGACCACGCTCTCGTCGTACCCGGGCGCGATCACCCCGTCGCAACTCAGCCGGCGCAACAGTTCCGCCAGTTCGGGATCGACCGGGTGCGAGACGGCGCCGAAGTCCCCGTACGACGACTTCGGGTCCGCGTCGCGCGCCCGGGCGTAGGCACTGGCGACGGGACCGAGCCGGTCGACGCCGAAGGTGGCTCGCTGGACCTCGTCGAGCGGCCCGGCGAGCGCCGCACCCGCGGGGGAGACGTGCTTGAACGACGTCGCCGCCGGGCGAGCGAAGGTGGTGCTCGCGGTCCGGACGAGCTGCCAGGCGTTCAGCGCGTCGAGGAGATTGATGTACGACGGCGCGCCGTGCAGCACCGTGATCGGCGAGCCGTCGAGCGGGGTGACGGTGGCGGGCTGGTGCGGGTTCATGCCGTGGCGCAGGTGCATCGGGGCCTCCGGGAACGTCGGAGGCGCCCAGGCGGACGACGCCTAACAGGTCCGGCAGCCGCTCCCCGGTGGTACTCCACCTTCGCCAGTCGCGGCGGCCACAGCCTAGCGCCGCCGGGGCCGGTCCCGGTGCCCCGAGCGACCAAGGGGCCGGGCAGGAATACAGTCGGAGCATGGTGACGAACAGCACTCCGGACATCAAGCCCCGCAGCCGTACGGTGACCGACGGGCTCGAGGCAACCGCTTCGCGGGGCATGCTCCGCGCCGTCGGGATGGGCGACGACGACTGGGCCAAGCCGCAGATCGGCGTCGCGTCGAGCTGGAACGAGATCACCCCGTGCAACCTGTCGCTCGACCGGCTCGCGAAGGCGGTCAAGGACGGCGTGCACGCGGCGAGCGGCTACCCGCTGGAGTTCGGCACGATCAGTGTCTCCGACGGCATCTCGATGGGCCACGTCGGCATGCACTACTCGCTGGTCAGCCGGGAGATCATCGCCGACTCGGTGGAGACCGTGATGGAGGCCGAGCGGCTCGACGGCTCGGTGCTGCTGGCCGGCTGCGACAAGTCCCTGCCCGGCATGCTGATGGCCGCCGCGCGCCTCGACCTGGCCAGCGTCTTCCTGTACGCCGGGTCGATCATGCCCGGCCGGCTCGGCGACAAGGACGTCACGGTGATCGACGCCTTCGAGGCGGTCGGCGCCTGCGTGCGCGGCCTGATCACCCGCGAGCAGGTCGACGCCGTCGAGCGCGCGATCTGCCCCGGCGAGGGCGCCTGCGGCGGCATGTACACCGCGAACACGATGGCCGCCTCGGCGGAGGCGCTCGGCATGTCCCTGCCGGGTTCCGCGGCGCCGCCCGCTGTCGACCGGCGCCGCGACGGCTACGCCCGCCGGTCCGGCGAGGCCGTCGTCGGCCTGCTGCGCAACGGCATCACCGCCCGGCAAATCCTCACCAAGGAAGCCTTCGAGAACGCGATCGCCGTCGTGATGGCGCTCGGCGGCTCCACCAACGCGGTCCTGCACCTGCTGGCGATCGCCCGGGAGGCCGAGGTCGACCTGAGCCTGGCCGACTTCAACCGGATCGGCGACAAGGTGCCGCACCTGGGCGACCTCAAGCCGTTCGGGCAGTACGTGATGACCGACGTCGACCGGGTCGGCGGCATCCCGGTGGTGATGCGCGCGCTGCTGGACGCCGGCCTGCTGCACGGCGACTGCCTGACCGTGACCGGCAAGACGATGGCCGAGAACCTCGCCGACATCGCGCCGCCGGACGTCGACGGCGTGATCATCCGGGCGCTGGACCGGCCGATCCACGGCACCGGCGGCATCACCATCCTGCACGGCTCGCTGGCGCCGGAGGGCGCGGTGGTGAAGAGCGCCGGCTTCGACTCCGACGTGTTCGAGGGCACCGCGCGGGTCTTCGACGGCGAGCGCGGCGCGATGGACGCGATCGAGGACGGCACCATGCAGGCCGGCGACGTGGTGGTGATCCGCTACGAGGGCCCGAAGGGCGGTCCGGGCATGCGCGAGATGCTCGCGGTGACCGGCGCGATCAAGGGCGCCGGCCTCGGCAAGGACGTCCTGCTGCTCACCGACGGCCGCTTCTCCGGCGGTACGACGGGCCTGTGCGTCGGCCACGTCGCGCCGGAAGCCGTCGACGGCGGGCCGATCGCCTTCGTGCGCGACGGCGACCGGATCACGCTGGACGTGAAGAACCGGACCCTGGAGCTGCACGTCGACGCCGACGAGCTGGAGCGCCGCCGCCAGGGCTGGACGCCGAAGGAGCCGGCCATCACCCGCGGAGTGCTCGGCAAGTACACCCGGCTGGTGCGGTCGGCCTCGGAAGGCGCCGTTTGCATCTGAGACAGCGCCGTCTGCATCTAAGACAGTGATCTCATCACCTGAGACAGATGGTCCTGAAACTTGACCGGCCGTCGCCGGTCGGGGACTGTTACCTGCATGCGATCGATTCTCCTCGTACTTGTGCGGCGCGCCGACTGACGCGACCACCGAGTCGAGCGCGCCCCTTCAGCCAACCCGGCAGGAGGGGCGTTTTTGTTGCCAGGGCGACGATCTGAGACCCGGACGTTCCCGGACGACAAGCACGAGCGAGCATGGATCGGTCGCTGAGAAGCCAACATCGTGACTGGACAAGGGAAGGCACTCATGAGTGAGCAGCTGACCGGGGCACAGGCTCTGATCCGCGCACTGGAACACGCCGGGGTGGACACCGTCTTCGGCATTCCGGGCGGCGCGATCCTCCCGGCGTACGACCCCATGCTCGACTCGACCCAGATCCGCCACATCCTGGTACGTCACGAGCAGGGCGCCGGCCACGCGGCCCAGGGCTACGCCTCGGCCACCGGCAAGGTCGGTGTCTGCATGGCGACCTCGGGCCCGGGCGCGACCAACCTGGTCACCCCGATCGCCGACGCCTACATGGACTCGGTGCCGATGGTCGCGATCACCGGTCAGGTGGCCAGCGCCGCGATCGGCACCGACGCCTTCCAGGAGGCCGACATCCGCGGCATCACGATGCCGATCACCAAGCACAACTTCCTGGTCAACGACCCGAACGAGATCGCCAGCACGATCGCCGAGGCCTTCCACATCGCCAGCACCGGCCGTCCCGGTCCGGTCCTGGTGGACGTGACCAAGGACGCGATGCAGGCCAAGGTGGACTTCCAGTGGCCGACCGAGCTCTCGCTGCCGGGCTACCGGCCGGTGACCCGCCCGCACCCCAAGCAGGTGCGCGAGGCGGCCCGGCTGATCGCGGCGGCCGACAAGCCGGTGCTGTACGTCGGCGGCGGCGTGATCCGGGCCCGGGCCGAGGCCGAGCTGAAGGAGCTCGCCGAGCTGCTCGGGATCCCGGTCGTCACCACGCTGATGGCCCGCGGCGCGCTGCCCGACACCCACGAGCTGCACTTCGGCATGCCGGGCATGCACGGCTCGGTCTCCGCGGTCGGCGCCCTGCAGCGCTCCGACCTGCTGATCACGCTGGGCGCCCGCTTCGACGACCGGGTGACCGGCAAGCTCGACTCGTTCGCGCCGGACGCGAAGGTGATCCACGCCGACATCGACCCGGCCGAGATCGGCAAGAACCGGACCGCCGACGTGCCGATCGTCGGGGACTGCAAGGAGGTCATCGCCGACCTGGTTACCGCGCTGCGGACAGAGATCTCCGGCACCGGCAAGACCCCGGACTACAGCGCCTGGCGCGGTCTGCTGGAGTCGGTCCGGGCGAAGTACCCGGTCGGGTACGACGAGCCGGAGGACGGCAGCCTGTCGCCGCAGTACGTGATCCAGCGGATCGGCCAGATCGCCGGGCCGGACGCGATCTACACCAGCGGCGTCGGCCAGCACCAGATGTGGGCCGCGCACTACCTGCCCTTCGAGAAGCCGCTGCACTGGCTGAACTCCGGCGGCCTCGGCACGATGGGGTACTCCGTGCCGGCGGCGATGGGCGCCAAGGTGGCCCGGCCGGACAAGACGGTCTGGGCGATCGACGGCGACGGCTGCTTTCAGATGACCAACCAGGAGCTGGTCACCTGCGCGCTGGAGGGCATCCCGATCAAGGTCGCGGTGATCAACAACCAGTCGCTCGGCATGGTCCGGCAGTGGCAGACGCTGTTCTACGACAAGCGCTACTCCAACACCGACCTGCACTCGGCCCGGATCCCGGACTTCGCGAAGCTGGCCGAGGCGATGGGCGGTGTCGGCCTGCGCTGCTCCGACCGCGCGTCGGTCGACGCGACCATCGAGAAGGCGATGGCGGTCACCGACGCGCCGGTGGTGGTCGACTTCGTCGTGCACCGCGACGCGATGGTCTGGCCGATGGTTGCCGCCGGCACCAGTAACGACGACATCCGGATCGCCCGCGACATGGCGCCCGACTGGGACTCCGAGGAGCTGTAAATGTCGAAACACACCCTGAGCATCCTGGTGGAGAACAAGCACGGTGTGCTGGCCCGGGTGGCCGCGCTGATCTCCCGCCGGGGATTCAACATCGACTCGCTCGCGGTCGGCCCGACCGAGCACCCGGAGATCTCCCGGATGACGATCGCGGTCAGCGTCGACGAGCAGCCGCTGGAGCAGATCACCAAGCAGCTCAACAAGCTGGTGAACGTGATCAAGATCGTCGAGCTGGAGCCGACCCAGACCGTGCAGCGCGAGCTGCTCCTGGTCAAGGTGAAGGCCGACACCCTGACCCGCGGACAGGTGCTGGAAACCGTCCAGCTGTTCCGTGCGAAGGTGGTCGACGTGGCCCCGGACGCGATCACCATCGAGGCGACCGGCAATCCCGAGAAGCTCGAGGCCATGCTGCGGGTGCTGGAACCGTTCGGCGTCCGCGAGCTGGTGCAGTCCGGCATGGTCGCGATCGGCCGGGGCGGCCGGTCCATCTCGGACCGCACGCTGCGCCCGGTCCCGGTGCCGCCGCCGCACGTGGCGTCCGGCGCGCCGGCCCTGCAGGCCCGCCCGGCCGGCCAGACCGCGACGGCACAGACCCCGGCGCAGACTCCGACCGCGTCGGCCCCGACCGGCTCAGCGAGTGGTCAGTCCACCCCGGGCGGGCAGCCGTCCGGCTCCCCGTCCCACCCGGTGCCGGCGCCGCCGCCGGGTCGCCCCGCCGCGCCGGCCCGGCACGGCTGAGCGCCGCGAACCACCCCGGCCGGCCCGCGTACGCCGTACCGGCGCCGGCCCTCATCCAGAAACCAAGGAGACGAGCTCCAAGTGGCAGCTGAAATGTTCTACGACGACAACGCCGACCTGTCGGTGATCCAGGGCCGCAACGTGGCCGTGCTCGGCTACGGCAGCCAGGGCCACGCGCATGCGCTCTCCCTGCGCGACTCCGGCGTGGACGTCCGCGTCGGTCTGCCCGAGGGCTCCAAGAGCCGGGCCAAGGCCGAGGCGCAGGGCCTGCGCGTGCTGACCCCGTACGAGGCGTGCGAGGAGGCCGACGTGATCGTCGTGCTGGCGCCGGACCCGGCCCAGCGGGCGCTCTACACCGAAGCCATCGAGCCGAACCTGGTCGATGGTGACGCGCTCGTCTTCGGGCACGGCTTCAACATCCGGTTCGGCTACATCAAGCCGCCGGCCGGCGTCGACGTCTTCATGGTCGCGCCGAAGGGCCCGGGTCACCTGGTCCGTCGCGAGTACTCCGAGGGCCGTGGTGTCCCGGTGCTGGTCGCGGTCGAGCAGGACGCCTCGGGCAAGGCCTGGGACCTCGCGCTGGCCTACGCCAAGGGCATCGGCGGCCTGCGCGCCGGCGGCATCAAGACCACCTTCACCGAGGAGACCGAGACCGACCTGTTCGGTGAGCAGGCGGTGCTCTGCGGTGGTGTCTCCGCGCTGGTCCAGGCCGGCTTCGAGACACTGACCGAGGCCGGCTACCAGCCGGAGGTCGCGTACTTCGAGTGCCTGCACGAGCTCAAGCTGATCGTCGACCTGATGTACGAGGGCGGCATCGCCAAGCAGCGCTGGTCGGTCTCCGACACCGCCGAGTACGGCGACTACGTGTCCGGCCCGCGGATCATCGACGCGTCGGTGAAGGCGCGGATGCAGGACGTGCTGAACGACATCAAGGACGGCACCTTCGCGGCCCGCTTCATCGCCGACCAGGACGCCGGCGCGCCGGAGTTCGCGGAGTTCCGCAAGCAGAGCGAGTCGCACCCGATCGAGGCGGTCGGCAAGGACCTGCGCGCGCTGATGGCGTGGGTCAAGTCGCACGACGAGGACTACGTCGAGGGCACCGCCGCGCGCTGACCCGAGGCCGCAGCGGGTTTGCGTACGCCGTACTGACGCCTGAGCGACGCCCGGACCGCCCCCGCGGTGGCCCGGGCGTCGCTCTGTCGTCTGACAGAATCGGTGCCGACCGGCAAGGGGAGGCAGGCGATGGCTGAGCAGGGCAGTGACGGGCTGCCTGGCCCGCGCCGCGAGCTGCCTCGACCGCCTCGCCGGGTCCCGAGCTGGGCGGCTGAGCACGACGGCGGACCGTCGCGGGCCACCGGTCCGCAGACCGCGATCCAGCCGCGCCCCCGGATGCCCGTCGCCCGGCGCGACGGAGCCGCGCCGGGCGGCCCGCCGAAGCTGCGGATCCGGTTCCTGGTTCCGCTGATCGTCTTCGTGCTGGTTCTCGGCGCCGGTGCCGGCTGGCTCGTGCGCGCCCAGAGTCTCAGCCTCGACGCGGGCGAGGTGCTGGACACCGTGGGCCCGTCCCTGGTCCAGGTGCTGGCGACGACCTGCGACGGCACCGGCCAGGCGACCGGCGTGCTGCTGCCGGACGGCATCGTGCTCACCGCCGCCTCGGCGATCCGCAAGCCCGTCTCGGTCGGTCTGCTCACCCGGGACGGCAAGGTCCGGCGCGCCGACGTGCTCGGCGTGAACCCGAACGGGATCGCCGTGCTGAGGATGGCCGGCCGTCGGGACAAACCGACCGCCACGCTCGCTCCCGAGCTGCCCGACCCGTCCGCCGACCGGGCCCTGGTCAGCTACCAACTGTCCGGCGAGCAGGCCGTCGCCCAGGCCGGTACGGCGGACGAGCCGCGCAAGCTGACCGAGATCGTCGACGGCGGCGCGCTCGGTGCTCCGCTGCTCGACAACCGCGGCCGGGTGATCGGTCTGGTCACCGGCGACACCGTTGCCACCGGCAAGGTGATCGGCCTGGAGGAGTTGCGCGGCTTCGCCGGTCCGGACCCCGCGCTCGTCCCGGAGCCGATCGGCACCTGCCAGGCCCGCGGGCCGCAGAGCCCGGTCGAGCCCGACCTGGCCGTCGCGAACACCCCGCTGGCCGGCGAGGTCCAGCGGACCCTCGCGGAGTACCTGGACACGCTGAACCAGCACGACTTCGCCGCGATGCAGGCCACCTACTCGGACCGGGTGGAGCGGCTCAACACCCCCGGCGGCGACGCGAAGAAGCACGGGACGTCGTACGCGTTCGGCGCGGTGATCACCGCGGTGACCGCCACCGGCGGCGGCAGCGACGCGGACGCCCGGATGACGTTCACCGTGCTCTTCTCGCCGACCAGCGCGGGCGCGAACGGCAAGACCTGCGGCCAGCTGGAGATCCTTTACCACCTCGTTCGTGAGCAGCAGCGGCTGCGGATCGACGGCGCGAAGACGCTCGCCAACCGCCCGGGCTGTGACACCGACTGAGACGTCCACCGGGCGACTGGTAGCATCGGTGCCAGCGGGCACAGCGCGGTGCTCTGACCTTCGAGCCCCCTACCGCTTCCGCAGGAGTTGTCTGTCATGCCTGACGCAGCAGCCACCGCCACCCGACCCGTCGTCCTGATCGCCGAAGAGCTGTCGCCCGCCACCGTCGAGGCGCTCGGGCCGGACTTCGAGATCCGGCACGCGAACGGCGCCGACCGCGCCGAGCTGATTCCCGCCATCGCCGACGTCGACGCCATCCTGATCCGCAGCGCCACCAAGGTGGACGCCGAGGCGCTGGCCGCGGCGAAGAGGCTGAAGGTCGTCGCCCGGGCCGGGGTCGGCCTGGACAACGTCGACGTGAAGGCCGCCACCCAGGCCGGCGTGATGGTCGTCAACGCGCCGACCTCCAACATCGTCAGCGCCGCCGAGCTCGCGGTCGCGCTGCTGCTCGCCGCCGCCCGCCGGGTCCCGGCCGCCGACCAGTCGCTGAAGAACGGCGAGTGGAAGCGCAGCAAGTACTCCGGTGTCGAGCTGTTCGAGAAGACCGTCGGCATCGTCGGCCTGGGCAAGATCGGCGTCCTGGTCGCCCAGCGGCTGGCCGCCTTCGGCATGAACGTGATCGCCTACGACCCGTACGTGCAGGCCGGCCGCGCCGCGCAGATGGGGGTCCGGCTGGCCTCCCTCGACGAGCTGCTGGCCGCCAGCGACTTCATCTCCGTGCACCTGCCGAAGACGCCGGAGACGATCGGCCTGATCGGCGACGAGCAGCTGCACAAGGTCAAGCCCGAGGTCATCATCGTCAACGCGGCCCGTGGCGGCATCGTGGACGAGCAGGCGCTGTACACCGCGCTCAAGGAGGGACGCGTGGCGGCCGCCGGGCTGGACGTGTTCGCCAAGGAGCCGTGCACCGACTCCCCGCTGTTCGAGTTCGAGAACGTCGTCGCCACCCCGCACCTGGGCGCGTCCACCGACGAGGCCCAGGAGAAGGCCGGCATCGCGGTGGCCAAGTCCGTGCGGCTGGCGCTCAGCGGCGAACTGGTGCCCGACGCGGTGAACGTCCAGGGCGGCGTGATCGCCGAGGACGTCCGGCCCGGTATCGCGCTGACCGAGAAGCTCGGCCGGATCTTCACCGCGCTGGCCGGTGGCGTCGCGCAGCAGCTCGACGTCGAGGTCCGCGGCGAGATCACGCAGTACGACGTGAAGGTGCTCGAGCTGGCCGCGCTGAAGGGCGTGTTCGCCGACGTCGTCGAGGACAACGTCTCGTACGTGAACGCTCCGCTGCTGGCGGCCGAGCGCGGCCTCGAAGTACGGCTGCTCACCGACCACGACAGCCCCGAGCACCGCAACCTGATCACCCTGCGCGGCACCCTGGCCGACGGCGAGCAGGTGTCGGTCTCCGGCACGCTGGTCGGCGTCAAGCAGTCCGAGCGGCTGGTCGAGATCGACGGGTTCGACCTGGAGGTCGAGCTGGCCGAGCACCTGGCGTTCCTCAGCTACGAGGACCGGCCGGGCATCGTCGGCCAGGTGGGCCGGATTCTGGGTGAGTCCGACATCAACATCGCCGGCATGCAGGTCAGCCGGGACCGCAAGGGCGGCAAGGCGCTGGTCGCGCTGAGCGTCGACTCCAGCATCACCCCGGCCCTGCTGGACGACATCGCCACCGCCGTCCAGGCCGACACCGCCCGCACGGTCGACCTGGAGGCCTGACTCCTCACCAGCGTCCGAAGAGAACGGCGCCACGGCGTCACCGTTTCGGACGCCGGGCTGGATCCCCGAGCGGCAGAGAAGGCACGAATCCCGGGGCTTGGCTACCGCTCCGGGCGACTTCCACGATCGAAGTTCGTCCAGCAGGCGCCGGCGAGGTCGGAGGCATCCCGCAGCGACGCCGACACCCGCCGGGGGAGCGATTGACCCCCGGCGGAAGTCACACTGGAAGGACAGGACCGGCCGGCCGCCCGCAGGCGCATGGCGGCCGGCCAGGGCCCGAGCCCCTCCCACCCGGGAGCCGCGGCTCGGGCCCACCTGTTTGTTCGCCCCGGGGACATCCTGTTGTGCGCCCGGGGGACCTCCCACCCCGAAGCGACATCCGCCCCAGCCGCTGCCCCGCCGCGTCTCGTGGGTTGACCCTTGAGGTGCATGGTTGGCCCACGAGAATCTGGTGGGCCAACCATGCACCTGATGGGTTAACCCATCAGAGCCGCACAGACGAGCCTGGGCAGGGGCAGGGGCAGGGGCAGGGGCAGGGGCAGGGGCAGGCAGGGGCGGTGGGGGTGGAGTGGGGTGGGGGTAGGGTCAGCGGCGGGTGGCGAGCAGGACGGCGGCGTCGGGGGCGACCATCACCTCGACAGTGGTGAAGCGCTGGTCCTGCAGCCACTCCTGGCGCAGCGTGTCGACGCGGCCCTCGTACATCGGCGGCCAGACGGCCGACGGGGTGAAGTCGTCGAGCACCACGAAACCGCCCGGCTCGACCACCTCGGCGATCACGTCGCGGGCGGACAGCTTCGCCTCGCGCGCGTCGACGAACAGCAGGGCGAACGGGCCGCGCTCGATCAGCGCGGTCCAGTCCGCCTCGACAACCTCGATCCGCTCGTCCTCGGCGAACATCTCGGCGACCGCCTTGGCCAGCTCCGGATCGCTCTCGGCGGTGACGATCCGGGTCCCTTCGGCGGCACCGCTGCGCAGCCAGGCCGAGCCGACGCCGCAGCCGGTCCCGAGCTCGCCGAGAATGCCGTGCCGGGACGCGGCGAGGGTGGCGAGCAGCCGGCCCGTCTCGTTGCGGGTCGAGCTGACGAAGCCGCGCCGGCCGGACAGGCTGAGGGCCGCTGAGACCAGCGGCGGCAGTTCTGGAGGAGCACTCACCGGTTGAGAGTTGCACAGCTTCGGTCCGGCGTCGTCACCGGAATCTCACATCGCGGGACAGAGTGCCCGCATAGTGGTGATTTAGTCGGACGCCAGAGTAAATTCTGCAGCACCCTGCCGCCCGCAGACCCTTCCGGGAGGAGCAGCATGTACGACATGTATCCAGCCGACTGGCCGGCCGTGGACGGGCGTGAGCGCAAGGCGCCCCGGCGCCGGCGGCCGAAGTACGACGCCGTCAGGGCCGAGACCCGGGCGGTGCAGGAAGCCATCAACCGCCGCGACAACGGGGGAGAACCCAAGAAGTGAGCACCCAGAAGACCTTCACGCTGGCCGTCGTCGGGGGCGACGGGATCGGCCCCGAGGTGACCACCGAAGCGCTCAAGGTGCTCGACGCGGTCAGCGCGGTGCACGGTGTGACCTTCGAGCGGACCGAGTACGACCTGGGGGCGCGGCGCTGGCACGCGACCGGCGAGACGCTGCCGGACGCCGAGCTCGAGGAGATCCGCAAGCACGACGCGATCCTGCTCGGCGCGGTCGGCGACCCGACGGTGCCGTCCGGGGTGCTCGAGCGTGGCCTGCTGCTCAAGCTGCGGTTCGCCCTCGACCACTACGTGAACCTGCGCCCCTCGAAGATCTACCCCTCGGTCGGCTCGCCGCTGGCGAACCCCGGTGAGGTGGACTTCGTCGTCGTCCGCGAGGGCACCGAGGGCCCGTACGTCGGCAACGGCGGCGCGCTGCGGGTCGGCACCCCGGCCGAGATCGCCACCGAGGTGTCGGTCAACACGGCGTACGGCGTGCAGCGGGTGGTGCGCGACGCGTTCGCGCGGGCCCAGGCGCGGCCGCGCAAGAAGCTCACGCTGGTGCACAAGAACAACGTGCTGGTGCACGCCGGCCACCTGTGGAAGCGGACCGTCGACGCGGTCGCGACCGAGTTCCCCGACATCGCGGTCGACTACCTGCACGTGGACGCCGCGACGATCTTCCTGGTCACCGACCCGGCCCGCTTCGACGTGATCGTCACCGACAACCTGTTCGGCGACATCATCACCGACCTGGCGGCCGCGATCAGCGGCGGCATCGGCTTGGCCGCGAGCGGCAACATCAACCCGGACCGGACCGCGCCGAGCATGTTCGAGCCGGTGCACGGGTCGGCGCCGGACATCGCCGGTCAGCAGAAGGCGGACCCGACCGCTGCGATCCTGTCCACGGCGCTGCTGTGCGACCACCTCGGGCTGACCGAGGCCGCCGCGGCGATCGAGGCCGCGGTCACCGCGGACATCGAGGAGCGCTCCGGCGCCGCCCGCAGCACCGCGGAGATCGGTGACGCGATCGCCAAGCGCGCGGCCGGGTGACGAGATGCTTCTGCTCGGGTCCTGGACAGCCCCGGCCGGCGGCCGTCCGGACGCTCGCCTGACCACTGCGACCAGAGGTACGGTGCGGAGATGAGCGCCGATCTGCAGTTCACCGTTGAGCCCAACACCCAATCGGCCAGCGACGACCAGCGCGCCGCGATCCTGGCGAACCCGGGATTCGGGCAGCACTTCACCGACCACATGGCGATCGCCACCTGGACGGCGGAGCTCGGCTGGCACGACGCGAGGATCACCGCCTTCGGACCGCTGGAGCTGTCTCCGGCGACCGCGGTGTTCCACTACGCCCAGACGATCTTCGAGGGGATGAAGGCCTACCGGCATCCCGACGACTCGATCCACACCTTCCGGCCGGACGCCAACGCGGCCCGGTTCAACCGGTCCGCCCGGCGGCTCGCGCTGCCGGAGCTGCCCGAGGCCGCGTTCCTCGACTCGGTGCGCAAGCTGGTCGAGATCGACCGCGACTGGGTGCCCGGCGGGGGCGAGACCTCGCTGTACCTGCGGCCGTTCATGTTCGGCTCGGACCCGTTCCTCGGCGTCCGGCCGTCGGCCCAGGTGACGTACTGCGCGATCGCCTCGCCGGCCGGCTCCTACTTCACCGGCGGCGTCAAGCCGGTCCGGATCTGGCTCAGCCAGGAGTACACCCGGGCGGCGCCCGGCGGGACCGGCGCGGCCAAGACCGGCGGCAACTACGCTTCGTCGCTGCTGGCCCAGGCGGAGGCGATCGAGCAGGGCTGCGACCAGGTCGCATTCCTGGACGCGATCGAGAAGAAGTGGGTCGAAGAGCTCGGCGGCATGAACCTGTACTTCGTGCTCGACGACGGCTCGGTGATCACCCCGGAGCTGTCCGGCACGATTCTCGAGGGCGTGACCCGGGACTCGATCCTCAAGCTGGTCACCGATCTCGGCCACACCGTCACCGAGCGGAAGATCTCGATCGACGAGTGGCGCGAGGGTGCCACGTCCGGCCGGATCCGCGAGGTGTTCGCCTGCGGCACGGCTGCGGTGATCACCCCGGTCGCCTCGCTGAAGTGGGACGGCGGTGAGGTGCAGGTGGCCGACGGCAACGGTGGCCCGGTCACCGCGGCGGTCCGCAGCGCGCTGCTCGACCTGCAGTACGGCCGGTCCCAGGACACTCACGGCTGGACGACCCGGATCTGCTGATCCCCGCTCCGACCCGGCCGCGCCCGCAGAACCCACCGGTTCTCCGGGCGCGGCCTGTTTCACAGCAATCCTTCAGGTGGCCTGGATAGGGTCCGGGCATGAGCGGCTTTCCGGACGAGGTCGAGGCGTACTACTGCGAGCTCGCGCGGTCGCGCGGGTGGAGTCCCGACACCGAGCAGATGTTCCGTGCCACCGTCGAGCTGATCCGCGACCTGGACCGCGGCACCGCCGCCCGCACGTACGGTGCCCGCGCGGACGACGACGGCACCGACTGGCTGTACGAGGCGGTCTGGCACGAGCGCGAGTGGGTCGTCGTCCGGCAGCTCCAGGTCACCGAGGACGGGACCATCACCCGGTACTGGTGGCAGCGGCTGGAGGACGAGCACGGCGGGCTGACCGACCAGGCGCTGGACCGCGACGCGTGGGACCTGCGACCGCTGGAGCGGGACGACTTCTACGCCGCCTGGGACACCCCGGAGTGGTCGCTCACCGCCTGACAGCTGGACTCCCGCGGACGCCGCAGTACTGGTCGGCGTACTGGATGTTCGCTTTTCGAGACATTTCGCCACCGGGTGAACCGGCTGTGGCAGACTGCCGATGTCATGAAGAACTTCCGGGGCATTATTGGCTAGGCGCGCTCAGCTTGCACCACCTGAGCGCGCAGACCTCTCGCACCTTGCGGGAGGTTTTTTGTTTGCCTGCAGCCCCCCTCCACCGGAAGGTGACCCCGTGAGCGGATCCGACGAGTTCCACGTCTACGACACCACGCTGCGCGACGGCGCGCAGCAGGAGGGGCTGGCGCTGTCCGTGGCCGACAAGATCGCCATCGCGCAGCACCTGGACGACCTGGGCGTCGGATTCATCGAGGGCGGCTGGCCGGGCGCCGTTCCCAAGGACACCGAGTTCTTCGCCCGGGCGCGGACCGAGCTGCAGTTGCGGCACGCAACCTTCGCCGCCTTCGGTGCCACCTGCAAGCCGGGCGCGACCGCTGCCGACGACCCACAGGTCGCGGCGCTGCGGGAGTCCGGCGCTGCGGTCGTCACGTTGGTTGCCAAGAGCCACGACGCGCACGTGGAGCGGGCGCTGCGGACCAGCCTGGAGGAGAACCTGCGGATGGTGGCCGACACCGTCCGGCACCTGCGCGAGCACGGGCAGCGGGTGTTCCTCGACACCGAGCACTTCTTCGACGGCTACCGGGCCAACAAGGCGTACGCGCTGGAGGTGGTCCGGGTCGCGGCCGAGGCCGGCGCCGACGTGGTCGCGCTCTGCGACACCAACGGCGGCACGCTGCCGCGCGAGCTGCAGGACGTCGTACGCGAGGTGCTGGAGACCACCGGCGCGCGGCTCGGCATCCACGCCCACAACGACGGCGGCTGCGCGGTCGCCAACTCGATCGCCGCGGTCGAGGCCGGCGCCACCCACGTCCAGGGCACCGTCAACGGGTACGGCGAACGGACCGGCAACGCCGACCTGCTCGCCGTGGTCGCCAACCTGGAGCTCAAGCGCGGGATGCAGCTGCTGCCGGCCGGCCGGCTGGCCGAGTCCTTCCGGATCGCGCACGCGATCGCCGAAGTGACGAACGTGCCGCCCTCGGCCCGGCAGCCGTACGTCGGCGTCTCCGCGTTCGCCCACAAGGCGGGCCTGCACGCCAGTGCGATCAAGGTCGATCCCGACCTGTACCAGCACACCGATCCGGCCCTGGTCGGCAACGACATGCGGATGCTGGTCTCGGAGATGGCCGGTCGCGCCAGCGTCGAGCTGAAGGGCCGCGAGCTCGGCTTCGATCTCGGCAACGACAAGGACCTGGTCGGCCGGGTGACCGAGCGGGTCAAGGAGATGGAGGCCCGCGGCTACACCTTCGAGGCCGCCGACGCGTCGTTCGAGCTGCTGCTGACCGAGGAGGTCACCGGCGAGCGGGCGAGCTTCTTCGACGTCGAGTCGTGGCGGGTGATCACCGAGTCGCGCGCCGACGGCGAGGCGGTGTCGGAGGCGACCGTGAAGCTGGTCGCCGGGGGTGAGCGGGAGATCGTCACCGGCGAGGGCAACGGGCCGGTCAACGCGCTCGACCACGCGCTGCGGGCCGCGATCGAGCGCGCCTACCCCGTGGTGGCGACGTTCGACCTGGTCGACTACAAGGTCCGCATCCTCGACCAGGGGCACGGCACCGACGCGGTGATCAGAGTCCTGATCCAGACCGCCGACGGCGAGGGGTCCTGGGTCACGGTCGGCGTCGGCCACAACATCGTCGAGGCGTCCTGGGAGGCGCTCGTCGACGGCGTGGTCTTCGGCCTGCTCCGGCACAAGGAGGTGGCCCGATGACGCTCGTCGCCCCCACCCCCACCCCTACCGCCCAGCCCGCCGACGCTCCGGTTGCCGTCGATCCGCTGCTGGAGCGGACCATGACGGTGTTCACCGCCCGCGTGGTGGAGACCCGCGGCCTGCTGGCCCGGATCGCCGTCCAGCTCAACCCGTACGACGTCCGCGAGCTCGAGCTCTCCCTCGAGGACTGCGTCCTGCGGGTGGTCGTCGAGGGCGACGGCTTCGACGCCGGGCGGGTGGCCGCCCGCCTCGACAAGATCGTCGGCGTGCTCGAGGTCAGCTACCGCTGAGCAGGTCCAGGGCCAGGGCGGCCGTCCAGCTGAACGTGCGGGCGCCCCGGGGCTCGCCGGTGTACGGATCGACGTACTCCGCGAAGTCGGTGCCGGCCGCGAGCGCGAGCAGGTCGTTGCGCAGGGCATCGGCCTCGGCGGTCCGGCCGTGCTCGCGCAGGCCGCGGTGGATCAACCAGGCGGTGTTGAACCAGCTCGGTCCGCGCCAGTACCGGCCGGCCTCGAACGCCGGGCCGGTCAGGTCGTAGCTGGGCACCATCCGTACGCCGCCCAGCCGGAACCGCGGACCGGCGGCCGTCTCCAGCAGCTCGCCCGCCTGCAAAAGCCCCGGCACCAGCAACGGCACCAACCCGGCCACAGACCCGGCCGGCACGAGTCCAGCTGAGGTTGCGGCAACTTCGCCGGCTTGCGGCGGAGGTAGACGCAGATCGCGGGCGTGGAACAGGCCCTCGGTGAAGAGCGTGGCCAGCGCCGACGTCAGCTGCTCGGCCGCAACCAGGTGGCGATCCGGGTCCAGACCGAGCGCTTGCGCGATCGCCGCGAGCGCGTGTTCCGACGCGATCAGCAGCGCGTTGAAGCACGGGTCCTCGAGCGCGAAGCCGAACGGGGTCCGGGCGTCGTCGTAGCCGTGGTCGCGGTAGGTGGCGGCCAGCTGGACGTAGCGGCCGTAGTCGAGGTCCGTCGGCCGGTCGTCCGTGCTCGCGTGGTCGGTGTCACGCCGGGTGAACGAGTCCAGCGGGGCCGGGGTGATCCGGGCCAGCGCGTCGTCCCAGGCAGGGCTGTTGTCCATGCCCGACTCCCACGGGTGCACGATCGCGACCAGGCCGCGGCCGCCGAGATCGCGGCAGGTGCGCAGGTACCGGTGCCAGGCGACGAGCTTGGGGTAGCACCGGGCCAGGAAGCCGCGCCGCGCCGACTCCCGGGCGTCCGCCTGGTGGGTGAGCCAGACGGCGAGCGCGTGCACCGGCGGCTGGACGATGCCCGAGGTCTCGACGCTGCCGTGGGTCTTGGCCTGCCAGAAGTCCGGACCGGGGAAGTACGCGTCCCGGGCGACGGCGGGGGAGAAGCTGATGTGCGGGATCCGGCCGTCCGGCCACTGGGAGCCGAACAGTGACTCGAGCTCCACCTGGGCGCGGCGCGGGGAGAGGTGGCGCAGCCCGATCGCGATGAACGCCGAGTCCCAGCTCCACTGATGGGGATAGAGCGAGTGTGACGGCACCGTCGAGTGGCCGGTCCAGTTGCCCAGCAGAACCCGCTCGGCCGCCTGCCGCAAGGACGGGGCTTCCGGCGTACCGGGGGCTGTCACACGTACCGCCGGACGACCGACGGGATCGAGCGCACGGCTTCCACCGGGTCGCCGGTGAGACGGCACTCGACGGCCAGGTAGCGGTCGTAGCCGATGGCATCGAGTGCGCCGAAAAAGGCGGCCCAGTCGAGGTGGCCGGCGCCGGGCTGGAAGCGGTTGGAGTCGCTCAGCTGGACATGCCCGATGTACGGCGCGGCCGCGACGACGGCCGCCGACGGGTCCGCCTCCTCGATGTTCATGTGGTAGCTGTCGATGCCGATCCGGACCGAGTCCAGCCCGACCTCCTGAATCAGCTCGGCCGCCTGCTCGAGGCGGTTGACCATGTGGTCCTCGTAACGGTTCAGCGGCTCGAGGAACAGCTCGACGCCTTCCGCGGCGGCGTGCTCGCCGAGCGTGCGCAGGCCGTCGAGCAGCACCTCGCGGTCACCGGCCTCGTCCCGCGGCGGCTCGAACGGCGGCAGCCGGCGGGAGAACATCCCGTACGACGCGGGCGTCTGCGCGCCGAGCCCGCCGAGCTCCGCGATCACCGACAGCTGGGACTTCAGCTGGGTGATCGCGTCGGCCCGCAGGTCGGCGTCGAACGCACCGAAGAAGTGCAGCATGTCGACGCACACGGTCGGCATCACGACGCCGTCGGCCTGGGCCCGGCGCAGTTCGGGCAACCGGTCGCGGAACGACAGGTCGCCCTTGCCGCGCAGCTCGATCCCGTCGTATCCGGCGGCGACGGCGAACTCCCATTTCTCTTGCAGGGTGGCTCCGGGCAACAGTTGTTCCTGGCAAGCGGTTTTCATCAGAACTCCAGCAGAACTTGAAGGGCGTCGGCGGGACGGGTGTCGAGCAGGGTGTAGGCGTCGGCGGCGTCTTCGACGGCAACGCGGTGGCTGATCAGCGGTTCGGGGTCGACGGCGCCGCTGCCGACCAGGCCGAGGAACGTGCGCTGCAGCCGGTCGACCGACCACCGGCCGGCCAGCTCGGGCGGTACGCCGCCGATCTGCGAGCTGATCAGCTCGATCCGGTTGTGGTGGAACTCCTCACCGAGCCGCAGCCCGTTGCCGTCCCCCTGGTAGAAGCCGGAGGCAACGACCCGCCCGCCGACGCCGACCGACCGGATCGCTTCGTGCAGGGCGGGGTAGACGCCGGAGAGCTCGATCGCTGTGTCCGCACCGCCGCCCGCGGCGCCGAACGAGCGAATCTGTTCGGCTGCGGTTCCGGGAGCGAACGAGGCGAGGGCTCCGAACTTCTGGGACTCCGCGCGGCGCGACTCGATGCCGTCGACGGTGAGGACCTGGGCGCCGCTGAGAGTGGCGAGGCGGGTGGCGAGCAGACCGATGACGCCCTGGCCGAAGATCGCCACCAGGTCGCCCAGATTGAGCCGAGCGGCCAGGATCGCGTTGTAGGCGATCGCGCCGACGCGGGTGAAGGCGGCGGCGGCGAGCGAGACGCCGGACGGGAGTTGGTGTCCGGCCAGCTTCTCGGCCGGCAGGACCGCCTCGCTGCGGTGACCCCAGATGCCCCAGACCTGGTCGCCGACAGCGAGATCGGTGACGTCGGACGCGACCTCGGTGATCTCGCCGGACTCCGAGTAGCCCCAGCCCACCACCGGGAAGGCGACCCCGGCCTCGCTGTCGCGGAAGATCCGCGCGTCCGGGTCCCAGGTCCTGGTCAGGTACGGGTTCGTGCCCCGGTACGCCGTCAGTTCGGTGCCGGCCGAGATCCCGGAGTACGCGGTGCGGACGCGGACGTGCCCGGGCGGCAGCGGCGGCGGAGCGAAGTCCACCACCTCGGCGCGGCGGGGAGCGGAGAACTGCACGACGCGGGCCACGGAACCTCCTGGAACGAGACTTAGGTCTTGTCAAAATACAATAGTCCTGATGTTATGCGTGAAGTCAGCTCCCCCGAGGAGGATGCATGTCACGCTTCGCCAGGGCGCTCTCGACCGCGAGTGCGCTCTTGCTGGCCGCCGGGCTACTCACAGCCTGCGGCAACGATTCCAGTGCCGCCGACGACCGCAGCATCACCGTCTGGTCGCTCGAGAACGTGTCCGGGCGGCTGGAGACCACCCGGAAGATTCTCGAGCGGTTCACCGCCGAGACCGGCATCCAGGTGAAGCTCGTCGGCGTCGACGAGCCGCAGCTGAGCCAGCTGGTGATGTCCGCGGCCGCGGCCGGCAGGCTGCCCGACGTGATCGGCGCGGTCCCGTTGGCCGCGATCCAGCAGCTGTCCAGCAACGGCCTGCTCAACCCGGACGCCGCGAACCAGGTGGTCGCCGACCTCGGGGAGACCACCTTCGACCCGCGGGCGCTGGAACTCACCCGCGAGGGCGACCGGCAGCTCGCCGTACCGTCGGACAGCTGGACCCAGCTGCTCTACTACCGCAAGGACCTGTTCGCAGCGGCCGGGCTGCCCGCGCCGACGACGTACGCCGACATCGAGAAGGCCGCGCAGACGCTGGACCAGGGCGAGGTGGAGGGCATCTCGGTCGCCACCGACCCGGCCGACCCGTTCACCCAGCAGAGCTTCGAGCACCTCGCGCTGGCGAACAACTGCCAGCTCGTCGACGGCGGCGGCAAGGTCACCCTCGACAGTCCCGGCTGCCGGGAGGCGTTCCGGTTCTACGGCGACCTCGCGACGAGGTACTCCGCCGCCGGAACCCAGACCGTCGACTCCACCCGGGCGTCGTACTTCGCCGGCAAGTCGGCGATGGTGGTCTGGTCTTCGTTCCTGCTGGACGAGCTCGCCGGGCTGCGCGAGGACGCGTTGCCGAGCTGCGAGCCGTGCGCGAAGGACAAAGGGTGGTTGGCCCGCAACACCGGCGTGGTGACGGCGGTGCAGGGGCCGGACAGCCAGGAGCCCGCCCAGTTCGGCGAGCTGAACGGCTGGGCGGTGACCAAGACGGCGAAGGCCGACGCGTCCCGTGAGCTCGTCCGATACATGCTCGACCAGGGGTACGAGCAGTGGTTCGGGATGGCGGCCGAAGGCAAGTTCCCCGTCCGGCACGGCACCGCCGCGGACCCGACCAGGTTCGACAAGGTCTGGAACCAGGCCGACATCGGCGTCGATGCCCGCAAGCCGCTCGCTGCGATCTACCCGCCGCCGGTGATCGCCGAGCTGCGCGAGGGGGTCGGCAAGATGCAGCGCTGGGGCATCACCGAGGGCCAGGGCGCGCTGGTGGGCGCCACGCTCGGCGAACTTCCGGTGCCGAAGGCAATCAGTGCGCTGGCCAGTGGTCAGCTGGACGCCGGTCAGGCCGCCGAGCAGGCGACCGACGACGTCGCCGCGATCCAGGACTCGCTCGGGTGAGGCTGAGATGACAACCGTGACCGAAAGACCCGCCGCCACCGACCCGGCGCCGCCGCGCCGCCCGACCCGGAACCTGCGCCGCCGCGAGGAGAACCGCACCGGCGTCGCGCTGGTCTCGCCGACGCTGCTGATCGTGCTGTTCGTCGTGGTGCTGCCGATCCTGTGGACGGTGATGCTGGCCTTCCAGAACGTCCGCCTGGTCGACATCCAGAGCCAGGGCCTGTGGGGCAACTGGACGCTGCAGAACCTGGAGCGGGTCTTCGGCTCGCCCGGCTTCTGGTCGTCGCTGTGGACCACGCTGGTCTACACGATCGGATCGACGCTCGGTTCGATCGTGGTCGGGCTGGTCGCCGCGCTCGCGCTGCGCAAACCGTTCCGCGGCCGGGCCCTGATCCGGGGCGCGATGCTGCTGCCGTACGTCGCGCCGGTGGTCGCCGTCGCGTTCGTCTGGCAGGTGCTGCTGAGCCCGGACCTCGGCGTGGTGAACCACTGGGGCACCGAGTGGCTCGGCTGGGACCGGCCGATCGCCTTCCTCACCCAGCGCTCGTACGAGGTGCTCGGGGTCCCGGTGCCGATGGCGTTGTTCACCGTGATCGCGTTCGAGACCTGGCGGTACTTCCCGTTCGCCTTCCTGTTCCTGATCGCCCGGATGCAGGCGGTCCCGGCGGTGCTGGAGGAGGCGGCCGTGGTCGACGGCACGACGCCGTGGCAGCGGTTCCGGTTCATCCTGCTGCCGCAGCTGCTGCCGGTGGTCGCGCTGCTGTGCGTGCTGCGCTTCATCTTCACGTTCAACAAGTTCGACGACGTCTACCTGCTCACCGGTGGTGGCGCGGGCACCGACGTGGTGGCGGTCCGGGTCTACCGGTTCCTGACCGCGCGGTTCGACGTCGGACTTGCCTCGGCGCAGGCGGTCGTGCTGGCCGTCGTCCTGATCGTCCTGCTGGGCCTGTACTTCAAGTTCTTCGGCCGCAAGGTGCAGGAGGAGCAGTCGTGACTGTGCATATGCCACGCCTCCGGCGCGGCGGGTCATGGGGCTCGAACTCCTGGCCTTCCCTCGTCGCTCCAGTCGCTGCGCTCCTTGCACTCCTCAGTCCAGGCCAGGAGGCCCCATGACCAGGGTCATGTTCCAGATCAGGTTCTTCGGGATCATGCGGTGGGTGGTGATCGCCGTGCTGGTGGTCGCCACGGTCTTCCCCTTCTACTACATGCTGCTGCTGTCGGTGAAGCCGATCGACGAGCTGCTGCTCGACCCGGGACGGATCTGGGTGTCGGTCAGCGAGTTCAGCGTCGACTCCTACCGCTCGGTGCTGACCTCGGTGGAGAACGGCGGCCAGGGCTTCCCGCGGATGCTGCGCAACTCCGCGGTGGTGTCGATCGGGGCGATGCTGCTCACGCTGCTGGTGGCGATTCCGGGCGCGTACGCCGTCAGCCGGCTGCGGTTCACCGGGTCGCGCAAGGTCGGGGCGCTGTTCCTGGGCGTCTACCTGTTCCCGGCGACGCTGCTCGCCGTGCCGCTGTTCGTGATGTTCGCCAAGGTCGGCCTGCAGGGCAGCCTGGTCGGGCTGATCATCGTCTACATCGCGCAGACCGTGCCGGTGGCGATCTACATGCTGCGCAGCTACTTCAGCACCGTGCCGGTCAGCATCGAGGAGGCCGCGGCGCTGGACGGCTGCTCGCGGTTCGACATCCTGCGCCGGATCGTGCTGCCGCTGGCGGCGCCCTCGGTGATGGCGACCGCCCTGTACGTTTTCATGATCGCGTGGAACGAGTTCCTGTTCGCGCTGCTGTTCCTGGCGGCCGAGCCGGACCACTGGACGGTCTCGCTGGGGTTGCAGCAGCTGGCGAACGGGGTGGAGGTGCCGAAGACCGTGCTGATGGCCGGGTCGGTGGTGCTGACGCTGCCGGTGGTACTGATGTTCTACGGCGCCGAACGGATGCTGACGGAAGGGCTGACGAGTGGGGCAGACAAGAGCTGACGGCGCGACGTCGGCGGGTCAGCTGCTGCACCTCGTCCGCACCGGCCAAGCCGGGACCCGGGGCGAGCTGCAGCGGCTGACCGGCCTGTCCCGCTCGACTCTTGGCCTGCGCCTGGAGGGGCTGCTGCGCAACGGCTGGCTGGTCGAGGCCGGATCCACCGCCTCGACGGGTGGCCGGCCGCCGACCGTGCTGCAGTTCGACCAGCAGCACGCCGTGGTGCTGGCCGCCGATCTCGACACCCGGCATGCACGGGCTGCTCTGCTCGACCTCGGCGGCAATCTGCTCGCCGAGCACTCGGGAGAGCTGGTGGTCGCCGACGGACCGGCTGTCGTTCTGGACACGCTGGCCTCGTGGTTCGAGGCGTTGCTGGCCGGCCAAGGGCGGTCGGTGGACGACCTGGCGGGCATCGGGTTGTCCGTGCCGGGGCCGGTGGAGTTCGACACCGGTCTGGTGATCCGGCCGCCGATCATGCCGGGCTGGGACGAGTACCCGATCCGCGACCACCTGCGCCGCCGGTACGACGTACCGGTGCTGGTGGACAACGACGCGAACGCGATGGCCCTCGGGGAGCAGACGGCCGGGTATCCGGACTGTCCGGCCTTCGTCCTGGTCAAGGTGTCGACCGGAATCGGCGCCGGGGTGGTGATCAACGGTGCGGTGTTCCGCGGGATCGACGGGGGCGCCGGGGACATCGGGCACATCCGGGTCCGGGACGCGGGTGACGCCAAGTGCCAGTGCGGGTCGCTCGGTTGCCTGGCCGCGGTGGCCAGCGGTGGTGCCGTCGCCGCGGCCTTGACCGATCTGGGCGTCACCGCCCGGTCAGGCGCTGATGTGCACGCTCTGCTCGCGACGGGGCAGCCCGACGCGTTGCGGCTGGCGCGGGACGCCGGTCGCCGGGTCGGCGAGGTGCTGGCGACCGTGGTCAGCCTGATCAACCCGGGGGTGCTGATGATCGCCGGAGACCTGGCGCACACGGACTTCGTGGCCGGCGTGCACGAGGTGCTCTACCAGGCCACGTTGCCGCGAGCGACCCGTCACCTGGACGTGGTGACGGGCCGGCTCGCGGATCGCGCCGCGCTGCAAGGCGTCGGCCGGCTGGTGGTCGACGAGGTCTACTCCCCGGCCGCCGTGGACGAACGCCTGGCCGGCTGACCTCGCCAGTTCGTCCTCGCGCGTGCCGTACGCCGTACCGGCGAGCTGAGGGTCAGTCCCAGGAGAGGCCGCCGCCGGACTGGTACTCGATCACCCGGGTCTCGAAGAAGTTCTTCTCCTTCTTCAGGTCCATCACCTCCGACATCCAGCCGAACGGGTTGCGGGTCTCGCCGAAGAGGGGGGCGAGGCCGAGCTGCTCGGCGCGGCGGTCGGTGATGAAGTGCATGTACTGCTCGCACAGCTCCGCGGTCAGGCCGAGCATGCCGTTCGGCAGGGTGGCGCGGCCGTAGGCGACCTCCAGCTCGCACGCCTCGGTGAGCATCCGGCGGACCTCGGCCTGGAACGCGGGCGTCCACAGGTGCGGGTTCTCCAGCTTGATCTGGTTGATGCAGTCGATGCCGAAGTTCAGGTGCAGCGACTCGTCGCGCAGGATGTACTGGTACTGCTCGGCGATGCCGACCATCTTGTTGCGCCGGCCGAGGACGAGGATCTGCGCGAAACCGGTGTAGAACCACATCCCCTCGAAGACCACGTAGAAGGCGATCAGGTCCCGCAGGAAGTCGGTGTCGGCCTCCGGCGTCCCGGTGCGGAAGTCGCCGTCTGTCAGGTGCCGGGTGTACTTCAGCGCCCAGGCGTCCTTGGCCGCGATCGACGGCACCTCGCGGTACATGTTGAACAGCTCGCCCTCGTCCAGGCCGAGCGACGTGCAGATGTACTGGAAGGTGTGGGTGTGCACGGCCTCCTCGAACGCCTGGCGCAGCAGGTACTGGCGGCACTCGGGATTGCTCAGCTGCCGGTAGACGGCGAGCACGATGTTGTTCGCGACCAGGGACTCCGCGGTGGCGAAGAAGCCGAGGTTGCGCTTGAGCATCAGCCGCTCGTCCTCGGTCAGACCGTCCTTGGCTCCGGCCGGACGGCGCCAGAGCGCGATGTCGGCCTGCATCGAGACCTCGGTCGGCATCCAGTGGTTGTTGCACGCGGCAAGGTACTTGTCCCATGCCCACTGGTACTTCAGCGGCAGCAGCTGGTTCACGTCGGCGCGGGCGTTGATCATCGCCTTGTCGGCGACCTCGACACGCGTGGCGCCGACGGCGATCGGTGGAGTGGTGGTCGTCATTGACAGGCCTCGCAGTCCTGGTCGTCGATGGCGCAGACCGCGGCGACCGGCTCGACCGGGACGGCGTTCAGCCGGCCGTCGGTCCCTCGCAGGGTGGACTTCTCCACATGGGTCGCCGACTGCGAACGCAGGTAGTAGGTCGTCTTCAGACCGTGGCGCCAGGCCGACCGGTACAACTCGTCCAGCGCCTTGCCCGACGGCTCGGACACGTAAAGGTTGAGCGACTGCGACTGGTCGATCCACTTCTGCCGCCGCGACGCCGCCGCGACCAGCCAGGCCGGATCGATCTCGAAGGCGGTCGCGTAGAGCGTGCGCAGGTCGGCCGGGATCCGCTCGATCCGGTTCAGGACGCCGTCGTGGTACTTCAGGTCGTCGACCATGCGCTGGTCCCACAGTCCGCGCGCCTTGAGGTCGGCGACGAGGTACGGGTTGGCCACGGTGAACTCACCGGACATGTTCGACTTCACGAACAGGTTGCTGTACGTCGGCTCGATCGACTGGCTGACCCCGCAGATGTTGGAGATCGTCGCGGTCGGCGCGATCGCCAGCACGTTGGAGTTGCGCATGCCGTCACGCCGGACCTTCGCGCGCAGGGCGTCCCAGTCCAGCGTCGTGCTGGTGTCGACGTCCAGGTCGCCGCCACGCGCTTCCCGCAGGAGCTCCACCGAGTCGATCGGCAGGATGCCCTGGCTCCACAGCGATCCGTCGTACGTGCGGTACGTGCCGCGCTCGGCGGCCAGGTCGCTCGACGCCTCGATCGCGTGGTAGCTGAGCTGCTCCATCGACGTGTCGGCGAAGGCAACTGCGGCGTCCGAGGCGTACGGGACGCGCAGTGCGAACAGCGCGTCGGCGAATCCCATCAGACCGAGCCCGACCGGGCGGTGCCGCTGGTTGGCACGCTCGGACTCCGGGGTGGTGTAGAAGTTCACGTCGATCACGTTGTCGAGCATCCGCACGGCCGTCCTGACCGTGTCGCGGAGCAGGCCCGCGTCGAGGCCGGCGGGGGTCAGATGCGCGACCAGGTTGACCGAGCCGAGGTTGCAGACGGCGGTCTCGTCGACGGTTGTGTTGAGGGTGATCTCGGTGCACAGGTTGGAGGAGTGCACCACGCCGTCGTGCTGCTGCGGCGACCGCAGGTTGCAGGCGTCCTTGAAGGTGATCCACGGGTGCCCGGTCTCGAACAGCACGGTCAGCATCCGCCGCCACAGGTCGACCGCGCGGACCCGGCGGAACACCCGGATCTCACCCCGGTCCGCGGCCCGCTCGTACTGCTCGTACGCCGCCGCGAAGGCCGCGCCGTACAGATCGTGCAGCCCGGGCACCTCGTCGGGCGAGAACAGGGTCCACCCGGCGTCGGCCTCCACCCGCTGCAGGAACAGGTCGGGCACCCAGTTCGCCGTGTTCATGTCGTGCGTCCGGCGCCGCTCGTCCCCGGTGTTCTTCCGCAGCTCGAGAAACTGCTCGACGTCCACGTGCCACGTCTCCAGGTACGCACAGACCGCGCCCTTGCGTTTTCCGCCCTGATGCACGGCGATCGCGGTGTCGTTGGCGATCTTGAGGAAGGGAACGACGCCCTGGGACTCGCCGTTGGTGCCGCGGATCGTGGCGCCGATGCCGCGGATCGGGGTCCAGTCGTTGCCGAGGCCGCCGGAGTACTTGGCGAGCAGGGCGTTGTTGCGGATGCCGGTGAAGATGCCGGCCAGGTCGTCCTCGACCGTGGTCAGGAAGCACGACGACAGCTGCGGGCGCGTGGTGCCGGCGTTGAACAGCGTCGGTGTCGAGGACATGAAGCGGAACGAGCTGAGCAGCTCGTAGAACTCCAGGGCGCGGGCCTCGCGGTCGTGTTCCTTGAGCGCCATGCCCATCGCGACGCGCAGGAAAAAGGCCTGCGGCAGCTCGAAGCGGGTCTTGTCGATGTGCAGCAGGTAGCGGTCGTACAGCGTCTGCAGGCCGAGGAAGGTGAAGTCGAGGTCACGCTCCGGCCGGATCGCGGCGGCCAGCCGGTCGAGGTCGAAGCTGGCCAGCTCGTGATCGAGCAGCCCTGCCTCGATCCCGACGGCCAGGTAACGCGGGAAGTAGCCGGCGTACGCCGTGCGCATGTCGGCCTGGCTGGCCTGCCGGGGCTCGCCGTGCACCCGGCCGAGCACTTCGCGGCGGATCTGGTCGAGCAGCAACCGTGCGGCCGCCTGGCTGTACTGCGGCTCTTGCTCGACGTACGTGCGGGCGGCCATCACGAGGGCCAGCTCCACCTCGTGCTGCGGGATGCCGTCGTAGCAGGAGCCGAGGGTCTCGGTGAGGATCAGTTCCGGGTCGACAGCGTCCAGGCCGGCGGACGCCTCGGCCACCATCAGCCGGAGCCGCTCGACGTTCAAGGCAGCTGTCGGGGTGGGTGGTGCGGACGGGGAAACGATGGTCACAGGCGCTCTCTCCACAGGAATTCGAAGGGACCAAGATCAGCGACCGGCGGAGGGCGAACTACATCTTGTGGTGCAGTTGACCTACACCCACCAGTCGTAGTGACCCTAAGGCGGTGATCCCATATGTTGTGGGGCGACGCGCCGGGAAGTGCACATCTTGTGGTCTGGGTCAGGCGGCGAGCGCGTGCAGGTCCTGCAGCGTCATGATTTCGGAGCCGTGGTGTATCAGTTCGCGATTGAGCCGGAGCGCGACGTGGCCGAATGGCTCGGCTGCATCCAGCTCGGAGGCCTGGCTGAGGCCGATCGTCATCACCTGCTGCTCGTCCAGCTCGGCGATCGACTGCTGCCAGGCGTCGACCCAGTGCGCCAGCCAGGCGACCGCGTCCCGCGCGTTGCCGTGCAGGGTGATGTCGGCGCGCCCCTGGATCCGCTCGCCGAAGGTCCACTCCCAGCGCTCGAAGAACGTCTCGGTCAGGTGGGCGATCAGCCAGGCGATCGTGCGCGGGCCGCGGTGGTCGGGCTCGTCCGGCCACTGCGCCACCCACTCGCCGCTGCCGAGCGCACGGAAGCGCCCGGCGTGCCGCCGGCGGACCACGGTGAGGGCCTCGGCGCTGGGGCGCCAGAAGTACTGCTCGTCGGTCAGTGCCGCGAGCCGGCCGGACAGCACCATCCAGCTGACCCCGAGCTGGCCCCGCACCATCGCCATCGCCGACGGTCGCTCCAGGATGGCCCAGTCGAACGGTTCCGGCATCACAGATCCTCACGCTCCCCGATTTGATGACGCATCGAACATGTGTTCGAATTGTGGTCGAGACGCCGGCGGAAAGTCAATCAGCACAGCGTGTTGGTCCTGGCACTGACGGCGTGAGGCTGGTAGGGCGTCCACCGCGACAGGCGTCTCCAGGAAGGCGTTCTCTGATCCCCTGACGTCGGTGAGCAGGTTGATGATGAGTTTGAGTGGCGATCCGTGGACCTGGGCTTGGAGAGACTGGGAAGACAGAAGTCGGCGAGGGACGGAGCGGCCCGTGGGGTTGGATGCGGTGGAGTTGGAGCAGGTGGCGGCCAACGAGGCGGACTGGGACGCCCGGGCGCCGTTGCACGCGGCCAGTGACTTCTACGACCGGCCCGCGGAGTTCTGGTTCGCGGAGTACGAGTGGGAGGACCTGGGCGAACTCGCGGGGCGGGAGGTGCTGCACCTGCAGTGTCACCTGGGCACGGAGACGATCGCCTTCGCGCGGCGCGGAGCACGGGTGACCGGGCTCGACCTCTCGGCGCAGTCGCTGACCGAGGCGCGCAGGCTCGCCACCGAGGCGCAGGTGGACATCGAGTACGTGCACGCGAACGTGTACGACGCGGTGCAAGCCCTGCAGGGCCGGACGTTCGACGTCATCTACACCGGCAAGGGAGCGCTCTGCTACCTGCCCGACCTGCCGAAGTGGGTCGACGTGATCAGCCGGCTGCTGAAGCCCGGCGGCATGCTCTACGTCGTCGAGTTCCACCCGCTGCTCAACTCACTCCGTCCGGTCTCGTTGCCGGGGGAGTCCGACGAACTGATCCTGCGCAACGACTACCTGGAAGGCCGCGGAGCGATCGCCCACGAGTCGACGGTGACGTACACCGGGGACGTCGTCCCGGGCCGGCACCGCAGTTTCGAGTGGATGCACGGTCTCGGCGAGCTGGTCACCAGCGTGTCCGCCGGAGGACTCCACCTCGACAGCCTTCGGGAGTCGGAGGTCCTGCCGTGGCCGCGCTGGCCGTCGATGCTGCAGACCGCCGAGGGATGGTGGCGACTGCCGGAGGACGCGCCCCGCATCCCGCTGCTCTTCGCGCTGAAGGCAACGAAGCCCGACGGTTGGGCTACCTGACCGGCAGCAGGGCGTCGCAGAGTTCGACGAGGTGCTCGCGCAATGGACGGGCGCGGGCGGCGAACTCGCGCTGCGCCGCGGCGTAGGTCGCCTTGCCGGCCGGGGTCTCGACCTGCACCGGGTCGTAGCCGAGCGGAGCCAGGTCGTACGGCGAGGCGCGCATGTCGAGGGTGCGGATGTCCTTGGCGAGCGCGAAGCAGTCCAGCAGCAGCGCGCTCGGCACGAACGGCGTCAGCTTCGTGGCCCACTTGTAGAGGTCCATGTTGGCGTGCAGGCAGCCGCCCTGCTCCAGGTCCGGCTGGGCCTCCCGCGTCGGCTGCAGGACGTTGAGCGGTCGCGCCGACGGTGTGAAGAACCGGAAGGCGTCGAAGTGCGAGCAGCCGATCTTGTGCGCATCGACCACCTGGTCGGTGCCCTCGGCCCCTAGCCGCAGCGGCCACTTCTCGTGCCGCACCTCACCTGGTTGCAGCCGGTAGACCATCGCCCACTCGTGCAGCCCGAAGCACCCGAACTGCGGCTGGCGGTTCAGCGTCGCCGCCAGCAACCGCCGGATCCACCGGATGCTGTCACTGCGTCGCTCCACCTCGGCGGGGTCCAGCCGGGCCACCCCGTCGGCGTACAGGTAGCCGCGCCTGCCCTCGTACTGGGCGGCGCCGAGCAGGTGAATTCCCGGGCCGGGGTGCCAGACTCGCAGCTGGTTCGGGCGGGTCGGGTAGTAGGTGAAGAGGAAGTCCTCGACCGGATGAGCCTCGCGCCGGCGGCGCCGTTCCAGGTGCCCGGCGACCAACTCGTCCACCCGCGCCGCGTGCGCGGCGACCAGCGGCTCCCACTCCGCGGGAGTCAGCAGCGTCGGCTCTGCCAAAGGCAGCAGGGTGGACGTCGAGACGGTCACAGCTCTTCCTTGGTCGGTTCCGGATTCACAGGTCCAGGGCGAAGGCGATCAACGCTACGCCGGGCCGTGGGGACCAGTCCCGGTCGGGGATCCGGGTGAAGCCCAGCCGCTGGTACATGCGGTGGGCGGGCAGCATGTAGTCGGCGCTGGACATGACCAGCCGACGGTAGCCGAGTTCGCGGGAGCGGTTGATGCAGTGAACGGTCAGCGCGGTCCCGAGGCCTTGTCCGCGGGCCTTGCCGGAGACCGCGAGCATGCGGAACTCGCCCTCGTCGTCGCGGGCGATCTCGCGGTAGAAGGATCCGGGGCGGCAGTAGGTGACGGTGCCGAGCAGGTCGGTGCCGTCGGTCGCGACCCAGAGCTCGGCCCGTTCCGCACGGTCGGCGGCTGCTCGCAGGGTGTCGCCGAGACCTGACCCGGCCGGGATGAACCCGTCGCTCGCGTAGGCCTCGACGGTCAGCTCGCCGACGGCGGCGTACTCGTCGGGCCGGGCCGGCCGGATGTCGGTTGTCACCGGATAACTGTCTCACCCCGGCCCGGCGGTAGGCTCGGGCCGTTCACTCCACCGACTGAAGGCCTGCCGTGCGTATCGCCAGATTCTCCGTCGACGACGAACCGAAGTACGGGATTGTCGAGACCGACGATCCCGAGGGACTCGTCGGCACCGTCGCCGTGCTCGACTCGGACCCGCTCTACCGGCCGGTCCAGTTCACCGGCGAGACGCTGCAGCTGTCGGACGTCCGGCTGCTGGCCCCGGTGATCCCGCGCAGCAAGGTGGTCTGCGTCGGCCGCAACTACGCCGCGCACGCCGCCGAGCTGGGCAACGACGTGCCGGCCGAGCCGCTGATCTTCCTGAAGCCGAACACGTCGGTGGTCGGTCCGCGCGACGGCATCGTGTACCCCGAGCAGACCAACGACCTGCACTTCGAGGGCGAGCTGGCCGTGGTGATCGGGCGGATCTGCCGCGACCTGCCCCGCGAGCGGGCGCACGAGGTGATCTTCGGCTACACGATCGCCAACGACGTGACCGCGCGTGACCTGCAGAAGTCCGACGGCCAGTGGGCCCGGGCCAAGGGCTACGACACGTTCTGCCCGCTCGGCCCGTGGATCAGCACCGAGCTCGACGTCAGCGACCTGCGGGTCAGCACCGAGCTGAACGGTGAGCTCAAGCAGGACGGACGGACCTCGCAGTTCATCTTCGACATTCCCGAGGTGCTGGCCTACATCACCTCGTTCACCACGTTGCTGCCCGGCGACGTGGTGCTCACCGGCACCCCCGCGGGTGTCGGTCCGATGCTGCCCGGCGACGAGGTCGCGATCAGCGTCGAAGGACTCGGAACTCTGACGAACAAGGTGATCGTGCGTGACTGACCGGCCTGCCGCTGCCCCCTTCGACGACGACAGCGGCGTACTTGGCGGCCTCGAACCGCACCAGGTCCGCCTGCGGTTCGCTCCCTCCCCGACCGGCTACCTGCACGTCGGCAACATCCGGACCGCGCTGTTCGCCTGGGCCTTCGCCCGGCACTACGGCGGCAAGCTGGTGCTGCGGATCGAGGACACCGACGTCGCGCGCAACACCGCCGAGGGACTCCAGTTCACGCTGGACTCGCTGCGCTGGCTGGGCATCGACTGGGACGAGGGCCCCGAGGTCGGCGGCGACTTCGGCCCGTACCAGCAGTCCGAGCGGATGGACGTCTACGCCGACGTGGTCGCCAAGCTGCTCGACGCGGGCCGGGCGTACCACTGCTACTGCTCGCAGGAGGAGCTCGACCAGCGCCGCGAGGCCGCCCGGTCGGCCGGTCAGCACAGCGGGTACGACGGCCACTGCCGCACGCTGACGCCCGAGCAGGTCCAGGCGTACATCGACGAGGGCAGGCGCCCGGTCGTCCGGCTGAGGATGCCGGACCGGCCGATCACCTTCACCGACCTGGTCCGTGGCGAGATCACCTTCCTGCCCGAGAACCTCGGCGACTACGTGCTGGTCCGGGCCAACGGTCACCCGCTCTACCCGCTGGTGAACCCGGTCGACGATGCGCTGATGCAGGTCACCCATGTGCTGCGCGGCGAGGACCTGCTGCCGTCGACGCCGCGCCAGATCGCGCTGTACGAGGCGCTGGCCGAGATCGGCGTCGGGACCGGACGGACGCCGCTGTTCGGGCACCTGCCGTTCGTGATGGGCGAGGGCAACAAGAAGCTGTCCAAGCGCGACCCGGGCTCCGGCCTCGGCGAGTACATGGAGCGCGGCTTCCTGCCCGAGGGCCTGCTGAACTACCTGGCGCTGCTCGGCTGGTCGATCGCCGAGGACCGCGACGTGTTCACGATGGCGGAAATGATCGAGGCGTTCGACATCCGCAAGGTGAACGCGAACGCGGCCCGGTTCGACCCGAAGAAGTGCGAGGCGATCAACGCCTCGCACATGCGGCTGCTCGACCCGGCCGAATTCGGCCGCCGGGTGGTGCCGTTCCTGGCCCAGGCCGGGGTGCTGCCCGCCGAGCCGACCGAGCAGCAGCAGCAGTTGCTGACCGCCGCCGTACCGCTGGTGCAGGAGCGGATGAACACGCTGTCGGAGTCGGTCGACATGCTCGGCTTCCTGTTCGTGCCCGACGAGGCGTTCGCCGTCGACCCGGACGCGGCCGGCAAGGTGCTGACCGGGGACGCCGGCGCCGTGCTCGAGGCGGCGGTGAAGTCGTTGTCGGACCTGTCCGACTGGACCACCGAGGCGATCGAGGCCGCGCTGCGCCAGTCGCTGATCGACGGGCTCGGGCTGAAGCCGAAGAACGCGTTCGGCCCGGTCCGGGTCGCGATCTCCGGCCGCCGGATCTCGCCGCCGCTGTTCGAGTCGCTCGAGCTGCTCGGCCGGGAGCGGTCGCTGCACCGCCTCGAGCAGGCCCGCGCGCTGCTGCCGACGGAGTGACCTGATGGCGTACGACGCGACGCCGCGTCCCGGCTCCACCGCGGACGTCCGCGACCCGGGGCCGCAGCCGTACCACCGGCTGCTGCGCAACCCGGTCACGTCCGGCTGGATGGTGGTCCTGGGCGCCTTCGCGGTGCTGGCCGGCTGGATGTTCGCCAGCCTGGTGATCCAGACGATCCGGCTCAGCATCCACAAGGATCCCGAAGGCACCATCTCGTGGTTCGGGCTGCTGGCGACGAACCTGACCCTGATCGTGCTGATCCCGCTGACGATGCTGGTCGCGACCCGGCTGAACCGGCAGACACCGGGGCTGCTGTCGTCGGTGGTGGGCCGGATCCGGTGGCGGCCGCTGGCCTGGTTCGGGCTGGTCGCGATCGCGGTCGAGCTGCTGATGCTCGGGGTGATCAAGGTCGGCGGCGTCGAACTGCTCGGCGGCAACGGCGGCGTCGCCGCGGACGCGGCGGCGGTGATCGCGGTGA
Organism: Kribbella flavida DSM 17836; assembly: GCF_000024345.1. Lineage (NCBI taxonomy): Bacteria > Bacillati > Actinomycetota > Actinomycetes > Propionibacteriales > Kribbellaceae > Kribbella > Kribbella flavida. The sequence continues at coordinate 5,236,015 of NC_013729.1, read as the reverse complement.
CGTTGCTCACCTCGACCTTCCAGGCGGCGGGGGAGGAGTACTTCTTCCGCGGCTACCTGCTGCAGGCGGTCGGTGCGTTCGTCCGCAGCTCGGTGATCGCGGTGCTCGTCACCACCGTGCTGTTCACGATGGCGCACGGGGTGTGGCCGTGGGAGAGCCCGGCGTTGTTCCTGGACCGGTTCGCGTTCGGTCTGGTGGCGGGCATGCTCGTCCTGCGCACCGGGGGGCTGGAGGCGGCGATCGCGGCGCATGCGGCCAACAACGTGATGACGTTCATCTACGCCGCGCTGACGGACTCGGTGAACGCCAGTCTCAACGCGTCGGACGCCAGTTGGTCCCTGGTGGCGGTGGACGTGTCGAAGTTCGTGCTGTTCGGCGTCGTCGCGGTGCTGCTGGCCCGCAAGCAGAACCTGGCGACCACGTGTGACCTGCCGCTGGTGCACGCTCCGGTGGTCGGCGGGCCGGGCAAGAGACTGGTGTGACGGGAGTGACATCCGGGCCCGCCGGGGGCCGTTTTGGTGTCTGAGCCCCGGTTTGGGTATGCTCTCTGAGCCAGGTCGTGAGGGCGGAAACGAGCTCACGAAACCGGTGAAATGCCTTTGGGGTATGGGGTAATTGGCAGCCCGTCTGATTCTGGTTCAGTTAGTCTAGGTTCGAGTCCTAGTACCCCAGCGAGCGATTGGACCCGGCCGATGAAAATCGGTAGAGTCCTTCCTCGTTGCCAGGTCCGCAAGGACCGAGCAACAACCCTCTGGCCCCGTTGTGTAGCGGCCTAGCACGCCGCCCTCTCAAGGCGGTAGCGCGGGTTCGAATCCCGTCGGGGCTACCAGAGAAAAGCGCCTCTCACCACCAGGTGAGAGGCGCTTCTGGTTTTCGGAGAAAGTTTTTGCCTGGTGCCGTTGCCCGATCACCTGACAGCAGTTGCCGGGCTGGGCCCGCGAGCAAGCTCGCGGGAGTGCAGAGCTCCTGCGAGCTTGCTCGCATCCCCAGCCTTCGCGGCGCTCACCGTCGTACGGGTCCCTGCGCCACTACTGCGAGCTTGCTCGCGTGCTCAGAGGGCTCCGGGGGCAGGGGTGCGGCCTGAGCCGTGGGGTGCAAAAGAAAGAAGGCCTCGCCGCGGGGTGTGCGGGAGGCCTTTTCGCGTGCCGGCTACTCCGAGGCGCGGCGGAGGGCTTCGGAGAGGCGTTCGGCGGCGGCCATGACGGCGGGGGCGTGCATCCGGCCGGGCTGGCGGGAGAGTCGCTCGATCGGGCCGGAGACCGACACCGCGGCGATCACCTTGCCGGAGGGGGAGCGGACCGGCGCGGAGACCGACGCGACACCCTGCTCGCGTTCGCCGACCGAGTGGGCCCAGCCGCGCCGCCGTACGCCGGCCAGCGCGGCCGCGTTGAAGGTGGCGTTGTGGAGGCCGCGGTGCATCCGCTCCGGGTCCTCCCAGGCGAGCAGTATTTGCGCGGCCGACCCGGCGGCCATCGTCAGCTGGCTGCCGACCGGCACGGTGTCGCGCAGACCGGACGGACGCTCGGCGGCCGCCACGCAGACCCGGTACTCGCCCTGGCGGCGGAACAGCTGCGCCGACTCACCGGTGATGTCGCGGAGCCGGGCCAGCACCGGGCCGGCGGTCGCCAGCAACCGGTCCTCACCGGCCGCGGAGGCCAACTCGCTCAGGCGCGGGCCGAGCACGAACCGGCCCTGCATGTCACGACCCACCAGCCGGTGGTGCTCGAGCGCGACCGCGAGCCGGTGCGCCGTCGGCCGCGCCAGTCCCGTCGCCGCCACCAGACCGGCCAGGGTCGCCGGCCCGGACTCGAGGGCGGACAGCACGAGAGCTGCTTTGTCGAGAACGCCGACTCCGCTAGAGTTGTCCATGGGACGATATTGCCGTCTCGAATCGTGGAACGCAAGTCGCTTGTGCAGCCCTCGCGGCAGCACTGTAGGAAGGCACCGCGGCGCGCTGCGAGCGACAGAGCACCTCACCACACACCCCGAAGGAGAAGTCTGATGGGCAGGACGTTGTCGGAAAAGGTCTGGGACGCACATGTCGTGCGCCACGCCGACGGGGAACCCGACCTCCTCTACATCGACCTCCACCTGGTGCACGAGGTGACCAGCCCGCAGGCCTTCGACGGGCTGCGGCTGGCCGGCCGGCAGGTCCGCCGCCCGGACCTGACCATCGCGACCGAGGACCACAACGTCCCGACGTACGACGTGGACAAGCCGATCGCCGACCCGGTGTCGCGGACCCAGGTGGAGACGCTGCGCCGCAACGCCGCCGAGTTCGGCATCCGGATCCACACGCTCGGTGACCCCGACCAGGGCGTCGTGCACGTGATCGGCCCCCAGCTCGGGCTGACCCAGCCCGGGATGACCGTGGTCTGCGGTGACAGCCACACCTCGACGCACGGCGCGTTCGGCGCGATCGCGTTCGGCATCGGCACCAGCGAGGTCGAGCACGTACTGGCCACCCAGACTCTGATGCAGGCCCGGCCGAAGACGATGGCGGTCACCGTCGACGGCGTGCTGCCGGATGGCGTCTCCGCCAAGGACCTGGTGCTGTCGCTGATCGCCAAGGTCGGCACCGGCGGCGGCCAGGGCTACATCGTCGAGTACCGCGGCGAGGCGATCCGCGCGCTGACCATGGAAGCCCGGATGACGATCTGCAACATGTCGATCGAGTGGGGCGCCAAGGCCGGCATGATCGCGCCGGACGAGACCACCTTCGCCTACCTCAAGGACAAGCCGCACGCGCCGCAGGGCGTCGACTGGGAGGCCGCGGTCGAGTACTGGAAGAGCCTGGCCACCGACGACGACGCGACCTTCGACCGCGAGGTCGTGCTGCGCGCCGAGGAGATCGCCCCGTTCGTCACCTGGGGCACCAACCCCGGCCAGGGCGTGCCGCTGTCGGCGAACGTGCCGGCGCCGGACGACTTCGACAACGAGAACGACCGGGTCGCCGCCGAGCGCGCGCTGGAGTACATGGGCCTCACCGCCGGTACGCCGCTGCGCGAGGTCCAGGTCGACACCGTCTTCCTCGGCTCCTGCACCAACGGCCGGATCGAGGACCTGCGCGCGGCCGCCGGAGTGCTGGCCGGCCGGAAGGTTGCCGACGGCACCCGGATGCTGGTGGTGCCGGGGTCGGGCCGGGTCCGGCTGCAGGCCGAGGCCGAGGGCCTGGACAAGATCTTCAAGGACGCCGGCGCCGAGTGGCGCGGCGCGGGCTGCTCGATGTGCCTGGGCATGAACCCGGACCAGCTGGCGCCGGGCGAGCGCAGCGCGTCGACGTCCAACCGCAACTTCGAAGGACGGCAGGGCAAGGGCGGCCGGACCCACCTGGTCTCGCCGCTGGTCGCCGCCGCCACCGCCGTCACCGGAACGCTGGCCGCGCCGGCCGACCTGCCGCCGGTTCAGGTCGCCGTACCCGAGAACGTCTGAGGACAGGAACCATGGAAGCCTTCACCCAGCACATCGGCACGGCCGCTCCGCTGCGCCGCAGCAACGTCGACACCGACCAGATCATCCCGGCGGTCTACCTCAAGCGGGTCACCCGGACCGGCTTCGAGGACGGCCTGTTCGCCGCCTGGCGCAACGACCCGGCCTTCGTCCTGAACCAGCCGGAGTACGACGGCGTCTCGGTGCTGGTCGCCGGGCCCGACTTCGGTACCGGGTCCTCCCGTGAGCACGCGGTGTGGGCGCTGCTCGACTACGGGTTCCGGGTGGTCGTGTCGTCGCGGTTCGGCGACATCTTCCGGGGCAACTCCGGCAAGGCGGGCCTGCTCGCCGCGCTCGTCACCCAGGACGTCGTCGAGCAGCTCTGGACGACGATCGAGAACGACCCCGGCACCAAGGTGACGGTCGACCTGGAGGCGAAGACGATCTCGGCCGGGGACCTGTCGGCGCCGTTCGAGATCGACGACTACACGCGGTACCGGCTGCTGAACGGGCTCGACGACGTCGGCATCACGCTGTCGCACGTGGACGACATCGAGGCGTACGAGGCGACCCGCCCGGCGTTCAAGCCGGCGACCCTGCCTGCCAAGGCCTGATCCTGCGTCATTGCACCACCTCGTTCTCTTGTGCGTGTGCACTTGGGGCGGGGTGGTGCCTTTGTGTTGGTGCGTGCGCGTGGTTGATCCCCGCGCGGGCCCCTCGCTCGCTGCCGTTCGCGCGGTGCCTGCTCCCGCCCATCCGTTGTTGAGTGCGCGTGCTGTCGCCCCTTCTGGAATGCGTGCTGTCGCCTGCCTAGCTGTGCGTGCTGTCGCCCGCGAAGGCGGCGATGCTGCGGGTCCGGTCGCCCCTGTCGGAGGACGACCTTGGCAGCGACCACCGGCGACCAGATCCCAGGGACCGTGCCCTGCGTCAGCGACAGGTAGCTCGCGAGGAAGCCCTTTGTCCGGTGGGGATTCGCCTCCTCGAACCCCACCCAACCCCACACTCCCCGGAAACCCCCGCGTAACGCAGCGCTCATCCCCGGCGATAACTCCGGTGTTACCCTTGCGGGGTTGTCCGGACAAGGCGTGCGAGATCTAGGAGGTGAGGCGCTGATGACCAGTGACCCCTCCAGACATACCGATCTCGCTCGACCTCGAGGCAACTGACTCCTCGGCCAGGTCAGCCCACCCCGCGCGAGCTCTGGCGTTGTCGGGGGTGGGTTGTGGTGCGCGGCGTGCCGCGGAGGTCGGGCAGACGAAGGCCCTGCTGCATCCGTCTGCACTTTCCCTGGAGGACTCATGTCCGACCTGCGCCTGCGCACTCTTCGCGCCTTCGGCCGTACCCCTTCGTTGCGGGCTGCCGCTCGCCGGTACGCCGGGGGGCTGCCGACTTCGCCTGGACCGGTGGAGACCGCTCCGGCCGAGCATGGCTCGCACACCAAGCCCAAGGGGCACAGCGTTGTCGACAGTGCGATCTACTGCGACGGGCGGCGCGTGGCGTCACCGGAGTCGCTGGCCGACACCTACCAGGTGCTGCACGAGGCGCCGAAAAGCCTGGCCTGGATCGGGCTGTACCGGCCGGACCGGCGGGAGCTGACCTCGCTGGCGCAGGAGTTCGACCTGCACGAGCTGGCGATCGAGGACGCGATCCAGGCGCACCAGCGGCCGAAGCTGGAGCGGTACGGGGACACGTTGTTCGTGGTGCTGAAGGCCGCGCGCTACCGGGACGCGGCCGAGGAGGTCGAGTTCGGCGAGGTGCACGTGTTCGTCGGTCCGGACTTCGTGGTGACGGTCCGGCACGCCGAGGCGCCCAACCTGGCCGCGGTACGGCGCCGGGTGGAACGCGATCCCGAGCTGCTGCGGCAGGGCACTGAGGCGGTGCTCTACGCGATCATGGACAAGGTCGTCGACGGGTACGCGCCGGTGGTCGCCGGGCTCGAGAACGACATCGACGAGATCGAGACCGAGGTGTTCCGCGGCGACCCGAAGGTGTCGCGGCGCATCTACGAGCTGTCCCGTGAGGTGATCGAGTTCCAGCGCGCGACCCGGCCGCTGGTCGGCATGCTGGACTCGTTGCGGGCGGGTTTCGACAAGTACGGCGTGGACGAGGAACTGCAGCGGTCCCTGCGCGACGTCGCCGACCACGTCACCCAGGTGGTGGAGAAGGTGGACGGCTTCCGCGAGCTGCTGCGCGACATTCTGACCGTGAACGCGACGCTGGTCGCCCAGCAGCAGAACGAGGAGATGAAGTCCCTCACCGTCGCCAGCAACGCGCAGAACGAAGAGGTGAAGCGGATCTCCGCGTGGGCGGCGATCCTGTTCGCGCCGACGCTGATCGGCACCGTCTACGGGATGAACTTCGACGTGATGCCGGAGCTGCACTGGCAGTGGGGCTACCCGTTCGCCATCGGCCTGATGGCTTTGGTGTGCGGCAGTCTGCACCAGGTCTTCAAGCGCCGCGGCTGGCTCTGACGCCGATCGCCTGCGGCAGGCACGGTTTCGCCGACGGGCACTGGTCTGCAAAGACCGAGACCTTTGGAGGCAGAAGATGTGGTTGTTCCTGCGCCGGCGCCTGATCATGTGGGTCGTGCTGGCGATCGCGGTGCCGGTGGTGGACTGGTTGCTGGGCAAGGTGGGTGAGGTCCTGCGGGCCCGCAAGGGCGACAGTGCGGTGACCCGAGGGCTCGACACCGCCCGGTCCGGCCTGCGATCGCTGCGCGGAAAGCGTCGCTGAACCGGCCTTCGGAACTCCGCGACGACCCCGAACGACGTGTCGCAGGGGCTGTGGCGGGAGTCACCGAAGGTCGCCGGATCGTTGCTCAGAAGGGAATCCGCAGCCCGCGAAAGGCCGATTCGGGGCCTTTTCGGGCCCGAATCGCCCAAAACAAGGACGAATAACCGCGTTGGTGTTTGTGAACTCCCCGATGAGTCCATAACGTTCACGTGAGATCGAGCGCTGTGCTCGACGCCTACGTTCACGGAGGGAAGCAGTGAACAAGAGCCAGTTGGTCGAAGCGCTCGCAGTGCACTTCGACGGAAATCGCCGTTCGGCCCAGCACGCCCTGGAGTCGGTCATCGACACCGTCCAGCGCGAGCTGACCAAGAAGGGCGGCAAGGTCGCCATCACCGGGTTCGGTGCCTTCGAGGCCATCGAGCGTGGTGCCCGCATGGTTCGCAACCCGCGGACCGGCGAGACCAAGCGTGCCAAGAAGACCGTGGTTCCGAAGTTCCGTGCGGGTGCGGAGCTGAAGGCCGTCGTCTCCGGTGCGAAGAAGCTGCCGAAGCTGACCACGCCGAAGCCCGGCGCGACCGCCACCAAGGCAGCCGCTCCGGCCAAGAAGGCCCCGGCCAAGACCGTCGCGACCAAGACCGCCGCCAAGAAGGCGCCGGCCAAGGCCGCCGCCACCAAGACGGTCGCCAAGAAGGCCCCGGCCAAGAAGGCCCCGGCCAAGGCCGCCGCCACCAAGACGGTCGCCAAGAAGGCCCCGGCCAAGAAGGCCCCGGCCAAGACCGTCGCGAAGAAGGCGCCGGCCAAGAAGGCCCCTGCCAAGAAGGCGCCGGCCAAGAAGGCCACGTCCCGCTGACCTTCGGGCAGTGCGGTCCCAGCACCACCGCGAAGGCCGGTCACCCCACGCCAGGGGCGACCGGCCTTCGCCGTGCCGGGAAGATGTCGACGGCAACGTCCGCCGTACGCCGGACCTGCGGGGCAGCCGCTGCGGGGAAGGCGCCGCGGGTGCGGGGGAGCGAGAGAGCCGGAGTGCGGGCGGAGACCAGGACGGCTACCGTGGGGCCATGCAGGCGACTGTGAGCCGTTACGACGAAGCGTCCCGCTCCGGCACGGTGCTGACCGACACGGGTGTCGAGTACCCGTTCAGCGCCGGCGAGATGGCCGGTACGCCGGTACGGTCGTTCCGCACCGGTCAGCGGGTCCGGATCGAGACCAGCGGATCAGGCGCCGGCACGGTGATCAGCAAGATCGACTTCATCACCCTGCACTGAGAACACCCGCCGACGGCGGGTTGGTCAACACGCCTAGCAGGCAAGCCCTTCGGAACCGGTCGCCGCGCCGAGAACGAGCGACAGCACGTCGGCGGTCCGCGGACCGACGCCCAGCTGCACGGCGTGCGCGAGATCCGCGGCGGTGTCCACGTCGCGGCGCAACGACGGGATCGACTCCAGTTCGAGCGGCACCGCGCCGGACGCCTGGTGCGCCAACGCCGATCCCACCCCGAAGCGTGGATCCAGCGCGACGCCGGCCGCTGCCGCCAGCATCGTCGTACCGGTGCCGGGCTGGTCGATGACGAAGCTGCGGGCGGCCGTACAGGCCGCGAGGGCGGCGGTGAGCTCGGCCGGGCGAAGGGCCGGCAGGTCCGCGGACAACGCGGCCACACCGGATTCCCCGAACTCGGCAACGGCCGCGGCGGCACCGTGCTCCAGAGCCTCGTTGAGACCCGCGCCGGGCAGATCGGCGATCACCCGGGCCCCGGCCTCGGTGACGTCACCGGCGACCAGAGGATCGTCGGTGACGACCAGAACCGCACGCACCAGGGCAGAGCCGAGCGCGGCCGCGACGGTGTCGGCGGCGAAGGCACGCGCCAGCTCCGGGCGGTGCTGAGGGTAGGCCGCAGCGAGCCGGCTCTTGGCGATCGCCGTACGCTTCACCGGGATCACCAGCGTCCAGGGAGCGACCTGTAGGTCTGCCATCAGGCAGGATTCTCCCATGACGGACGGCAGCGACGAGCAGCAGGAGGCAGCAGTGGACAGCAGGCACACCGGCCCACGCCCGCGGCGGGGGTTCTGGTTCGGCCTGGTGGTCGCGATCGTCAAGCCGTTCATGCTGGTCTTCACCAAGTCCGACTTCCGCGGTCAGCAGAACGTGCCGCGGACCGGCGGCCTGGTGTTCGTGGCCAACCACATCTCGCACTTCGACCCGTTCGTGATCGGCTTCTACATCTGGGAGTGCCGGCGGATCCCGCGGCTGCTCGGCAAGGCGTCGCTGTTCCGGCTGCCGATCGCCGGCCGGATCATCGCCAGCGCCGGGCAGATCCCGGTCTACCGCGAGTCCGCCCAGGCCGCCGACGCGTTCCGGGACGCGGTCGCCGCGGTGCAGCGGGGCGAGTGCGTCGGCGTCTATCCCGAGGGCACCATCACCCGCGACCCCGACCTGTGGCCGATGTCGGGCAAGACCGGCGCGGCCCGGATCGCGCTGATGACCGGCTGCCCGGTGATCCCGATCGCGAACTGGGGCGCCCAGGAGGTGTTCCCGTCCTACGGCCGGCGCTTCCGGATCCGGCTGCTGCCACGCCGGACGATGCAGGCCACGGCCGGCGCGCCGGTCGACCTGGACGCGTTCCGGGGCCGCCCGATCACCGCCGAGCTGTTGCAGGAAGCAACCGACACGATCATGAAGGCGGTGGCCGCCGAGCTGGGGGAGCTGCGCGGCGAGACTCCGCCGAAGGAACTGTTCGACCTGCGCCGGGCCAAGGCCGACCAGCAGCGTGAGGATGAGGAGAACCGATGACGAAGGTAACGGTGTTCGGTGCGGGATCCTGGGGTACGGCCTTCGCCACGGTGCTGGCCAACGCGGGTAACCAGGTGTCGGTGTGGGGCCGCCGGGAGTCGCTCTGCGAGGTGATCAACACCCGGCACGAGAACCCGGACTACCTGCCCAACCTGCGGCTGCCCGACGCGATCACCGCGACGCACGACCCGGCCCAGGCCGCCGACGGGGCCGAGGCGATCGTCCTGGCCGTGCCGAGCCAGTCGCTGCGGGAGAACCTGCGCGACTGGGCCGGCGTACTGCCGTCCGCCGTACCGCTGGTGAGTCTGATGAAGGGCGTCGAGGTCGGTACGACGAAGCGGATGTCGGAGGTGATCGCCGAGGTCACCGGCGCCGGCCCGGAGCGCATCGCGGTGGTCTCCGGCCCGAACCTCGCCCGCGAGATCGCCGAAGGACAGCCGGCCGCCGCGGTGGTCGCCTGTGCCGACGAGGGCACCGCCGCGCGGCTGCAGAAACTGTGCCACTCGCCGACGTTCCGCCCCTACACGAACAACGACGTGATCGGCTGCGAGCTCGGCGGCGCGACCAAGAACGTGATCGCGCTGGCCGTCGGGATGGCGGTCGGCCTGGGCTTCGGCGACAACGCGCGCGCGTCGGTGATCACCCGCGGCCTGGTCGAGACCGCCCGGCTGGGTACGGCGCTCGGCGCGGACGAGCACACCTTCTCCGGCCTGGCCGGGCTGGGCGACCTGGTCGCCACCTGCTCGTCGCCGTTGTCGCGCAACCGGACCTTCGGCGAAAAGCTCGGCCAGGGCATGACGGTCGCCGAGATCGCCGGTGGGACCCGGCAGGTGGCCGAGGGCGTGAAGTCCTGCTCGTCGATCTCGGAGCTGGCCCACCACCACGACGTGGAGATGCCGATCGCCGAGCACGTCACCAAGGTGGTCGCCGGCGAGATGACGCCGCGGGACATGCTGTTCAGCCTGGTCTCCCGGTCGGCGAAGTCGGAGCGCTGGGGATGATCCCCGCCCCCTTCGCCCGGTCCACGACCGAACGCGAAGGGGAGGCGGGGGCGGCCTGGCTGGCGGAGCTGCCCGGCATCGTCGACCACCTGCTGACGCGCTGGAACTGCGTGCTGGACGGCGCGGTACTGCACGGGCAGGTCGGCCTGATCGTGCCGGTACGGCGAACGTCGGGGCCGGCGGTGCTCAAGGTGTCATTCCCGCATCCGGGCAACGCCCACGAGCCGGCGGCGTTCGCGGCGTGGGGTGGGCGCGGAGGAGCACTTCGCTCAGCGTGCTGGAGTTTCCGGGGTCCTGCCGGGGGCGGTGGTGAATGTGGGCTGGCGCTCGTGGACGAGTTGGCGATCAGCTGGTCGTGATGGGCGAGGTCAGCTGAGTGACAGGGTGTGCTGGAGCACGAGGGCCGCGGCACCGCGGAGGGCGGCGTCGGGGCCGGTGCGGGAGCCGACGACGCGGAGCTCGGTGGTGGCCAGCGGCAACGATCTGGCGTAGACCGCTTCCCGGATGCCGGCCAGCAGGCTGTCGCCGGCCAGGGCCAGCGAGCCGCCGACGACGATCACCGACGGGTTGAGCAGGCTGACGCAGGTCGCGAGCACCGACCCGATCTCGCGACCGGCCTGGCGGACCGCCTGGGTCGCTGCCGCGTTGCCCGAGCGAACCAGCTCGACCACGTCGCGGCTCGAGGTCGCGGCGATGCCGGACGCGGTCAACTGGGCCGCGATCGCCGTGCCGGAAGCCACGGCTTCCAGGCAGCCGTGGTTGCCGCAGCGGCAGGGGGTTGTGCGGCCGGGGGTCTGGACGTGGCCGATGTCGCCGGCCGCGCCCTGAGCGCCGCGATGCAGCCGTCCGCCGCTGATCACGCCCGCGCCGATCCCGGTGGCGACCTTGACGAACAGCAGGTGCTCGACCTCGGCGTACGCCGTGCTGTGCTCGCCGAGCGCCATGATGTTGACGTCGTTGTCGACCAGGACCGGACCGGGCAGGTCCGCGGCGAGCCGGCCGACAACGTCGTACGAGTCCCAGCCGGGCATGATCGGCGGGTGGTTCGGGCGGCCGGTGAGGTGCTCGACCGGGCCGGGCAGGCCGACGCCGGTACCGGCCAGGTCGGTGACGGAGCGGTCCGCCGCAGCGAGCAGTTCGCGACCGGTGCGCACGATCGCGCCGAGCACGATCTCCGGTCCCTCGGCGATGTTCAGCGCGATCGTGCTGCTGCCGACCAATGCCCCGGCCAGATCGGTCAGCGCGACCGACAGATGGGTCGCGCCGACGTCCGCGGCCAGCACCAGCCGCGCCGACGGGTTGAAGCGGAACCGGGCAGGCGGCCGGCCACCGGTCGACGCCGCCTCGCCGGACGGTACGACGAGGCCGCTCGCGAGCAGTGCCTCGATCCTGCCGGTCACCGTGGACCGGGCCAGCCCGCTCAGGTCGATCAGTTCGGCCCGGGTCCGCGGCCGGCCGTCGAGCAGCACCCGCAGCAGCGGGCCCGCCTCGGCGGCGGTGGTGCTGAGATCGGTCATCGCGGACTTCCGTCGAGTGGTTGCTGGACTTTTGCTTGACAGGGTTCAAAAGTGTCACATAGCGTCCCGAGCGTGTCCACAGACAAGCTGAAGGTCGGAATCGTCGGTGGTGGCTTCATGGGCCGGGTGCACGGCCGGTCGGCCCTGGTCTCCGGCGCGCGCGTCGTCGGCGCGATCGGGTCGAGCCCCGAGCGGGCGGACGCCGCGGCCGCCGCGACCGGCGCCGAGCAGGGCTTCGGCACGCTCGACGAGCTGCTGGCCGCCGACGTCGACCTCGTCCATGTCTGTACGCCGAACAACACGCACCTGCCGGTGACCCTGCAGGCGCTGGAAGCGGGCAAGCACGTCATCTGCGAGAAGCCGCTGGCCACCTCGCCCCAGGACGCCGCCGGCCTGCTCGCGGCGGCTCAGGAGGCCGGCCGGGTCGCCACGGTCCCGTTCGTCTACCGCTACCACCCGATGGTCCGCGAGCTGCGCACCCGGATCGCCGCGGGAGACGCCGGCGTGATCACCACGCTGCACGGCAGCTACCTGCAGGACTGGCTGGCCGGCGCCGACGACGACAACTGGCGCGTCGACGACGCCGCCGGCGGTCCGTCGCGCACCTTCGCCGACATCGGCTCGCACTGGTGCGACCTGACCGAGTTCGTCACCGGTGACCGGATCGCCGAGGTGAGTGCGCAGACCCGCACGGTCCGGGCGCAGCGCGGTGGCGTCGCGGTCCGGACCGAGGACCTGGCCACGGCCCAGTTCCGGACCGAGGCCGGCGTCGTCGGCACGGTCGTGGTCAGCCAGGTCGCGGCCGGCCGGAAGAACCGGCTCTACCTGGAGGTGTCCGGGACCGAGGCCAGCTACGGCTTCGACCAGGAGGACCCGGACCGCCTGTGGGTCGGCCACCGCGCCGGCAGCCAGTTGCTCACCCGCGACCCCGAGACCTTGAGCCCGCCCGCGGCCCGGGTGAACCGGCTGCCGGCCGGTCACGCCCAGGGGTACCAGGACGCGTTCGACTCGTTCGTCGCGGACACCTACGCGGCCGTGCTCGGCGGTGACCGTCCGGACGGACTTCCGGACTTCGCCGCCGGTGCACGGTCGGCCCGCCTGGTCGACGCCGTGCTGCGCTCGGCCGGCTCCGGCGCCGCCTGGGTCACCGTCGAGTCTGAGCCGGAGCCGGGCTGAGTACGCCGTACCAGACCACCATTCTGACCTGAGGAGTTCCGCGGATGCCACGCCCGATCACCCTGTTCACCGGCCAGTGGGCCGACCTGCCGTTCGAGGAGGTCTGCGGTCTGGCCTCGTCGTGGGGCTACGACGGCGTCGAGATCGCCTGTTCCGGTGACCACTTCGACGTCCAGCAGGCGATCGACGACGAGTTCTACGTCGCCGGCCGGCTGGAGATCCTCGACAAGTACAACCTCAAGGTCTGGGCGATCTCGAACCACCTGGTCGGCCAGGCGGTCTGCGACGACCCGATCGACTTCCGGCACCAGGCGATCCTGCCGTCCCGGGTCTGGGGCGACGGCGATCCCGAGGGGGTTCGGCAGCGTGCGGCCGAGGACCTGAAGAACACCGCCCGGGCGGCCGCCAAGCTGGGCGTGGACACGGTGATCGGCTTCACCGGGTCGTCGATCTGGCAGTACGTCGCGATGTTCCCGCCGGTGCCGGCCGAGCGGATCGCGGCCGGCTACACCGACTTCGCCGACCGGTGGAACCCGATCCTGGACGTGTTCGACGAGGTCGGCGTGCGGTTCGCGCACGAGGTGCACCCGTCGGAGATCGCGTACGACTACTGGACCACGACGCTGGCGCTGGAGGCGATCGGGCACCGGGAGGCCTTCGGGCTGAACTGGGACCCCAGCCACATGGTCTGGCAGGACATCGACCCGGTCGCGTTCCTGTGGGACTTCAAGGACCGGATCTACCACGTCGACTGCAAGGACACCCGGATGCGCACCGGCGGCGGCCGCAACGGCCGGCTCGGCTCGCACCTGCCGTGGGGCGACCCGCGCCGCGGCTGGGACTTCTACTCGACCGGTCACGGCGACGTGAACTGGGAGGACTGCTTCCGGGTGCTGAACTCGATCGGCTACTCCGGCCCGATCTCGGTGGAGTGGGAGGACGCCGGCATGGAGCGCACGGTCGGCGCCGCCGAGGCCGTGAACGTGATCCGCAAGCTCGCCTTCGACGCCCCCGAGGCGTCGTTCGACGCGGCCTTCGCCACCGACAAGTAGCCCGTGAGCGCCGCCCGGTCGAGGCCGGGCGGCGCTGTGTCGGCGTCGGTGGTGGCGTCTGTGGTTCGACCAGATCAACAAGTGTTTTGTTCGAATCAACACTCGGATGTTAGATTCTCCGGGTGAAGAGTGCCGAGCGTCAGCGCGTGATCGTCGAGCGGTTGCGTGGCGCCCCGCGGGTCGGGGTCGGTGAGCTGGTCGAGCTGACCGGCGCGTCCGACATGACGGTGCGCCGCGACCTCGACTTCCTGGCCGCGCAGGGGGTGCTCAAGCGGGTGCACGGCGGCGCGATCTCGGCCATGCCGGCGGGCGTCGAGCCGCCCTTCGCCGTCCGGTCCACCGCCGCGGTGGAGGCCAAGCAGGCGATCGCCGAGGCGGCCGTCGAGCAACTGCGCGACGGCGAGACGATCGTGCTCGACAGCGGGACGACCGCGCTCGAGGTGGCCCGGCGGCTGCGGCACCGCACGATGACGGTGATGCCGCTGTCGCTGCAGGTCGCGCAGGAGCTGATCGATGCCCCCGGCATCAGGTTGCTGCTGCCCGGTGGCGAGCCCCGCCAGGGCCAGCAGGCGCTGGTCGGGCCGCTGACGCTGGCCTCGTTGCGGGCGCTGCGGTTCGACGTCGCCGTTCTCAGCCCGTGCGCGTTCAGCCTGGACGCCGGTCTGACCGCTTTCGACCTCGGCGACGCCGAGGTGAAGCTGCAGGCGCTCGCCGTCGCCACCCGTTCGATCGCGCTGGTCGACGGCGCGAAGTGGGACCGGGCCGCGCTGGCCTACATCTGCCCGGCCGACCGGCCGGACCTGATCATCACCGACCCCACGGCTCCGGTCGACGAACGCGCGGCGCTGGCCGAGCGCGGCGTCCTGGTCCGGGTCGCCGGAGAGGACACCGTCTCTTGACCACCACCACCCCCGTCGCCGCCCCGCCGCGGGCGGCCCGGGTCGCCACCTGGGTGTACTTCGGCCTCAACGGCTTCGCCGTCGGTCTGTGGGTCGTGCACATCCCGAACATCGAGCACGCGACCGGCATCACCCACAGCACGCTCGGGCTGCTGCTGCTCGTGCTCGGCGGTGCAGCCTTTCTCGGCATGCAGGTCGCCGGTCCGCTGGCCGACCGGTTGGGCCAGCGACGCCTGGTTCCGGCGGCCGGCGTACTGCTGGGCATCGCGCTCTTCGGCCCCGGACTCGCCGACAACTGGTGGACCCTCGGACTGGCGCTGGCCCTGTTCGGCTTCGCCAACGGATCTCTCGACGTCGGGATGAACGCGCACGCGGTCATCGTCGAGCGCGGCTACCCGCGGCCGATCATGGCGGCCTTCCACGCGATGTGGTCTATCGGCGGTGCGTTCGCCGCGCTGATCGGCGCCGGGACGCTGCGGGCCGACGTACCGACCGAGGTGACGCTCGGCGCCTGTGGTGTGCTCTGCATCGTCGTCTCGCTGGCCACCAGCCGGTACCTGATCGAGGCGGACGTTCCGGACGAGCCGGAGCAGCACGAGGAACGGGCCAAGCCGCCGGCGAAGCTCGTCTGGGCGCTCGGCGGTCTCGCCTTCGGGCTGATGCTGGCCGAGGGGGTCGCCAACGACTGGGCCGCGCTGCACTTCCGCGACGTGCTCGGCACCTCCACCAGTACGGCGGCCTACGCGTACGGCGCGTTCGCGGTCGCGATGACGATCGGGCGGTTCGCCACCGACCGGGTCGCGGCGATGGTCGGCGCGATGGCGATCGTCCGGTACGGCGCCGCGCTCGCCGCGGTCGGGCTGACGATCGTGATCGTGGTTCCGTGGGTTCCGGTCGCCCTGGTCGGGTGGGCGCTGTTCGGGCTGGGACTGGCCGGCGGCGTACCGCAGCTGTTCACCGCCGCGGGCAACCTGGACCCGCGCGCCTCGGGTGCGTTGATGGCCCGGGTGGTCGGCCTCGGGTACGTCGGCCTGCTCGCGGGCCCGGCGCTGATCGGTGGGCTGGCGCACTGGATGCCGCTCAACCTCGCTTTCATTCTCCCGGTGATCCTCTGCGTCATCACAGTCCTCGGCGCCCCGGTGCTGCGAGCACCGAAGGACTGAGTGCCCGGGGCGATGTCAGGCGAGGGCGGCGTTCAGTTCGGCGAAATGCCGGCTGATCCAGCTCAGTGCGGCGACCCCGGCGTCGTACCGTGCACGCTCGTCCGGTCGAGCTCGGTCACGCCTTTCGGTGAGCAGTACGTGGCTCCAGGAGGTGAGCGTGATCTCGGCGGCCAGCATCGCGGCCCGCAGCTGATCCAGGTCGATGACGCCGGACACTCTGCCTCTGCTGACGAGGATGTTCCCGGCATTGCAGTCCCCGTGGATCAGTTGCCGGGGCAGGCCTCGCAGTGAGGACGTGACCACGGCCTGGTGAGGGCGCACCGAGCTTTCCCGGACGGCCTGAGGCAGCTTCTGGAGGGCCTCGTCGAAGGCTTGCTGCAGGACGTCGTGCTCATAGGACCTGACCGGCCAGGGGTACTGCGCCAGCGCCGCGTGCAGGTTGCCGATCGCGGAACCGATCTGGAAGCACACATCGCCGGTCGGCAGTTCTTCCTGCTTTTCGGCGGCGAGCCGGGGCACCAGTACATAAGTGCGGTGCCCGTCCCGGGCGGCGAGGGTGCCGGCGTCGGTGACGATCGGGACGGCGACCGGGAATCCCGCGTCCTTCAGGTGCAGCAGGACGCGGTACTCGTCGACCATCCCGGCGCCGGGACGCCAACGACCGAACGATCGCACGATGTAGCTCCGGTCGTCGGCGGTCACCGACCACAGCCGCACATCGGGGTTGAGGTGCGCCATCCGCTGCGCGCGCGGAGCGGTCAGGATGCTCGACCAGGCGGCGAGCGGTGGTTCGGCGTACGCGGTCTCGACCATGCTCGCTCACGGTACGGGCGGTTCTGGGGCCGTGCACGACTCAGCGAAAACTAACTTTCCAGCGCCTGCGCGAGGTCGGTCCACAGGTCGTTGGGGTGTTCGATGCCGACTGACAGGCGGATCAGGTCGGCCGGGATCGTCGGTACTTCGGCGGGCCAGCGGCGGCGGCGTTCCAGCATCGACTCGACGCCGCCGACGCTGGTCGCGTGCACCCACAGCTTGGTGCTTTCGCAAACTCGCTGGGCGCGGTCGGCGTCGCCGCCCAGCTCGATCGCCAGGATGGCGCCGAAGCCGCTCATCTGCTGCTTGGCCCGGACGTGCCCGGGGTCGTCCGGCAGACCGGGGTACCGGACGCGGCTGACTCGCGGGTGCTCAAGCAGGCGCTCGGCGAGGAACGCGGCGTTCGCCTGCGCCCGGTCGAGACGCAGAGCCAGGGTCCGGAGACCGCGCAGTGCCAGCCAGGCCTCCATCGGGCCCGGGATCGCTCCGAGGCTGCGGCGCTTGGTCTCCAGTGCGGTCCACAGCTTGTCGTCAGCGGTGACGATCGCGCCCAGGACGACGTCCGAGTGGCCTGCGATGAACTTGGTGGCCGAGTGCATCACCACGTCGGCGCCGACCGCCAGCGGGCGTTGCAGCAGCGGGGTGGCGAAGGTGTTGTCGACGACAACAGTCGTGCCGGCGGCCCGACCGGCCGCGCACAGGGCAGGAAGGTCCGCGACCTCCATCGCCGGGTTGGTCGGCGACTCGATCCACAGCAGGTCGGCGCCGGCAACGGCGGCCGTCACCGCTTCGGTGTCGGCGATGTCGACCCGCTGGAGTTGCACGCGCCCGGTGGACGCCTGCTGGTCGAGCAGACCCAGTACGCCGCTGTAGGCGTGCTGGGGGGCGACGACGCGACCGCCGACCGGGACGAGGTCCAGGAGCGCGGCGACGGCGGCCATGCCGGAGGCGAAGGTCAGCCCACGGCCGCCTTCCAGTGCTCCCAGGGTTTGTTCGAGCGCGGCCCAGGCGTCGTTGTCGAAGCGCCCGTAGCCACGCTGCCCGCCGGCGAGGTAGGTCGAGCTGAACACCGGCGAGCCACCGAGCGGCGCGTCCGGCACCCGCTCGGGGCGCCCCGCGTGCACGACGACGGTGGAGGGATCCAGGTCAGGCGTCATGCCGCCGATTGTGTCAACTGCCTGCGCCCGGCAGCGTTCCGGACCGGCCAGGTGGTCAGTGCGGCGTGCGGGGCAGCGGGATCGCGCCGTCGCGGAGCAGGCCGAGGGTGTTCTTGGCGAGGTCCTTGACGCTCGGACCGTCGGGCGCGGCGACCCAGGTCTCGACGACGATCTCGATGATGTTCATCGCGATGCCGGCGGCCAGTTTCGCGGTCAGCCCGGCCGTGCTGCCGGCGCCCGGCAGGCGGCGTTCGAGCTCGACGCTCAGCTCCGTACGCCAGCGCCAGGTCGCGTCGGTCAGGTGGGCGCTCAGCGACGGCGTCTGCCCGGCCAGCTCGTACACCGCGCGGACCCGGTCGGGATTGCTCTCCATCAGGTCCAGGACCCGGCCGATCACCTGCTCCAGCGCGTCCGGCAGTTCCGCGTCGGCGGGTTGCTCGCGGAACCAGTCGAGCGCGCCGAACAGGCTGTGCTCGACGAACTCGAGGACCAGCGTCTCCTTGGTCGGGAAGTACCGGTAGAGCGTGCTCGGCCCGACCTCCGCCGCCGCGGCGATCTGCTCGACCGTGGTCCGGCCGAAACCGTGGTCGGTGAACAGCTCGAAGGCCTTGTCCGAGATCAGCCGGCGGGTGCGCTCCCGCTTCAGCTCGCGAAGTCCCATGCCAACCCCCTCGGCCGCCAACAGCCGGAAGCCTACACGCGACGCGCCCGGCGGTGACGCAAAGTGACACATACAGTCATATGGTAGTCACTGCCAGTTGCCGACCAGAATTTCGGGGGTTCTGATGACCGAGACACCTGCCCGCACCGAGCCGCTCGCCGACTTCCCGGTGACCCGGCCGAGCGGCTGCCCGTTCGACCCTGCCACCGGGTACGCCGATCTGCTGGCGGGCGAGCAGCCGGCCAAGGTGTCCACCCCGCTCGGCGTGGACGTCTGGGTGGTCAGCCGGTACGCCGAGGTCCGCGAGGTGCTCAGCGACCCGCGGCTGAGTTCGCGGTCCGCGCCCTCGGCCCACGCGGTGCCCGAGGCGGACCTGGAGCGTGAGGTCGAATCCGGCTCGATCCTGCAGAACGACGGCGCCCGGCACGCCCACCTGCGCCGCCTCCTCACCAGCGAGTTCACGGTGAAGCGGGTGCAGGCGTTGCGGCCGCGCATCGTCGACCTGATCGAGCAGCACCTGGACGCGATGCTGGCGTCGGACGGCCCGGTCGATCTGGTCGAGCAGTTCGCGCTGCCGATCCCGTCACTGGTGATTTGCGAGCTGCTCGGCGTCCCGTACAGCGACCGGGACCAGTTCCAGCGCTGGTCCGCGCTGTTGCTGGCGGTGAACCGAACGCAGCAGGAGATGCAGGCGACCAGTGAGCAGCTGCAGGAGTACATGGCCCGGCTGGTGATGGCCAAGCAGGCCGAGCGGACTGACGACCTGCTGTCCCGGCTGATCACCCGCGCCGAGGACCAGGGCGCTCCGCTGACCGTGCCGGAGCTGGTGTCGATCGGCAACACGCTGCTGATCGCCGGCCATGAGACGACGGCCAACATGATCGCGCTCAGCACGCTGGCGCTGCTGCGCAATCCCGAGCAGTTGCAGCAGCTGCGGGACAACCCCGAGCTCGCGCCGACCGCCGTTGAGGAGATGCTGCGCTACCTCTCGGTGGTGCAGTTCGGCCTGTTCCGGCATGTGCTGGAGGACCTGCCGATCGGCGCGGAGACGGTGAAGGCGGGGGAGTACCTGGTCGCTGCGCTGTCGGCCGGCAACCGGGACGAGTCGGTCTTCCCGGATCCCGACCGGATCGACCTGACCCGGAAGGCGTCGACCCACCTGGCCTTTGGGTTCGGGCCGCATCAGTGCCTGGGGCAACAGCTTGCCCGGGTCGAGCTGGCCGAGGTCTACACCCGGCTGTTCCGGCGGATCCCGACGTTGCGGCTCGCGGTGCCGTTCGAGCAGCTCCGGTTCAAGCACGACGCGCTGGTGTACGGCGTGACGGCGCTGCCGGTGACCTGGGACCGGGACGGAGCCGAGGGCGAGCGGGATCGAGCCGAGGACGCGGAGGCGAGCTGATGGACGTCGAGATCGACCAGGAGAGCTGCGTCGCGGCCGGTCAGTGCGTGCTGGTGGCGCCGGAGGTGTTCGACCAGCGGGACGAGGACGGGGTCGCGATCCTGCGGCGCACGCCGTCGGCCGACGAGTACGCCGCCACCCGCGAGGCGGCGCTGCTCTGCCCGGCGCGGGCGATCCTGCTGAGCGAGTGATGGAACGCGTTGTCGTCGTCGGAGCCTCAGCCGCGGGCTCCACGACCGCCCAGACGCTGCGCCGCGAGGGGTTCACCGGAGCGATCACGGTGATCGGCGACGAACCCCACCTGCCGTACGACCGGCCGCCGCTGTCGAAACAGGTCCTGCTCGGCAGCTGGCCGGTGGAGCGAACCAGCTTCGGCCCGAGTACGGCGTACTCGGAGCAGGGCATCGACCTGGTGCTCGGGGGCTGATGGATCTCGGTGAGTGGGTGGTGGAGTTGTCGACCGGGGAGCAGCACGAGTACGACCACCTGGTGATCGCCACTGGCGTGCAGCCGGTTCAGCTGAGCGATGGGCATCACCTGGCCGGCGTACATGTGCTGCGGACGCTGGACGATGCGGTGGCGCTGCGGAAGTCGTTGCTGGAGGCGTCGTCTGTGGTCGTCGTGGGGCCGGCTTCCTGGGGTCGGAGACGGCGGCGGCTGCTCGCCAGCTCGGGTGCGAGGTGAGGCTGGTCGATCTGGGGCTGTGCAGCTCGGGGTTGAGCTGGCGGACGGGTGTGTCCTGAAGGCTGACGTTGTGCTGGTCGCAGTCGGCTCCAGGCCTGCGACCGGGTGGCTGGAGTCGTCCGGACTGCCGTGTGGCGATGGTGTGCTCTGCGATGAGGCGCCTGACGGCGTCCATGCCGCGGGTGATGTCGCTCGGTGGACCAGTCGGCGCTTCGGGACGTCGCTGCGGCTGGAGCGCCGGTTCAACGCGACCGAGCAGGCGCTGTGCGCAGCCCGGCGAATCCTGGGGCAGGAGGTCTTGTTCGACCCGGTGCCGTACTTCTGGACCGACCAGTACGGCGCCAAGCTCCAGGTGTACGGCGTGGTGCCGCCGGACGCGCGGTTGGTGGTCGTCCAGGGCGATCCGGACGAAGGGAAGTTCTTGGCGCACTACGTCTCCGACGGCCGGGTGACCGCCGTCCTGGGCTGGAACCTGCCGCGGGGGTGCGCGCCGCACGGTCGCTACTGACAGCAATCTGAAGACATCTTTACCAATCCCCGGTCAGCGGCTGACCGACGTGCCGCTATCGTCGAGCCGGTGAGTGAGTTCTCGAGGGACGAAAAAGGCAAGCCCCGCGTCGCCGTCGTTTTCGGTGGCCGGTCGAGCGAGCACGCCATCTCCTGCATCACCGCGGCGAACGTGCTGCAGGCGATCGACCGGGACAAGTACGACGTGGTCCCGGTCGGCATCACCACCAGCGGGCACTGGGTGCTGGAGAGCGCCGACCCGGACCGGCTGTCGATCACCGACGGCAAGCTGCCCGAGGTCGACGTGACCGCGGCGCCGGTGCTGTTCGGCGCCGACCGCGAGCTGGTCGTGTCCGAGCCGGACCAGGTACCGAGCACGCTCGGCGAGGTCGACGTGGTCTTCCCGCTGCTGCACGGCCCGTGGGGCGAGGACGGCACGCTGCAGGGCCTGCTGGAGATGTCCGACATTCGCTACGTCGGCTCCGGCGTGCTGGCCAGTGCGGTCGGGATGGACAAGCACTACATGAAGGTCGTCTTCGCCGCCGCCGGCCTCGAGGTCGGCCCGTACGTCGTCATCCGCGACCGCGACTGGACCCGCGACCCGCAGGCCTGCCGGACCGCGGTCGACCAGCTCGGCTACCCGGTGTTCGTGAAGCCGGCCCGCGGTGGTTCCAGCCTCGGCATCAGCAAGGTGACCAGCCTCGACGAGCTCGACGCCGCGATCGCCGAAGCCCGCGCGCACGACCCCAAGGTCATCGTCGAGGCGTCGGTGAAGAACCCGCGCGAGATCGAGGTCGGCGTGCTCGGCGGCCTGAACGGCGGACTGCCTCAGGTCAGCGTCTGCGGCGAGGTCGCGGTGTCGGGCGGCGGGCACGACTTCTACGACTTCGAGACCAAGTACCTGCCGGAGGGCGAGCAGTACACCGCGCTGTCGGTGCCCGCCGACCTGCCCGAGCAGATCGCCGCCGAGATCCGCGCCAAGGCGCTGACCGCCTTCGACGCGATCGAGGGCGAAGGCCTGGCCCGCGTCGACTTCTTCGTCGACGAGGACGGCCGGGTGCTCATCAACGAGATCAACACGATGCCCGGGTTCACCCCGACCAGCATGTTCCCGCGGTTGTGGGCCGCGTCCGGTATGGACTACCCGTCGCTGGTCGACCACCTGCTCACCCTCGCCCAGACCCGCCCCACCGGCCTGCGCTGACCCCGGCCCGACCCGCCGCCCGCGGAGCCGGCGGGTCCGGCCCCGGGCCGGCGGCTCCGGCCCGGGCGGTGGGTCCCATGCAGGCAGCCGGCCCGGGCGGCGAAGCGGTGCCGACGACCGCACCGATCAGCACGCCGTCCGTACGGGACGGCGGCAGGCCGGCCCGCGAAGCAGTTGCCGCGGCCGACGGGCAGCAGCCAACGCCCGAACGAAGGCCCGAATGAAGGCCCGGGTTCGACGGCCCGGGCCGTAGTCGGCCGTCAAGCGCTTCGTCGGCGGCGTCCGCGCGACCGCTCACCAGCCCAGCCCGTCAGGTAGCCGCCGGTGCAGGGAACCGCTTTCGCTTCGGTGCACTCTGCCTTCACGTCACATCTTGGACGATGGTACAACTAGTACGTTCGTTCAATTTGATCGGAGACTGGCATGGGGACAGCAGCGGCGGCGCGTGCTGGGTGGCGCGAGTGGGCCGGGTTCGGGGTGTTGGCGTTGCCGACGGTCCTGCTGGGGCTCGACGTCACGGCGTTGTATCTGCTCGTTCCGAGCCTGGCTGCGGATCTGCGGCCCAGCGCGACCGAGACGTTGTGGATCATGGACGCCTACGGCTTCCTCATCGCGGGGTTCCTGATCACGATGGGAACGCTGGGCGACCGGATCGGACGCCGGCGCCTGTTGATGATCGGCGTGGCTGCCTTCGGCGCGGCGTCGGTGCTGGCGGCGTTCGCCCCGAGCGCTCTCTGGCTGATCGTCGCGCGGGCGCTGCTGGGCGTGGCCGGGGCGACGCTGATGCCGTCCACCTTGTCCTTGATCAGCAACATGTTCAGCGACGCGCGGCAGCGGGCGGTGGCGATCGGTGCCTGGGCGACGGTGTTCGCGCTGGGCATGGCGGCCGGGCCGGTCGTGGGCGGGGCCCTGGCTGCCAGTTTCTGGTGGGGTGCGGCCTTCCTGATCGCGGTCCCCGTCAGCGTGATCGTGCTGGTGGCCGCCCCCAGGTTGTTGCCGGAGTTCCGGACCGAGGCCGGCCGGCTCGACCTGCCGAGCGTCGGGCTGTCGCTGGCGGCGATGCTGCCGATCATCTACGCGATCAAGCACCTCGCCGCGCACGGCGTCGACGTCCAGGCAGGGGCCGCTGTTCTTCTTGGTGCCGGCTCGGCGGTCGCGTTCGTCCGTCGTCAGCTGCGGTTGCAGGAGCCGCTGCTGGACATCAGGCTCTTCGCCAACCGGGCCTTCTCCACCGCGCTGTCGGTCCTGCTGATCGGCTTGGTCGGCTTCGGCGGAATGATGTTCCTGATCACCCAGCACCTGCAGCTGGTCGGCGGCCTGTCGCCCACGGCAGCCGGCTTGTGGATGGTGCCACCGGCGCTGGCCATGCTGATCGGCGGCATCGGTGCGCCGCTCATCGCCACTCGCTTCCCGCCGGGGGTCGTGATGGGCTCCGTCCTCGCGCTCTCGCTGGTCGGATACGTTCTGCTTGCCTTGGCCGGTACGGACAGCCGGCTGAGTGTGGTTGTCGGCTTCGGGTTTCTCTATCTCGGCCTCGGAGTCATCGCCGCCCTGGGGACCGACATCGTCGTCGGTGCGGCGCCGTCGGAGAGATCCGGTGCAGCCGCCGCGCTGTCGGAGACCGCGCAGGAACTCGGCGTCGCGGCCGGAGTCGCGCTGCTGGGAAGCCTCACCACGGCGGTCTACCGGACGGCGGTCGAAGATCAGTCCGGCCTGACCGGAGTCGTGGCTGAGTCCTACGGCGACAGCCTCTCCGGCGCGGCGTCCGTGGCCGATCAGTTGCCGGCGGGAGCTCTCCGGCTCGCGCAGGATGCGTTCAGCCACGGACTCAACCTCGCCGCGATCGCCGCGGGAGCCGGAATCGCCGGGGCCTCGGTCGCTTGCTTGCGGACGCTGCGCCACATCCGCCCGATCGGTGGCGCCGACGCCGGGACGGAGCCGATAGCCTCGACCCGCGTGAGCGGCGACGATCGGTGAGGACGGTGGCGAATGGCGGATGAGCACGACCCGGTGGACGGGCGCAAAGTGCGGGGTCACCGCCGCCGGGCCCAGATCATCGAGGCGACGCTTACGATCGTCCGCCGCGACGGTGCCGCGGGCGTGACTCATCGGACCGTCGCCAAAGAGGCAGGCATCACCACCAGCCTGACTCTCTACTACTTCGCCACGCTCGACGACCTGCTGGTCGCCGCCTTGACCAGCATCACCGACAGCTACACCGACCACATCCGCGAACTCATCGACTCCGAGGACGACCCTCTCGACGGCCTCGCCCAGCTGATCGCCGACTCGTCGGGGCCAGGCCGCGAGCGCGCCCTCGCCGAGCGCGAGCTGTCGAGCCTGGCGGCCCGCCGCCCCGCCTTGCGCCCCGCAGCGCGCGGCTGGCGCGACATGGTGGCGGAACTCGCCCGAACCCGAACGGACGACCCGGACGTCGTCGAAAGCTTCGTCGCCCTCTGCGACGGGCTGTGCACCGCGATTCTGCTCGACGATCGCGACGCCGACCCGCACCACATCCGGACGATGCTCAAGAAGGCGCTCCCGGCAACCAACCACTGACCTTCGCTGCCCAGGTCACGTTCAGGTATGTCGCATCGAGCTCAATCCGGTAAGAGATGCGTGCTGCAGAGACGACAGTGAAGGTGAACACCAGGTCGCAGCGCGTGAATGGTCATCGGAAGGCGATCGTCGTGGTGGTTAGCGGGTGGGCGGTGCTTGTTCCTCGGTGGGAGCCTTCCGAGCTGCAGGAACATGCAATTTCGTTGACTGACGCGAAATGCTCACCATGTAAACGAGGTGATATTCCCGATTCAAGGCCGGAGCTGAGTTCATGAAGCTTTCCGTGCGAGTGGCGAGCACCTTCGTTCTCTCCGCAGGAGTGCCGGCCGCGACGGTTACGCCGGCTGCTGCGGACTGGCATCACGAGTACTATCACGACTACTTCTCTTCGCACGCAGCCTGTGTTTCCATGGCGAAAACAACGTCCTCAGGTGGAACAATGTGAGCGCCTTTCGATGCTGGAAACGGAGCTCTCAGCGGAAGTACAACATGGATATCTATTTCGTCAGTGAAGGCAGCGGTGGCGGGGGAGGCGGTGGAGGAGGCGGTAGTTGGTTCACCGGCAATCGCCAGCCCTGACTCCTGACGGGAGTTCAGCGTATGATTTGTCGCGTGCCAGCGGACGTGGAAGCCATGGTCGTCACGGACGGAATGCGGGTTCGGGCTTTTGGTTGGCTGACTCGGTCGGATGGAGACTATGCGCTCGCACTTGCCAGGCGGTCGTCTGATCCCGTCCAGCAGTTCTCCGGCGTTCGGCAAGATCCGCTGAGGTTGCCCGGGCTGGCCCCGCCGCCTGCCGTTGACGGGCTGTTGACGGTCGAAGGGAGCTGGAGCGCGGGGCAAATCTTGGCCGGCTCGGTTCGGTTCCCGCGGCCCGGCGAGTGGGCCATGCCGGTCGAGGATCTCGGCAGCGGAATTCACCAGGGCCGGCTGGCCGAACTGAGCGCTGAGGTGCGGCACGCGATCGATGCGCTCACGAGCGATGGGAGCCTGTTGTGGTGCCGGACCCGGTGGACGGACGACGGCCGACTGCGGATCATCGCCGGGGGACCGGAGCCGGACGTTGCGACAGCAGTCCTGTCGCGTCTGGCTGACGGTGAACTCACGATCATCGAGTCGGCAGTGTCGCGACAGGACATCGACGCCGCCCGAGCGACGTTGCTGGCACGCGCCGATGAGTGGCAAACCTTCGAGGTAGGTGCGCAGATCACCGGTGCGGGGCAGTACCGGCTGACCGCCTCGGTCCTCTTCGTCGCCCCGTCGTTCGCAGCCTGGGTAGCCGGCCTGCCGCCTGGACTCATGGCCGTCTTCGCCAGCGTCCGGCCGGCCGGGTAGGCACTGCTTCTCTCGCGAATCAGCAACGAGCAGCTGACGGCAGGTGCCAGTGCTCCGCTGGGCGTTCGGCTGCGGCGGCTACTTCACAGGGCGGTGAGTTTGTTGTTGAGGTAGCGCTGTTGGGGCAGGCTCGTGGTCAGGGTGGCGGCGTGCTGGTAGGCGGTGCGGGCGGCGGTGAGGTCGCCGGTCATCTCCAGCAGGTGGCCACGGACGGCGTGCAGGCGGTGGTCGTGGGTGAGGCGTGGGTCGGTGTCGATGGTGGCCAGGAGCTTCAGGCCGACGGCTGGACCCTGGGTCATGGCGACGGCGACGACGTGGTTCAGGGCGACGACCGGGTTGTCGGTCAGTCTCAGCAGTACGCCGTACAGGGCGGCGATCTGGGGCCAGTCGGTGGCGTCGGCGGAGGGAGCTTCGTCGTGCACGGCGGCGATCGCGGCCTGGAGCTGGTACGGGCCGAGCGGGCCGCGGGGGAGCGCTGCGGTGATGAGGGCGACGCCTTGCTCGATCGACGGCTGGATCCACAGCGAGCGGTCCTGCTCGGCCATCGGGATCAGTTCGCCGGTCGGGCCGGTCCGGGCCGGGCGGCGGGCGTCGGTGAGCAGCATCAGCGCCAGTAGGCCGGTCGCCTCCGGGTCGTCGGGCAGCAGCCGGTGGATCAACCGGCCGAGCCGGATCGCCTCGGTGGCCAGCTCCACCCGGTGCAGCTGCGGGCCGGTCGTGCTGGCGTAGCCCTCGGTGAAGATCAGGTAGATCACCTTGAGCACGGCGTCGAGGCGGTCGGCGTGGTCGGGTGGCAACGAGAACCGGGCGCCGCTGGCCTTCACCGTCTGCTTGGCCCGGGTGATCCGCCGGGTCATCGTTGCCTCGGGCACCAGGAACGCGCGGGCGATCTCGGCGGTGGTGAGCCCGCCGACGGCGCGCAGCGTGAGCGCGACCTGGGACGCCGGGGACAGCGCCGGGTGGCAGCACAGGAACAGCAGGATCAAGGTGTCGTCGGAGTCGGTGACCGGCTCCGGTGGCACCACGGACCACTGCGCGACCTGGTCCTCGCGCCGCTGCCGAGCCTGCTCCCGCCGCAGCAGGTCGGTCAGCCGGCGGGAGGCAACCGTGATCAGCCAGCCGCGGGGATTGTCCGGACGTCCCTCGGCCGGCCACTGCCGGGAGGCGGCGAGCAGGGCCTCCTGCACCGCGTCCTCGGCGGTGTCGAAGTGCCCGTACCGCCGGACGACGGCGCCGAGCACCTGCGGCGCCAGCTCCCGCAGTACGTCGCTCAGCTCGTCGTCCGGGTCCTGCGCCGGGACCACCCTGCTCACCTCCTCTCTGCGTCAGCCGGTGAGGTCGGGCCCGGATCAGGTGAGCAGCTCTTCCTGGTGCTCCATGAGCGGCCGGATGTCCGCGTACGCCGCGGCGCGGACGTGCTCGGGGGCCGGGGTCTCGTTCAGCCGGGCGGCGATCTCGGTGGCGCGGTCGAGGGAGTCGCACTCGACGACCCAGTAGCCGGCCAGCACCTCCTGCGTCTCCGCGTACGGGCCGTCGGTGACGACCACTTCGCCGTTGCGGGAGCCGATCCTGCGGGTCAGCGCCGGCGCCGCCAGCCCGCGGGTCTCGACGAGCTCGCCGGACTCGGCCAGCTCGGTGGTGAACTTCTGCATGAACTCCCCCATCGCGGCGAACTGCTCCGGTGTCCAGGCCGGCCCGTCGGTGTCCTTGCCCGCCATCCCGTCGTAGTCGTGCTGGGTGGCGTAGCTGAGGATCATGTACTTCATGCGACTCTCCCGTCGTGTGCAGTGACACCACTGTGGCGCCTCTCGTCGGGAACGTCGATGACCGCGGACCGAACCGGACACGCACCCACGAGGAACTTCTCAGGAGGTTCGCACGGTGAAGGAGCCGGCCCTGGTGGTCACGTCGCCGGTGGCGTAGGACGTGGTCGCGCCGGTCACCGTGGCCGAGAAGTGGTCCCGGGCTCCGGCGGTCTGCACTGTCGCCCGCAGGGTGGCCGGTTGCTTGTCGAGGCGACCGGTCACTTCCAGCACGGCCGTCGTCCCCGAGACCACCAGCCAGCGCAGCCCGGTCCCGGTGAAGACACGACGACCAGAGGTCAGGGTGACCGAGCCCGAAGGCGCGTCGTCGAGGTAGCGGGCGGACACGGTGAGCACGGTGTTCGTTCCCGCGCTGTCAGGCCCTACCGCAGCGCCGGTGACCTCGCCGTCAGGGTCGTACACCACCAGCTCGGTCTGGATCGGTGGCGCGGTGAAGTAGCCGCCGGTCAGCTCGACCGTCGCGGACCAGAGGCCCGCCGGCGCGTCCAGTGGCACAGTGGCGACACCACCCGTTGCAACCGCTGCGCTGTAGCTCCGGAGTTCGCCGGTGAGGCTCGAACGCAACTGCACCTTGACCGTAGCGCGGCTGAGGTCGGCCGGCGTTCCATCGGCTTCCTGAGTCACCTGGATCGTCATCGCCTGGCCGGAGTCGTCCGCGTACACAGCCGGACTGGTGACGGCCAGGGTCGCGTTCTCCGGCTCGACAGTGATCGGGAAGGTGCCGGTACTGCCGGTGTAGCCGTCCTTCGAGCCCGCCGACATCGTGAACATGTAGGGACCAGGTGGTAGCTCCGCGGGCCAGGTCGCCGTGGCTACTCCGTCGGCACCGGTGACGCCCTCGACGAAGACCTGGTCGGTGTAGCTGAAGACCACCGTGCGCCCGGCCAGCGGTGCTCCGCTCAGCTGGTCGGTGACCCGGGCCGCCAACCGCGCGGGGTCCGAGTGGTCGACCGCGCTGTCGCCGGTGTACGTGACCGCGGTGGGCCGGTTGAGGTCCACCAGGAACGGATACTCCGTCACCACCGAAGAGTCCGTCGTACTGCGGCCGCGCGCGATCAGCGTGTGCCGTTCACCGACCAGCTCGTCCGTGCCGACCGTGACGGTGATCGTCGCGGTCGCTCGCTGGCCGGCCGCCAGGGTCATCCGCTGGGTGGTCGCCGTCCAGCCGGCCGGGACCAGCTCGGTGAACTCGAAGGTGTCGGTCGCCTCACCGGTGTTCATCACGGCGAACGAGAAGGTGGCCGTGCTGCCCGCGGTCAGTGTCGGGTGCGGCGAGTCGCCGTTCGGGCCCGCCGCGTCGACGAGAATGCCGGGACCGCGGACGTCGACGTACGCCCGCAGCGTCGATCGCGTCGGTACGGCGAAGGTGTGGCCGATCGCCCGCACCGCCACCTTGGCCGGAGCACCGTCCGCCCAGGCCGCTGTCATCTCGCGTTGCGGCGTCCGGGTGTCGGCCGGGTTCCAGGCGTCGGTGTCACTGCCGCCGTAGCAGTCGTCGTCCACCTCGTCCGGGTCCTCGTCGGTGCGCCCGTCGCCGTCGTCGTCCACGCTGTTGGCCGGGTCCTCGTCGGTCCGGCCGTCCCCGTCGCGGTCCGGGCCGCGGTCCTCGTCGGTCCGGCCGTCGCCGTCGTCGTCGCGGCCGTTCACCGGATCCTCGTCCGCGCGCCCGTCGACGTCCTCGTCGACACAGCCCGGGGTCCGCATGCCGTCGGGCCGGATCATCTCGACGCCCCGCAGGTGCTCGAAGCCGCTGCGCACGTTGCGCTCGTCGATGCGCCAGACCATCAGGCCGTCGTCGGGCACGTTCTGCTCGTAGGTTCCGGTCACCGGCCGGCGCGCCTCGATCATGAAGTAGTCGTCGGTGCCGCGCTCCGGGTCGTACAGCAGGTACGACCGGTACGGCGCCAGGTCGTGCGGCAGCAGCGTGACGTAGCGGTCCTTGGTGATCACCGTCGGCTTGTCGTCGCCGATGTGCATCCGGTGCCAGGCGTTCGGTTCCTGCCAGACCTGGGTCGATCCACCGCAGGTCGGCCCGGCCAGGTCCCACGCCCCGACACCGAAGCCGTAGTGGTCGGCCAGGTCGAAGGCCTGGTGGGCGACCTCGTGCGCGAAGGTGAGGTTGTTGGTCAGCGAGCCGCCGTCGGCGGTGCTGAAGGCGACCGTCTTGCCGTCCAGCGTCCGGCCGGCGCCGACTCCGGCCGTCTGCCCGCAGGAGTAGGTCGGGTCCGGCGAGGTCACCAGCGTGACCACCGCGAGCTCGGAGTCCTCGATCCGGCCGTTGTCGTTGGTGTCGAACCGCGCGAAGTCGACGTACTGGTCGGCCAGGTCGAGCATCGTACGCCGCCGGACGCCGACGTCCTGGCCGAACCAGGCCGCGGACCGGCCGAGCTCGACCACGACGACGCCGTTGTCGCGTTCGCCGTACGTCTCGGGCACCGGGGTGAGCACGCCGAGCCCGTTCTGCAGGTAGTAGTCGCTGACGGTGCCGAAACCGAAGATCGGGAAGAACTTGTCCTCGGCGCCGAACTCGCTCAGGTTCGTCAGGTCGTCGAACCGGCCGTAGACCACCAGCATCGGCGGCAACTGGTGCTTGGTGAACCGCGGCGCGTGCGGACGGTCCGGATGGCTGAAGTCCGGCAGCGGGAACGGGTAGTCGGCCGCCGCGGCCGCCGTCCTGGCCGCTGGTTGCCCGGCGGCGGGTGTCGAAAGACCGAGTGTGGTGGCGAGCAAGGCCGCGGCAACGGCGATGCCCACCAGCCGGCGTGAGTGCTGCATGTCCGGATCCCCCCAAGACTGGCGTGAACTGCCCCTGTCCCGGAGTCTGCGGGGGGATCTTCAGAAAGCCTTCAGACCGCCCGCGGGCGGCGGGTGGTCCAGCCCCCGGCCGCGAGCAGGCCGCCGACGCTCAGCAGGATGAGCGTGCCGAGGTCGAAGCCGCCCAGCGAGCCGATCAGCACGGCCCACAGGGCGACGCCGGCGCCCAGCCACCACGGCACCGGGTGGCCGCGCCGAGCCAGCCACGTGACGAGGGAGCCGAGCAGCAGCAACGGCACGCCGAAGCTGCCCGGGCTGAACCAGAACGCCTCCGCCACGGCGAGCCGCTCGGGCGAGGGGTCCAGTGACACGGTGTTGAAGAAGCCTTCGTCGACGACCTGCGTCCAGACGTCGCGGCGCAGCACAGCGGCGGTCACGGTGTGGAACAGGCCGCCGCACAGCGCGAGCATCCCGCCGCAGGCGGAAGCGGTGCGCCACCACGTGCGCGCGGTGGCCGGTACGGGTTTGGTGTCGAAGAGGGTCATGGCACCAGGCTGCTCGTGCCGCCGACGTACGGCGTCCACCTGACGGGGTCAACCACTCCCCAGAAAGGATGAGATCGCCCAGGCACGCCCTAGCCCGGACGGACCAGCCCGTTCTCGTAGGCGAAGATCACCGCCTGCACCCGGTCGCGGACCTCGAGCTTGGCCAGCAGGTGCGCGACGTGGGTCTTCACGGTCGCCTCGGACAGGAAGAGCCGCTGCGCGGTCTCGGCGTTGGAGTGGCCGTGGGCGATCTCCAGCAGCACGTCGCGTTCGCGGGCGGTCAAGCGTTGCAGCAGCGGGGAGGCCTCGTGCCCGGCCCGTGCGGTCGGGAGGTGGTCCAGCATCCGGCGGGTCGTGGAGGGCGCGAGCACGGAATCGCCGGCATGGACGGCGCGGATCGCGTGCAGCACCTCGTCGGCCGACGCGTCCTTGAGCAGGAACCCGCTCGCACCGGCGCGCAGTCCGGCGAAGGCGTACTCGTCGAGGTCGAACGTGGTCAGCACGATCACCTTGGGCGCGTTCTCCCGGGCCGTCACCAGCCTGGTCGCCTCCACGCCGTCCAGGCGCGGCATCTGGACGTCCATCAGGACGACGTCGACCGTGGTCTCGGCGAGCCGCGCGACCGCCTCGGCGCCGTCGGCGGCCTGCAGCACGATCTGGATGTCGTCGGTGGCGTCGACCACCATGGCCAGGCCGACCCGGACCAGTTCCTGGTCGTCGACCAGCGCGACTCTGATCGTCATCTCAGCCTTCCCTGTCGCGGGCGCGAAACTCCGCACGCACCCTGAAACCGCCGTCGGCGGGACCGGCCTCGAACGTACCGCCCGCGGCGTGCACCCGCTCCTGAGCACCCCGCAGTCCGGCGCCCGCGCCCGGAACCGGCGCCCGGTCCTCGGCGTTTCCGCCGTCGTCGGCGACGGTGACGACCGACGCGTGCGGGGAGTGCGTGACCGTGACGGTGACCGTGGGGTTCGAGCCCGCGTGCTTGACACTGTTGGTCAGTGCTTCCTGGACCAGGCGGTACGCCGCCGTCGCCGCGCCGGGTGTCATGACGCCGGCCGTGCCTTGCTCGGTCAAGCGGACCTCGACGCCTGTCGCCCGTACCCGCTCCACCAGCGCAGGGATCGCCGCGAGCGAGGGCTGCACGGCCTCGCCGGGAGGGGCCTCCCGCAGCACCTGCAGCGTGCCCCGCATGTCGGTCAGCGCCTCGCGGGCGGTGCCCGCGATGACGGTCAGCGCCTGGACTGCCCGGTCCGGCGACTTGGCGGCGATGGCGGCGCCGCCTTCGGCCTGACGCACGATGACCGCCAGCGAGTGCGCCACGATGTCGTGCATGTCGCGGGCGATGCGCTGCCGCTCGCCGGTGACGGCCCGCTCGGCGGCTTCAGCGGCCTCTTCCGCGAGGCGTCGCCGCCGGTCGAAGTGGGAACGGCCGACGCTCCAGGTGCCGGCCACGGCGGCGATCAAGGCCAGCAGAGCCAGCAACAGGGTCAGCCAGCCGGCAGGGAGGATGCCGTACGCCGTGGCGGTTCTCGCGGTGCACAGCAAAGCCCCGGCCAGGCTGATGCCGAGAGCGAGCCGGCTCGGGACTCGGTCGCAGTGCGCGGCGACGGCGTACAGCAGGACCAGGAAGACCGCGGACGACGGCAGGAAGAACAGCGGGATCTCGATCTCGTTGCCCGCGCCGGCCAGTCCCAGCCCGGCGGTGCGGACCGTTGTGTTCGGCAGGGCGAGGGTCACCGCCATCGCCAGACCGGCCAGCAGGAACGCCGCTTGGGTGGCGATCCGGCGCAGCGCGACGGAGGCCAGCACCGCGACCCCGCACACACCGGCCGTCCAGAGCACCCAGCCTGGCGACGTGGCCGACCGGAGGATCTCCAGCGACGGCGGCCCGGTGACCGCGGCGAGCGCGAGGGCGAGCAGGGCGTCCGGCGCGACCGGGTGCGCCCGCATCCACCGCTCCAGGCGCCCGGTCGAGGTCATGGCCCGATCGTAGGCTCCGGCCGTGGCTGCTCCGGTCAGGTGCAGGGGGTGATCAGGGTGTTGTGGGCCTTGACGGCGTCCGAGATGTCGGTGAGCGCGTTCGCCTCGGGCGCGTACTGGGCGGGCACGGCGACCTCGAAGTACACCTTGCGGCCGATCGTGGTGAAGATGACGCCGTTGTCCGCCTCCTTGGCGAACCAGCCGACGCCGTTCACCTCGAAGCACTGCGACTGGGCCTGTGCCATTCCGGCCGGCGGAGCGACGCCGCAGGTCAGCTCGATCGGCGGATCCCCGTACGCCGCGGTCAGCGGGCTCGTGGGATCGGTCTCCCGGCGCTCACCGTCGAGCACCTTGGCCGGCAACGCCTTCACCAGCGACGTGCAGGCCTCGGAGACCTCCGGGGCGGGCTGCGGAACCGCGACGGGCACCGGCTCCCCCCCGCAGCCGGCCACCAGGGCGAGCAGCAGGACCGCGACCGCCGCGGCCCGCCGCTCGGTGCTCAGATGTGGACGACGGGGCACGTCAGCGTGCGGGTGATCCCGGGCACGTTCTGCACGCGCGCCACGACCAGCTTGCCCAGCTCGTCGACGTTGCGGGCCTCGGCGCGCACGATCACGTCGTACGGGCCGGTGACGTCCTCGGCCAGGGTGACGCCCTGGACCTCGGCGATCTGTGCTGCGACATCGGCGGCCTTGCCGACCTCGGTCTGGATCAGGATGTAGGCCTGGACCACCACGTCGTTCTCCACTCAGTCGTCCTCAGCGGGCACCGGCCACAGTACTGCAGAGCGGCCGGGCGTACTCGTCGTTGCCCGGTCACCGTACCGCCTAGACTCCCCGTGGGTACATGGGAGGTCTGCTGACGTGACAGAGACGTTGGGAAGCACTGGGGAGTTCGGCCTGATCGCGGCCGTCACCAAGGGCTTTCCCCAAGGTGAGGACGTTCTGGTCGGTCCGGGGGACGACGCGGCCGTGGTGGCGGTGCCGGACGGGCGGATGGTGATCACGACCGACCTGCTCGTCGAGGGCCGGCACTTCCGCCGGGACTGGTCGTCGGCGTACGACGTGGGCCGCAAGGCCGCCGCGCAGAACCTGGCCGACGTGGTGGCGATGGGCGCCCGGCCGACCGCGCTGGTGGTCGGTTTCGGGGCGCCCACGGACCTGCCGACGGCGTGGGCGGTCGAGCTGAGCCAGGGACTGGCCGACGAGGCCGACCTGCTGGGGGTGAGCATCGTCGGCGGCGACACCGTGCAGTCCGACAAGGTCGTCGTCTCGGTGACCGCCTTCGGCTCGCTCGACGGCCGCCGGCCGGTGCTGCGCTCCGGAGCGCGGCCCGGCGACGAGGTGGCCGTCGCGGGCCGGCTGGGCTGGGCCGAGGCCGGGTTCGCCGTGCTGACCCGCGGCTTCCGCTCGCCGCGCAGCGTGGTGGACGCCCACCGCCGCCCGCAGCCGCCGTACGCCGAAGGGCCGCGCGCCGCGATCGCGGGTGCCTCCGCGATGTGCGACGTGAGCGACGGGCTGATCGCTGATCTGCGGCACATCGCCGAGGCCAGCCAGGTGGTGATCGACGTCCGCTCCCAGGCGCTGGCTGTGCCCGAGCCGCTGGAGGCGGTCGCCGCCGCCACCGGCCTGGACGCGCTGACGTTCGTACTGACCGGTGGCGAGGACCACGCGCTGGTCGGGACCTTCGAACCGGCCGACGTGCCGGACGGCTGGACCGTCGTCGGATCGGTTGCTGAAGGCAATCAGGATCTGCCGGCCGGTACCGTCACCGTCGACGGCGCCGCCTACGCCGCCCCGGCCGGCCACGCCCACTTCGCGAGCTGACCGGCCCGCCCTTCCCGCACCGACCAGTCCAGGAGCAGAGATGACGTCCGGCCCGCCCGCAGTTCCGCCCCGAGTGCTCACCGTCGCCGGCTCCGACTCCGGCGGTGGCGCCGGCATCCAGGCCGACCTGAAGGCGATGCTGGCCAACGGCGTGCACGGGATGAGCGTGCTCACCGCGATCACGGCGCAGAACAGCCTCGGCGTCCAGGGTGCGTGGGAGCTGCCGGCCGAGCAGGTCGAGGCGCAGTTCCGCAGTGTGGTGGACGACATCGGCGTCGACGCGGTGAAGACCGGCATGCTCGCCTCCGCGCCGATGGTCCGGCTGGTCGCCGCGCTGCTGCGCACCCTGCCGCCGGACGTTCCGGTGGTGATCGATCCGGTGTCGGTGTCCAAGCACGGCGACACGCTGCTCGACGCGGACGCCATGGCGGCGATCCGCGCGGAGATCGTGCCGCTGTCGACTGTGCTGACGCCGAACCTCACCGAGCTGGGTCCGGTGGCCGGGGTGGAGTTGCGCACGCTGGACGACCGTGAGCTCGCGGCCAAGAAGCTGCTGGCGGCCGGTGCGTCGTGGGTGCTCGTCAAGGGCGGTCATGACGCCGGTGACACGTCTGTCGACGTGCTGCACGGCCACGGCGTCCGCGAAGAGTTCAGTGCGCCCAGGGCCGACAACCGGCACACCCACGGCACCGGGTGCACACTGGCCAGCAGCATCGCGTCGTACCTGGCCCGGGGGTACGACGTACCGTCGGCGGTCGGGGCGGCCAAGGAGTACATCAGCGGTGCGGTCGCCGCCGGGTTCCCGCTGGGTGGCGGGATCGGGCCGGTGGACCACGCGTGGCGCTTTCGAGGGAGCGCACAGCGAGGGAGTGGACAGTGACGAAGCGCCAGCCGCCGGTCGACGGGCTGTGTGAGGAGTGCGGGTTCAACTACGGCACGGGTGACCTGCAGGGCACGGTCACGCTGCTGGTCCGGCAGGCCGCCGAGACGGCGATGGCGCTGACCAAGGCCGCCGCCGGACCCGACCCGGACGTCGTGCGACTGCGGCCGGAGCCGGACGTGTGGTCGGCGATCGAGTACGCCTGCCACGTCCGTGACGTGCTCGAGGTGCAGCGACTGCGGATCGCGCAGTGCCTGGCCGAGGACCGGCCGATGTACGCGCCGATGGACCGGACCGGGCGGGTCAAGGAAGCCAAGTACGAGGACCAGAACCCGGTCGAGGTGGCGGCGGCGCTGATGCGGTTCGCCCGCGAGTTCGGTGCGGCCGCTCGGGTGCTGACGCCGGCCGAGCTGGGCCGGCTCGGGCTCTACAACTACCCGGTCCGGGCGCCGCGCACGCTGAGCTGGATCGTCCGGCACACCGCGCACGAGATCCAGCACCACCGGCACGACCTGATCAGCATCCTGGCCGAGGTCGAGCCACCGATCGTCCCGGCGCCGAGGCCCGTGGAGGACGGAACCGACCAGGAGGCGACGGCCCCTGAGGGCGTCACCTCCTGATCGGCACCACGGTCAGGCAATCGTGCCCAGGTACTGCCACTGGCTCGCCACGGTCGGGATCTTCGAGTAGAAGGCGACCCGGACCGCCGAGCCCTTCAGCCCCGCGGTGGCGAGGTTGGTCGCGAAGTTGCCCAGCTGGTTGCTGGTCATCGTCGCGCGGGTGACGTACGTCGAGGTGCCCGGCCGGCGGACCTGCACCAGCACCTGCTGGTTCTGCACGTTGACCTGGCGGCCGGTGTAGTGCCAGGCCTTCAGGTTGCCGCTGACCAGCAGCTTGCCGGCCTTCGGCACCAGCGTGCCCTTGGGACCGGCGTTGACGGTCGACTGGAACCGCAGCGTGAGCACCCGCGGCGTGGTCTGGCGGGTGAAGGTCTTCACCGCGACCCGGCCGGCCCGGTCCTTCACCGCGATCTGCCGGATCATCCACTGGCCGTAGCCGTCGGTGCCGAATCCGAAGGTGGCGGAGAAGGTGCTGATCCGGTGCGCGGAGGTCTCCCGGACCGCGTTCTGGTTGCGGAAGAACGCGGTGTTGGTGCGGCTGATGCCCAGCGACACCGACATGTCCTTGCAGTACGACTCCGAGCTGGGCCAGTCGGTGAAGAACTTCAGCCGCCCGCGCGTCGTCATGGTCTGGTCGTAGCCCCACTGCTGCGCACCAGTCAGTTGCTGGAGGCAAGTGTTTGCGGTCGCGGCGGAGGCCGGCTGGGCGATGGCGACGGTGCCGGCGACGGCAGCCGCGGCGGTGGCCAGCGTGACGGCGAGGCGGGCGGCGATGGTGGTACGCATGGAAGTGGTTCCCCCCTGGGTTGTTGGTGCCGAATGTCCTGGTAGACGACCGCAGCAAGGGGTTTGGTTGAGTAAAGACTCGATAACGCCTTACGGAGCGTGGGTTTCTGCCCAGGCGGTCAAGGCGCTCTCGGTGGTGAGGTGGTCCAGGCCGAGTGCCGCGGCACCGCGCAGTACGCCGTCCTCGGAGTGGGCCGAGTCGAGCACCGGCGGGGGAGCGGCCCGGCGGAACTGCATCAGGCTCTCGCGGTAGCCGCGTTCGAAAGCCTCCGGCGCCGCGGCCCGCAGCGGGACGGCCAGACCGCCGAGCGTCACCACCTCCGGGTCGTGCGCGTTGACCAGGCCGGCGATCCCCGACCCCAGCGCCGCGGTGACCAGTTCGATCGCCGAACGTGTTGCCGGGGATGGTGGCCGGCGCAGTACGTCCTCGGCGTAGCCGTAGGGGTCGTCCGGTTCCGGCTCGCCCAGTCGGCGGGCCAACGCGCGGCCGTCGATCTCCAGGTCCCAGCAGCCGCGCGCGCCGCACGGGCAGAGGACCGAGCGATCGCCGAACGGCATGTGCCCGTACTCGCCGCCCGTACCGGTCGCCCCACCGGCCGGAACTCCGCCGAGGATCAGCGTGCCGCCCACACCGACCTCGACGATGAGGTGCAGCGCCGTCCCTGCTCCCGCGGCAGCTCCGGTCCGGGCCTCGGCCACGCCACTGAGCGTCGCGTCGTTGCCCGCCAGCAGGGGGAGGCCAGTGCCTTCGACCACTGGCGACAGGTCGACATCGCGCCAGCCGAGCGTCGCCGCTTGCAGAAGCTGGTTGCCCCGGACGGAGCCGACGACGGCCAGCGTGACGGCGACCAGCCGGTCGCCGTACTGCTGCTGCGCGGCGATGACTGTCTCGCGGAAGCTCGCGAGGACCGAGTCCGGCCGTCTGCTGCGGTGGCGCGTCGTCTGCTGCAGCTCCAGCGTGCCGTCGAGTTGGGCGATCGCACTCCGCCAGGTGCCTTGCCGCAGGTCGAGCACGAGGACGAGCGGTCCGTGCGGGTGAGCCTGCAGAACAGTGGTCGGCCGGCCCCGGCCGTGGATCGGGGCCGGCAGTTCGCTGAGCAGCGAGAACTCGCGCAGCCGGGCGGTCACCTCGGTCGCCGAACTCGTGCTCAGCCGGAGCTCCTTGGCGACCGCGGCGCGCGTGATGCCGGGGCGCCGGGCCATCAGGTTCAGCACCTCGGCCGCCGTCTGCCATCGCCCTCGTCTGGCCACGTCGCAGCTCCCAGCTCTTGCGGGCCCCAGGTGCCCAGAGGTTATCCTCGGTGGACGAGCTTAATGGAGGCCTCGATGGATGTCCGGAACGTACACGCGGTGCTCTTCGACATGGACGGCACCCTGGTGTCCTCCGACGCCGCGGTCGAGCGGGCCTGGACGACCTGGTCGGCCGAGTACGGCGTGGACCCGGCCGGGGTGCTCGCGATCGCCCACGGCAGTCCCGCCGAGTCCACGGTCGACCGCGTCCTGCCCGGCCTCGACCCGACGCTGCGGACGCTCGCCGCGGGCCGCCAGCTGCAGCTGCAGTACGACGACCTGTCGGACGTGACAGCGACTCCCGGCGCGCTGGAGCTGCTCGACGTGCTGGAGCGGCGGGGGCTGCCCTGGGCCGTGGTCACCAGCGCGGACCAGCGTCTTGCCAAGGCGCGGTTGTCGGCGGCGGCGATCCACCCGCCGGTCCTGGTGACGATCGAGGACATCACTCGGGGCAAGCCGGACCCGGAGGGATACCTGCGCGGGGCGGAGCTGCTCGGCGTACGGGCGGAGCGGTGTCTGGTGGTGGAGGATGCCGAGGTCGGGCTCGAGGCGGGGCGTGCGGCCGGGGCCTTCACCGCTGCGCTCAAAGGGCTGTCGGGTGATCTCGCACTGACCGACCTGCACCAGCTCGCGAAGCTGCTGGCGACGGGCTGATGGATCGGCGCGTCGACCTCCGGATCGGGCTGGCCCTCTCCGCGCTCGGCTTCCTGCTGGCCGGACTCGGGGCGTCGATCGCGGTGCTGGCCCGCGATCTGGACCGGCCGACGGACGAGCTGGCCCTGCTGTCCTCCGCTTTCGCGGTCGGTCTG
Organism: Kribbella flavida DSM 17836; assembly: GCF_000024345.1. Lineage (NCBI taxonomy): Bacteria > Bacillati > Actinomycetota > Actinomycetes > Propionibacteriales > Kribbellaceae > Kribbella > Kribbella flavida. The sequence continues at coordinate 5,196,623 of NC_013729.1, read as the reverse complement.
CTGATCGTCGCGGCCACCGGTCCGGCGCTGCTGCGGTCCGTTGCCATCGGCACCGTACTGCGGATCGGCGCGCTGCTGTGTGCCGTCGGCGCGACTCTGCTCGCGCTGGCCCAGGGCTTCCTGCCGGCAATCTCCGGAGGGCTCTCGGTCGGGATCGGTGGCGCACTGCTCGTGCTCGTCGCGCCGCTGTTGCTGCACGGTCCGGCAGCCGCCGCTCGCCTGACCCGGGTCAACGCGGTGGCCAGTGCGACGGGCATCTTCGCGCCGCTGGCGATCGGTGGACTGGACTCGCTCGGACCGACCGGCCGGCTCGCCCTGCTCATCGCCGTACCGCCGTTGGTGCTGCTGGCGATGATGGCCGGTCCAGGCGTGGGGCCGACCTTTCAGGACGACGCCGAGCGGTCCCCGGTGACGCAGGTACTCCGCGGGTGGCTGCGCGTCGTACTGGCTGTCGGGGTGGAGTTCTGCTTCGTCATCTGGGCGGTCGCGCGGCTCGCGGCGACCGGTGTACCGATGGCGACGGCGGCTCTGCTCGGCAGCGGATTCCCCATCGGAATGGCCGTCGGCCGGGCTATCGGGCCGCTGCACTGGCGGAACTGGTCGCCGCTCGTCCCGGCGGGTCTCCTGGCCGCGGCCGGCACGCTGCTGGTCACCGTTTTCGACAGCCCGGCCCTGGTGACTGCCGGACTCGTCCTGGCCGGCCTCGGCGTCGCGCCGATCTATCCGCTCACCATTGCCGCACTGGTCGCCACTCCGGGCATCAACCCGGCCCGGCTGACCGCTCTCGGCGCGCTGGCCTCGGGAACCGCGATCCTGCTCGCTCCGAGTCTCCTGGCGGGGCTGGCCGGCTGGCTGGAGATCCGCATAGCCTTCCTGATTCCCCTGCCGCTGCTGGCCGTTCTCTGGACCATCAGCCGGCCGTTGTCCGCAAGCCCGAAGCGCGACCTGTCTGCTTCAATCAGCGGTCACGGGGACGACCGCGACTGACCGAAGGAGGCCGATGACGGCCGCGACTCTGCACGCCCGACCGCTCGCTCCGCGCGGAACAGCTCCGGGGGCGGGCCTGCACTTCTTCGGCACCGCAGCGCTGTTCGTGCCCACCGACCTGCCGGATGGTTCGCTGCCGATGGTCGTCCTGCTGCACGGCGCCACGTCGCACCCGGAGCAGGCGCTGCCGTACCTGCGGGACCAGGCCGAGGAGGCGAAGTTCCTGCTGCTCGCGCCGAAGTCGCGGGCAATCACCTGGGACGCCATTCGGACCGGGTTCGGTCCGGACGTCGAAGCTCTGGACACCGCGCTGACCGAGGTGTTCGAGCGCTTCGGAGTCGACCCGGCGCGGATCGCCGTCGCCGGCTTCTCCGACGGGGCGTCGTACGCGCTCGGGCTGGGCCTCGCGAACGGTGACCTGTTCAGCCGGGTGATCGCGTTCTCACCCGGATTCGTCGTGCCCGGGCCGCGGCACGGCAGGCCGCCGGTCTTCGTCTCGCACGGCGACGCGGATCCGGTCCTGCCGATCGAGCGCTGCAGTCACCGGCTCGTGCCGGCGCTGCGGGCGACCGGCTACCAGGTCGACTTCCACGAGTTCTCCGGCGGGCACGAAGTACGGCCGGACCTCGCCACGGTCGCCGTCTCGGATCTCTAGCTGAGCAACCCGTACGACTGCAGCAGCTCACGCAGTTCGGGGAGGCCGCTGGAGAGGTGGAACTGCTCGGCGTGCAGGCCGGCCTCGCGGGCGCCGTCGACGTTGGCCTGGTTGTCGTCGACGAACAGCACCGCCGTGGGCGGCAGGTCGATGGCGGCCACGATCGTCTTGAAGTACGCCGGGTCGGGCTTCGCCACACCGAGGTCGCAGGAGTAGAAGGACCGGTCGAACCAGGCGCCGTAGTTGCGCTGGTCGTTCATGATCGCCCGCCGGTAGGCCTGCTGGTTGGTCGCCAGGTGGCAGCCGACGCCGGTCGCGCGCAGTTCCTGCACCAGCGCGATCGCGTCCGGATCGGCCTCGAACCGCTGCCACAGGCCGAGCACCTGCTCGAGCGGAGTGGTCACGTTCCAGCGGGCCAGCACCTCGGCCACCGCCTCCCGGAAGTCCGCCTTGCCGGCCACCGAAGGAGCCTCCGAGGCCATCAGGTCGAGCACGAACTCCCCGGCGGGCCGGCCGGCGGGCACAGAGCTCTCCAGCGCTGCCTGCCAGTCGACGGTCGGCAGCTGGATCACGCCGTCGGCGTCGAACAGCACGGCTTCGATGGTCATGCGCCCATCCAACCAGCCGGCCGGAGCGCGTCCGCAGTCCGGTCTGGACGATGACCGACCGCTTCCGGACGATGGACGCAGCGCGAGCAGCGAACCCTTGACCGGTTCAGTTGGTATGCGCTTACCTTGAGCGGTCCGAACATATCCGGACAACTTCTGGCGCAATCGAACACAGAGAGCCCGGTGAGGCGCATGACTCTGACCAGACGGAAGTTCCTGACCCTGAGTACCGGCGGTGCCGCCGCCGCACTCGGCCTCACCGGCTGCGGCGGGTCGCGAGATTCGCTCGGCGGCCCGGACGAGCTGAGCATGTGGACCTGGGTCGGCTCGGTGAACGACTCGCTGATCGGCCAGGCCGAGAAGGCGATTCCCGGCGCGACCGCCAAGCGCCTGGCGATGACCCGGATCGGCACCAGCTACAAGACCAAGGTGCTGACCGCGCTGGCCGGCAAGTCGCTGGTGCCCGACATCGTGGCGATGAACGACGACGTCGCGACGTACTTCCCGAACGCCGACCAGTTCCTCGACCTGCACGAGCTCGGCGCCGACCGGTTCAAGGGCGACTTCCTGGAGTGGAAGTGGAAGCTCGGCATCACGCCGGAGAACCGGATGATGGCCTACCCGATGGACACCGGCCCGACCGCGCTGTTCTACCGCCGCGACCTGTTCGCCAAGGCCGGCGTCGAGACCGAGCCCGAGGACGTCGCCGCGGCCGCGCCGGACTGGGAGAGCTACATCCAGCTGGCCAAGAAGGTGAAAGCCGCGATCCCGGGCTCGGCGATCACCGACAACATCACCAGCATCTACCTCTACGCGCTGGCCCAGCAGACCAAGCGCTACATGACGCCCGACGGCCAGTACATCGGCGACCAGGACCACCTGCGGCAGGTCTGGGACCTGGCCGTGCGCGTGGTCAAGGAAGGGCTGTCGGCGAACGCGCAGGCCGACACCACCGACGTCAACGCCGTGGTCACCAACGGCCGGCTGGTGGCCTTCAACGCTGCGGTCTGGTGGGCGCAGCTCGGGCCGAAGAACGCCGCACCGGCGACCAAGGGCAACTGGCGGGTCTGCGCCCCGCCCGGTGGCGCCGGCAACCGCGGCGGTTCGTTCCTGGCGATCACCAAGTACTGTAAGGACCCGGAGGCCGCGTTCGCCTTCATCACCTGGCTGGAGTCGGCCAAGAACCAGGCCGAGGCGTTCCTCGACCCGGTCCTGTTCCCCTCCACGCCCGCCTCGTACGACGACCAGCGGCTGACCGCGCCGGACCCGTTCTTCGGCGGCCAGCGGATCGTCGACGTGTTCGCCGCCTCGGCGGAGAAGTACCCGGGCTCGTACTTCAGCCCGTACGACAGCGTCATCGCCACCCCGATCACCGCCGAACTGGTCAACGTCGAGGTCGGCAGCAAGACCTCGGACCAGGCCTGGAAGGACGCTCAGGAGCAGGTGCACCGCGAGCTGTCCCGGATGGGGGCGATCTAGATGGCCGTCAGCAACGCGGTGAGCGCTCCCGCGGTGACCGCCACCACCAAGGACCCGGCCGGCCGGCCGCCGAACAGGTACCGCCGCGCGCTGCCGCAGTACGCCGCGATCTCGCCGTTCTTCATCCTGTTCGCGATCTTCGGCGCGTTCCCGGTGCTGTTCTCGATCTGGCTGTCGCTGCACTCCTGGGACGGCATCGGCGCGATGCAGTGGGTCGGGCTCGAGCAGTACAGCTACCTGCTCAGCGACCCGAAGTTCTGGGCCGCGATCACCAACACGCTGATCATCTGGGTGCTGTCGACGGTTCCGATGCTGCTGCTCGCGCTGGTGATCGCGAACGCGCTGCACAACGCGACCCGGTTCCGCAGCTTCTACCGGATCGCCTACTTCATCCCCAACATCACCTCGGTGGTCGCGGTGACGATGGTGTTCGGCTCGATCTTCAGCAACAACTTCGGCCTGCTGAACGCGTTCCTGCAGTCGGTCGGGCTGAACAAGATCGAGTGGCTCAGCCAGCCGTGGGGCATCAAGGTCGCGATCGCCACCATCGTCACCTGGCGCTGGGTCGGCTACAACGCGATCATCTTCCTGGCCGGTCTGCAGGCGATCCCGTCCGACGTCTACGAGGCGGCCAAGGTGGACGGCGCGTCGCCGCGGCAGACGTTCTGGCGGGTCACCGTGCCGATGCTGCGCCCGGTGATCCTGTTCGCCGCGATCACCTCGACGATCGGCGGGCTGCAGATCTTCACCGAGTCCCAGGTGCTGCTCGGCAACTCCGGCGGCCCGGGCGGCGCCGGCACCACGATCGTGTCGTACCTGTACCAGAACGCGTTCGGCGCGAACCAGTTCGGCTACGGCGCCGCGATCGGCTGGGCGCTGTTCATCCTGATCGTGCTGTTCTCGATCATCAACTGGCGGCTGATCGGCGGCGACGAGAACGACCGGCTGACCAGCCGGCTGCGGCGGCGGGCGGGAAAGGAGCAGACCGATGAGCGCTGAGTCGAATCACTCCGGCCGGATCCGCGAGGTCGTCAGCCACCTGGTGCTGATGTTCGGCGTCGCGCTGTCGATCTTCCCGTTCTACTGGATGCTGGTGATGGCCTCGAACACCACTCCGGACATCTTCACCTACCCGCCGAAGCTGGTGGTCGGTTCGCACCTGCTGGAGAACATGCGCAACGTGCTGGACAACATCGACTTCTTCGGCGCGATGCTGATCACGCTGCTCGCCTCGCTCGGGGTGACGGTGCTGGTGCTGTTCTTCGACTCGCTGGCGGCGTTCGCGTTCGCCAAGTACGAGTTCCCGGGCAGCAAGTGGCTGTTCGGGCTGCTGCTGGCCACCTTCATGATCCCGTCGCAGCTGGCGCTGGTGCCGCAGTTCGTCACGCTGGCCGAGTTCGGCTGGATCGGGTCGCTGAAGGCGCTGATCATTCCCGGCGCCGCGAACGCGTTCGGCATCTTCTGGATGCGCCAGTACGCCCGCGGCGCGATTCCCGACGAGCTGATCGCGGCCGCCAAGGTCGACGGCGCCGGCTTCTTCCGGCAGTACCTGACCGTCGGGCTGCCGGTGCTGCGGCCCGGCCTGGCCTTTCTCGGCATCTTCACCTTCATCAACGTCTGGAACGACTACCTGTGGCCGTTGATCGTGATGACGGACCCGAACAAGCTCACTCTCCAGGTCGCCCTGCAGCAGCTGAACGGTGTCTACGGCACCGACTACAGCATGGTGATGGCCGGTGCTTTGATGAGTGTGGTGCCGCTGATCGGGGTCTTCGTCATCGGCGGCCGCCACTTCATCGCCGACATCGCCGCCGGCGCCGTGAAGTCCTGACCCTGTCCGCACACTTCGAGGGGACCCTCTGTGCCCAACAGCTCGCTCCGCTGGGGAATCCTGGGGACCGGCAACATCGCCTCCAGGTTCGCCAGTCAGCTCCCGTCCTCGACCACCGGCGAGCTCGCCGCGGTCGGCAGTCGCAGCCAGGCCTCGGCCGACGCCTTCGGGGACACCTACGCGATCCCGCACCGGCACGCGTCGTACCAGGCGCTGCTGGCCGACGAGACCGTCGACGCCGTCTACATCGCCACCCCGCACCCGCTGCACCCGGAGTGGGCGATCAAGGCGGCCGAAGCCGGCAAGCACGTGCTGTGCGAGAAGCCGCTCGCGATCAACCGGTCCTGGGCCGCGGCGATGATCGAGGCCGCGGTCCGCCACGACGTCTTCCTGATGGAGGCGTACATGTACCGGTGCCTGCCGCAGACCAAGCTGGTCGCCCAGCTGGTCCGCGACGGCGAGATCGGCACCGTGCACCAGATCCAGGCGTCGTTCGCGTTCCAGGCGCAGTTCCGCGCCGACAGCCGCCTGTACGCCGACGAGCTGGCCGGCGGCGGCATTCTCGACGTCGGCGGCTACCCGGTGTCGATGGCCCGGCTGATCGCCGGGGCCGCGGTCGGCAAGCCGTTCGCCGACCCGGCGGCGGTCACCGGTGCCGGCACGGTCGGCGAGACCGGCGCCGACGAGTGGGCGGTCGCCACCTTGTTCTTCGACAGCGGGATGACCGCCCAGGTCAGTACCGGGGTGCGGCTGAAGGACGAGCCGGTGGTGAAGGTGTTCGGCAGCGACGGCTACCTGGTGGTCGAGGACCCGTGGTTCGGCGGTGACGGCAAGCCGACCCACGTGACCGTGCACAAGGTGGGCCACGAGCCGCGGGACATCTCCGCGGAGCCGGCCTTCATCTACGCCGCCGAGGCGGACGCCGTCGCGGCCGCGATCGAGCAGCGGCAGGCGCCGGAGATGTCCTGGGCGGACACGCTCGGCAACCTGGAGGTCCAGGACGCCTGGCGCCGGGCGATCGGCCAGCAGTACGCGAGCGAGCGCGACGACGCGGTGATCCCGACCACGACGGGCCGTCCGCTGGCCCGGCGCGCGGACGCCCCGATGACGTACGGCGTGGTGCCGGGGCTGGACAAGCAGGTCTCCCGGCTGGTGATGGGCGTCGACAACCAGAACACGCTGCCGCACGCGGCGACCATCTTCGACGACTTCGTCGAGCGCGGCGGCACGACGTTCGACACGGCGTACGTCTACGGCGGCGGCCGGGGCGAGAAGCTGCTCGGGCAGTGGATGGCCTCGCGCGGCAACCGAGACGAGGTCGTTGTCATCGGCAAGGGTGCGCACACGCCGCACTGCGACCCGGCGTCGATCACCCGGCAGCTGGAGGAGAGCCTGGAGCGGTTGCGGACCGACCACGTCGACCTCTACCTGATGCACCGCGACAACGAGCAGATCCCCGTCGGTGAGTTCGTCGACGTGCTGGACGAGCACTTCCGGGCCGGCCGGATCAAGGCGTACGGCGGCTCGAACTGGTCCACCGCGCGGTTCGACGAGGCCAACGCCTACGCCGCCGCGCACGGCAAACAGCCGTTCACCCTGCTGAGCAACCACCTCAGCCTGGCCCGCGCGTACGACGTCCCGTGGAAGGGCTGCCGGCACGTCAGCGACGACGAGTCGCAGGCGTGGCTGCGGGAGCGGCAGGTCGCGCTGTTCCCGTGGTCGAGCCAGGCGCGCGGCTTCTTCACCGGCCGGGCCACGCCGGAGGACACCACCGACGAGGAGCTCGTGCGCTGCTTCTACTCCGACGAGAACTTCGAGCGGCTGCGCCGGGCCCGGGAGCTGGCCGAGCAGAAGGGCGTCGAGCCGACCGCGATCGCCCTGGCCTGGCTGCTGCACCAGCCGTACCCGGTCTTCCCGCTGATCGGCCCGCGGCAGATCTCCGAGACCCGCACCTCGCTGCCGGGCCTTTCGGTCCAGCTGACCGAGGACGAGGTGGCCTACCTGACCGCCGAATGACGACTTCGAGCACGGCTCAGCCACGATCTCGCGGCGAAAATGGCTGAGCCGTGCTCAAGGTGGGGGTGGAAGCCGGCCGTGGGGCGCGGGACGGCCCGAGGTCGACTGCCGGAGGACCAGGACCGAGTTGGTCCGGGCTGACGGCGCTGTGTAGCATGGTCTGTCGGTGCCCTGAGGTCGAGCACGACGTCGAGCACCTCTGTGAGCACCCTGAACGCCCTTGAAGACCCTTGAACACGGAGAATCATGTCTAAGAAGTGCGATGTTTGCGGCAAGCAGCCGACGTTCGGCAACAGTGTTGCCCGGCTCGGCAAGGGCGCGATGATCCGCCGGGTCAAGGCGCGTACGCCGCGGCGGTTCAACCCCAACATCCAGCCGATCCGCGCGATCATCAAGGGCACGCCGACCAAGATGAAGGTCTGCACCTCCTGCATCAAGGCGGGCAAGGTTCAGCGCGTCGTCGGTTAGAACTTCCGGCCTCCGGTAGGCCGGCCTCCGTGTAGGGCCTCAGAGGCGCCCGGGATCTCCCGGGCGCCTACTGCTGTTGCACGACGTACCGGTCGTAGGCGGTCAGCTCCTCCGGCGCCGGCCGCTCGAAGCTCCCGTCGTACGCCGTGAGCTCGTCGCGGGTGATCCGGAAGGTGGCGGCCGGGGCGAGCTCGTTGCGCGCGCTCAGGCGTAACCAGAGCACGTCGAGCGGAGGGTCCAGCACGATCAGCTCGGTCCGGGCGCCGAGGTCTGTGGACCGCCGGCGGAACAGCTCACGCTCCTCGCGGCTCCAGCAGCCGTAGTCGAGGATCACGTTGGTCTGCAGCGTCAGGGCGCGGGCGGCGACGCTCCAGAGCAGCTGCGATTCGAGCACCCAGCGCTTGCCATTGTGCTCGCCGGCGCCGAACAGCGCGCTCATCCACTCGTCGGGGGTCAGCCGGAGCGCGTTACGCTCGGTCTCCAGTCGCCTGGCCAGCGTGGTCTTGCCTGAGCCGGGTAACCCGATCAGGAGCGTCATGATTGCGGCCGGCATCGGTCAGCGGGCCCGGGCGACGACGGTGATCTCGCGGCGGTTGTGGTGCAGCTGACGCGCGTGCAGCACGTCGTACTCCTTGCTCAGCACGTCCATCCCGCGCCGGGCCGCGTCGAGCGGGTTGCGGCCGCCGCCCTTGAGGGTGACCACGGCCAGAGCTCCGCGGCGCAGGTGCGGGACGGCGTCGAGCATCACCCGGGCACTCATCACCTGGTCCATCCGCATGTCGTTCACGACGGCGTCGAAGCGGACCTGGTTGCGGCGGAAGAACTCGCCGGCCGTGGTGGCGACGTGGTGGATCCGGCGGTCGGTGTCGAGCCGGGGGTCCAGCGCGCCCGGGTCGACCGACCAGACCTCCTGCTCGTACTGCCGCAGGATCCGGGTCCAGCCGCCCGGGCTGGCGCCGAGGTCCAGGGCTCTGCCGCCCGGCCGCAGGTCCAGCCGGAAGGTCTGGATCGCCTCCTCCAGCTTGAACTCCGACCGTGACACCCGCTCGTCGGACCGGGCCAGTCGCATCCGGCCCCCGGGCCAGTCGGCGAGGCTGTGCTCGAGCCGGTTGAGCCCGACCAGGACCGCGCGGCCGGACACGAAGCAGGACACCACGATCTCCTGCCCCGACCGGCTCACCTCGACGCCGCGAGCGCCCAGCGCGTCCTCGAGCAGGTGGTAGAAGGTCCCTCCGCTGCCGGCGCCGTCCGTCCAGGTCTGCACCGCCAGGCGCTGCGGATGCCGCGGCAGCTCGGCCAGCACCAGCTCGGCGAGCTCGTGCCCCGGCGGTACGTCGTCCGGCGGGAAGCCGGCGATCTCCACGGTCAGGTGCCGGACGAAGATGATCCGGCCGTCGTCGCAGGCGGCGGCCAGCTCACCGACAGGTGGCGCGTTCGCCACGAGCCGGCCGAGGTTCGCGCTGACCCGCTCGATCTCGACGTCGCGGCCGAACTCCTCGCGGATCTCCCGCACCGCCAGTTCGTAGCTGTCGGGGGAGAACGAGAAGAGCAAGGCAGGCACAGCACATGGTAAGCGCCGGCCGACCGCCCGCTACATTCGCAGCCGTGACGGCCGACCGCGGAACAGCTGAGACGAGCACAGGGCGCTCCACGGGGCCCTTGTGGGCAGCCGGTTTCACCACCGCCTTCGGGGCCCATGCGGTCGCTGCCAACCTCGGTGGCTTCTCCGAGGACGCAGTGCAGTCCCTGCTGACGCTCGGCATCCTGCTCGCCCTGTACGACGGTGCCGAGGTCCTGCTGAAGCCGCTGTTCGGCACGATCGCGGACCGGGTCGGCGCCCGGCCGGTCCTGCTGGCCGGACTGGTCGGCTTCGCGGTCGCCTCCGCGGCGTACGCGGTGGTGGACAGTCCGGGCTGGTTGTGGGTCGCCCGGCTCGGTCAGGGCGCGGCGGCCTCGGCGTTCTCGCCGGCGGCCTCGGCGCTGGTGGCGCGGCTGAACCCGGCAGCAAAGCACGGAAGGGCTTTCGGCAGCTACGGGTTCGCGAAGAGCGTCGGCTACACGCTGGGCCCGCTGCTCGGTGGCGGACTGGTGTGGGCCGGCGGGCTGCGACTGCTGTTCGCGGTGACGACTGTTCTGGCGCTGGTGGTGGCGGTCTGGGCGCTGCTCGCCGTGCCGGTGGTTCCGCCTCTGCCACGTACTCGACAGACAGTTCTGGACCTGGCCAAGCGGATCGCCGACCCCGTCTTCCTTCGGCCTACCGCGGCCCTGGCCGCTGCCACCGCGGCGTTGTCGGTCGGAGTCGGCTTCCTGCCGGTCACCGGCGCTTCTGCTGGGCTGGGACCGATCGCCACGGGTGCAGCCGTGTCTGTGCTCGCTGCAACGGCTGCGGTCGTGCAGCCGCGTGCTGGGCGAGCCCTGGACGCCGGTCGGCTGGGCACGCGAACCGGCCTGACGGTGGGCCTGCTGATGACGGTGCTGGGACTGCTCAGCGCGGCGCTGCCCGGACTGACCGGGCTGCTGATCGCCGCGGTGCTCATCGGGACCGGAACCGGGCTGATCACCCCGCTGGGCTTCGCGGCTCTGGCGGCGTCCACTCCGCCTGAGCGGTTGGGGCAGACGATGGGCACGGCGGAGCTGGGCCGCGAGCTGGGCGACGCCGGTGGCCCGCTGCTGGTCGCAGGCATTGCCACTGTCGCGACACTCGGCGTCGGGTACGCCGGGCTCGCCGCCCTGCTGGCGCTGGGCCCGGTGGCCGGTCTGCTCAGCGCATCACTTCGGGCCAGACGTTAGCCTTCCGGGCGTGGAGGAGCTGACGGTCGAGGTGCTGCGGAGCTGGGCGCGTGCTGCGCTCGTGGAGCTGGGGCGCGCCCGGACGGAGATCGACGAGCTCAACGTGTACCCCGTGCCGGACGGTGACACCGGCACCAACCTCTACCTGACCTGGGAGGCGGCGTGCGAGGCGCTGCCCGAGGGAGAGCTGACCTTCGCCGAGGCGGTGCAGGCGTTCGGCCGCGGGGCGCTGCTCGGGGCCCGCGGCAACTCCGGCGTCATCACCTCGCAGTTGGTCCGGGCCTGCGGGCTGCGGCTGGCCGAGAACCTTCCCCGCGAGCAGGACGACACCCCGGACTCCCGGCTCGCCGACCCGCGGATGAGCGAGCCGGTCGCCTTCGCCGACGCGTTGGTGTTCGCCGCCGACGCGGCGTACGGCGCGGTGGCGCAGCCGGTCGAGGGCACGATGCTCACTGTCGCCCGGGCCGCCGCTGACGCCGCCCTGACCGCCGCCAACGAGGGCAGGTCGCTGCCGGAGGTCTGTCTGGCCGCGGTCGCGTCGGCCCGCCAAGCTCTGACCCGGACCACCGATCAGCTGGAGGTCCTGCGCCGAGCAGGCGTCGTCGACGCCGGAGGGGCCGGCCTGGTGGTGATCCTGGGCGCGATGGAGCAGGTGCTGACCGGACGGGCTCCGGGAAAGACCACCGGAGTGCCGGCTCGGATCCCGGCGCCCGACCTGGCCGGCACCGGCGACGACCTCGGGCCGGACGGACCGGCGTACGAGGTGATGTACCTGCTGGACGCGGCCGACGAGGCGGTGGGGGAGTTCCGGCGGGCGCTGACCGGACTGGGCGACTCGGTCGTCGTGGTCGGCGGCGACGGGTTGTGGAACGTGCACGTGCACACCGACGACGTCGGCGCGGCGGTCGAGCTGGGCATCGGGATCGGACGGCCGTACCGGATCCGGGTGACGCACTTCGCCGACCTCGCCCCGCACCCGCCGGCGCCGGGCCGGGCGGTGATCGCGGTCGCGGCCGGCGACGGGCTGGCGCGGCTGTTCGGCGAGGCCGGGGCGGTGGTGATCCGGGGCGGGCCCGGGCGGCGCTGCTCGACCGGCGAGATCCTGGCGGCCATCGAGCGGTCCAAGGCCCCGGAGATCGTGCTGCTGCCGAACGACAAGGACTCGATCGCGGTCGCCGAGGCCGCCGCGGCGGCGGCCCGCCAGGACGGCGTACGGGTGGCGGTGATCCCGACCCGGGCGCAGGTCCAGGGGCTGGCCGCGATCGCGGTGCACGACCCCGAGCGCAGCTTCGACGACGACGTGGTGCAGCTGTCCGCGGCCGCCGGCCAGACCCGGCACGGCGCGGTCACGATCGCGGTGAAGGACGCCTGGACGATGGCCGGCACCTGCCGGATCGGTGACGCGCTGGGCGTCGTGGACGGCGACTTCACGCTGATCACCGAGGACCTGGAGACGGCCGCGACCAGCGTCGTGGACCGGCTGCTGGGCGGCGGTGGAGAACTGCTGACGGTGGTCAGCGGCCGCGACGCCGACCCCGCGCTGGTCGAGGCGGTGGTGCGGCACGTGCGCCGGCACCGCAAAGATGTCGACGTCGTGGTGTACGACGGAGGGCAGGAGCGGTACCCGTTGCTGATCGGGGTGGAATGACAACAGACATCGACCGGAAGCTGCGCGACTTCCTCGGCGCGAAGACCGCGAAGACGTTCGCGGAGGTGCTCGGCATCGAGACGGTCGGGCAGCTGCTGCGGCACTACCCGCGGCGCTACCTGAAAAAGGGCGAGCTGACCCCGTTCGACGAGCTGGAGGTCGGCGACCAGGCGACCGTCAGCGGCCGGGTGAAGAAGGTGACCGTGCGCTCGCTGGACTCCAAGCAGGAGATCCGGCTGGAAGAGGTCAACAAGTACCGGCGGCACCGGACGATCACCAAGGTGGTCGTCACCGACGGCCGCAACGACCTGGAGCTGGCGTTCTTCAACCAGCCGTGGCTGGCGAACAAGCTGACGCCGGGCACCGCCGCGCTGTTCTGGGGCGAGGTGACCACGTTCCGCGACATCCGGCAGCTGAAGGGCCCGGGCACCGAGATCCTCGACGAGGAAGACCTCAGCGAGGCCGAGATCGAACGCCGGGCCAAGCCGTTCCGCCCGTTGTACCCGGCGACCGCGAAGCTGCCGACGGCAACGATCGAGCGGAGCATCAAGATCGTGCTGGACAACCTGGAGGACGTCGAGGACCCGATTCCCGAGCTGGTGCTGGCGAACGAGAAGCTGCTCGGCCTGCGCGAGGCGCTGCAGAAGATCCACCTGCCGGAGACGGAGAAGGACTGGGACACTGCCCAGCAGCGGTTCCGGTTCGAGGAAGCCCTGGTGATGCAGACGATCCTGGCGCAGCGGCGCGCGGTCGCCGACGCGCTCAAGGCGGTGCCCCGGAAGCGGACACCGGGCGGCCTGCTGGACGACTTCGACGCGCGGCTGCCGTTCCAGCTGACCGAGGGCCAGGCCGAGGTCTGCGACGAGATCTTCGCCGACCTGGCCCGGCCGCACCCGATGCACCGGCTGCTGCAGGGCGAGGTCGGCTCCGGCAAGACGGTGGTCGCGCTGCGGGCGATGCTGTCGGTGGTCGACGCGGGCGGTCAGGCCGTCCTGCTCGCGCCCACCGAGGTGCTGGCGACCCAGCACCACAAGACGCTGACCAAGATGCTCGGCGAGCTGGCCGAGGCGGGCATGCTCGGCGGCGCCGACCGGGCCACCCGGGTGGGCCTGCTGACCGGCTCGCTGAACGCGGCGTCCCGGCGTACGGCGATGCTCGACGCGGCGAGTGGAGCCGCCGGGATCGTGGTGGGCACGCACGCGCTGCTGGAGGACAAGGTCCAGTTCGCCGACCTCGGGCTGGTGGTGGTCGACGAGCAGCACCGGTTCGGCGTCGAGCAGCGGGCCGCGCTGAGCACCAAGTCGGGGGAGAACACCCCGCACGTGCTGGTGATGACCGCGACGCCGATCCCGCGCACGGTGGCGATGACGGTGTTCGGCGACCTCGCGGTGTCCACGCTGACCGAGCTGCCGGCCGGGCGGTCGCCGATCAAGTCGTCGGTGGTGCCGGCCAAGGAGAAGCCGGCCTGGCTGGAGCGGGCCTGGCAGCGGGTCCGCGAGGAGGTCCAGAAGGGCCACCAGGCGTACGTCGTGTGCCCGCGGATCGGCGACGACGTGAAGAACGCCGGTGACGAGGAAGGCGAGTTCGCCGCCGGCGGCGAGGACGAGGGCGACGCCAAGAGCAAGCCGCGGCCGGCGATCTCGGTGCTGCAGGTCGCCGAGGTGCTGCAGCAGGTGCTGCCGGACCTGCGGCAGGCGGTGCTGCACGGGCGGCTGCCGGCCGAGGAGAAAGACGCGGTGATGTCCCGGTTCGCCGCCGGCGAGATCGACGTGCTGATCGCGACCACCGTGATCGAGGTCGGCGTCGACGTGCCGAACGCCTCGACCATGGTGGTGATGGACGCCGACCGGTTCGGCATCTCCCAGCTGCACCAGCTGCGTGGCCGGGTCGGGCGGGGCAAGGTGCCGGGGCTGTGCCTGCTGGTCACCGACGGCTGGCCGGGCTCGAAGTCGCGCGAGCGGCTGGACGCGGTCGCCGCCACCACCGACGGCTTCGAGCTGTCCCGGATCGATCTGGAGAACCGGCGCGAGGGCGACGTGCTCGGTGTCGCGCAGTCCGGCCGCCGGTCCAGCCTGAAGCTGCTCAGCGTGCTGCGCGACGAGGAGGTCATCTACGCCGCCCGGCACGTGGCGAACTCGCTCGTCTCGGTCGATGCCGACCTCGCCGGTTACCCCGCACTGCGGGCTTTCGTCCGCGACGCGCTGGAGTCCGAAACCACCGAGTACCTGGAGAAGACATGAACTTTCGGCCGCGCCTGCGGCACGGCGCGAACTCGAGGGGACGGGATGCCCCGTGACCCGGATCATCGGTGGGGCGGCGCGGGGGCGGCGGATCGGGGTGCCGGCGGGAACGGGGACGCGGCCGACGGCGGACCGGGTGCGGGAGGCGATGTTCTCGTCGCTGGAGTCGGAGTTCGGCACCCTGCTGGGGCTGAACGTGCTCGACCTGTACGCCGGGTCCGGTGCCGTCGGGCTGGAGGCGCTGTCCCGGGGCGCGGCGCGGGCGGTGCTGGTCGAGGCGGACCGGCGCGCGGCGGACGTGATCGCCGCCAACATCCGGGTGGTCGGGTTGCCCGGCGCGACGCTGCTCACCCGGCCGGCCGAGAAAGTGGCCCAGGGCGACAATCCGGCGCCGTTCGACCTGGTGTTCGCCGACCCGCCGTACAGGCTGGAGACGGCCGAGCTGCAGGACGTGCTGCTGGCGCTGGCGGAGCGGGGCTGGCTGGCCGACGACGCGGTGGTCGTGATCGAGCGCGGCAAGCGGGAGCCGTGGGAGTGGCCGGCCGGATTCGCGGCGCTGCGGGACCGCAAGTACGGCGAGACGCGGCTTTGGTACGGTCACCGCCATGAGCAGGAGACCGGCGTGAGCGAGGCCCCGGCGTGAGCAGAGCGGTGTTCCCGGGCACCTTCGACCCGCCCACGAACGGGCACCTGGACGTGATCGCCCGCGCGTCGGCGGCGTTCGACGAGGTGATCGTGGCCGCCGGGGTGAACCAGGCCAAGCAGCGGCTGTTCGGCGACGACGAGCGGGTCGCGATGCTGACCGAGATCGCGCAGCCGTTCGGCAACGTGACGGTCGCGACGTTCGAAGGGCTGCTGGTCGACTACTGCCGCTCGGTGGACGCGCAGGTGATCGTGAAGGGACTGCGCTCCGGCAGCGACTACGACTACGAGCTGCGGATGGCGCAGATGAACCGGCGGTTGTCCGGTGTCGACACGCTCTTCCTGCCGACCGCTCCGGACCACGGCTACGTCTCGTCCAGCCTGGTCAAGGAGATCGCCAAGCTGGGCGGCCCGGTGGACGCCTTCCTGCCGCCGGCCGTTCACTCGCGGTTGCTCGCGAAGCTGTAGAGCCGGCCCCGGATTGGGCTACCCGCCGGGGACTTGGTAATGTTGTCCACTGGTCTCGACGAGACCGAGATTTTGCCTGCCCACGCCTGAAAGGGATGTCCTGAGCGCCTTGGACCCGCGGTCCCCACTCGTGATCGACACGCACGAGCTGAAACGCCGCGCCGGGTCCCAGCGCGAGGTCTCCTTCACGGCACCGGCACCGGCCGATCTCGGGATCGACGTGATCGGCGTCCCCGAGGGCGACCCCATCCAGTTCGATCTGCGGCTGGAGTCGGTTGTCGAAGGGGTGCTCGTCACCGGATCGGCCACCGGCCGCCTGGTCGGGGAGTGCGCGCGGTGCCTGGTCGACATCGAGGACGAGTTCCTCGCCGACGTCCAGGAGCTGTACGTCTACCCGGAGAGCGAAGCCGAGCCGGACGAGGCCAGCCGGATGGAGGGCGATCTGATCGACCTCGAGCCGGCGCTGAGGGACCAGGTGGTGCTCGCGCTGCCGTTCACGCCGCTGTGCACGGACGACTGTCCGGGACTGTGCCCCGAGTGCGGGACACGCCTGGCCGACGAGCCCGGGCACCAGCACGAGAACGGGATCGACCCCCGGTGGTCGGCCCTCGGTGGCCTGCTCCAGCAGAATGAACGACCGCAGGACAAGTAGACAGTTACCGCACACCAGCCGGCCGGGTCTCGTACCCCCGGCCGAACCGAGGAGTCATAACCGTGGCCGTTCCGAAGCGGAAGATGTCGCGCAGCAACACCCGGAGCCGTCGGGCCCAGTGGAAGGCCACTGCCGCCGCCCTGGTCACCTGCGTGAACCCCGCCTGCCGCGCGAAGCACCTGCAGCACACCGTTTGCCCGACCTGCGGCCAGTACGGCGCGAAGGGCGAGCGTCGCCAGGTCGTCGAGAGCTAAGAGGCACCAGTCAGTGAATTCGGTCAACCCTGAGCCAGCCTCGGGGCACGGGGGCCTGTACGCCGAGCTGAACCAGCGGCTCGGCGTATCGCTGGCTGACGAACTACTGGAGCACGCCTTCACCCACCGTTCGTTCGCGTACGAGAACGGTGGGCTGCCGACCAACGAGCGCCTGGAGTTCCTCGGGGACTCCGTGCTCGGCGTCATCGTCACGGAGTCGCTGTTCCGCAACCATCCGGACCTGTCCGAGGGCCGGCTGGCCAAGCTGCGTGCCGCGGTCGTCAACATGCGCGCGCTCGCCGGTGTCGCCCGCGACCTCAAGCTCGGCAAGTACCTGCGGCTGGGCCGGGGCGAGGAGGCGACCGGCGGCCGGGACAAGTCGTCGATCCTGGCGGACTGCGTGGAGGCGCTGATCGGCGCCGTCTACCTGGACCGCGGGTTCGAGGTGGCCGGCCGGGTCGTGCACACGCTGTTCGACGACCTGATGGAGTCGTCGGCCCGGCTCGGCGCCGGACTGGACTGGAAGACCTCGCTCCAGGAACTGGTGGCCCAGCTGGGCGTCGGCGTTCCGGAGTACGTGATCGCCGAGTCCGGCCCGGACCACGCCAAGACGTTCGAGGCGCGGGTGCGGATCGGTTCCGACACCTACGGCCACGGCATCGGCCGAAGCAAGAAGGAAGCCGAGCAGCAGGCCGCCGAGACCGCCTGGAAGGCTCTGCGCGCGGCACACCCGGACAGCATCGACCCGTCCCAGCAACCCTAAGGTGTCCTGCCTTGGGGATTCGTACACCGTCTCCGGCGCCCGGAGGGGCACCTCGCTGCGTTGTCGGGCCGCCACGATGAACCCCGCATCGAGGCGGCCCTCCGCCTTGCGATGCACCCCTCCGGACACCGGAGCCGTCGCACGACTCCCCAAGGCAGGACACCGGTGCCTGAGCTCCCCGAGGTAGAGGTCGTTCGCCGCGGACTCGCGGATTTCACCACCGGGCGGACGATCGACGCGGTCGAGGTGCTGCACCCGCGGCCGGTGCGCCGGCACCTGGCCGGGCCGGACGACTTCGCAGCGTCGCTCAAGGGCCAGACGTTCGCGGCCCCGGCCCGGCGCGGGAAGTACCTGTGGCTGCCGCTGCGGTCCGGGGACGCCGTGCTGGCGCACCTGGGGATGAGCGGGCAGTTCCGGGTCCAGCCGGTCGGCGCGCCGGACGAGAAGCACCTGCGGATCCGCTTCCGGTTCGCCGACGACGGTGGAGAGGTCCGGTTTCTGGACCAGCGCATGTTCGGCGGCCTGTCGTACTCCGAGGGCGGGGCCGAGCTGCCCGGGGAGATCGCGCACATCGCGCGCGATCCGTTCGACCCACTGTTCGACCTCGACGCGTTCGTGGCCGGGATCCGGCGCCGCAAGACCGGCCTGAAGCGCGCGCTGCTGGACCAGACGCTGGTCTCCGGTGTCGGCAACATCTATGCCGACGAGGCGTTGTGGCGCGCCAAGCTGCACTACGCCAAGGCGACCGAGACGCTGAAACCCTTGCAGGCAAGGGAAATCCTCGGTCACGCCCGCGCGGTGATGAGCGAGGCGCTGGACGTCGGCGGCACCAGCTTCGACGCCCTGTACGTCAACGTGAACGGGGAATCCGGCTACTTCGAGCGCGGCCTGGCGGTCTACGGCCAGGAGGGTTCCGGCTGCCCGCGCGACGGCCGGCCGATTCGGCGCGAGCCGTTCATGAATCGTTCGTCCTTCCGCTGCCCCAAGTGCCAGCCGGTGCCGCGACACGCCCGGTGGTGAGCGCGATTTCGTTAATTGCCGGGGCTCAGGTTGACCCTTGGCGTAGCGGGTGTCACCCTGAAAGACGGCACATCTTTTGAGAAGCGCTCCTCGGACCGGGGGCGCTACCGGCCAGAAAAACCCTTCCGGAGGACAGCACAATGGCCAAGGCTCTTCTAGGGCATCTTGGAGGCACTGACCCGCGTCTGCTCGAGCAGGTTCGACTGCTCAACCGGCGCGTCGCGGACCTGGAGGCGCACGTGATGCGGCTTCAGGCGGAGAACGACCATCTGGTCGCAGCCGTTCACGACGGCAGGCTGCTCACCGTGGACGAGGCGCTGAACACGCCGGCCACGGTCTGAGGACCAGCGCCACCCACAACGCGACACCGGGTAGTACCAGCGAGACCGAGTAGTACCAGCTCCGTCCGCACCACCATCGGCGGCGGCCCCCGTCCGGGCCTCCGCCGGTTTCATGTCCACGGTCGGTAGACTCAGAAGCGGAACGACTTCCCCCGGTAGCGGCAGCGTCACGGTCAGTTGCGACGGTTCCTTCGGTACCGTCTGTCCTTTCACGGGTTGGGAGCAAGGCTTTGTACCTGAAGAGCATGACGCTCCGGGGCTTCAAGTCGTTCGCGTCCGCGACGACGATGAACTTCGAACCAGGGATCACCTGCATCGTCGGCCCGAACGGTTCCGGCAAGTCCAACGTCGTCGACGCGCTCGCCTGGGTGATGGGTGAGCAGGGCGCCAAGTCGCTGCGCGGCGGCAAGATGGAGGACGTCATCTTCGCCGGCACCTCCGGCCGCTCCCCACTGGGCCGCGCCGAGGTGGTGCTCACCATCGACAACACCGACGGCGCGCTGCCGATCGAGTATGCCGAGGTGACGATCTCGCGGACGATGTTCCGCAACGGCGGCTCCGACTACCAGATCAACGGCCAGAACTGCCGGCTGCTCGACGTCCAGGAACTGCTCAGCGACTCCGGCATCGGCCGCGAGATGCACGTCATCGTCGGCCAGGGCCAGCTCGACTCGATCCTGCGCGCCACCCCGGAGGGTCGGCGCGGCTTCGTCGAGGAAGCCGCCGGGGTGCTCAAGCACCGCAAGCGCAAGGAAAAGGCGATCCGGAAGCTGGAGTCCACCGAGGGCAACCTGAACCGGCTCGGTGACCTGATCACCGAGATCCGTCGCCAGCTGAAGCCGCTCGGGCGCCAGGCGGAGGTGGCGCGCCGGGCGGTGACGATCCAGGCCGAGGTCCGCGACGGCCGGTCCCGGCTGCTCGCCGACGACATCGTGCAGGCCCAGTCCGCGCTCGAGGCCGAGCTGAAGGACGAGGCGATGCTGACCCAGCGCCGGTCCGAGATCGAGGCCTCGCTGCGGGAGGCGCGGGAGCTGGAGGCCGAGCTCGAGGAGGCGTTGCGCGAGGACGCCCCGGCGCTGCAGGCCGCCCAGGACACCTGGTACCAGCTGTCCCAGTTCAGCGAGCGGATCAAGGGCACCGCGCGGATCGCCGCCGACCGGATCCGGTCGCTGAACGACGAGGCCGAGGAGCCGCGGGCCGGGCGTGACCCGGAGGAGCTGGAGCTGGAGGCGGCCCGGGTTCGCGAGACCGAGGCGCAGATCGAGGCCGAGGTCGAGGCGCACTCCGAGCTGCTCGCCGAGGCGATCGAGCGGCGCCAGCAGCTGGAGGCCGAGCACGCCGAGGAGGAGCGCCGGATCGCCGCGCTGATCCGCGCCTCGGCCGACCGCCGCGAAGGCCTGGCCCGGCTGACCGGCCAGGTGAACGCGCTGAAGAGCCGCGCGGCCGCCGCCGAGTCCGAGATCGGCCGGCTCGCCGCCAACCGGCGCGAGGCCGAGCAGCGGGCCGCCAAGGCCCAGCACGACTTCACCGCGCTGGAGACCCAGGTGGCCGGCCTCGACGCCGGTGAGAAGGGTCTGGACGACCAGTACGAAGCAGCGCAGGGCGTCCTGGACGAGATGGACGAGCGGCTCACCAAGCTGCGCGCCGAGGAGCGTGACGCCGAGCGGGAGCGGACCGGCCTGGCAGCCCGCAAGGAAGCGCTCGAGATCGGCCTGAACCGCAAGGACGGCGCCGGCGCGCTGCTGGCCGCGTCCGAGCAGGTCACCGGGCTGATGGGCTCGATCGCCGCTCTGCTGAGCGTGCGGCCCGGCTACGAGACCGCGGTCGCCGCCGCGCTGGGCGAGGCCGCCGACGCGGTGGCCGTGACGCACACCGCCGCCGCGGTCGACGCCGTCGGGCACCTCAAGGAGCACGATCTGGGCCGCGCCGGGATGCTGCTCGGGGACGCCCCGGCCGGCGACTACGAGTCCTGGCCGCCGTTGCCGCCGGGCGCGACGTACGCCGTCGAGGTCGTCGACTGCCCGGAGAAGCTGCGCCCGGCGCTGCACCGGGTGCTGCGCAAGGTCGCGGTGGTGGACGACGTCGCCGCCGCGCACTCGCTGGTCCAGCACCTGCCCGACGTGACCGCGACGACGCGGGCGGGCGACGTCCTGGGCGCCCACTTCGCGTACGGCGGGTCCGACGCCGCGCCGAGCCTGATCGAGGTGCAGTCGGCCGTCGACGAGGCGGCCGAGAAGCTGACCGAGGCGACCGCCCGCAGTGAGCGGCTGCGGTTCGAGCTGGCGGCGCTGGAGCAGGAGCGGGCCCAGCAGAAGGAGCACGTCGAGATCACCCTGGCCCGGCTGCACGAGTCGGACGCAGCGATGGCGGCGGTGGCCGAGCAGTTGGCCCAGTTCGGCTCGCTGGCCAAGGCGTCCCGTGGCGAGGCGCAGCGGATGGCCGAGGCGATCGCGGCCGCCGAGGAGGAGCGCGACCGGAACCTGTCCGGCCTGGCCGAGCTCGAGCAGCGGCTGCACGACGCCGAGATGTACGACGACGACGGCGGCGACGAGCCCGACCCGACCGAGCGCGACCGGCTCGCCGAGGCGGCGAAGGCGGCCCGGGCGGGCGAGATGGAGGCGCGGCTGGCGCTGCGGACCACCGAGGAGCGGGCCCGGGCGCTGTCCGGCCGGGCCGACTCGTTGGAGCGCGCGGCCCGACAGGAGCGCGAGGCCCGGGCCCGGGCGATCGCGCGGGCGTCCCGGCGGGCCCGGCAGTCCGAGGCCGCGCAGGCCGTGCACCTGGCCGCCGGACACGTGCTGGCCCGGCTGGAGAACTCGCTGCAGCTGGCCGCCACCGAGCGGGCCGAGATCCAGGCGCAGCGGGCCGAGCGGGAGCAGGCGCTGGCCCAGGCGCGGTCGGCGACCCGCAACCTCAGCTCCGAGTTGGAGCAGCTGACCGACACCGTGCACCGGGACGCGCTGGCCCGCGCCCAGCAGAAGATGAAGCTGGAGCAGCTGTACGAGAAGGCGCTGAGCGAGCTCGGTACCGAGGTGGATGCGCTGATCGCGGAGTACGGGCCGGATCAGCTGGTGCCGCCGCTGGTCAAGGACGGCGACGAGGACACCGAGCGGGAGGGCGAGCCGTTCGACCGGGCCAAGGTGGAGAAGCGGCTCAAGCAGGCCGAACGCGCGCTGAACCAGCTCGGCCGGATCAACCCGCTCGCGCTCGAGGAGTTCGAGGCGATGGAGGAGCGGCACCGCTTCCTGTCCGAGCAGCTGGACGACCTGAAGAAGTCCCGCCGCGACCTGATGGACATCGTCAAGGAGGTCGACGAGCGGGTCGAGCAGGTCTTCACCGAGGCCTACCGCGACGTCGAGGTCGCTTTCGAGCACGTGTTCAGCCGGCTGTTCCCCGGCGGTGAGGGGCGGCTGGTGCTGACCGATCCCAGCGACATGCTGAGCACCGGCATCGACGTCGAGGCACGGCCGCCGGGCAAGAAGGTCAAGCGGCTGTCGCTGCTGTCCGGTGGCGAGCGGTCGCTGGTCGCGGTCGCGTTCCTGGTCGCGCTGTTCAAGGCCCGGCCGTCGCCGTTCTACATCCTCGACGAGGTCGAGGCGGCGCTCGACGACACCAACCTGGGCCGCCTGCTGGAGATCTACGAGGAGCTGCGGGAAAACAGCCAGCTCCTGGTGATCACCCACCAGAAGCGCACGATGGAGGTCGCCGACGCGCTGTACGGCGTGACCATGCGCGGCGACGGCGTCTCCGCGGTGATCTCCCAGCGGATCCGCGAGGCCGAGCCGGCCTGAGCTCCCGGACCCGCAGCACTCGGCAATCCCGGCCACTCCGGCGTGGCGAGCGCAACACGCCGTGCTGGAACCGGGTTGATGGGTGGTGGGCGTTCGGTGCCGGCGCATCGGGTTGCCGGCCGGGAGAGGATGGAGCTGTGGCTTATCCGACAGCTTCCTCTGCCGATGACCTGAAGACCCGCCGCAAGGCTGCGGCTGCCGAGTCCACGCGCTGGCTGACCGGACGCAGGCCGTCCGTCGCCGACACGTTGCGCCAGCTGGCCGACGTGGCGACGGAGGACGCGCGGGACGGCTACGGCACCGGCGGCGAGGTCGCGCTGCTGGAGGCGGAGGTGGCGGAGCTGCTGGGCAAGCCCGCGGCCGTCTTCATGCCGACCGGGATCGCGGCGCAGCAGAGCGTGCTCCGGGTGTTCGCGGACCGCGCCGGCACGCAGCGAGTGGCCGTGCACGGGCTCTCCCACCTCTTGGTGCACGAGCTGAACGCACTGGAGGAGCTGCACCACCTCCGCATCGAGCGGCTGACGTCGGAGCGGCGGCAGCCCCGGCCAGACGAGCTGGCCGCGATCCCCGGCAGGCTGGCCGCCGTGGCACTCGAGCTGCCGCTGCGCGATGCCGGCTTCGTCCTGCCCACGTGGGACGAGCTGGTGATCTTCGCCGAGGCGTGCGCGCAGCGCGGCGTACCGCTGCATCTGGACGGCGCTCGGCTGTGGGAGAGCACGCCGTACCTCGGACACAGTCTCGCGGAGGTCGCGGCGCTGGCGTCGACCGTCTACGTGTCCTTCTACAAAGGGCTGGGCGGGCTGAGCGGCGCCGCGCTCGCCGGGCCGGAGGACGTGGTCGCGGAGGTACGCCGCTGGCAGCGCCGCCTCGGCGCCAACCCCTACACCCTCTTCCCGTACGCCGTGTCCGCGCGTGACGGCTTGCGCCGGGTCCTGCCCCGGATGGGCGAGCTGCACGACCGGGCCGTCGAGCTGGCGGCGGAGCTGGACCGGACCGGGTTCCGGGTGTTCCCGGCGCCGCCGCACACGAACTCGTTCCGGGTCTACGCGCCGCGGCCGGCCGAGGAGATCGAACTGGCGGCCGTCCGGCGGATGGAGGCGACGCGCGAGTCGCTGGTCCACAGCTGGCTACCGGCCGACGTGCCGGGCTGGTCGTGGGTCGAGCTGGTGGTGACTCCGGACACGTTGGCGTGGCGGGTGGACGAAGTGGTCAAGGGCTTCGGGGACCTGCTGGCAGACTGAGTCCGGAACACCGGTGAGGTCATGGCCTTGGGCAACGACCAGACCGGGCCGTGCTGAGTGGTCAGCGGACGGCGCCGGCGAGGGCTTCCAGGACGGGGGCGGCGACGGTGACGGTCGGCAGGACCAGCAGGGCGGCGGCCGCGGTGTAGGTGGCCGCCGACAGCAGGGGGTGGCGCGGTTCGGGTTCGGCCAGGCGCTGGACCCGCAGCACCGTGGACGACTTGGCCGCGGCCAGTCCGGCCGCGGGGGCCGGTGATCCGGCGAGGGCGACCAACGCGCGGGCGAGCGGCAGCGGGCCGCGGCGGCGGCGTGCGTCGTCGTCGGCGAGCAGCTCGACCAGCGTGCGCGCCTGCTCCAGCGCGACCTCGCTGCGCACCCAGCGCGGAAAGGCCCTGTGCAGGGCGGTGAACGCCTCCAGGACCAGGTCGTGCCTGGCGCGGAGGTGCGCTTGTTCGTGCGCCAGGACCGCGCGCAGTTCGTTCTCGTCGAGGCGGTCGAGCGCGCCGACGGAGACGACGACGCGCGCGCCGCGAAGCGCCGGCAGGCAGTAGGCCAGCGGTGTCTGCTCGGCCAGTACGCGCAGACCGGGGATCAGGCCGTCCGGTGTCGCCAGGACGTCGACGAGGTCGCGATGGCGCTTGCGCCGGGCTCTGGTGCCGACGGCGACCCGTCCGGCGGCGTACAGGAGGCGGATGGCGACCAGTGCGGTGAGGGCCAGTACCGCAGCGGCCGCCAGGTCGCGCGGCGACGATGGGTTGAAGCGGGGCTCGCCAGGCTGACCTGCTGTGGAGTACGACAGCGCGATGCCCGCGCCGAGAGCTGCCAGCACCGCTGCGAGAGCCAGCGCCTGCCAGAGCGCTACTGCTGCACGCGGGATGCGGTAGGGCCAGCTCGATCGCGCGAGGAGGGCCGGCGCCGGTCCTGTCAGCACCAGCGCCAGCGCCGCGAGCAGGATCGGAGTGATCACCCCTCCCGAGCCTCCAGCCCGACCGTGCTCCCCTTCCCACCGGCACTCTCGCTCGCTTCGAGCCGGCTGAGGGCTTCGCGCAGCAGCGCGGCCTCCTCGTCGGAGACCTGGCCGACGAAGCGGACCAGGGCCTCCCGGCGGTCACCGGCCTGGTCGAGAGCGTCGCGCATCAGGTCGGCCGCCAGGTCGGCGCGCGGAGCCGCGGCCCGGTAGCGCCAGGCCTTGCCGTCCCGCTCCCGCTCGGTCAGCTGCTTCTTGGCCAACCGGTCCAGCACCGTCATCACGGTGGTGTAGGCCAGCTCCCGGGTACCGGCGAGCCGCTCGTGCACCTCGCGCACGGTGAGCGCGGCGTCGGCGGCCCAGAGCTGCTCCATCACCAGCCGCTCGAGCTCGCCGAGCGGTCGCGGGGCCTTCGGATCGGTGGTCACGTGACCAGTATAACTACGGCTTGTAGTAGATCTGCGCCCGGATCTACTACGCAACGTCGTAGGTCTGCGCTAATGTCTACTACGTAACGTCGTAGATGGCCCTTGGAGGGCGACCCGTGGACACCTTGGACCTGGCGCGCTGGCAGTTCGCGATCACCACCGTCTACCACTTCTTCTTCGTCCCGGTGACGATCTCGCTGGTCGCGATCACGGCCGGCCTGCAGACCGCGTGGTACCGGACCGGCAAGGACAAGTACCTGCGGCTGACCAAGTTCTACGGCAAGCTCTTCTTGATCAACATCGCGATGGGTGTGGTCACCGGGCTGGTCCAGGAGTTCCAGTTCGGGATGAACTGGAGCGCCTACTCGCGCTTCGTCGGCGACGTGTTCGGCGCGCCGCTGGCGCTGGAGGGGCTGCTCGCGTTCTTCCTGGAGTCCACCTTCATCGGGCTGTGGATCTTCGGCTGGGACCGGCTGCCGAAGAAGGTGCACCTGGCCTGCATCTGGATGGTGGTGCTGGGCACCCAACTGTCGGCGTACTTCATCCTGGCGGCCAACTCCTGGATGCAGAACCCGGTCGGCTTCGGGTACGACGCCGAGCGCGGCCGGGCCGAGCTGACCGACATCTGGGCGGTGCTGACCAACAAGGTCGTGCTGGTCACCTTCCCGCACACGATCTTCGCCGCCTTCATGGTCGGCGGCGCGTTCGTCGCCGGGGTGGCGGTCTGGCACCTCATCCGCCGGCCGGGCGTCGACACCGGCGCGTTCCGGACCGCGCTGCGGCTGGGCGCGGTGATCGTGATCGTCGCCGGCGCCGGGGTGGCGCTGAGCGGCGACCAGCAGGGCAAGGTGATGACCGAGGTGCAGCCGATGAAGATGGCGGCCGCCGAGGCGCTCTACGAGACCGAGAAGCCGGCGTCGTTCTCGGTCTTCACGGTCGGCACGCTGGACGGGTCGCGGGAGATCTTCTCGGTCAAGGTGCCGTACCTGCTGTCCTTCCTGGCCACCGGGCACTTCGACGGCGAGGTGCAGGGCATCAACTCGCTGCAGCAGGCCTACGAGCAGCTCTACGGCCCGGGGTCGTACAAGCCGAACATCCCGCTGACCTACTGGACCTTCCGGTTGATGATCGGGGTCGGGATGGCGGCGGCGGGGCTGGCGGCGCTGCTGCTGTGGGTGACCAGGCGGGGCCGATCCCCGCACCGGCTGCTGATCTGGCTGGCTCTGCCCCTGCCCCTGCTGCCGATGGCGGCGAACGTCTTCGGCTGGATCTTCACCGAGACCGGCCGGCAGCCGTGGCTGGTGTTCGGCCTGCTGCCGACCGCGGCCGGGGTGTCGCCGGGCACGACCGCCGGGGAGGTGCTGACCAGCCTGATCGGCTTCACCCTCCTGTACGGCGTACTGGCGGTGGTCGAGGTGAAGCTGATGTTCAAGTCGATCCGGGCCGGTCTGGCCGGCACCGGGGCCGGTGCGCCCGGGGACCCGAGCCGCCCGGGCGGCGACGACGCCGACGGCCCGGCCGACGGTCCCGGTGCCGACGAGGCCAAGCCCCTGTCCTTCGCGTACTGAAGCGCATCCAGAAGTGCGTCCAGAAGTTCGTACTGATCACGGCCTGAGGTGGAGTGGACGATGGAGCTGACAACGGTCTGGTTCGTGCTGATCGCGTTCCTGTGGGTCGGGTACTTCGTGCTGGAGGGTTTCGACTTCGGGGTCGGCATCCTGCTGCGGGTGCTCGGCCGGGACGAGCCCGAGCGGCGCGCGCTGGTGACCACGATCGGGCCGGTCTGGGACGGCAACGAGGTCTGGCTGGTCGTGGCCGCCGGTGCGACCTTCGCGGCCTTCCCGGAGTGGTACGCCACCCTGTTCAGCGGGTTCTACCTGCCACTGTTCGCGATCCTGGTGGCGCTGATCCTGCGTGGGGTGGCCCTGGAGTACCGGGGCAAGCGCGACGACCTGCCCTGGCGGTCCCGGATGGACACGCTGATCGCAGTCGGGTCACTGCTTCCCGCGGTGCTGTGGGGCATCACCTTCGCCAACCTGGTGCGCGGCGTACCGCTGGACTCGTCGTACGAGTACGTGGGGAGCCTGGGCGACCTGTTCAGCCCGTTCGCCTTGCTGGGCGGTCTGACCTTCACGGCGGTGTTCGTGGCGCACGGCGCGATCTTCCTGGCGCTGCGGACGACGGATGACCTGCGGGAGCGGGCGAATCGAAGGGCAGCGACGACCGGCGTGGTCGCGGCGATCCTGGCCGGACTGTTCCTGGCCTGGACCCAGCAGCTGCGGGGCGACCGGTGGTCGCTGATCGTGGCCGGCCTCGCCGTGCTGGCGCTGCTCGGCGGCGTGGCTGCGAACCGAGCTCGCCGGGAGGGCTGGGCGTTCGCCGGGACGGCGCTGGCGATCGCGCTGGCGGTCACCTCGTTGTTCGTCGCGATGTTCCCGGCGGTGATGCCGTCGACGCTCGACCCGTCCTCGACGCTGACGACGGCGGCCGCCGCGTCGACGCCGTACACGTTGAAGATCCTGACCGTGATCGCCGCGATCTTCACGCCGCTGGTGATGCTCTACCAGGGCTGGACGTACTGGGTGTTCCGCAAGCGCGTCACGGTCGAGCCGGTCGCGGTCTCATGAAACCTCTCGACCCGCGGCTGCTGCGACGGGCCACAGCGGCTCGGCTTTTCCTCGCCGGCTCGGTGCTCATCGGCGTGGCCACGGGTGCTCTGGTCGTGGTGCAGGCGGTCCTGCTCGCCCGAGGCATCTCCGACGTCGTACTGCGTGACGCGGCGGTCGGCGAGGTCGCGTGGTTGCTGGCCCTCGTCGTGACCGGGCGGGCGGCGCTGGCGTGGTTGCAGGAGGTCATCGCTCAGCGGGCCGCCGCTGCGGTGAAGTCGACGCTGCGGCGCCAGGTTCTGGAGCACTCGCTGAAGCTCGGGCCGGCCTGGCTCAGCGGAGAACGCAGCAGCGCACTGACCACGTTGCTGACCAAGGGCCTCGACGACCTGGACCCGTACTTCGCCCGCTACCTGCCGCAGCTGGTGCTGGCGGCGACGGTGCCGGCCGGAGTGGTCGGCTGGATGGCGACTGGTGACCTGATCGCGGCTGGCACTGTCGTGGTGACGCTGCCGTTGATCCCGGTGTTCATGGCGCTGGTCGGATGGGCCACCGAGGCCTACAGCCGCCGTCGGCAGCGGGCGCTCGCGGTGCTGGCTCATCACTTCGCGGATGTGGTGTCGGGACTGGCCACGCTGAAGCTGTTCGGCCGAGCCAAGGGGCAGGCGGCCGCGGTCCGCCGGGTGACCGAGGAGCACCGGGTGGCGTCGATGGCGAGTCTCCGGCTGGCCTTCCTGTCGTCGCTGGTGCTGGAACTGCTCGCGAGCATCTCGGTGGCGCTCGTCGCGGTCGGCGTCGGGTTGCGGCTCGTGGAGGGACGGCTCGGACTGGAGACGGCTTTGCTGGTGCTGATCCTGGCGCCGGAGGCGTATCTGCCGCTGCGGCAGGTCGGAGCCCAGTTCCACGCGAGTGCCGACGGCGTCGCGGCGAGCGAGGAGGTCTTCCGGGTGCTGGAAACGCCGCTGCCCGCGCAAGGCGAGCGGACCGACGTACCGGACCTGCGGTCGACGGCGCTTCACCTGCACGACGTCACGGTGCGGTACCCCGACCGGGAGGCGCCCGCCCTGGACGGGTTCGACCTGGACCTGTGGCCGGGCGAGGTGGTCGCGCTGACCGGGCCGAGCGGAGCAGGCAAGTCGACGGTGCTCGCGGCGATCCTCGGCTTCGTCGTACCGGAGCACGGGGTGGTGGTTGCCGGTGGCAGCGCCGCCGACGAGTTCGAGCCCGAGCTGTGGCGGCGGCAGTTCGGCTGGGTGCCGCAGCGGCCTGGTCTGCGCAGCGGGAGCATCGCCGACAACGTGCGGCTCGGCCGGCCGCTGGCAACCGATGCCGAGGTCCGGCGCGCGCTGGACCTGGCCGGAGCGGCGGAGCTGGAGCTGGACACTCCGGTGGGGGAGCAAGGGCAGTTGCTGTCGGGCGGCCAACGTCGGCGCGTGGCGTTGGCCCGAGCGCTGGTGACGGATGCCCCGGTGCTGTTGCTGGACGAGCCGACGGCAGGGCTGGACGCCGAGGCGGAAGCGGCGGTGGTCGCCGGCCTGCGGACGACGGGCCGGACGATCCTGCTGGTCGCGCACCGTCCGGCGCTCATCGAGGCAGCTGATCGAGTGGTCTCCGTGCAGGGCGAGCCGAGTGAGTTGATGCCGGTATGAACACGAGCACGAACATGCGCATGAACACGAGCATGGCCGGACTGGTGATGCCGGAGCGGCGGGTTCGGCCGCGGCTGCTGCTGGCGGTGCTCGCCGGAGTGCTGGCGTCGGGGACCGCAGTGGGCCTGCTGGCCACCTCGGCGTGGCTGATCACCACCGCGGCCGCGCAGCCGCCGGTACTGACGTTGATGGTGGCGATCGTCGCGGTCCGCGCGTTCGGTGTCGGCCGAGGCGTCTTCCGGTACGTCGAACGGCTGGCCGGCCACGACGCGGCGTACCGGGTGCTGGGGGACACCCGAGCCCGGATCACGGAGCGGCTGGAGGAGCTCGCGCCGGTCGGGCTGGCATCGTCGCGCAGGGGAGACCTGCTGGCGCGGCTGGTGCTGGACGTGGATGCGGTGCTGGACCTGTGGCTGCGGGTCGTGCTGCCGGTGCTGATCGCGGCCGTGACAGGTGCGGCGACGGTTGGCCTGCTGGTACTGCTGCTTCCGGTAGCAGGCGGGGCGGTTGCTGTCGCGGTTCTCGTGGCCTGCACGGTCGTGCCGTGGCTGACCGCAGCCAGTGCGCGCCGCGCCGAGCGGATGATGGCTGACGCTCGCGGTGACGTGGCAGCCGCCGCCACCGAGAACCTGCAGACCGCAGCCGATGTACTGGCGTTCAACGCGGTCGACGGCGTGCTGGCCTCGTTCGAGGCGGCCGACCGGCGACTCACCTTGGCCCAGCGCCGGTCAGCCTGGAGCGCTGGGCTCGGCAACGGTCTGCTGGTGCTGTGTGTCGGTGGTGCCAGCATCGCCGGGCTTGTCCTCGGTAGTGGAGCGGCGATCTCCGGACCGGTCTTCGCTGTGCTCGTGCTGACTCCGCTGGCCTTGGCTGATGTGCTGGGCGGAATTCCGGCTGCCGCGCAACTGGCGATCAGAGTCAAGGGTTCGCTGCAGCGCGTGGACGAGCTGGTGAAGACGCCGGCTCCGGTGACTGAGCCGGCAGACCCGCAGCCGCTGCCGGAAGGTCGTGGGTTGCGAGTACGGGGTCTTCGAGTGGGCTACGGCCCGGAGGACGTACTGCGTGGCGTTGACCTGGACCTGCCGGCTGGGAGCCGAGTGGTGATCACCGGTCCGAGCGGGTCGGGCAAGAGCACGCTGGCCGCCGTACTGCTGCGGTTCCTGGAGCCGCGTGACGGCGAGGTGCTGCTGGGTGGCTGCGACGTACGGCGCCTCGACGGAGACCAGGTGCGGTCGAAGGTCGGGCTGCTGACGCAGGAGAGCTACGTGTTCGACACCAGCATCCGGGAGAACCTGCTGCTGGCCCGGCCGGGCGCCAGTGACCTGCAGTTGTGGAACGCGCTCTACCGGGCCCGGCTCGGCGAGTTCGTGCACGGCTTGCCACGCCGGCTCGACACGATGGTGGGGGAGCACGGCGCGCGGCTGTCCGGTGGGGAGCGGCAGCGGCTGGCGTTCGCCCGGCTCCTGCTGGCCGACCATGACGTTCTGGTGCTGGACGAGCCGACGGAGCACCTGGACGAGGAGACTGGTCGCAAGCTGCTGGCCGACCTGTTCGAGGCGGCCGGCAGGCGTACGGTCGTGCTACTCACCCACAGGCCGGAGCTGGCCCCTCACCCAACGCGACCGGTCGTCAGTCTGCCGTGAGCCGTGACCTGAGCGATGGGGGATCCGCTCCGGGCGTCTGCCAAGATGGGGAACCGTGTTGACCTCTCAGCTTGTTCCTCTGCTCGCCGATGCCGCCCTGATCGCCATCATCGCGGTGATCGTCGTCCTGGTCGCCGGGACCACCGGCCTGGTCGTCACCAGGCAGCGCCGGACCAGGGAGCTGCCCGCTCCCACCCCGCCGGCGCCGCTGGACACCGGCGAGCGGGTGGAACCGAAGGTCGGCGAGGACGCCGAGGAGCCGCGGGACACACCGACCCGCACGCTCGAGGACACCGAGCTGCCGACGCTGGAGAAGCCGGAGTCCGCGCAGGGCCGGCTGGTCCGGCTGCGCGCCAAGCTGGCCCGCTCGCAGAGCTCGCTCGGCAAGGGCCTGCTCGCGCTGCTGTCCCGCGACAAGCTGGACGAGGAGGCGTGGGAGGACATCGAGACCACGCTGATCACCGCCGACGTCGGCGTCACCCCGACCCAGGAGCTGGTCGAGCGGCTGCGCACCCGGGTCCGTGTCGAGGGCGTCAGCGGCGAGCAGGCCCGCGCGATCCTGCGCGAGGAGCTGATCACGCTGGTCGACCCCACCCTGGACCGGTCGCTCAAGGTGGACCGCAAGGACGGGAAGCCGGCCGTCGTCATGGTCGTAGGCGTCAACGGCACCGGCAAGACGACCACGGTCGGCAAGCTGGCCCGGGTTCTGGTCGCGGAGGACAAGCACGTCGTGCTGGGCGCGGCGGACACGTTCCGTGCGGCCGCCGCGGACCAGCTGCAGACCTGGGGCGAGCGGGTCGGCGTCCGGACCGTTCGGGGGCCTGAGGGCGGCGACCCGGCCAGCATCGCGTTCGACGCCGTCAAGCAGGGCATCGACGAGTCCGCGGACGTCGTACTGGTCGACACCGCAGGCCGGCTGCACACCAAGATCGGCCTGATGGACGAGCTGGGCAAGGTCAAGCGGGTGATCGAGAAGACCGCCGAGGTGGACGAGGTGTTGCTCGTCATCGACGCCACCACCGGGCAGAACGGCCTGACCCAGGCCCGGGTGTTCGCCGAGGTGATCAACGTGACCGGCCTGGTGCTGACCAAGCTGGACGGCACCGCGAAGGGCGGCATCGTGATCGCCGTCCAGCGTGAGCTCGGTGTCCCGGTCAAGCTGGTGGGACTGGGAGAGGGCGCCGACGACCTCGCGCCGTTCGAGGCCGAGCAGTTCGTCGACGCCCTTCTCGACTGAGCCGGGCGGTTACAAATTCCGGCGGTGCACCGCCGGAGACCGCGACCCCGCAGCAGGTTCGATGGCGTCGCTGCTGGACAGGTCCGTCCACCAGCGCACGTCGCCGTCAGCCGACTCCAGTGAGGCCGGCGCCTGGGGCAGCTGGCCCAGGGCGTCAGTGGTCGGCTGCGGACCATCCGGTACGCGCGGCAGGTGACCCAGGCGCTCCACCTGCTCGGCCAGCGCGTCCAGCACCGACCGGAGCTGGACGTGCGCCACCTGCGTGAAGGTGCGGACGTACTCCAGCTCGGCGGCCTGCACGTTGTTCGCCGGTAGTTGCCTTACCGCGGTCTCGACGGAGTCGCGGGCCCGCAGCAGGACGTCGCGCTGCTGCTCGCGCGCCGACTCGATCAGGTCCTTCGCGTACTGCTCGGCCTCCGAGACCAGGTTGTCGGCGATCTGCTGGGCCTGGCTCAGCAGGCCGACGGCGTTCGCGGTGATGTGCGCCCGCTGCTCGGCGTCGGCCGGCGCGCTGTCGCGCTGACGGTCCAGCTCGGCCCGCAGACGGGCCCGCTCGGCGTCGGAGTGCTCGACCTGCGCGGCGAGCTCGTTCAGGTACTCGCGGACCTCGTCCGGGTCCAGCCCCTTGCGGCGGGTGCCGAAGGTCCGGGTGCGGATCGCGTACGGCGACTGAACGGGTCTGCGGGCGGTCGGGTCTTCGGGCGTCACTGCGGGCCCCCAGCGGTGGTCGAGGTGGTGGTCGAGGACCCGAAGGTCTCGGTGCGGATGTCGGCCGCCGGGACGCCGGCCGCGCGGAGTTCGTCGACGGTGTGCGCGACCATCGGCGACGATCCGCAGACCAGGACGGTGTGTCCGGTCCACGGCCCGTGCTCGGCCGCGACGCTGCCGACCGGACCGCGCCGGCCCGGGTACGACGCGTCGTCCGACACCACCGGCGTGTAGCTGAACCACGGGCGCTGGGTCAGCCGGGTCAGCTGGGCGTGCTCGTACAGGTTCCACGGCATCCGGGCACCGTGGAACAGGTGGACCCGAGGCACCGGCACCGTCCGCCGGTCGAGTTGCTCGAGCATGGCGCGCAGCGGGGCCAGGCCGGTGCCGCCGGCCACCATCAGCAGGTCGCGGCCGTCCTCGGGAAGCAGCAGGGCGTCGCCGACCGGAGCGCCGAGCCGGACGGGGTCGCCCTTCTTGAGCGACCGGACCGCCGGGCCGCTGACCTGGCCGCCGGGAACGAGCTGGATGTGCAGCTCGATCGAGCCGTCGGGGCGCGGCGCGTTGGCCGGGCTGAAGTAGCGCCAGCGCCGGGGCCGGTACGGGATCTCCAGCGCGAGCGACTGGCCGGGCTGGTAGGGCACAGGTTCCTCGGGCCGGAGCTGGACGATGGTGATGTCCATCGTCCGGCGGTCGACGCCCAGGACCTCGGCCGGCCACCAGGCCGGTGTCTCCTCCGCGGACTCGTCGGCGGCCTGGACCATGACGGCTGCCACGAGCCCGTAGGCCTCGGCCCAGTCGGCGGCCAGTTGCTGGGTCCACGCGGCGCCGAGGAAGTGCTGCAGGGTGGCGAGCAGCGACGCGCCGACCGCGGAGTAGTGCTCGGCGATCACCGAGAAGCGGCGGTGGTCCCGGCCCAGTTGCTGCAGGAACGGGACCACCTTGTCGAGCTCGGCGGCGTTGCTGACCACGGCGCCGAGGGCGCCGACCAGTTTGTCGCGCTGGGCGGCCATCGAGACCGGGAACATCTCCCGGACCTCGGGATGGGACAGGAACAGGTGCGAGTAGAAGAACATCGGGACCTCGTCGCCGGCCTTGGCGACGACGTCCCAACTGCTCTTGAGGGCGGCCGGATCCATCAGTGGGTGGAAACGATGTCGCCCTGGGTCGCCCCCAGCGCCCCGACCACCCGGTCGATGATCTCGGTCGGTACGTCGTGCGCGCGCAGCGCGCCGACCAGGTGCTCGACGACCCGGCCGAAGTCCTCGGCGGTGATGCCGCGGCCGGCGTGCGCGGCGGCCAGGTCGTCGCCCTCGTAGGCGACCGGACCACCCATCACCTGGGAGACCAGCGCGACCTGGTGGCGCTTCAGCCGGGCCAGGTCGGTGTCGGCGAAGTAGTCGACGAGCTGCGGGTCGGCCAGCACTTCGCGGTAGAACAGGTCCACCACCGAGGCGATCGCGGGGCCGCCGCCCACCGCCGTGTAGTCGCTCACCTGCGGGTTGGACTGATCCTGCTCAGTCACGGCGTAACCATCTCCCAGTTCGTTCGTTGTCGGTCCCCGAGCGGACCCGATCGAACACCTTCGGTAGCGGCGAGGTCAAGGCGAGAAGGAAAAATGGTGTCGATGCGTCCGATCTGCGTGCGAACCGTTGACAAGACGGTGGGCGAAAGGAGATCTTTCTCGTCGGCCCGTTCGCGGAATGTTGCCATGGGCAATCAACGACCCCGCGGTGCGCGCGTCCCGCCGCGGTGGTGGCAGGATGATCCGCGTGGAAGGCTTGCTCCGGGAGCTCGCGCCCCAGGTGCTGGGTGCCGTCGTCCGGCGGACCGGCGACTTCACTGCGGCCGAGGACGCGGTCCAGGAGGCCCTGCTGGCCGCCGCCCGGACGTGGCCGCGCGACGGTACGCCGGACAACCCGCGTGGCTGGCTGATCCAGACCGCGCACCGCAAGGTGATCGACGAGATCCGGCAGGAGCAGGCCCGGCGCCGCCGCGAGGAGCTCGCCGCCCAGCGGGAGGTTCCGGCCGAGGAGGTCGAGCAGCAGGACGACACGCTGCGACTGCTGTTCCTGTGCTGTCACCCGGACCTGTCCGCGGCTTCGGCGATCGCCCTCACCCTGCGCGCGGTCGGCGGGCTGAGCACCGCGGAGATCGCGCAGGCGTACTTCGTGCCGGAGTCGACGATGGCGCAGCGGATCAGCCGGGCCAAGCAGCGGATCAAGGGCGCGACGTTCGAGCTCGACCCGGGCGACGAGCGGCTGCGCAACGTCCTGCACGTGCTCTACCTGATGTTCAACGAGGGCTACACCAGCAGCAGTGGCCCGGAGCTGCACCGCGCCGACCTGGCCACCGAGGCGATCCGCCTGACCCGGACAGTGCACGCGCTGCTGCCGGAGAACGGCCAAGTGACCGGTCTGCTCGCGTTGATGCTGCTCAACGACGCCCGGCGGGACGCCCGGACCGGTTCGTCCGGCGAGTTGATTCCGCTGGCCGAGCAGGACCGCTCGCTGTGGAACAAGGACTTCATCGCCGAAGGTGTGGCGCTCGCCGTCGACGCGTTTGGCCGTCCGCCGCTGGGGGAGTATCAGCTGCAGGCGGCGATCGCCGCGCTGCACGACGAGGTGGACCGGCCCGAGGACACCGACTGGCCGCAGGTGCTGGCGCTGTACGGGCTGCTGGAGGAGCTGTCCAAGAACCCGATGGTCACACTGAACCGCGCGATCGCCGCGGCGATGGTCAACGGCCCGGACGCCGGTCTCGCCATGCTGGAGCCGCTGGACAAGCAACTGGCCGGGCACTACCGACTGGACGCCGTACGGGGACATCTGTACGAGATGAAGGGGGAGACCGGGACTGCGGCGGAACACTTCCGCGCGGCGGCCCGGCGTACGACGAGCTTGCCGGAGCGGGACTACCTGACCCTGAAGGCCGCAGCGGTCAGTGATGCTGCGCGAACGCCGCAGTGATCTCCTCCGGGCCCTCGCCGGTCGCCAGCAGCAACCTCAGCAGCACCCGCGCCTTGTACGGGTCGAGGAAGCCGCCGCTGATCAGACCGCGGCCGAGGAGGTCGGACTCGGAGCCCACCGAGCGATAGGTGTTGCGCAGGATCGAGCCACCGCCGGTCCGTGACGTCAGTACGACGGGGATGCGCTCGGCCAGAGCGCCCAGCACCGGCGCCAGGGCAGACGGCACGTGGCCGACGCCGAAGCCCGCGACGACCAGGCCCTGATGGGTGTCAGCCAGTCCGTCGAGCAGGAGGCCGTCGTCGTCCAGCGTGACCGTGTAGAGCGCCACCCGGGTCGCGTCGAGGTCGGCAGGTTCCGCACGGCCGGGCACGCCGTCCTGGCGAGCGGGACGGGTGAGGATGCGGACCTGGTCCTCGACCAGCTGGCCGATCGGCCCGGCGTTGGGCGAGGTGAACGTCGCCGTGCTCGTGCTGTGCGTCTTGCGGACCCAGCGGGCGGCGTGGACCTCGTCGTTGAACACCACCAGGGCCCCGAGGTCCCGAGCCGCGGGGGAGCAGGCGACCCGCGCGGCAGCCAGCAGGTTCGCCGGGCCGTCCGGGCCGGCCAGAGTCGAGTTGCGCATCGCGCCCGTCAGCACGAACGGCTGCGGATGCGGCCACACCTGGTCGACCACGAACGCGCTCTCCTCGAGTGTGTCCGTGCCTTGGGTGACCACCACGCCGGTGGCCCCGTTGCTGACGGCCTTCGACGCGGCGTCCACCACGTCCAGCAACGTCGCGAGCGTCAGGTCCGCGCTGGGCACGGCTTCGACGTCCTGCACTTCCAAGGGCTGCCCCAGCTCGGCCAGACCCGGTACGGCGGCGGTCAGCTCGGCACCGGTCAACCTGTGCGAACCGCCGGCCACGGAGATGGTGCCGCCGAGGGTGAAGAGCGCGACGCTCACGGGCAGATCCTCTCGTTGGTCACAGCAGGCCGGGGCAGGTTACTACCTGAGCGGACCGGTCAACTACCTAGCGCGACTTGGCCCGGACGTGCATGCGCTCGCCCTGCGGCCCGTACAGGCACAGCAGCTCCACCGGCTCCGGTCCGGGGTTGCCGAACCAGTGCGGGACCCGGGTGTCGAACTCGGCCACCTCACCGGCCTCCAGGATGAAGTCCTTGTCGCCCAGCACGAGCCGGAGCCGCCCGGACAGCACGTAGATCCAGTCGTAGCCCTCGTGCGTCTTCTGCTCGACCTCTCCGCCGGGCCAGCCGGGCGGAGCAATCTGCTTGAACGCCTGCAGGCCGCCCGGCCGCCGGCTGAGCGGGATCAGCACGGCACCGAACCGCTTGATCGGCTTGGAGTGGATTCGCGGGTCGCCGGTCGAGGGCGCGTCGACCAGCTCGTCCAGCTGAACCTGGTGCGCCCGGGCCAGGGGCAGCAGCAGTTCCAGCGTGGGGCGACGCTGTCCCGCCTCCAGCCGGGACAGGGTGCTCACCGAGATTCCCGTGCTCTCCGCCAGTTGGGTGAGCGTCGTACCGCGCTCCTGCCGCAGCCGGCGCAGCCGGGGACCGACCGCTTCCAGCACCTCGTCGAAATCGTCCATGTTGCCATCTTGGCAAAGATCTTTGTCATTCTCGCGATGCTCGCGGATTCTCGGAGCAGACCGAGAGAAGGAGATCGACATGTACGACGTGATCGTGGTGGGTGGCGGAGCCGCGGGACTCAGCGGAGCCCTGGCGCTGGTCCGGGCCCGGCGGTCGGTGCTGGTCGTCGACCGGGGAGACCCGCGCAACGCGCCCGCCGACGGGGTGCACAACTTCCTGACCCGGGACGGGACGCCGCCGGCCGAGCTGACCGCGCTGGGCCGCGCCGAGGTGACCGGGTACGGCGGTGAGGTGATCACCGGGACCGTCACGTCCGCCCGGCCGACCGGCGACGCGGAGATCGGGTTCGAGGTCGAGCTGACCGACGGGCGGACGTTCCAGGCCCGGCGGCTGCTGGTGACGACCGGTGTGACCGACCAGCTCCCCGACGTACCGGGGCTGGCCGAGCGGTTCGGCCGGGACGTGCTGCACTGCCCGTACTGCCACGGCTGGGAGGTGCGGGACCAGGCGATCGGCGTGCTGCAGACCGGACCGATGGCGATCCACCAGGTGATGCTGTTCCGGCAGCTGAGCGACGACGTCACGCTGTTCCTGCACGAGGGGCCGGAGCCGACCGAGCAGCAGTGGGAGGAACTGGCCGCGCGCGGCATCTCCGTGGTGCAGGGCGAGGTGGAGGCCGTCGAGACCACGGACGACCGGCTGACCGGCGTACGGCTGCGGGGTGGCCGGGTGATCGCCCGGCAGGCGCTGGTGGTCCAGACGTCGCTGCGGGCGCGGGCGCGGTTCCTGGACGAGCTCGGCCTCAAGGCGGGCGACCGGGAGATCCGTGGAGTGGTCATCGGGACCGCGGTGGACGCCGGTCCGGGCGGAACGACCGACGTGCCGGGCGTCTGGGTGGCCGGCAACGTGACCGAACCGATGGCCCAGGTGATCAGCGCCGCGGCGGCCGGACTCGCGGCCGGCGCGGGCATCAACGCCGAACTGGTCGCAGAAGACACTCGCCGGGCAGTGGCCGCGCGCAGCAGTTGAGGCGTTGAATAGGGGCGGGAGGGTGGATGCGCGACACGGTCGACCCCGATTTCGCCTCGTACGTCGATGCGCGGCAGGGCAGGTGGCTGCGCAGCGCCTACCTCGTCTACGGCGACCCGGCGCGGGCCGAGGCGGAACTGCTGCACGCCTTCAGCCGGCTGTCACTTGTGTGGGGGCGCGAGGACGACCCGGACATGTTCGTCCAGCGCGTGCTCTACCAGCCCGCCCTGTCGCGCTGGAACAGGGCGAGTGTGTTCGAGGGCGACGACGAGCTCGCCCGATCGGCGCTCGGTGGGATGAGTCCGGTGCAGCGCACGGTGTTCGTGCTGCTGTACTACGAGGAGCTCACCGAGTTCGAGATCGCGGATCTGCTCTCGCTGTCCCACACCGCGGTGCACAGCCACGGCCAGGCTGCGCTGAGCCGGTTCCGCAGCGGGCTGGGCCATGGCGACTGGCGTAGCGCCGGGGACCGGCGATGAGGCGCGAGGACGTCCGGCCGCTGCTGCAGCGGGCAGTGGACGAGCTACCTGAGCCTGACCTGGCGGACTCGGCCTGGGCCGGCGGACTGACGCTTCGCCGGCGCAGGCGACGGACGACGGCCGTGGTGCTGGCAGTGGTTCTGCTCATGCTGACCGCTGCCGGCATCCTGGTCGCCGTCAAGGGCCCGAGCGCTGGTCTGACCTCGCCGGACCGGCCGCCGAGCCACCCGCCCGGCTATGTGCCGCCCGCTGGACAGATCGCCGGGATGGACTTCTGGCTGGCGCCGCCCGGTGGCAGCGAGCCGTTCCTGGATCGGCTGTCGACCCCGATGGGTGAACAGTTGCAGTACCCCGACGATGCGGAGCCTCTTCAGGCCCAGCCGGTCGAGCAGATCGCCGCGGTGGTGCTCACCCGGACCGACCGTGGCTTCCGGCCGCTCCTGCTGGGCAGCGACGCGAAGTGGTCCGAGGCGGACGTGCTGCTGGCTCCGATCGCCACCGGCTCGCCTCTCAGTCCTGGTTCGGTCGCCCCGAGCGGTGGCCGGGTGGCCTTCCCGCAGCCCGGTGGCGTGGTGGTCGTCGAATCGGCCTCCGCGCAGATCCGGCGCATCGCCCTGGCCGACCAGGACATCCGCAGCGTGTCCTGGCTCGTGGACAGCGAGCGGATGCTGGTCAGCGGCCCGCGCAGCACGTACCGGGTGGCGATCAACCCCGCCGCCAGTGGGGCCCAGGAGGTGGCGCCGATCCAGCCCAGCGTCGACCCGCACGCCGCGACCTCGCCGTACCGGCTGGACGGGGTGGCGGGGCAGGTCGTGCTGATGCGCTCCATCCTGCGAGGCTGGACGGTCGACGACACCGTCCAGCTGCCGGTGCAGAGCTGGACCGGGCAGACGTTCACCAGTGGCAACGTCGCGGCCCGGCTGTTCACCGCGACCCAGCTGCCGCAGGTGCCGACGATCGCGTCCCGGCCGCAGGTGGTGGCTGCGATCTCCGCCGTGCCGAGCGAGCCCAGTCGCCTGCTGGTGCTCGGCGAAACACCTCCGGCCACTCCACCGCCGTCAGGGCCCAGTACGCCGGACGCCGTTCGCGAGCGCGACTGCTGCGCCGTGGCCGGCTGGTACGACGCGTCGACGGTCCTGCTCCAGGTCACCGGCTGGATCCTGTCGTGGAACCTGGAGACCGGGCAGGTCCGCCGAGTGACCGAGGTCGACGTCGAAGCAGTTGCCCTGGGCCCCGGTCTGCGGGACTGACCGCCCTACTCGACGATGCAGCGCAGGGTCATCTCCATCAGGTGGTCGGCGTCGGCCACCGTCGGCATCGCCTCGCCGGTCAGCGCGCGAATCACCAGGACGCCGGCGAGCCACTGCACCATCAGCACCGGGTCGGCGTCCGGGCGGATCCGTTCGCCGCGGGCCCGGGCGCGCTCCAGCGCCGCCGCGGTGTGCGCGATCCGGCGCTGCAGGAAGGCG
This sequence comes from Kribbella flavida DSM 17836, assembly GCF_000024345.1. NCBI lineage: Bacteria > Bacillati > Actinomycetota > Actinomycetes > Propionibacteriales > Kribbellaceae > Kribbella > Kribbella flavida. Next base: position 5,155,958 of record NC_013729.1, on the reverse strand, counting down.
CGGTAGAACACGGCGAACTGCTCACCGCGGTTCATCTCGGTGACCGCGAGCCGGACCAGCGCGACCCCTTCCTTGGTGTTCACGAAGGCCAGCGCGTCGCGGTAGACCTGGCGCAGGTCGCCCGCGATCGACCCGGTGTCCGCGTCCGGGATCTCGATGTCGAACAGCCCGGCCAGCGCGTCGTTGGCCAGCTGCTCCTTGCTCGCCCAGCGGCGGTAGATGGTGGCCTTGCCGACGCCGGCCGCCTCGGCCACGTCGTCCACCGTCATGCGCTCGAACCCGCGCTCCAGCAGCAGCTGCACGGCGTACCGGCGGATCCTCGGCTCGGCGTCCGGGTCCCGCGGTCGGCCGCGGCGCGGCTTGTCCCCGTCGTTCGTCCCCATCGTGGTCGTCCCCAGCTCGGACGGTCGCAGTGGCGCGGCTGCGGCCGTGTGGTCCAGCCAGAGTGCCATATCCGGCGCGATGTCACCTGGATGTCACCTGACGCAGCGCTTTGTCACATCGCCGAAACATACGGACCGATCGGTTGAAACGGCGCGCCGACACCGTGTGCGATGTGGCCGCGCGCAGGCTTCCCGGCGCTGTGGAGCACCTCTCGACGAGGACGCCGGTCACCCCCAGATCGATGGAAGGGATGACGTTGATGGAGATCAACGCCGGCGATACCGCCTGGGTCTTGGTCAGTGCCGCCCTGGTGTTCTTGATGACACCGGGCCTGGCTTTCTTCTACGGCGGCATGGTGCGCGTCAAGAGCGTGCTGAACATGATGATGATGAGTGCCATCACCATCGCCGTCGTCACCGTGCTGTGGGTGGTGGTCGGCTACTCGTTGACGTTCGGTGGTGACAACGGCGGGGTGATCGGGAACTTCTCGGTGGCCGGCCTGAAGGGCTTGATCGCCCCCGAGGCGGTCAGCGGCACCATCCCGACGCTCGCCTTCGTGGCCTTCCAGCTGATGTTCGCGATCATCACGCCGGCGCTGATCTCCGGCGCGATCGCCGACCGGGCCTCGTTCCGCGGCTGGATCGTGTTCGTGGCGCTGTGGACCTCGCTGGTCTACTTCCCGGTCGCGCACGCCGTGTGGTACCTCGACGGCGAGGGTGGCGGCGGTTTCATCGCCACCGGCATCAAGGCGATCGACTTCGCCGGTGGCACCGCGGTGCACGTGAACGCCGGTGCGGCGGCGCTGGCGCTGGCGATCGTGCTGGGCCGGCGGGTCGGCTGGCGCAAGGACCCGATGCGGCCGCACAGCCTGCCGCTGGTCGTGCTCGGCGCCGGGCTGCTGTGGTTCGGCTGGTTCGGCTTCAACGCCGGCTCGGCGCTGTCGGCCGGCACCACCGCCGCGGTCACCTTCGTGAACACCCAGGTCGCCACCGCGGCCGCCGTGATCGGCTGGCTGATCGTGGAGCGGATCCGGCACGGCAAGGCCACCACGCTGGGCATGGCCTCCGGCGCGGTCGCCGGTCTGGTCGCGATCACCCCGGCCTGCGGCGCGGTCACCCCGGTCGGCGCGCTGATCCTGGGTGTCGTGGCCGGTGGCATCTGCGCCTTCGCGGTGTCGCTGAAGTACAAGCTGGGCTTCGACGACTCCCTCGACGTGGTCGGCGTGCACCTGGTCGGCGGCCTGGTCGGCTCGCTGGCGATCGGCTTCCTCGGTTCCGCGGCCGCGCCGTCGGCGGTGGACGGCCTGTTCTACGGTGGCGGTGCCGGTCAGCTCGGCCGGCAGGCGCTGGCGAACCTGATCGTCGGGGTCTACTCCTTCGTGGTCGCCTTCGTGCTGGCCAAGCTGATCGACCTGACGATCGGCTTCCGGATCAAGGAGGACGACGAGCGGGAGGGTGTCGACCAGGTCGAGCACGCCGAGACGGCGTACGACTTCCTGGCCGCGGGCTCCGGCCTGCGCGGCCCGGCCACGGCGGTCCGGACCCCGGCGCCGGTCGACGACGCCCCGGCCAAGGACGCTGCTGACAAGGAAGGTGCGAACGCATGAAGCTGATCACCGCGGTGGTCAAGCCGCACAAGCTCGAAGACGTCCGGACCGCGCTGGAAACGTTCGGGGTGACCGGGATGACGGTCACCGAGGCGAGCGGTTACGGCCGGCAGAAGGGCCACACCGAGGTCTACCGGGGTGCGGAGTACGAGGTGGACCTGGTGCCGAAGGTCCGGCTCGAGGTGGTCGTCGAGGACGGCGACAGCACCGACGTGCTGGACGTGATCGTGAAGGCCGCGCAGACCGGCAAGATCGGCGACGGCAAGGTCTGGGTGACCCCGGTGGAGACGATCGTCCGGGTCCGGACCGGCGAGGTCGACGGAGACGCTCTGTGAGGACGCGGTAGATGGTGGACCGGGCGGCACAGCGGCGCGTTCGGGCCGGCGAGGCCGACGAACTGCTGTACCTGCTGCTTGCGAAAGCCTGCGACGCCCTCGGTGTTCCCACCGAGGGCGTCGCCCTGGTCGCTGTCGGCGGCTACGGCCGGGAGGAGCTGTCGCCGTACAGCGATCTGGACGTGATGCTGGTGCACGTCGAGGGGTATCCGCGGGTGGACGAGCTCGCCGCGCAGATCTGGTACCCGCTGTGGGACTCGCGGACGAGGCTGGACCACAGCGTCCGGACGATCGACGACGCCCGACAGGCGGCGGCCGACGACGTACGGGTCGCACTGGGTCTGCTGGACGCGCGGCACGTCGCCGGGGACTCGCACCTCACCCTGCACTTGCGGTCCGTGCTGATGGCCGACTGGCGGCGTACGGCGAAGACCCGGTTGCCCGCGCTCGCCCAGGCCTGCCGGGACCGCGCCGACACGGTCGGAGAGCTCGCCCACCTTGCCGAGCCGGACCTCAAGGAGGCGTACGGCGGCCTGCGCGACGCCGTCGTACTCCGGGCGCTGGTGGCGTCCTGGCTGATCGACGTACCGCACCCGGTGGTCGAGCGGGCCCGGCTGGACCTGCTGAACATCCGGGACGAGCTGCACAGCGTTGCCGGACGCGCGACGGACCGGCTGGTCGCCGACGTGGCCGGTGACGTCGCAGCCGGGCTCGGACTGGACGGGCGTGACGAGTTGCTTCGGCAGGTGTACTCGACCGGGCGGACGCTCGCGCACGTGTGCGACGTGTCCTGGCGGCGCATCGAGAGCCTGGTCAACCGGCCTCCGCGCTCCCGGCGTCGTCGTACCGGTGGGCCGTTGCTGCTGGCGCTGGACGAAGGAGTCGGGCAGCACGAGGGCGAAGTCGTCCTCATGCCTGACGCTCGGCCTGAGCGTGACGCTGCACTCGGTCTGCGTGCTGCAGCGGTCGCTGCGGATCGTGAACTGGTCCTCTCACCTGCTGTCTGCGACCGGCTGGCCGCGACCGCGGCTGCGTTGCCGGAGCCTTGGCCGGGCGAGGCGCGGCGGCTGTTCTGCGCGCTGCTCGGTGCTGGGCAAGGTCTGCTGGAGGTCTGGGAGGCGATGGACCAGGCCGGCTACGTCTCCCGGCTGCTGCCCGAGTGGGAGAGCGTGCGGTTCCGGCCGCCGCAGTCCGCGGTCCACCGCTTCACGGTCGACCGGCACCTGCTGGAGACCTGTGTCGAGGCGTCGAAGATGGTGCGCGACGTACGCCGTCCCGACCTGCTGCTGGTCGCCGCGCTGCTGCACGACCTCGGCAAAGCGGTCGAAGGCGATCACAGCGTCACCGGTGCAGTCATCGCTGCCGTCATCGGGCGCCGGCTCGGCTTCAGCGAGGTGGACGCGGACACGATCACTCTGCTGGTTCGCCAGCACCTGATGCTGGCGCAGGTCGCCACCCGGCGGGACCTGGACGACCCGATGACCGTGGACCTCGTCGCGGGCATCGTGGGCGACACCGACACGCTCGACCTGCTGGAGGCCCTCACGTACGCCGATGCGCGGGCGGCCGGTCCCGCAGCCTCGTCACCTTGGCGGCTTCGGCTGGTGGGGGAGTTGTGCCGCCGGGTGCGGGGTGAGTTGTCCGGTGGAGGGGCCGGACTGTGGACCGAAGCTCCGCCCGTTCCGGTGCCCGAGCTGCACCAGGTGGTCGGCATCGGACGGCTGGGCGTCACCGTGTCCGACCATCACGGAGACGTGCAGGTCAACGTAGCTGTGCCGGACCAGGTCGGGACGCTGTCCACCGTGGCCGCCGTACTGGCTGTCGAGCGGCTCGCTGTGCGGTCTGCGGTGATCACCTCGGTGGAAGGGCTCGGCATCTCGCAGTGGACGGTCGCGGGCTCACCACCTGATCCCGTGCGGCTGCGGGACCGGTTGTCGGTGGCACTGCGCGACAACAGCGACCTCGTACGCCGGCTGGCCGCGCGGGACTCGTCCGTCCGCAAGGGTGCCGCCAGTCGGGTGGATCTGCTGCCGGACGCGTCGGAGACCGCGACTGTGCTGCAGATCCGGGCGCACGACCGGCCGGGGCTGCTGTACGACATCACCGCAGCGATCGCCTCGACCGGCGCGGACATCAGGTCGGCGCACGTGAGCACGCTCGGCGCCGAGTGCGTCGACGTCTTCTACCTGACCGACGGCCACGGCTCGCCGCTGGACGAGGAGGACGCGCGGGTGACCGCCAAGACCATCCTCGATCGGCTGACCTTTTAGGGTCGGGGTGTGGACGTCGTCGAAGCATTCAAGCTCCAGGCCGCTGCGTGTGAAGAGCTCGGCTCCCCGCTGTACGCCGATCTTCTCCGCCGGCTCGTGGACGATTACGAGCTCGGCGGAGTCTCCACCGAGGTGCTGGCCGGGCATGAGCAGGATCCAGGGCCGTCGGCACTCGCACTGCGGCTGCTGGGCTCGGTCCACCGGCTGGTGCTCGCTCGGGAGGTGCCGGAGCTCGGCGTCTTCTACCCGAGCGTCGGGGGTGAGTGGGACCCGGTGCTGGGCTGGGAGGCGTTCGAGCAGGTGCTCCAGGCGCGTGGTCCGGAGCTGCGCAGTCTGCTGAGCCAGCCGCCGCAGACCAACGAGGTGGGCCGCTCTACTGCTCTCTACGGCGGCCTGCTGCGGCTGGCCGAGGTGGTTCCGCTGCCGGTACGGCTGTTTGAGATCGGCTCCAGCGGTGGGCTGAACCTGCGCGCCGACCACTTCCGCTACGACCTGGCCGACGGCACGTCGTTCGGTGCCGCTGACAGCCCGGTGGTGTTCGCCGACGCGTGGTCGGGGCGCCCGATCCAGCCGGCGCCCGCACTGCGGATCGCGGAGCGGGTCGGGAGCGACATCAACCCGGTGAACCCGCTGAGCGAGGACGGCGCGCTCACGCTCATGTCGTACGTGTGGCCGGACATGACCGAGCGGCTGGCCCGGCTGCGCGGTGCGCTCGCGGTGGCTCGCGACGTGCCGGCCGACGTACGCCGGGAGGACGCGTTGTCCTTCCTGCGCAACCTCGAACTGGCCGAGGGGCACGTGACGGTCGTCTGGCACTCGGTGATGTGGCAGTACCTCACGCAGGCCGACCAGGCCGCCGCCGACGCCGCGATCGCCGAGCTGGGGGAGCGGGCGACGGCGACGGCTCCACTCGCGCGGCTCTGTCTGGAGCCGATGCGGCGGACTCCGGACGCGCCGTACGAGTTCCTGATCGTGCTGCAGGTGTGGCCGACCGGCGTGCCGCGCATCCTCGGGCACGCGGCGCCGCACGGGGTGCCTGCTGTGTGGGAGTGAGCCTGGATTCGGTGCGCCAGCTGGGTTACGCCGAGGTCAGGTCAGGGCTGCGACGAGGGTGTCGGTGAGCTCGGCCGCGTACTTGCCGTCCGGGTCGAGGTCGGGGTCGAAGATGCCGATGTCGATCCCCGCGCACTGCGTCGAGGCCAGGAGCGGCTCGAGCAGGTCCTGCAGCTCCTGATGCTGCAGCCCACCCGGATCGGGACTGTCGACCGCCGGCATCACCTCGGCGTCCAGGATGTCCACGTCCAGGTGCACCCAGAACCCGTCCAGCTCGTCGCGCTCCATCCGCTCGAGCACTCCACGCGCCGCCTTCGCCGGATCCCCGATGATGTCCCGCGCCGGCCACACGGGGATCCCGGCCGCTCGCACGTCCGGCTCGTACTCGTCGTCGTCCCGGATCCCGAGCAGCGCCGCATCCGTGTCCCGCACGTAGGGCCGCAGCGACTCCAGATCCGTCAGATCCGCCTGCCCACGGCCCGTCACCAGCGCCAGCGCCTCCCCACCCGCCGCGCCGACGTACGGCGAGTTGTCGACGGTCCGGAAGTCGGAGTGCCCGTCCAGGTAGACCACTCCGAACCGTCCCCGCCGCCGCAACGCCACCGCCGGCCCGAGCAGGTTGCTGCACTCCCCACCCAGCAGCACCACGAAGTTGCCTTCATCAACCAACCGGCCGACCCGCTCCGCCACCCGCACGCTGTACCCCGCCATCGCCGCCGCGTTGAACACCCCGTCCCCCGGCTGCCAGTCCCCGCGGTCGTACCGAGGCGGTGTCACACACCCCGCATCCCGAGCCCCGACCCGCCCCACGAACCCCTGATCCCGCACCGCCCCCGCCAACTTGTAACACCCCGGCACCGCCCCCACCACCGGCGGCCGCAAGCCCAAGTTGGACGGCCCGTCCAGCACAACCCGAGGCCTCACGCACATCACCTAACCAAAAGTCGACCGATGAGTGGTTAATGCTGCTGCGGTCCGACGCCCCTGTCAATCACCGGCCCCCGGCCGCGCGACCGGTTCTGGTGATCCGCACCTCGTGGCCGTTGTCCACAGGTGGGAGTGGAGCGCGGGACCGGTAGACTCGCGGAGTTGTGCCGGGTTGTTGGGCTTCACCGAAAGAAACGGACTGTTCCTCGTGTTCGACACGCTTTCCGACCGTCTTTCCGCCGCGTTCAAGAATCTGCGGGGCAAGGGCAAGCTGACCGACGCCGACATCGACGCGACCGCCCGGGAGATCCGGATCGCGTTGCTGGAGGCCGATGTCGCGTTGCCGGTGGTGAAGGAGTTCATCGCGGCGGTCAAGGAGCGGGCCAGTGGGGCCGAGGTGCGCGGGGGGCTGAACCCGGCGCAGCAGGTGATCAAGATCGTCAACGAGGAACTGGTCACGATCCTCGGTGGTGCGACGCGTGAGCTGCGGATGGCGAAGAAGCCGCCGACGGTGATCATGCTCGCGGGTCTGCAGGGTGCCGGTAAGACGACGCTGGCCGGCAAGCTCGCGAAGTGGCTGAAGGAGACCCGGCACCAGACGCCGATGCTGGTCGCCGCCGACCTGCAGCGGCCGAACGCCGTGACGCAGCTCCAGGTGGTCGGCCAGCGGGCCGGCGTACCGGTGTTCGCGCCGGAGCCGGGCAACGGCGTCGGCGACCCGGTCGAGGTGGCCCGCCGGGCGATGGACGAGGCGCGGACCAAGCAGCACAGCGTGGTGATCGTCGACACGGCCGGCCGGCTGGGTGTCGACGAGGAACTGATGAAGCAGGCCGCGGACATCCGCGACGCCGTGTCGCCGGACGAGATCCTGTTCGTGGTCGACGCGATGATCGGTCAGGACGCGGTCACCACGGCCCAGGCGTTCCTGGACGGCGTCGGCTTCGACGGCGTGGTGCTGTCCAAGCTGGACGGCGACGCCCGCGGTGGTGCCGCGCTGTCGATCGCGCAGGTCACCGGCCGTCAGGTGATGTTCGCCTCGAACGGCGAGAAGCTCGAGGACTTCGACGTCTTCCACCCCGACCGGATGGCCTCGCGCATCCTCGGCATGGGCGACGTGATGAGCCTGATCGAGCAGGCCGAGCGCACCTTCGACGCCGACCAGGCGGCCAAGACCGCGGCCAAGCTGCAGAAGAAGGGCGGCAAGGACTTCACCCTGGACGACTTCCTCGCCCAGATGCAGTCGGTGCGCAAGATGGGCCCGCTGACCAAGATCTTCGGCATGCTGCCGGGCGCGGCCCAGTTCAAGGACCAGCTGGAGAACTTCGACGAGCGCGAGATCGACCGGATCGAGGCCGTCATCCACTCGATGACGCCGGCCGAGCGGGCCGATCCGCACATCATCAACGGTTCCCGCCGGGCCCGGATCGCGAAGGGCTCGGGCACCGAGGTCGCGACCGTGAGCGGGCTGGTCGAGCGGTTCTTCGAGGCGCGCAAGATGATGTCCGCGATGGCCAGCGGCAAGGGGCTGCCCGGAATGCCGGGCATGCCCGGGATGCCGGGTATGCCGGGTGCGGGCGGCGGCAAGAAGGGCAAGCAGCAGGCGAAGAAGGGCAAGAAGCGCGGCTCGGGCAACCCGGCCAAGCGGGCGAACCCAGGCGCCGGCCGGCCGGCCGAGCCGCAGCCGGGCGAGCTGCCCGCGGCCTTCGGTGGCGGCAACTTCGCCGGCGGCAACTTCGAACTGCCGGACGCTTTCAAGAACCTGGTGGACGGCAAGGACGAGAAGTAGGACGCTGGTCGCAGGGGAGGACGTCCCGCGCCGGGAACAGCGGGGGACGGTACGCCGTACGGTCGGTGTCGGCGGGGTAGAGACTTGTTGTCCGGGGGGCCGGACGCTCCGACAGCGGTTGTCGCCGAGCGGGCAGACGTTAAGATCGTGCCTACGCCCGTGAGGATGGGGTCACTGCGGACTACGTCGAAGGACGGTTCGGATGAGGCAGCAGTTCAGGGATCTCGACACGTGGCGGGGCAAGTTGACCGCGACGTGGATCTGCCTGGCTCCGCCTGCCGCGATGGTCGCCGTGTTCGTCGCCGGCGGCGTTCCCTCCAACACCTTCGTGGTCGACTCGCACGCGCTCAGCCAGCCGCGCCAGGACTCGATCTTCGACGCCCTGGCGCAGGACGTGCCGAACCAGCCCGGCGCCGACGGCAGCGTCGGCACCGAGAAGCGCTCCTCAATCGAGGTCCCGGTCACCGGGGCCACCGACAGCTTGCAGCAGCCGACCGTCGGTCCGGCCGGCTCGGTCTCCGGTATCCCTGGCACGCTGCTCGCGGCGTACCAGAAGGCGGCCAACGACCTGGCCGTCGCCAAGCCCGGCTGCCACATCACCTGGCCGCTGCTGGCCGGCATCGGCAAGGTCGAGTCCGCGCACGCCAGCGGCGGCCGGGTCGACAGCGCCGGCAACACCCGCGGCCAGATCCTCGGCCCGGTGCTCGACGGCGGCCCGGGCATGGCTGCGATCAGCGACACCGACCAGGGCCGGTTCGACGGCAACACCCGGTGGGACCGCGCGGTCGGCCCGATGCAGTTCATCCCCGGCACCTGGAACGGGTTCGGCGCCGACGGCAACGGCGACGGCGTGAAGAACCCGCACAACGTCTTCGACGCGACCCGGGCGGCCGGCGACTACCTCTGCTCGGGCAGCTCCGACCTGAGCAAGCCGCAGGGCCTGGTCCAGGCGGTACTGCGCTACAACCACTCGATGGAGTACGTGTCCACGGTGCTGCGCTGGATGAAGTCGTACAGCGACTCCGCGGTCACCACGCCCGACGGTGACGGCGTGATCGACCCGCCGGCCGGCGACAACGGCAACGTGGACCAGGACGACGACCCGGCGCAGGTGCCTGACAACGACGGCACCACGCCGGGATCATCCGCGACGACCAGCACCTCGAGCCCGACCAGCCCGGCGACGACGGCCCCGACGACGGCCCCGACGACCGCGCCGACCACCGTGCCGTCGACGGTTCCGACCCAGCCGACCCGGTCGCCCACGCTGACCCCGCGTCCGAGTTCGCCGCCGACTTCCCGGCCCACCTCGCGGCCGCCGTCCACCAGCGTCCCGACGACGCAGACCAAGCCGCCGGCGCCCACGCTGACCCCGACGTCGACGCACACCCAGACGCAGAACACTCCGACGCCGACGCCCACTCCGACGCCCACTCCGACGCCGACCCCCACGCCGACACCCACGCCGACACCCACGCCCACCCCGACGCCGACGGACACCCCCACGCCGTGCGGTCCGAACGAGACGCCGCCGACCGCCGACCCGACGCAGACTCCCGCGCCCGTGCCCAGCTGCACGGCGACGCCGTCCGGCCAGCAGTCGACCCAGTCCGAGCACACCGGCTCGCCGAGCCCGACCGACGCCCCGCAGAAGAAGACGTCCCCCACGCCGTGAGCTGAGCAACCAAAAGCACTCGGCTGAGCCGTACGACGCCGCCTGGCAGCCCGTCGTACGGGACCCAGGCAACCATCCCCGCCCGGCGTACCAGGGGCGCACAGCCCGTCTCCCGCCCCGACCAAGGGCCTGCGGCAAGGGTGCTATCGGCTCAGGTAACTTTCCGTCAGTCCTCGGTAACTTTCTGGCGTATCGATCGTTGAGCCGATCATGCGCCTAACCCGTAGTGGTAACCGTCGGGTCAAAATCATCATCGCTTCACTGTGCACGGCCCCGCTCCTGGTCGGGGCCATCGTGACGGTCGCCTCGGGCGGAGCCGGTGCCTCCGGCCAGCTCGCGGCGGACAGCCCGGTCGCTCCTTCGCCTGGAGCCGGACTGAACAGCGGTGAATTCGACGAACTGACCATGATCGTTCCGCAGCGTCCCGGAGTGGACGGCCGGATCGGATCTGACAAGCCTGCCCGTGCCGACGTGCCCGTCCAGGGTGCGACCGACGGAAGTTCGGTCGTCCGCCCTGGCCGCCCGAACGCCGTCAACGGCATCCCGCGCGGTGTCTTCCCCGCGTACCGCCGCGCCACCGCGAACCTCGCCGTCGTCCGGCCGAACTGCGGCCTCACCTGGCCGCTGCTGGCCGGCATCGGCAAGGTCGAGTCGAACCACGCCAGCGGCGGCCGGGTCGACGTGGCCGGCACCACCCGCGGCCGGCTGCTCGGCCCGGTGCTGAACGGCAAGGCCGGCCTGGGCAGGATCCCCGACACCGACCGCGGCCGGTACGACACCGACCGCGTCTGGGACCGGGCCGTCGGCCCGATGCAGATCATCCCCGGCGTCTGGAACGAGTTCGGCGCCGACGGCAACGGTGACACCTTCCGCAACCCGAACAACGTGTACGACGCGGTCACCACGGTCGCGGTCTACCTGTGCTCCGAGGGCGACGACCTGAAGCGCCCGCGGGACCTGGTCGCCGCCCTGCTGCGGTACCAGCACAGCAAGGACTTCGTCGCCACCGTGCTGCGCTGGATGCGCGTCTACAGCAAGAGCGCCGTCCTGATCCCGAACGCGAAGGGCAACCTGTCCGCGCCGAAGCCGACCGGCAACGCCGAGCGCAAGGTCGACCCGCGCCAGGTCCCCGAGGTGCCGGACGACACCTTGCCCACCACCGGCACCGCGACACCGAAGCCGGGGCCGAGCACGCCGGTCGAGGTGACGCCGTCGATCCCGGACCCGATCGAGGAGACGACGCCGACCGAGCGGCCGACCCCGCGGCCGACCCGGACGCCGCCGTCGGCCCGGCCGACGTCGACGCCGACGCCGACCGAGGACACCCCGACGCCCACCCCGACGCCGACGCCGACGCAGGACACCCCGACGCCGACGCCGAGCGACACCCCGACCCCGTCGGACACGCCGTCCGGGTCGCCCTGCACGGGCGAGGGCAACCCCACACCGTGCACCCAGGGCAGCGGGTCGCACGGCTGACGCCATCCCGGTTACGGTCGGCTCTATGACGACCGCGTCCGGAGTACTCAGGCTCGTCGGCACGGTGCTGCCGGCCGGCGAGCGGCAGGAAATCCACCTCAGCGGCGGGCTGGTCGTCGACCGGCCCGCCGCTGCTGACGTCAGTACGGTGAGCACCGGCGGCTGGATCGTGCCGGGCCTGGTCGACGCGCACTGCCACATCGGCCTCGACCAGCACGGCGCGGTCGACCAGGTCACCCAGGAGCAGCAGGCGATCGCCGACCGGGACGCCGGCGCGCTGCTGGTCCGCGACGCCGGCTCGGCCGCCGACACCCGCTGGATCGACGACCGCGAGGATCTGCCGAAGATCATCCGGGCCGGCCGGCACCTCGCCCGGTCCAAGCGCTACCTGCGCAACTACGGCTGGGAGATCGAGCCGGACGAGCTGGTCGCGTACGTCGAGCAGGAGGCCCGCCGCTCGGACGGCTGGGTCAAGCTGGTCGGCGACTGGATCGATCGGGACGCCGGCGACCTGACGCCCTGCTGGCCGGCCGAGGCGCTGACCGCCGCGATCGCGCGCGCCCACGAGCTCGGGGCCCGGGTCACCGCGCACGTCTTCGGCGAGCACGCCCTGCCGGACCTGCTGGCTGCCGGCATCGACTGCCTGGAGCACGCGACCGGGCTACGGCCGGAGATGCTCGACGAGATGGCCGCCCGCGGGGTCGCCATCGTGCCGACGATCATCCAGCTGGAGAACTTCCCGGGCTACGCCGACCAAGCCGAGGCGAAGTTCCCGCGGTACGCCGCCCACATGCGGGACCTGTTCGCCCGCCGCCACGAGACCCTGCGTCACGCGGTCGAGGCCGGAGTCCCGGTGTACGCCGGGACGGACGCGGGCGGTGTGCTCGGGCATGGTCTGGTCGCGGCCGAGATCCAGGCACTGACCCAGATCGGGATGACCGGTGAGCAGGCGCTCGGGGCCGGGTCCTGGGCGGCCCGCGAGTGGCTCGGCGTACCGGGGGAGCTGGTGCCCGGGGCACCGGCCGACCTGGTGGTCTACGACGAGGATCCGCGCCGTGATCCGGCGGTGCTGGACAGCCCGCGGCTGATCGTGCTGCGCGGCCGGATCGTCAAGGGCTGAGGCACTGAGCCGTCCTGGCCTGCGTGAGCAGGCGAATTCACGCTGTGACGGGAGAAAATTCACCTGACCACTGGTCGGACCGGAAGATTTTGCCCTAGCGTGTGCTGCACCTGCCGACGCCCCTCGGTGGGACGTCCGTCGCGGGAGGCGCGTGCGGACGTCACAGCGGAAGGAACCGCCCATGGGTAAGACTGCCGCCCGCGTCCCCCGATTGACCGCCGTACTCGCCGTCGCCGCCGCCGGCGCCCTCGCGTTCAGCGCACTGCCCAGCAACGCCGCCCAGCCGGCGCCGCAGACCGGTGCTCCCAGCCTCGCCGAGGCTTTCCGGACCGCGGCCACCCAGTACGACGTACCGCGCGAGCTGCTGGTCGGCATCGGCTACGCCGAGTCCCACCTCGACGGCCACAACGGTTTGCCCAGCCAGGCCAACGGCTACGGCGTCATGCACCTGGCCAGCAACCCGGTCAACCCGACGCTGTCCGAAGCGGCCAAGATCACCGGTCTGCCGGTCGAGCAGCTCGCCAAGGACACCGGGTCGAACATTCTCGGCGCCGCCGCTGTGCTCGACGCGTACGCCGACCGCGCGGGCCTGGCCGGGGCCGCCCGCCAGGACCTCGGCAAGTGGTACTCCGTCGTCGCGCAGTACTCGCACTCGGCCGACGGTCCGACCGCCCGGCTCTACACCGACGAGGTCTACCGGATCATCGGCCAGGGCGTCGGCGCCGCGGGCGTCTCGATCCAGCCGAAGAAGGTGACGCCGGACCGCGGCAAGTACACGAACGTCGCTCCGCTCGGCACCCGGACGCCGAGCTCGATCGCGGCGGTGGACTACCCGGGCGCGATCTGGAACCCGGCCAGCACCAGCAACTACCGGGTCGGCCGGACCGCGGCGATCAGCACGATCGTGATCCACGTGACCCAGGGCTCGTACACCGGCACGATCAGCTGGTTCAAGAACCCGGCGTCCCAGGTCAGCGCGCACTACGTGATCCGCTCCAGCGACGGCCAGGTCACCCAGATGGTGGCCGAGAAGGACACCGCCTGGCACGCCCGCAGCACCAACCCGTACACGGTCGGCATCGAGCACGAGGGCTGGGTCGACCAGCCGTCGTGGTTCACCGACGCGATGTACCGCTCGTCGGCGGCGCTGACCAGGAGCATCGCCGACCGGCGCGGCATCCCGAAGGACCGGGCGCACATCCGCGGCCACAACGAGCTGCCGGACAACGACCACACCGACCCGGGGCCGAACTGGAACTGGACCTACTACATGCAGCTGGTGAACGGCGGCACGCCGACGTCCAACTTCACCACCTACGGCAGCGGGGTCCGGGTTCGCTCTGACGCCCGGCTGAGCGCGCCGATCGTGACCACGCTGGCCGGCCCCACGCGGGTCTACGTCACCTGCCAGAAGCAGGGCGACACGGTGACCGCCGAGGGCACCACCAACAACTGGTGGTCGAAGCTGCGTGACCAGGGCGGCTTCATGACCAACATCTACATCGACCACCCGGACGCCAAGCTGCCCGGCGTTCCGATCTGTCCCTGATCGACGCCGAGTGCTCCGGGGCCGGCCCCGGAGCACTCGGTAGGATCCAGCAGGCGCCCGGTGGAAGAGTAGAGCCTGCTGTACCGACGAAGGTGTCTCCGTTGGCGCAGGATCGGTGCTGACGACGATGGAGGCACAACGATGCTCACGAAGATCCTGCGGCGCGGCTGGACGGCCGCCGGCTACCTGCTCACGCGGTTCGCCCTCGGGATCGCCTTGCTGGCGGCGGCGCCGATCGGCCTGCTGCTGAGCTGGGCGGTGCCCGGCCTCACCGCGGGTCTGGTCGAGCTGGCCAACGCTGAACGCGCCAAGGCGAGCCGGTACCTCGGTCTGCCGGAGGAGCCGCCGCTGCCGAAGGCTGCCACCCGAAAGCCGGGTGACTTCGTCACCCTGGCCAAGGACCGCTCCGTACGACGCAGCCTGTGGTTGCTGCCGATGGTTCTGCTGACCGTGCCGGGGCTGTTCGTGGCCACGATCGCTCTGTTCGCCGCGCCCGGCGGCCTGATCGGGATCGCCCTGTGGCAGCTGGACCCCGGCGAGTTCACCATGATGGGCGTGCCGGTGGACAGCTGGCTGGACGCGCTGGTCCTCGGACCGGCGCAGGTGCTGGTCGGCCTGGCCTTTCTCGGGTGGGTCACTCCCGCAGTGGCGAGTGGATACGCCCGCGGGCTGCGCCGACTGCTCGCGCCGAGCCAGGCCGAGTTGGAGACCGCCAGACTCGCCCAGCGGGTGGACGAGCTCACCAAGAGCCGCGCCGGAGCCGTTGACTCGCACGGTGCCGAGCTGCGCCGCATCGAGCGGGACCTGCACGACGGCACGCAGGCTCAGCTCGTCTCCCTGGCGATGCGGATCGGTGTCGCCAAGCAACTGATGGCCAACGACCCGGAGAAGGCCGCTCAGCTCCTCGACGACGCCCGTGACGGCGCGGAGCAGGCGATGACCGAGCTGCGCGGCGTACTGCGGACCATGTACCCGCCGATCCTGCAGGACCGAGGCCTGGCCGGCGCGGTGTCGGCCCTGTCCGCGCGCAGCCCGATCCCGGTCGACCTGCGGGTCGGTGACCTCGGCCAGGTCCCCGCGGCGGTCGAGGCCGCGGCGTACTTCGTGGTGGCCGAGTCGCTGACCAACGTCTCCAAGCACTCGGCGGCCGGCCGGGTCGACCTGCTGCTCGAGCGCCGAGGGGCGGAGCTGTACCTGTCGATCACCGACGACGGCATCGGCGGGGCCCGGGTCGGCGACCAGCCGGACCTGCTCGGCCGGGGCAGCGGCCTGCGTGGCATGGTTCACCGGGTGGAAGCGATCGACGGACGGATGGAATTGACCAGCCCGATCGGCGGGCCGACGACGGTCGAGGTGATCCTGCCGTGCGGGTCGTGATCCTCGAGGACAACCCGATTCTCGCCGAGGGGCTCGGCCTGCTGCTCGGCAACTCCGGCTTCGAAGTGGTCGCCGTCGCCGGTGACGCCGCCGAGTTCGCCCGTGCGCTCGACGAGCAGTCGCCGCAGATCGCGATCGTCGACGTCCGGCTGCCGCCGACGTTCACCGACGAGGGGTTGCGCGCCGCGATCGAGGCCCGCCGGGTCCGGCCCGGGCTGCCGGTCCTGGTCTTCTCGCAGTACGTCGAGGAGGTGTACGCCGCCGAGTTGCTTGCCTCCGGCAGCGAAGGGGTCGGGTACCTGCTCAAGGACCGGGTCTCCCGGGTGGACGAGTTCCTCGAGGCGGTCCGCCGGGTCGCCGCGGGCGGCACGGTGCTCGACCCCGAGGTGGTCAGCCAGCTGATGACGAAGCGGAACGACCCGCTGGACCGGCTGACCCCGCGCGAGCGCGAGGTGCTCGCGCTGATGGCAGAGGGGTTGGGCAACGCGGCGATCGCCGACAAGCTGGTGATCAGCGAGGGCGCCGTGCACAAGCACGTCGGCAACGTCTTCCTCAAGCTGGACCTGCCGCCGACCGACTCCGGCCACCGCCGCGTCCTCGCGGTGCTGGCGCACCTCGGTCTGTAAGCGCTTGCTCTGACAACGAAAGCGCCGAGCCCTTGACGGCCCGTGCCGCATCGTCCACGCTGTGTCGCGAGAGCGCTCTCACCGCACCGAACCGCCCCTAGGTGAGGAGAGTCCGTCATGAAGATCTTGGTGTCCACCGCGCTGGTTGCGAGCCTGCTGGCCGTGCCCGCGCAGGCGATGGCCGCGTCCCCCGAGCAGCCGCTCGCGGTGCCGCGGCAGACCGCCGCCCTGCAGAAGGATCTCGGTCTGACCGAGCAGCAGGTCAAGGAGCTGCTCAGGGCCGAGGCCGCGGCGACGAAGCTGGTCCCGGCCGCCCAGCGAGCAGCCGGTACGGCGTTCGGCGGCACCTGGTACGACGCCGCCCGGCAGAAGCTGGTCGTCGGAGTGACCTCGCCGGCCGCGGCCGACGCGGTCCGTGCGACCGGAGCCGAGGCGTCCGTCGTGCCGGTGACCGCGGCGGTGCTCGACCGGCGCAAGGCGGCCGTCGACAAGCTGGCCGGCACGAACGTGCCGGCGGCGGTGAGCGGCTGGTCGGCCGACCCGAGGACCGGCACCGTCGTGGTCAACGTCCAGGCGGGCAAGCGCTCCGCGGCGGTCGATGCCTTCGTTGACAAAGTCGCCAAGGCCGGCGCGGTGAGCGTGCGGGAGGTCGCGGCCCAGGCCCCCCGGACCTTCGCGGCGGGCACGGTCGGGGGAGACCCGTACTACACCGGCAACGTCCGCTGCTCGATCGGCTTCTCCGTGCACGGCGGCTTCGTCACCGCCGGCCACTGCTCGGGTGCCGGGGCCCGGACCCGGGGCTGGGACGGTTCGGCCCAGGGTGTCTTCCGCGGATCGTCCTTCCCCGGCAACGACTACGCCTGGGTCCAGGTCGACAGTGGCTGGTGGACCGTGCCGGTCGTGCTCGGCTGGGGCCAGGTCAGCGACCAGCTCGTCCGCGGCTCCTGGGAGGCCCCGGTCGGTACGTCGGTCTGCCGCAGCGGGTCGACCACCCACTGGCACTGCGGCCACATCCGGGCCAAGAACGAGACGGTGAACTACGGCAACGGCCAGCTCTTCTACGGCGCGACCAAGACCAGCGTCTGCGCCGAGGGTGGTGACTCCGGCGGTTCGTTCATCACCGGTGACCAGGCCCAGGGCGTCACGTCCGGCGGTTGGGGCAACTGCTCCAGCGGCGGCGAGACCTGGTTCCAGCCGGTCAACGAGATCCTCGGAGCGTACGGGCTGACCCTGCACACCGCCTGACCACCAGCGTTGCGTCCGAAGAAGCGAGCGCAGCAGGCCCGGCTTCTTCGGACGCAACAGGGAGGTTCAGCAGATCGGGACGCCGGGCAGCTGCGCCGCCGGGTGGTCGATGTAGATGTTGGTGATGAAGCCGTTCTGGTCACGCAGCTTGGACCACCAGTTGTTGGTGTAGCCCTCGGCGGTGACCGTGTCGCCCTGCTTCTGGCAGACCACCCAGACCTGCGTCGGGCCGGCCAGCGTGCCCACGACCGGAGCGGACAGCCGGGCGTCGGAGCGGATCCGGATGCCGGATCCCCAGGTCATGAAACTGCCACCACTGCCGCCGCACCCGTTGTCGCTGGTGAGGAAGTACTGGTTGTACGAGCCGGGGTAGGCCAGACCTGATCCGTTGATGACGATGTTCTGGCCGACGCCGTTGTACAGCTGCTCGTAGTGGATGTGCGGGCCGGAGGAGTTGCCGGTACTGCCGGTGGTTCCGATCTGCTGGCCCTGGGCGACGTACGCGCCACTGGCCACGGAGAAGACGCCGAGGTGGAAGTAGT
Organism: Kribbella flavida DSM 17836; assembly: GCF_000024345.1. Lineage (NCBI taxonomy): Bacteria > Bacillati > Actinomycetota > Actinomycetes > Propionibacteriales > Kribbellaceae > Kribbella > Kribbella flavida. The sequence continues at coordinate 5,137,984 of NC_013729.1, read as the reverse complement.
AGGTCTTCCAGCCGCCGCCGTGATCGATCGCGATGTAGTTGCCGGCTCCGCTGGGCTGGGAGTACCGGGTCGCGACACCGGCCGCCGAAGCGAGTACCGGCGTTCCGTTCGTGACGCCACCGTCCGCGCGGACGAAGTCCAGGGCGCGGCGGACCTCGGCGGAGTGGTGGCTGTAGGTCCAGCGCTGACCACAGGGGTAGGGGGCTTTGAAGTTGGGCGCGGCCTGCGCCTCGGTCGGTACCGCCACCAGCGTGGCGGCACCGACCAGGAGTGAGGCCAGAACACTGAGAATCCGTTTGAGCACGATGATCAGTCCCTCAAGCGACCGGTCACGGGCGGTGATGTCCGTGACGCCTGGAGTGATGGGCTCAAGCTAGCGCATCGCTGGTCAGCGAGAAACGGATTCGATTCAGGTGCAGTAACTGACTGACCGACGGTCGAAAACGTCAGGCCGTCTCGTTCTTCACCGGCTCCAAGGCGGGCTGCCCGTCGGCCGGCTTGGTGCTCAGCGAGTCGATCAGCTGCTTGGCCAGCGCGAAGCCGGAGCCACCCATCGTGATCGTCTTGACCAGGGTGTCCTCGATGCCCTGGGCACCGTTGAGCACGACCATGTTGCCGACCTTCTCGAACGAGCTGGCCGCGGCCTGAACGATCTGCGGGTACGCCTCGGCCAGCTGCTGGGCGACCACCGCGTCGGTGTTCGTCGCCAGCGCCTCGGCGCGGGCCTTGATGCCGGCCGCCTCGGCCATCGCCTTGGCCTGCACCGCGGCTGCCTCGGCCTTACCGGTCAGCTCGGTGGCCTTCGCCTCCGCCTCACCGCGCAGGGTGACCTCGCGGGCCTGCGCCTCGGCGGCGGCGATCTGCGCGTCGCGCGCGGCCGCGGCCAGCGTGCGCTGCTTGTACGCCTCGGCGTCGGCCGGCTTCAGCACGCTGGACTCCAGCTGCTTCTCGGCCAGCGACGCGTTCAGCTTGGCGGTCTCGGTCTCGGCGACCACGACCTCCTGGCGGGCCAGCGCCTCGGCCAGCGGGCCGGACTGCGAGGCCTTGGAGTTCGCCTGGTCGACCTCGGCCTGGTAGCCGGCCTGGGCGATCGAGCTCTGCCGGACGGCGGCGGCCTTCGCGGCGGCGGCGACCTGCTCGCGCTCGGTGGCCTCCCGGTCCCGCTCGGCCTGCGCGATCCGGGCCGCGGCCTCGACCGCGGCGGCTTGCGGACGGCCCAGGTTCTTGATGTAGCCGGACTCGTCGTCGATCTCCTGGATCTGCAGCGAGTCGACCACCAGGCCGAGCTTCTCCATGTCGCCGGCCAGCGAGCCGCGGATGTTGGTGGTCAGCGTCTCCCGGTCGTGCAGCATCTCCTCGACCGTGGTGGAGCCGACGATCGCCCGCAGGTGACCCGCGAACAGCTCGTGGATGGTGCCCATCACCTGCTCGTCGCTCTGCTCCAGGAACCGCCGCGCCGCGTTCGCGATCGAGCCGTAGTCGTCCCCGACCTTGTACGCCGTGACGCCCTTGATGTGCAGCGGGATGCCCTGGCTGGACACGCAGGTGACGGTCAGCGGTGTGGCCCGGATATCCAGCGGCAACCGGCGGACGGTCTGGAAGCCGGGCAGTACGGCGGTGCCGCGGCCGACCACGATCTTGAAGCCGAGGGTCTCGTTGACCTGCTCGTGGCTGGAGTGCGCGCCGAGGCCGGAGATGATCAGCGCCTCGTTCGGTTCCGCCACCCGCCAGACCATCCGGAACAGCAGCAGCAGGACCACCAGCGCGATGGCGCCGACGATCAGGTACGTCCAGAGCATTTCCCCTCCAGGGAACGAAGCGTTCAGAAGGCGCGGGCGACGTAGACCGAGCGGGGCGGATCGAAGTCGACGACCACCACCGGCGTGCCCACCTCGATCACCTCGTCGGCCGCCGGGTAAGCGTAGAAGGCTTCGGTGGCACCGCGGACCGGCAACATCACCTCACCGACGATGCCCGGACCGACCCGCCCGATCACGCGTCCCCGTTTCCCCACCATGACGTACCTTCCGACGCGCTCAGGACCGCTCTCGTTCCCGCACCCTATCGCCGGCCCGACCACCTACCGAGCGGCTGCACAGGTGCTGCATCGGCCGCGTTGGTTGCGCCGTGGTTCCCCAGCAGCGCGGCAAGGGACGGGTCTTCCGGGTGGTCGTGCTGCCAGGCGGCGAGGTCGGCCCAGCGCGGCGCCGCGTCGGCGCCACCCAGCCGGGTCACCGAGATCGCGGCGGTCAGCGAGCCGAACCGGACCCGCTCGGCCAGCGGCAGTCCCCACAACGTGGCGGCGATGAACCCGGCAGCGAACACGTCACCCGCACCGGTGGTGTCCACCGCCGGCACCTGGTAGGCCGGTACGACGACCCGTTCGCCGGTGCCGGCGTCGAGCGCCAGCGCGCCCTGGGCGCCGTTGGAGACGACGACGACCGGCACCAGCTCGCCGAGCCGGTCGAGGGCCTGTTCGGGACCGGCCGTGCGGGTGTAGTTCATCGCTTCGCCGGCGTTCGGCAGGAACACGTCGCAGTGCTCGAGCTGGTCCAGGACCGTGGGGTCCCAGCGCTCGGACGGGTCCCAGCCGACGTCGGCGAACACCACGCTGCCGGCCGCCTTGGCGGCGGCCAGCCACTCGTTCGGCCACGGGCCGATGTGGGCGGCGACCGCGTGGGCGGCCGGCGGCGTGGTGATCAGCTCGTCGGCCGACAGCGGGGGAGGGGTGCCCCGGGTGACCAGTGCCCGGTCGTTGTCGTAGGCAAGGGCCACCGTGAGAGGGGTCTGCCAGCCGGCGAGCGTACGGGAGAGCGACAGGTCGACGCCCTCGGTGGTGGTGAGCCGGTCGCGCAGCCGGTCGCCGAGATCGTCGGCGCCGAAGACCGCGGCCAGTCCGGTCCGGAGTCCGAGCCGGGCGAGCGCGACCGCGAAGTTCGCGATCCCGCCGGGGCTCTCGGCCGAGTCCGTCGCCCAGACCTCCGTGCCAGGGCGCGGCGGACCGGGCAGACCGAGCACGAGGTCGTGGAAGACCAGGCCGGACACCACCACATCCAGCTGGTCCATCGTCACACCCCTGCACGATCGCTCACACTCGTGCAAACAGTCTGGTCGGCTCGCGCGATCCGCGCAATAGGTCTGCATGTATTTGAGCGAATGTGACGGAGTTTGGGTGATACGGTCTTTGCTGTGTTGCCGAAGCAGCGTCAGGACCAGATCGTGCGCGCGCTCCGGGCCGACGGGGCCGGTGGCGTCAAAGTGCTGGCCGCCCAGCTGGGCGTGAGCGAGGCGACGATCCGCCGCGATCTGGAAGCCCTGCACGAGCAGGGCCGGCTGACCCGGGTGTACGGCGGTGCGCTGGCCGTCGACGGCGGTGACGAGCCGTTCGCCGAGGTGAGCGCGGTGCGGGCGGACGAGAAGAACCGGATCGCCCGCAAGGCCGCCGAGCTGATCGAGGACGGCGAGTCGGTGCTGCTGGACATCGGCACCACCGCGCACCAGCTGGCCCAGCAGCTGCACGGGCGCTCGCTGACCGTTGTCACCAGCAACCTCGCGGTGCTGGAGGAGTTGCAGAACGACGAGCAGATCGAGCTGATCGTGCTCGGTGGGTTGCTGCGCCGCAGCTACCGCTCCCTGGTCGGGTACTTGACCGAGGAGAGCCTGCGGCAGATTCACGTGGACACGTTGTTCCTCGGCACCAGCGGGGTCCGGCCGGACGGCAGGGTGATGGACAGCACGATGATCGAGGTCCCGGTGAAGCGGGCGATGATCCAGGCCGCCGACCGGGTGGTGCTGCTGGCCGACGCGAGCAAGTTCCCCGGCCACGGCGTCGCCAAGGTCTGCGACCCCGGCGAACTGACCACGGTGGTGACCGAACCCGGCGCCGACGAGGCGACCCGGGCCCAACTGGCGGAAGCGGGAGTGCAGGTGGTGCTGGCGTGAAACTGACCATGCTCGGCGGCGGAGGGTTCCGCGTGCCGCTCGTCTACCAGGCCCTGCTCTCGGATCGCGGTGAAGGCCGCATCACCTCGGTGACGCTCTACGACACCGACCGCACCCGCCTCGACGCGATCACCGCGGTGCTGAAGCAACAGGCCGACCGCACTGACGACAGTAGTTCGGCGCCCGTGGTGACGGCGACAACCGATCTGGACGAGGCTCTGCGCGGCACCGACTTCGTCTTCTCCGCGATCAGGGTGGGCGGGCTCGAAGGCCGTACGGTGGACGAGCGGGTGGCGCTCGACCTCGGCGTTCTCGGACAGGAGACGGTCGGCGCCGGCGGGATCGCGTACGGGCTACGCACGCTGCCCGTCGCCACCGCCGTCGCCCGGCGGGTCGCCGCCGTGGCGCCGGAGGCCTGGGTCATCAACTTCACCAACCCGGCCGGGATGGTGACCGAGGCGATGCTGCCGTACCTCGGCGACCGAGTGATCGGCATCTGCGACTCACCGTCCGGCCTCGGCCGGCGCGCCGCGCTCGCACTGGGACTGGACGCCTCGCAGACGTTCTACGACTACGCCGGGCTGAACCACCTCGGCTGGCTGCGTGGACTCCAGTCCGGCGGAGTGGATCACCTGCCGAAGCTGCTCGCCGACTCCGAATCGCTCGGCGACTTCGAGGAGGGCCGGCTGTTCGGCGCCTCGTGGCTGCGCTCGCTCGGCGCGATCCCCAACGAGTACCTGCACTACTACTACTTCGCCCGCGAGACCCTCGCCGCGGTGCAGTCGGTGGAGAAGACGCGCGGCAAGTTCCTGCTCGACCAGCAGTCCGACTTCTACGCCGAGACCACCCGCCGCCCCGGCGACGCGCTGGAGCTGTGGCAGAAGACCCGGGCCGAGCGCGAGTCGACGTACATGGTGGAGAGCCGGGAGGTCGCCGACGCGGGGGAGCGGGACGAGCGGGACATGTCCGCGGGCGGGTACGAACAGGTCGCGCTCTCGCTGATGCGCGCGATCGCCCACAACGAGCGCGCCTCGCTGATCCTCAACGTCCGCAACCGTGGCACGCTGAGGCACCTGGACGACGACGCCGTGGTGGAGGTCCCCTGCACGGTCGACGCCAACGGGGCCCGGCCGCTGACCGTGTCGCAGTTGACCGACCACCAGGCCGGACTGGTGAGCGCGGTCAAGGCGGTGGAGCGGTCCACGATCGAGGCCGCGGCGACGGGGTCCCGGTCGACCGCGCTGCGGGCCTTCGCCTGGCATCCGCTGATCGACTCGGTGAACACCGCCACGAAGCTGCTCGACGGGTACGCCGAGCGTCTTCCCGACCTGGCGGCGTACCGGTCCCGGATTGGTTGACGCCGGGTGGATCTGGCACAATGTCAGGCTGAGTCCGTCCGGATGTTGTGCAGCCCTCTAACTCCACCCGCCGGCCGGCCCATTCGAGCTTCCACCCGTTGTCCCCACGACGGCGTGCGGCTCACCCCATTTGTGATTCCGAGGAGACCCCACAAACGTGGCAGTCAAGATCCGTTTGAAGCGCATCGGCAAGAAGCGTGCGCCGCACTACCGCATCGTCGTGATGGACGCCCGCGCCAAGCGTGACGGCCGCGCCATCGAGGAGATCGGCAAGTACAACCCGAAGACCGAGCCGTCGTTCATCCACGTCGAGTCGGACCGGGCGCAGTACTGGCTGAGCGTCGGCGCGCAGCCGACCGAGGCCGTTCAGGCGATCTTCAAGGCCAGTGGCGACTGGCAGAAGTTCAAGGGCCTGGAGGCTCCGGCGCCGCTGCGGGTCAAGGAGCCCAAGCGGGACAAGCAGGAGATCTTCAACGAGGCCCTCGCCGAGGCGCACGGCACGCTGAAGACCGAGGCTGTGACGACCAAGAAGGCCGCCGCGAAGAAGGCCGACAAGAAGGACGACGCGGCCAAGACCGAGGCTCCGGCCGAGGCCGCCGCCGAGGCTCCGGCCGAGGCTGCTCCTGAGGCTGCCGCGCCCGAGGCGGCCGCCGAGGCCGCGCCGGCCGACGACGCCAAGGCCTGACCGTGATGGAGACCGAGGCGCTCGAGCACCTGGTCCGGGGCATCGTGGACAACCCTGACGACGTCAGCGTCCGCGCCCGGAACCTGCGCCGCGGACGCACCCTCGAGGTGCACGTGCACCCCGAGGACATCGGCAAGGTGATCGGCCGCAACGGCCGCACGGCGACCGCGATCCGTACCGTGGTCGGAGCGCTCAGCTCCGAGTCGTCGGTCCGGATCGACTTCGTCGACGAGCTCAACCGGCGCCCGCGCCGCTGAGCCGCAGCACGTCCTGGAGGGCCGTACCCGGCTGGGTGCGGCCCTTCGTCGTATCTTCGTTGTCGGATCCACGAGCGACCGGCCCGTCCGGGCCGGCGCGAGCAGAAAGAGGGACATGCGGTGTTGGTGACCGTCGGCCGGATCGGCCGGGCACACGGGATCAAGGGCGAGGTCGGGCTGGACGTCAGGACCGACGAGCCGGACCGGCGGTTCGCCGACGGCGCGACCCTGGTCACGGACACCAAGCCGCCCCGGACCCTGACCGTCGAGTCCAGCCGCTGGCACAGCGGGCGCCTGCTGGTGAAGTTCGTCGAGAGCCCGGACCGGACCGCCGCCGAGCAGCTGCGCAACCTGGTGCTGCAGGCCGAGATCGCCGAGGACGAGCGCCCGGAGGACCCCGAGGAGTACTACGACCGCGAGCTGATCGGCCTGAGCGTGCGGACGACCGACGGCGAGCAGGCCGGCGAGGTGATCGACGTCGTCCACCTGCCGTCCCAGGACCTGCTGGAGATTCGCCGCCCGGCCGGCAACGCCGTCCTGGTTCCGCTGGTCGAGCAGCTGGTGCCCAAGATCGACCTGGACGAGAAGTACGTGCTGGTGGCCGACCGGCCGGGCCTGCTCGACCCCGAGGGTGCTGAGGTGACTCCGACCGAGCCAGGCGACAGCTGATGAGGCTGGACGTCGTCTCGATCTTCCCGGAGTACCTGGCCGCGCTGGACCTCAGTCTGGTCGGCAAAGCGGCGAAGAGCGGGCTGCTGGACGTCCGGGTGCACGACCTGCGCGAGTGGACGCACGACCGGCACCGCACGGTCGACGACACCCCGTACGGCGGTGGTGCGGGCATGGTGATGAAGCCTGAACCCTGGGGGCAGGCGCTGGACGCCGTCGCACCGATCGACGGCCCGGCGCAGCCCCGGCTGATCGTGCCGACGCCTGCGGGTCGCCCGTTCACGCAGGAGCTGGCCTACGAGCTGGCGGCCGAGCCCTGGCTGGCTTTCGCCTGCGGCCGGTACGAAGGCATCGACGCGCGAGTGGCGTCGTACGCGGCTGAGCGGATGCGGGTGGACGAGGTCTCGATCGGCGACTACGTGCTGAACGGCGGCGAGGTGGCGGTGCTCGTCATGGTCGAGGCCGTGGCCCGCCTGCTGCCCGGTGTGATCGGCAACCCGGAGTCCCTGGCCGAGGAGTCCCACTCCGGCGACGGCCTGCTGGAGTACCCGGTCTACACGAAGCCGACGTCCTGGCGCGGCCACGACGTACCGGACGTGCTCCTGTCAGGTAACCACGCGCTGATCGCCAAGTGGCGCCACGAACAGGCAGTACGGCGTACTGCGGAGCGGCGGCCGGATCTCCTGGCCGCCTGGGGTGACGCCGTGACCGGGAAGGACGACGCGGCGTCGCTGGTCGAGGTGTTGCCGGCCGTGGAAAGCGACGCGGGGGAGATCCACACGCTGCAACGCGCGGCTTACCTGTCCGAGGCGCTGGCCTACGACGACTTCACCATCCCGCCGCTGGTGGAGCACCTGGACGGCACGGTCGAGCGGATCCGGCAGGGCCGGGTCTGGAAGGCCGTCGCCGGGACGAGGATCGTGGGCTCGGTGCACGTCGCCGTCGACGGGTCGGTGGGACGGATCGGCCGGCTGATGGTGGCCCCGGACTGGCAGGGCCGTGGGGTGGGGACCCGGCTGCTGAAGATCGCCGAGCAGACCGCGCCGGCCGAGGTCACGCAGTACGAGTTGTTCACCGGGGCGGACAGCGAGGGCAACCTGCGGCTCTACCGGAAGGCCGGGTACCGGGAGGTGCGCCAGGACGCGCACACCGCGAAGGTCGACCTGGTGCTGCTGGCGAAGCGACGGCGCCGTCGCTGATTTCGCCGCCGCTGCGCCGGTGTGGCAAACTTGGTCGCTGTTGCCATTCGGTGCTCCTGCCACAGGGGGTGACCACCGTCCGGCGACGCCAACCGATTCTGCACCACCGACTTTCGTGGGTGACCTGTGGCACGCGCGAGAAATGGAACACCTGATGAGCAACGTCCTGAACGAGCTCGACAACGCGAGCAAGCGCGACGACGTCCCGTCCTTCCGCCCCGGTGACACGGTGAACGTGCACGTCAAGGTGGTCGAGGGCAACCGGTCCCGCGTCCAGGTGTTCAAGGGCGTCGTGATCCGCCGCCAGGGTGGTGGCCTGCAGGAGACCTTCACGGTCCGCAAGGTCAGCTTCGGCGTCGGCGTCGAGCGCACCTTCCCGGTGCACACCCCGATCGTGGACAAGATCGAGGTCGTCACCCGCGGCGACGTCCGCCGCGCCAAGCTGTACTACCTGCGTGAGCTGCGCGGCAAGGCAGCCAAGATCAAGGAGAAGCGGGACGCCTGAGTCCCTAGCGACGACGGTCAGGTATGGCGCCGAGCACTGCGACTCGCGCTCGCCCGGTAGCCAAGAGGGCACGTCGCAGCAAAGGACGGCATCGCAGGCTGAAGCAGCGGAACCCGCTGCTCAGCCTGTTGATCGAGATGACCACGGTGACGGTGCTCGCCCTGGTCATCACGGTTGTTCTGAGGCTTTTTGTCGCCGAGGCGTTCTACGTGCCCTCGGAGTCGATGTACAACACGCTGACGACGAACGACCGCATCCTGGCCGAGAAGGTCAGTTACCTGCAGCGCGACGTCGACCGCGGCGACATCGTCGTCTTCAAGGACCCCGGCAACTGGCTGAACGAGGAGCAGGAAACCCCCGGTGCCCTGCGCCGTCTCGGTGAGTTCGTCGGCATCCTGCCGCGCAGCGGTGAGGGACACCTGGTCAAGCGGGTGATCGGCCTCGGCGGCGACCGGGTGTTCTGCTGCGACCGCTCCGGCCGGATCCTGGTCAACAAGATCCCGCTGGACGAGCAGGAGTACCTGCTGGAGGGCGCCAAGCCTTCGCTGCAGCCGTTCGACGTGGTGGTGCCGCCCGGTCACCTGTGGGTGATGGGGGACAACCGGGCCGAGTCGGCCGACTCCCGCGCCCACATGGGCGGACCCGGTGGTGGGTTCGTGCCGGTGGACAACGTGGTTGGCCGGGCCTGTTGCGTAATCTGGCCGTCTGACCGGATGACGATGCTGCGTCCTCCGGAAACCTTCAAGAAGCCGGGGCTGAAGAAGTGACCGATACATCGACGGAGACGCCGGACAAGACCCCTCGCCACCGGTCGGGACTCGCCGCCGCGGCGCGTGAGTTCGTGCTGATCGTGGTCGGGGCGCTGATCGTCTCGTCGATCCTGCGGGCCTTCGTGGGGCAGATGTTCATCATCCCCAGCGAGTCGATGCAGAACACGCTGCTCGTCGGCGACCGGGTCGTGGTCGAGAAGATCACCGACGTCGAGCGCGGTGACGTGGTCGTGTTCGAGGACCCGGGCGGCTGGCTGGGCACCGAGGAGAGCGGCCAGAAGCGCGGTTCGGTCGGCCGGTTCTTCGAGGTCGTCGGCCTGCTGCCGGACTCCAGCCACGGTCACCTGATCAAGCGACTGGTCGGCATGCCGGGCGACAAGGTCGCCTGCTGCGACGCCCAGGGTCGCCTGCTGGTCAACGGACAGCCGCTGGAGGAGTCCAGCTACCTGTTCCCCGGTGACGCCCCGTCGGCGATGGAGTTCCAGGTCACCGTGCCGGCCGGGCACGTGTTCGTGATGGGCGACCACCGCTCGGAGTCGGGCGACTCCCGGGTCCACCTCAGCGACGCCGGCTCCGAAGGCAGCACCCCCGGCGACGCGGCGTTCGTTCCGCTGGACAAGGTCACGGGCCGCGCCGTTCTGGTCGTCTGGCCGGCCAGCAACTTCGGCAAGCTCGGCGTGCCCGACACCTTCAAGAGCGTGCCGCCGGCCGTCGAACCGCCGCCCGCCAAGCCTTCGATCTCCCTGACAGCACCTCCCAAGTAAGCGGAGCACCCGTGCCCTCCACCGCACACCCGCCCACGGCACCACTTGGCGCCGCCCCGGCTCGCTCGGCCCCTCGTCCGGGGGATGCCGCCCGCGTCGGCGTACTTGCTGCGCGTCCCTCGGCTGCCGGTCTCGGTGCGGTCGCCGTACGTCGTACTGTTCTGAGCCGTGCTTCGATGCATGCTTCGATGCGTGGTGGTGTCCGCACTGTAGGGAGGACCGGATGAGCGCTCTGCCCCGCGGCAGCACCATCCGGCGGGACGCCGGTCTGTACGGCTACGAACGTGCCCTGCGCCGCGTCGGCCTCGACCCGATCGCCGGCGTCGACGAAGCCGGCCGTGGTCCGTGCGCCGGCCCGCTGGTCGCCGCCGCGGTGATCCTGCCGGACGGCAAGCGCGGTCAGATCCCCGAGCTCGCCGACTCCAAGCTGCTCACCGCCAAGGCTCGCGAACGCTGCTACGACGAGATCCGCAAGCGTGCGCTCGCCTGGTCCGTCGTCTCGATCGAGGCCGACGAGTGCGACCGCCTCGGCATGCACGTCGCCAACGTCCAGGCGCTGCGCCGGGCCCTGTTCCGCCTGGACGTGCGCCCGCAGTACGTGCTCACCGACGGCTTCGGCGTCGACGGTCTCGGCGTGCCCGGCCTGGCGATCTGGAAGGGCGACCGGGTCGCCGCCTGCATCGCCGCGGCCTCCGTCGTCGCCAAAGTGACCCGCGACCGGATCATGGAGCACTGGGACACGGTGTACCCCCAGTACGGTTTCGCGATCCACAAGGGATACTGCACCCCTGAGCACCAAGCGGCGCTGGACGAATACGGCCCGTGTCCACAACATCGACGGCGGTTCGAGAATGTCCGCCGCAGTCTGCGGCCCGATATGGGACAGAATGTGGCCAGTCCCACCGGAGTGGAGAGCCGATGAGCGAGCGTAGCGAGGTGAAGGCGTGAGCGCTGACGACCTCGAGAAGTACGAAACCGACATGGAGCTGCAGCTCTATCGGGAGTACAAGGACGTCGTCGGGATCTTCAAGTACGTCGTGGAGACCGAACGCCGGTTCTACCTGTGCAACGCGGTGGACCTGAAGGTCCGCACCGAAGGCGGTGACGTCTACTTCGAGGTGACGATGGCCGACGCCTGGGTCTGGGACGTCTACCGGTCCGCCCGCTTCGTCAAGAACGCCAAGGTCGTCACCTTCCGCGACGTCAACATCGAAGAGCTCGCCAAGTCCGACCTCGAGGTCCCCAAGGACTCCGACTTCGGCCGCTGACCCCGCAGCACTTCGTCGACGGCTTGTCGACGGGGCTGCTCCGCCCTGGCAGCATGACCTGGGCTCGCCAGGGCGCCCTGCCGCTCTCGCGATCCCACCGGTGCGACCAACGATCGGCCACGTCCCGAAGCCGCTCGCTGGTCCGCTCGTTCGAGCTCCTGCAACGCGATTGTGGTTCCAGGCGCCGAACCCGACTTCGGGGCGTCGGCTGCCGTCCCGGGGCGCCGACTTCGATCTCTGGGCGTCAACCGGGTTTCAGGGATTGGCGCGCCAGGACTGCGTCGATCGGCGGGCGATGACCCAGCGAAGCTGGTCGAGGGTGCGCCGGTCGTCGACAGAGAGCGGCTTGCGGCCGCCCAATGGTTCTGCGCCGAGCGGCGGCTGGTCATCGGGAGTCGCTGTGTCCGGCACGCGAGGCCGGGCCGCCCGATCGCGCGCGGCGGCAGCCTGGGTGGCGGCCAGGGTAGGCAGCCAGTCGGCGACCTCGCGGTCGTCCAGCATGCCCATTCGCGCGAGCGCGACGGTGGTCAGGAAGACTTCGGCCACCGCGTCACGGATCACCGCCGGCTCGGTGACCTCGCCCGCAACGATCGAGCGGACCCCGTCGACCTGCTCGCGAAAGAACCGCTCGAACTCGTCAGGATCGAACCCGATGGCCGACCATCCCCCATCGTGGTTCGTGCCGTTGCGCATCGCCATCATCCCTTTCCGAAAATCGCGTTCACCTGAGCGCACGAAGCACCCGTTCGGTTCGTGTATTGGCGCGCGAGCTGTTTGCTTACACCGAGGACGCCGGCATACCGTTTCGAGCAGGCGCGGACCGCGAAGGAAAGCTCGCGGGAACGATGAAGACGGCTCGGGGCCGCAATGGTTACCTTCCGCAAGCGGTTCGGCGGCCGGGCGTCGGACTTGTTCGCCGCCCGAGGTGGAGCCCGCAGCGCCGGGGGCGTGGACATGGCTGCCATCGAGGTCACGGCCTCGTCGGTCAAGATGATCTTCACACCGGGTAGTGCCCGTTCCGCACCCAAAGGCTGCCCAGAGCCACTCATGCGGCCGCTGTACGCAGTGATTTGGCGCTGTGGGCACTGATCGCTGTTTGCGGCCGGGAGGCGGGGCCGGGGTAGCGCGGCGCGGCTCGACAGCAGCGTCGCTCGTCGACCAACCCCGCAGCCCTCGGGGGTGTCAACAGCTCCCGAACCCCCGAGGTGAGCGACGACGAGCCGGTGCTGATTCCGACCATGTCTGGTGCCGGGCACCGGACATGGTCGCCGCCTGCTCGGACTCGTCAGGATCGATCCCAATGCTCGGCCATCCTTCGTCAGCGTCCCTACCGCTGGGCATCATGACTGCCCCCTTCTGGAAAGTCGCGTTCAAGTGACCCACCGTCTCCTCGATCGAACTGGTCTGTCCGCCGTAAAGACGTGCGCCGGGACCGATCTGCTGCGATGTCGTCAAGAAGACCGCCACCGTGCTGCTCCCCGACCCATCCGTCGGTCTCTGGCGCGCGAACCGTGCGATGACACGGAGGACGCCTTCCTCGGCCAGGCCGCTTGCCGGAGTGCTGCGGACTGCTCCGGCGTAGCGGTGGTGGCGCCACAACCTCTACGTGTCCGGGGCAGGCCACGTCCCGTTTTTCGATCCACCACTCCTGGAGGGTCGGAGGCCGCCCGCCGTAGCGCGTGTCCGAGCAGCTTGCGGTGCCGATCGTCGACTTCGGCCCGACCGGAACTCATGCACCGGTACGGCGCGAGGCGCGTCGCTTGAGGGAGACCGATCGTGTCCTCGTCATGCCGACCCACGTCCAGCAGCACACCAGCCCTCACAGGCTCCGGAGCAGCTCGTTCGCCTCGTCGACACCAGACCGGACCCGGCCGGAACAGGCGGACGCCCGGCTTGTCCGCCGCGCCGAGTGGGCCGGCCGCGCCCGAGGTCTTCAGCCGGGCCGCCATCGAGCTCCCGCCTCGTCGGTCAGACTGATTCTCACATCACTGGTACGCCGATGCTGGCCGGAAGGTTGCCCTACGGCCGGGCACAAGTGCCGATCCGGCAGCCCACCACGCCGTCGACAGGTCCGCACGCCGGCGTTCACGAGGACCAACAGCGGCCGGCGGTGCATCTCGTTCCAGGACCACGGCCGATGCTGTGGCGTACTCACCGGCGGAGGTGCGCCGCTGGCGACCTCGACCGCTGTCTCGTCATATCGGTCCGCGACACCCAGCTCGCACCGCCGTACGGGTCGTCGACGGCGTAGGCGCAGTCGGATGCCCACTTGAACCGCAACCGCTCAGGGTGCGCCCCGTTGCACGCGGCTCGAAAGCATGCGCCTGGTCGTTCGTGCGTGACCAGGAAGGGGCGTGGTGTCAGGCTGAGCCTTCTCGCGCACATGGAAGAAGAGCAGGCAGGAGCGTTCCTTCCGGTCAGTTGTCGACGGTGCTGCGTCCGCGTCGTACGGCCTGGCAGCACAGGGCTGGGTGACGGGCCGGCGGCGCGGCCTTCGGCGTTGGGTGTGGGGCGCAAGTGGCTGGACACGAGGCCGGCGGGTTGGAGCACTGCGGGAGAGGGGAACCGGCGGGAACCGACGATCCCAGGGGTCAGAGGTCAGAGGTCAGGGGTTTGGCGGGTGAGGTGCCAGCCGGTGGGGGTGTATTCGATGAGGTGCGCTTGGTCCAGGGTTTCCAGGCATTCCTGCACTGTGGCGAGGTCCAGGCCGGCGGTGATGGCTATGCGGTGGGCGGGGGCGGGGCGGAGGACCGGGACGGCGTCGAGGGTGCGGCGGAGGTCGTGGTCCAGGGCGTCGATGGGAGTGGGGGCGGCGTGGGGATAGGTGGTCAGGTGCTCGCCCAAGGGTGAGATGGCTTCGAGGATGTCGGCGACCGAGGTGGCGAGGGTGGCGTTGCGTTCCCGGATGAGGAGGTGGGCGCCTTCGGACATGCGGGAGGTGACGGCGCCGGGGACGGCGAGCACGGCGCGGCCGCATTGCTCGGCCCAGCCGGCGCTGTTGAGGGCGCCGCTGCGGATGGCGGCTTCGACGACGACGGTGCCCAGCGTGGCGGCGGCGATCAGGCGGTTGCGGGCGAGGAAGCGGAGTTTGGTGGGGGAGCAGCCGGGTGGGAGCTCGCTGAGCAGCAGCCCTTCGGCGGCGATGCGGTCGAAGAGAGCCGAGTTGCGCTTGGGATAGCTGACGTCGACGCCGCAGGCCAGGACGGCGATCGTGGTGCCGGAGCTGGCGAGGGCGCCTCGGTGGGCGGCGGCGTCGATGCCGTAGGCGCCGCCGGAGACGACGGCCGTGCCGTGGTCGCCGAGGCCGGCGGCCAGTTCGGCGGCGGTGTGCTCGCCGTACGAGGAGCAGGCTCGGGCGCCGACGATGGCTACGGAGTTGGCGAGCAGCTCGCGGAGGTTGGGGGTGCCGCGAACCCAGAGGCCGAAGGGGACGCCGCCGCGACGGCTTTGCTGTCCGGCGTCGGTGAGGACTTCGAGCTGGTCGGGCCATTCGTCGTCGCCGGGAATGATGAAGCGGCCGCCCGCCGCGTGGGCTCGGTCGAGGTCGCGGGCCGGGTCGACGTGGGGCAGGCGGGTCGACCAGCGTTCGAGGCCGGGGGCGGTGGAGTGGAGAAGGTCCCAGATCTCCAGTGGTGTGAGGCCGGCGAAGGTTGTGAGGGCGGCGGGGTCGCCGGGCTCGATGACGCGGGACAAGGCTGCTCTCGCGAACCGGTCCGAGTCGGAGGGCGCGGGGTGCGCGAGGGCTGTGGAGGGAGCCTTGTCGTCGGCGTGCGACGAGGGGTCGGAATCCCGCGTGTGCTCGGAGTCGTCGGCGGACCTCGAGCCACGGGGGTGCTCGGCGTCGGCCGCGGGGAACGTGGGAGCCAGGTGAGCGCTGGAAGGACTCGCTTGGGCTGTGGTGTCTTGTGGTGATGAGGTCGCGACAGTCGTGGCCATGGAAGAAGCCGAGGCCGGGGTGCGGCGTTGCCGGCCGCCACCTGGAGTCGGCATGCCTGACGCCGAGGTGGTGGTGATCTGGGGCGCGGTGGGGTGATTGGTCATGGGGTGAAGGGCTTTCTGAGGGGACGGGCGTCTTCGAGGGGAGTGAGGGCAGCGCCGCTGCGGAGTTGAAAGGCTTCGTTGGTGAGGGCCGGGGTCGGGGCGTCCAGGCCGGCCAGGTCCGTCAGAGTCCAGGCGAGGCGGACGACACGGTCGAAGCCGCGGGCGGTGAGGCGGCCTTCGGCGTAGTGGACTTCGAGGATCGACTGGCTGGTGTCGTCGAGCGGGTAGTCGCGGCGCAGGATCGGGCCGGGCACTTCGCAGTTCAGGTGCCACGCGGTGTCGCGGTAGCGGAAGCTCTGGCGATCACGGGCTGTGCGGACGCGAGCAGCGACCTCGGCGGTGGACTCGGGACGTTCGCCGGTGCCGACGCCGCGGGCCGCCGGAAGGATCTGGCGCTGGATGTCCATTCGGTCCTTGATCGGGCCGCTGATGCGTTGCCGGTAACGGGTGAGCACCTGCGGGGTGCAGGTACAGATGCCGGTCGGTGTGCCGGCCTGACCGCAGGGACACGGGTTCGCGGCAAGAACCAGGAGGAAGCGCGCGGGGAACTTGGCAACGGCCGCGGCTCGATGGACTTCGACGTAGCCGGACTCCAGCGGCTGCCGCAGGGTGTCGAGTGTCAGCGGGTGCATCTCGGGCGCTTCGTCGATGAAGAGGATGCCGCGATGTGCGCAGCTGATCGCACCCGGCCGCGGCATACCGGAACCGCCGCCGACCAGGCTCACCAGGGACGCGGTGTGGTGCGGTGCGATGAACGGCGGCCGGCGGACGAGCTCGGCGTCGTTGGTCAGCAGTCCGGCGAGCGAGTGCACCGCCGAGACCTCCAAGGACTCCTCGGTTTCGAGATCGGGCATCAACCCCGCCAGGCGCTCGGCGAGCATGGTCTTGCCGGAGCCCGGTGGACCGTGCAGGTACAGGTGGTGTCCGCCGGCGGCCGCAGCCTCGATCGCCCGGCGGCCTTCACGTTGGCCGAGCACGTCGTCGAGATCGACCTCGGGCACCCGGGTCAGCGACTCCGACATCAGTCGCGGCTCAGCCCGCGGCGGCTCCTCGTCGGGAATCTCGTCCCCGCGGATCATCGCGAGCACCTGCCGCAGCGAGCGGACGCCGTACACGGTGATGTCGGGGACGAGGCGGGCCTCGCCGGCGTTCAGCTCCGGGACGACGATCCGGGCGAAGCCGGAACGGGCCGCGGCCAAGGTCATCGCGAGGGCGCCGCGGACCTCGCGAACCCGGCCGTCGAGACCGAGCTCGCCGATCATCGCGCAGTGCCGCAATTCACCGCCGTTCAGGACGCCGCTGGCGGCGAGCAGCGAGCAGGCGATGGCAACGTCGTAATGACTTCCGGTCTTCGGCAGGGTCGCCGGGGACAGGCCGATGGTGACCTTGCGATCGGGGAATCGCTCACCGCTGTTGACGACCGCGGCGCGGACGCGGTCGCGGGCCTCGGAGAGCGAGGCGTCGGGCAGCCCGATCAGCGTCGTCTTCGGCAGGCCCTGGGCGATGTCGGCCTCGATCTCGACCAGGTGCCCCTCGAGGCCGACGAGCGCGACCGACCAGGCCTGGGCGAGGGCCATCAGCCCACGCCCCGAAGGTGCTCGACGGTCGGCGCACCGCCGGGTGGGACGAGCACGGACACCACGTCGATCCGGACCTCCGGCGGCCGGACCTCATGCTCCTGCAACCAGCGACCGACCAGCCGGCGCAGGGTGCTGAGCTTGCGATAGGTGATGGACTCCAGCGGGCTGCCGTAGTTCAGCCCGCGTCTGGTCTTCACCTCGCAGACGACCAACGCCCTGCCCTCACGGGCGACGATGTCGATCTCACCCAGCTCGCAGCGCCAGTTGCGCGCGAGAATCGCGAAGCCCGCCTGGGTGAGATGTTCCGCGGCGAGCTGCTCGCCGTACTGCCCGACTGCATCCTTGGTCCGCATCGATGACCACCTCCGACAAGAACATGCCGGGAAACGTGGCCGCTGCCGGAGCGGACTTCGGGTCTGTGGACAAGTCCGCCGGCGACCCACAAGGGGACGGCCGGCGGAAGCGTCAGCGACGAGTGCTCAGTTGCGCATGTGTTTGCCGCGGGTGGACTTCGGTGGGGTGCGGTTCGCGCGCAGCTCGTTGGACGGGTCCTGGCGCACCGGCTGCAGGCCGCCGGTGCCCGGATCGGTGTCACCGATCTCGAAGTCCCAGCTCTCCTCGTTGGCCAGGCGGCTGTGCCAGCGGCCGTACAGGCCGTAGATCGCGAGCCCGAGCAGCATCCAGACGCCGAACTTCGTCCAGGTGCTCGTCTTCAGGTTGAGCATCAGCCACAGCGTCGCGGCCAGCGACAGCAGCGGGATCAGCGGCACCAGCGGGACCCGGAAGCCGCGCTCCAGGTTCGGCTCGGAGCGGCGCAGGGTCAGGACGCCGACCGCGCAGAAGGCGAAGCAGAACAGCGCACCGATGACCAGCAGCTCCTCGAGCTCGAGGACCTTCGGGTACAGCGTGAGCGCCAGCGCGGCCAGACCGGCCGCCGTCGCCGCCCGGGCCGGCGACGAGTACACCCGGCTGACCCGGCCAAGGCTCTTCGGCAGCAGTCCGTCGCGGCCCATGTTGAACAGAACGCGGCTCTGGGCGATCAGCACCACCATGATCACCGTCATCAGCGCCAGGAGTGCGCCCAGGTTGACCACGTCTGCGGCCCAGCCGACGCCGACCGCTTCCAGCGCCTCCGACACGGGCGCACCGCCGCCCAGTTGGGCGTACGGGCGCAGGCCGACCAGCACGACCGCCATCGCGATGTAGAGGATGGTGACCACGCCGACGCCGAGCAGCATGCCCTGCGGGACCGTCTTGCGCGGGTTCCGGGCGTCCTCGGACGCGGTGGCGATCAGGTCGAAACCGATGAACGCGAAGACGATCGCGCTCGCCGCGGTGAAGATGCCCATCACGCCGAACGACCCGAACGAGGAGTCCAGGATCCAGCCCAGCAGGGTCGGACTCGCGGTCGCCGGAGCGGCCCGCGCCATCGGCACGAACGGGCGGAAGTTGTCCATGTTGATGTGCGTCGCGCCGATCACCACGACCAGCAGGATCACCGCGACCTTCGCCAGCACCACGATGGTGAGGACGCGCGCGGACAACTTCGTACCGGTGACGATCATCGCGGTGAGCAGCAGCAACAGCAGCGGGGCGACGAGGTTCACCTCGGCGTCGGGCCCGAAGAATTGTGCCAGTCCGTCGGGCAGGGTGACGCCGAAACCGTTCAAGGTGGCGAGGAAGTACGCGGACCAGACGCGGGCGACGATCGCCGCTGCGGTGACGAGCTCCAGCACCAGCGCCCAGCCGACCAGCCACGCCCACATCTCGCCGAAGGTGACGTAGCTGAACGTGTACGCGCTGCCGGAGACCGGGATCGTCGACGAGAGCTCGGCGTAGCACGCGGCGGCGAGCAGGCAGACGAGCGCCGCGATGACGAACGACAGGATGACGGCAGGGCCGGCCACGGTGGCGGCCTGCTTGCCGCTGAGGCTGAAGATGCCGGAACCGATCATCACACCGAGGCCGAGCACGACGAGGTCGCGTCGGCCGAACAGACGTGGCAGTCGGTGCCGCGCCTCCTCGACTCGAGTGAACGCCGACTCGACCGGCAGGCGCCGGCCTACGGTCTGTCCGTTCGCTGAGGGGGCCATGGTCAGGGGTGCCTCCGTTGCTACTAGGGCAATCGGGCCGAACAGTAGTCGACCAGTGGGCTACGGACCAGCCCTTCTCTGTCTCGGTTCCGCGCGGTGGCTTGCGATGCCGCGACCGCTCCCGCATGGTCAGGGGATGGCACCGGACGACGTCAGCGCGGACCCCTCCGTACCGGAGGATTTCGCTGCGTTACTGGCTGACTACGAACGGCACCTGACGGCGGAGAGAGGCCTCAGCGAGCACTCGGTCCGAGCGTACATGGGCGATGTCGCCGATTTGATCGACCATGTGACTCGGCTCGGTCACGATGATCTGAGCGCCCTCGACATCCGCGGACTGCGTTCCTGGCTGGCCAAACAGCAGAGTTTGGGCAAGGCGCGCAGCACCATGGCGCGGCGGGCGACAGCGGCTCGGGTGTTCACCGCGTGGGCCCAGCGCACCGGGCGGATCGCGACCGATCCGGGGGCGTTGCTCGCCAGCCCCAAGGCACACAAGACGCTGCCGGGCGTGCTCGGGCAGGCGGACACGCGCGCCGTGCTGGACGCCGCCGCCGTGGCCGCGGACGACGGGAGCCCTGTGGGGCTTCGCGATCTGACGATCATGGAGTTGCTGTACGCAACGGGTATCCGGGTCGGCGAGCTGTGCGCGCTGGACGTCGACGAGGTGGATCGGTCGCGGCGCGTGGTGCGCGTGTTCGGTAAGGGGCGTAAAGAGAGGTCGGTCCCGTACGGCGTACCGGCGGCCGAGGCGCTGGAGACGTGGCTCGCGGTGCGGCCCCGGCTGGTCCGGGACGGCAGCGGGCCGGCCTTGTTCCTCGGGGCGCGGGGTGGACGGATCGACCAGCGGACCGTACGCCGGGTCGTGCACGCCCGGATCGGCGCGGTCGAGGCGCCCGACCTGTCGCCGCACGGGTTGCGGCACACGGCAGCGACGCACCTGCTGGAAGGCGGGGCGGATCTGCGCAGCGTGCAGGAGTTGCTGGGGCACGCGTCGCTGGCGACGACGCAGGTCTACACGCACGTCTCGAGCGAGCGGTTGCGCAGCGCCTACGAGCAGGCGCATCCCCGGGCCTGATCGCAGAGCCCCGGTGCAAGCCATCGGGGTGGTGGCGGGTAGCGGGCCGGGCGATGGGGCAGACTTCGGGACATGCGGGTTTCGGCTAAATCTGACTATGCGTTGCGGGCGCTGATCGAGATCACCCAGCGCTGGGTGGCGAACGACCCCTCCGTGGTGTCCGCGGAGGAGCTCAGCCGGGCACAGGGAATTCCGCACGGCTTCCTGCAGGGCATCCTGGCCGACCTGCGGCGCGCCGGGGTGCTGTCGAGCCAGCGCGGGCAGTCCGGCGGGTGGAAGCTCGCGGTGGATCCGAACGAGATCTCCGTCGCCGACGTGATGCGGGCGGTGGACGGGCCGATCGTGAGCATCTCCGGGGTCCGGCCCGAGAGCGTGGCGTACAACGAGCGGGCCGTGGTGCTGCAGCGGGTGTGGATCGCGGCCCGGGCCAGTCTGCGGGACGTGCTGGAGCACACGACGCTGATCGACCTTGCCAAGGGCAAGCTTCCGGCCGGGGTCGAGCGGCGGTCCAAGGACGAGGACGCGTGGCAGGCACGCGTCCCCGGGAGCTGAGCTCACGGTCAGTGGTTCCTGATCAGCACGACGGCGCCGAGCGTCGCCAGAGCACTGAGCGTGACGATTGCGGTGGGAGCCGCGGTGCCGTGACTTCCTGCGGCCGGCGCGGGCGCAGTTGACGGCGGGGGCGGTGGGGCAGATGCTGCAGGACCCGGGACGGAGCCGCCGGCGGTGAGCGCGGGGACGGTGGGCAGCAGGCGGACGGGCAGCGCCTTGAGCAGCACCTGTGGATCCAGGTAGGCCGCGTCCCGCCGGAGACCCCAGTGCAGGCACGGGGTGGGCGCGCAGTGCGAGGCAGCGGCCGAGAGGCGGCCGATGGGTTGCGCGCGGCGAACTCGGGCGCCCGGCTCGACCGACGGAATCACCGGCTCGTAGGTGGTGCGCAGGTCGCCGTGCGTGAGGACAACGACGCCGCGGCCCGCGAGCGGGCCGGCGTACGTCACGGTGCCTTCGGTGGGGGCGAGGACCTGCTGGCCGGGGGAGCCGAAGAGGTCCAGGCCGCGGTGGCCGGGAAGCCAGGGCTTCGGCGGTGGGGTGTAGGCGCGGGCGATCCGAGGGCGCGGCTGGAGCGGCCAGACGCCGTCCGACGGGACCGCGTCCGGGGCTGCCAGTAGTGGGGCGAACAGGAGTGGGTTCATGCTGTCAAGGTGCAGCGGAAACCGGGTCCGGGCCGCGGTGATCCGGAGCCTGTGGACAGGGTGAAGGCCGGTTCGACCGGGGGTGGGGTTTCGCGTAGACTTCTGGCGGCGTCCCACCTCGGTGGGGCGACTTCGCACGCCCGCACACACCCGAATCCCATCGGTCCCGGTTCGCCGGGGAGGGGTTCGCGCGGGCGTCAGGCGCGACGGACCGACCGGTCCGCCGCGGGACAACCGAGACAGCGCCACCGGACGAGTGAGCCCGGCCGGCGCGACAGGAGGAACACCTCATGGCCGTCGTGACCATGAAGCAGCTGCTCGAGAGCGGCGTGCACTTCGGGCACCAGACCCGTCGCTGGAACCCGAAGATGAAGCGCTACATCCTCACCGAGCGCAACGGCATCTACATCATCGACCTGCAGCAGTCGCTGTCGTACATCGACCGCGCCTACGAGTTCGTCCGGAGCACCGTCGCCTCCGGCGGCGCGATCCTGTTCGTCGGTACCAAGAAGCAGGCCCAGGAAGCGATCGCCGAGCAGGCGACCCGGGTCGGCATGCCGTACGTGAACCAGCGCTGGCTGGGCGGCATGCTCACCAACTTCCAGACCGTCAACAAGCGGCTCCAGCGGCTCAAGGAGCTGGAGCTGATCGACTTCGACGACGTCGCCGGCTCCGGTGTCACCAAGAAGGAGCTGCTGCAGAAGCGTCGCGAGCACGACAAGCTGCTCAAGACCCTCGGCGGTATCCGGGACATGGGCCGGGTGCCCTCCGCGGTGTGGATCGTCGACACCAAGAAGGAGCACCTCGCGGTCGACGAGGCGCGCAAGCTGAAGCTGCCGATCATCGGCATCCTGGACACCAACTGCGACCCCGACGAGGTCGACTTCCCGATCCCGGGCAACGACGACGCGATCCGCTCGGTCGGCCTGCTGACCCGCGTGGTGGCCGACGCCGTCGCCGACGGGCTGATGGCCCGCTCCGGCCAGGGCGCTGCCGCTGCCGGTGAGGAGCTGGGCGCCGAGGAGCCGATGGCCGCCTGGGAGCGTGAGCTGCTGGAGAGCCAGAACGCCGCGGCCGCCACCCCGGCTGCCGAGGCCGCTCCGGCTGCCGAGGCCGCTCCGGCTGCCGACGCGGCTCCGGCCGCCGACGCCGCCGCGGTGACCGAGGCTCCGGCCGAGCCGGCTCCGCTGGCCGAGTCCGGCGCCGTCGCCGAGACGGTCGCCGCGGCCGACGACACCCCGGTCGAGGGCACCGAGGCGCCGAAGACCGAGGCCTGATCCGCTTCCGGGCTCGCCGACCCCGGTTCCGAGCTCCCGGTTCCCGCAAGGGTCCGGGAGCGACGGCCGGGGCCGACGGCGGCCCGGACCGGACGCCGGGGCGACCGCCCCGGCACCAAGGCCGAAAGGTCCCGAGCACGCGGTACTCCGGTCCGGGGTACCGCAGGCCGGAACCCCAGGTCGTCCGACCGGCGCCACCCTCCACGGTGGCGCTCCGGCCGGGCGGCGACCCACCCGCTGACGCACCGACAGGACGAGAGAACGAGGAATGGCGAACTACACCGCCGCTGACGTGAAGAAGCTCCGCGACGCCACCGGCGCGGGCATGATGGACGCGAAGAAGGCGCTCGAGACCACCGACGGCGACTTCGAGAAGGCGATCGAGGAGCTGCGCATCCACGGCGCGGCCAAGGCCGCCAAGCGGGGCGCCGAGCGGTCCGCCACCAACGGCCTGGTCGCCGCCGCGGAGAACGCGCTGGTCCAGCTGAACTGCGAGACCGACTTCGTCGCCAAGAACGAGCAGTTCCAGCAGCTCGCGGCCGACATCGTCGCGCACGCCGCCGCCAGCAAGGTCGGCGACATCGAGGGCCTGCTGAGCGAGAAGCTCGCCGACGGCAAGAGCGTCGCGGAGAACATCGAGGCGCTGGCCGCGGTGATCGGCGAGAAGCTGGAGCTCGGCAAGGTCGCCGTCTTCGACGGCAAGGTCGCGGCGTACATGCACAAGCGTGCCGCCGACCTGCCGGCCCAGGTCGGCGTGCTGGTCGAGTTCGAGGGCGACAACATCGACGCCGCCCGCGGTGCCGCGATGCAGGCCGCCGCGATGCGCCCGCTGTACACCACCCGCGACGAGGTCCCGGCCGAGACGGTCGAGAACGAGCGCCGGATCGCCGAGGCGACCGCTCGCGAGGAGGGCAAGCCGGAGCAGGCGCTGCCGAAGATCGTCGAGGGCCGGGTGAACGGCTTCTTCAAGGAGGTCGTGCTGCTCGAGCAGCCGTCGGTCCAGGAGAGCAAGAAGACCGTCAAGGCCGTGCTCGACGAGGCCGGCGTCACCGTGAAGCGGTTCGCCCGCTTCGAGGTCGGCGCCTGAGTCGTCAGCGGTTAGGACGAGCACGCAACACCATCGACGAGGAGGCCGGAATCGTGACGGAAACCCTGGGTACCGAGACGAGTCCGGCCTCTTCGCCGTTCGATCCGGCCTACCACCGGGTGCTGCTGAAGCTGTCGGGTGAGGTGTTCGGCGGCGGCAAGCTCGGCGTCGACCCCGACGTGGTGAACTCGATCGCCAAGCAGATCGCCGAGGTGGTCAGGGCCGGCGTACAGGTCGCCGTCGTGGTCGGTGGCGGCAACTTCTTCCGCGGCGCGGAGCTGCAGCAGCGCGGCATGGAGCGCAACCGCGCCGACTACATGGGCATGCTCGGCACCGTGATGAACTGCCTGGCGCTGCAGGACTTCCTGGAGAAGCTCGGGGTCGAGACCCGGGTCCAGACCGCGATCACGATGGGTCAGGTCGCCGAGCCCTACATCCCGCGCAAGGCCGACCGGCACCTGGCCAAGGGCCGGGTCGTCATCTTCGGCGCTGGTTCGGGCATGCCGTACTTCTCCACCGACACCGTCGCCGCCCAGCGCGCGCTGGAGATCGGCGCCGAGGCGCTGCTGATGGGCAAGCAGGGCGTGGACGGCGTCTACGACTCCGATCCCAAGACCAACCCGGACGCGGTGAAGTTCGACGGCCTCTCGTACGACGACTTCCTGGCCCGCGGCCTGCGCGTCGCCGACGCCACCGCGATCAGCCTGGCCCGCGACAACGCGCTGCCGATCGTGATCTTCGGCCTGCAGGACGGCAACATCGCCCGGGTCGTGCGCGGCGAGAAGATCGGCACGGTCGTCTCACCCGGCCAGTAGCCGGGTTCACGGGTCAGGTCCGGCAGCCCACTGGCCGCCGCCGGACATACCCTAGGATCATCGACACGCGGACCGATGTCCGCGATCTGGTAGACCAGCGTTCGTAGGGTTTGAGCGGCCGCGCCGAGCGGCCCCGAGGAAGCGAGGAATGTCGTGATCGACGAAGCACTCCGCGAAGCCGAGCAGAAGATGGCGAAGGCCGTGGAGGTCGCCAAGAACGACTTCGCCGCGATCCGCACCGGCCGGGCCCACCCGTCGATGTTCGCCAGCCTGCTGGCCGACTACTACGGTTCGCCGACGCCGCTGCAGCAGCTGGCCGGCTTCCAGGTGCCGGAGCCGCGCACGGTGCTGATCTCGCCCTACGACAAGGGCGCGATGGCCGCGATCGAGAAGGCCATTCGCGACTCCGACCTGGGCGTGAACCCGGGCAACGACGGCTCGGTGATCCGGGTCGTGATGCCGCAGCTCACCGAGGAGCGGCGCAAGGAGTACATCAAGGTCGCCCGGACCAAGGCCGAGGAGGCCAAGGTCTCGATGCGCAACATCCGCCGGCACGCCAAGGACGTGGTGGACAAGACCGTCAAGGACGGCCAGGCGGGCGAGGACGAGGGCAAGAGTGCTGAGAAGCGCCTCGACGGGTTGACGAAGAAGTACGTCGACTCCATCGACGAGCTGCTCAAGCACAAGGAAGCCGAACTGCTCGAGGTGTGATGGGCGTCGACCAAAGCACGCCCGCGCCGAGCCGCGCCGGGCGCAACCTGCCCGCCGCGATCGCGGTCGGGGCAGGGCTCGGCGCGGTGATTCTCGGCTCGCTGTTCTGGCTGAAGTGGCTCTTCATCTTCGTGGTGCTGGCCGGCGTGCTGGTGGCCGTCGACGAGATGATCCGCGCGCTGCGCACCGGCGGGGCCGTCGTCCCGCGGGTCCCGGTGCTGGCCGGGTCCATCGCGATGCCGGTCGCGGCGTACTTCGGCGGGCCGATGGCCCTGCTGGCCGGGCTGGCGCTGACGGTGCTGGCGACGATCTTCTGGCGGATGCCGGGCGGGTCGAACGGTTTCGTCCGCGACGTCACCGCCGGGGTGTTCCTGATCGGCTACGTTCCGTTGCTGGCCGGGTTCGCCGTGCTGCTCGTGCAGCCGGAGAGCGACGGCCCGCAGCGCGTGGTGACGTTTTTCCTGGTGGTGGTGGCCAGCGACGTCGGCGGCTACGTGGTGGGCGTCCTGTTCGGCAAGCACCCGATGGCGCCGACGATCAGCCCGAAGAAGTCCTGGGAAGGTTTCACCGGCTCGACGCTGGCCTGCATCGGCACCGGCATCGCGTCGGTCGTCCTGCTGCTCGACGGTCCGTGGTGGGCCGGTGCGATCGTCGGCGCGGTCGCCGTGCTGACCGCGACGGTCGGCGACCTCGGCGAGTCGATGATCAAGCGGGACCTGGGCATCAAGGACATGTCGAACCTGCTGCCCGGCCACGGCGGTCTGATGGACCGGCTGGACTCGGTGCTGGCCACCGCTCCGGCCGTCTGGCTGGTGCTGCACATTCTCGTTTGACGCCTCGCCCGTCCGCGGGTTGGCTGGTGCCATGACCATCGCCCCGGACGGCCGCCCGCTGATCGGCGACCACGTGCGCCTCGACCGTTTTGTTGCCGATGACATCGAAGCCCTGTACGCCGCGATCGACGACGCACGGGTGTACGCCGCGGGCTTCGGCGGCGGACCCGGCGGGCGCCCGGCCGGCGTGGACGAGATGCGGGCCCGTTGGCAGCAGGCTGCCCCGCAGCGCGTCGCGTACGTCGTCCGGCTGGCTCGCGACTCGGAGTTGGGGGCCGGGGGCACCGTTGTCGGTACGACGAGTCTCGGCGACGTGGACCTCGCGAACGAAGCAGTCCACCTCGGCTGGACCGGCTACGCGCCCGCGGTCTGGGGCACGGTGGTCAACCCGGCCTGCAAGTTCCTGATGCTGCAGCACGCCTTCGAAGACTGCGGCTTCACCCGGGTGAAGATCCAGACCAGCCTGGTGAACACCCGGTCCCAGGCGGCGATCGCCAAGCTCGGCGCGACGCGCGAAGGCGTGCTGCGCCGGCACATCAAGCAGCCCGACGGCACCTGGCGCGACACCGTGGTGTTCTCGATCCTCGCGGACGAGTGGCCCGACGTCCGCAAGGGCCTGCTGAGCCGGATCAGCTGACGGTGGTCCTCAGCCCGGCCAGCTCCGCCAGCAGCCGGTAGGACTCCAGCAGGTCGGCCCGGTCGTAGGTGTTGGTGGTGATCAGCACCTCGTCGGCGCCGGTCCGCTCGACCAGTCCACCCAGCACCGCGTCCACCTCGGGCGGGGTGCCATAGATCTGGCCCTGGAGTGACTGCTCGAAGAAGCCACGCTCCTTGTCGGTCATCGTTCGTTGCAGGTCGAGCGGTTCCAGCGGCGGGAAGACCCCGCGGGTGCGGGAGTAGGCGGTGGACCATGCCTCGGGCAGGAGAAGTCGCCGCGCTGCCTCGGTCGTCTCCGCAACGGCCGCAGTAACCGCCAGTACGACGTACGGTCGCGCGGCCCAGCCGGATGGCGTGAAGCCGGAGCGGTAGCGCTGCAGCGAGTCGAGCAGGGCCGACTCGCCACGGGCACCGGCCATCACCAGCGGCAGCCCGAGTGATGCGGCGAGTTGCGCGCCCTCACCGACCGCCAGCACGTACGCCGGTACGCGCAAACCCTCCCCGGGGCGGGCATGGACCTGCGGGTGGTTCTGCTGGGTGCCGGTGAAGTAGCCCAGCAGTTCGCGGACCTGATCGGCGAAGTCGTCGGCGGCGTCCTTCTCGACGCCGAGCGCGCGCCGGATCCCGTTGGTGAAGCCGACGGACCGGCCGAGCCCCATGTCGATGCGGCCGGGGAAGAGCGACTCCAGGACGCCGAACTGCTCGGCGACGACGAGTGGCCGGTGGTTCGGCAACATCACGCCGCCGGTGCCGACGCGGATCCGCTCGGTCGAGGCGGCGACGGCGGCCGCGAGCACGGTCGGCGCCGAACCGACCACGCCGGGCACGCTGTGGTGCTCGGACACCCAGAAGCGGTGGTACCCGAGCTCCTCGGCCTGCTGCGCCAGCCGGACCGTGGCGCGCAGGGTCTCCGCCTCGGTCTCACCTCCGCGAGTCCGCGAGCGGTCCAGGATCGACAGAGGGACACCGCTGAGCGACGCAGTCATGATGCTTGGTTCAACCACCTCCGCGGTGGCTGCCATTCCCGCCGACCACGGCTGGGATACTGGGCGGGTGACCAGGCAGCCGCGGTTGGAGATCGAGTACTGCACGCAGTGCCGGTGGTTGATGCGGGCGGCCTGGACGGCGCAGGAACTGCTGACGACCTTCTCCAAGGAGTTGGGGGAGGTCGCGCTGATACCGGGGACCGGCGGGGTGTTCGACATCCGGCTGGACGGGGAGACGCTCTGGTCGCGCAAGGCCGAGGGCAGGTTCGCCGAGATTCCGGCGCTGAAGCAGTTGGTGCGGGACCGGATCGCGCCCGGGCGGCACCTCGGACACTCGGACCGGCGGGAGCCGGCCGCCGAGGCAGTGATGGGTGACACGTCCCCAAATCGGGACGTGAATTTGTGAAAGCGGTCGGCCGCGAGGGACAATCGAGGGCGATGACTACCTCCCTTCCGCTCGTTTTCGACGAACCGCGCCGTGCCAAGAAGCCGCCGCGGCACCTGGCCGACCTCAGCGGGGAGGAGCGCCGGGCGGCGGTGACGGCGCTGGGAGAGCCCGCGTTCCGGGCCAAGCAGTTGTCGAACCACTACTTCTCCCGGCTGGTCTCCGACCCGGCCGAGATGACCGATCTGCCCGCGGCGTCCCGCGACAAGCTGGTCGCCGAGCTGATGCCGCCGCTGCTCACCAAGGTCCGTGACCTGGAGTGCGACAACGGCCAGACCCGCAAGTCGCTGTGGAAGCTGCTCGACGGCTCGCTGGTCGAGTCCGTGCTGATGCGCTACACCGACCGGACCACGATGTGCGTCTCGTCGCAGGCCGGCTGCGGCATGGCCTGCCCGTTCTGCGCCACCGGCCAGGCCGGCCTGACCCGGAACATGACCACCGCGGAGATCGTCGAGCAGGTCGTCGACGGCGCCCGCGCGCTGTCCCGCGGCGAGATCGCGGGCGGCCCCGGCCGGGTCAACAACATCGTCTTCATGGGCATGGGCGAGCCGATGGCCAACTACAAGGCCGTGATCGGGGCCGTGCGCCGGTTCACCGACCCGTCGCCGGAGGGCCTGGGCATCTCGGCCCGCGGCATCACCGTGTCGACCGTCGGCCTGGTGCCGCGGATCAACCAGCTCGCCGGCGAGGGCATCCCGGTGACGCTGGCGCTGTCGCTGCACGCGCCGGACGACGAGCTGCGCGACGAGCTGGTCCCGATCAACAACCGGTGGAAGGTCGACGAGGTGCTCGACGCCGCCTGGGGCTACGCCCAGCAGACCAAGCGCCGGGTCTCGATCGAGTACGCGATGATCCGCGACATCAACGACCACGCCTGGCGCGCGGACCTGCTGGCCGAGAAGCTCGCGGCCCGCGGCGACTGGGGCTGGGTGCACGTCAACCTGATCCCGCTGAACCCGACGCCGGGCTCCAAGTGGACCGCCTCCGACCCGGCCGACGAGCGCGAGTTCGTCCGCCGTCTGCAGGCCGGCGGCATCCCCACCACCGTGCGCGACACCCGCGGCCAGGAGATCGACGGCGCCTGCGGCCAGCTCGCCGCCGCCAACAGCTGATAGACGCGCCGCCGGTCCGCCGGGTCAAGTGGCAGCGGGCGCACTTCGCCGCTGTGCACGCCTTCGTGTCCAGGTTGCAGGCGAGGGGCATGCCGAGAACGACCGCGGCCAGCTCCGCCCCTGGAACCAGCACGACGTTCGCCGTACGTGTCACGGTGGACAGCGCCCCGACAGTTCGGGCTCAGGCGGGCGTCAAGGCTCGGTTCGGAGGGAAGTGGCATGATCGAGCGGTGAAAATCCTCTCGATCCAGTCCGCGGTCGCCTACGGGCACGTGGGCAACTCGGCCGCCGTGTTTCCGCTCCAGCGCAACGGTGTGGAGGTGCTGCCGGTGTACACGGTGAACTTCTCCAACCACACCGGCTACGGGGCGTGGCGTGGACCCTTGATCAGCCCGGACGACGTGCGGGAGGTCCTGCTGGGCATCGAGGACCGTGGAGTCCTTCCACAGATCGACGTGGTTCTGTCGGGCTACCAGGGCGGTGAGGGCATCGCCGACGTGATCCTGGAAACGGTGCAGCGGGTGAAAGCGGCGAATCCCTCGGCGGTGTACTCCTGCGACCCGGTGATGGGCAATGCGAAGTCCGGGTGCTTCGTCGCGCCGGCGATCCCGGTGCTGCTGCGCGACCGGGTGGTGCCGGCAGCCGACATCATCACGCCCAACCAGTTCGAGCTGGGCTTCCTCACCGGCACCGAGCCGGACACACTCGAGTCCACGCTGGCCTCGGTCGAGCTGGTCCGCGCGACCGGACCGCGCACGGTGCTGGTCACCAGCGTCGAGCGCCCCGACCGCGAGGACGGCACGATCGAGATGCTGGCCGTCGACGACAGCGGCGCCTGGCTCGTGCAGACGCCGTACATCCCGATGAAGGCGAACGGCTCGGGCGACGTGACGGCCGCGCTCTTCACGGCGCACTACCGCCGGACCGGTGATCTCGCCGACGCGCTCGCCCGGACCACGTCGAGCGTCTTCGATCTGCTCACCCGCACCCACGAGTCGGGTGAGCGCGAGCTGCAGCTCGTCGAGTCGCAGGACGCGTATGCGAACCCGCGGATGCAGTTCACCCCTGAGCGCGTGATCTGACCTGCACCCGACGCTTGCGGCCGCCTAGCTCACCAGTCGGGCGGCCTCTTCGATGGTGTCGACCAGGCGGACCGAGGCGGCCATCGGACGGTTGGCGGCGAGGGTCTGGAGCAAGGGCCAGACCGGAAGCGTCACCGACCAGTACTCCACTCCGACCAGGATCATCGGCACCTGGGTCGCGACGTCGCCGTAGTAGTTCGGGGTGACGGCCTGGAAGATCTCCTGGACCGTGCCGGCGGCACCAGGCAGGTAGATGATGCCGCCGCGGGCCCGGCCGAGCAGGACGTCCTCGCGCTGGGCGTTGGAGAAGTACTTCGCGATCGACGAGGCGAAGACGTTCGGCGGCTCGTGGCCGTAGAACCAGGTCGGGATCGAGACGCCGCCGTCGCCGGGGAACTCGCGGCGCACCGCCAGGCCGGCCGCGGCCCAGGCGCCGATCGACGGGCGGAACGACGGCACGGCGGCGAGGGCGGTGAGCGCCGTGTCGACAGCGGCCGCGTCGTACGCCGCGAGCGTGGCACCGAGGTTGGCGGCCTCCATCGCCCCGGGTCCGCCGCCGGTCGCCACGGTCAGGCCGTTGCGGGCCAGGCTGCGGCCGAGCTCCACCGCCGCCCGGTACGTCGGGTTGCCGCGCTGGATCCCGTGCCCGCCCATCACGCCGATCCAGGGCCGGCCATCGGGCAGTTCGTGCAGCGCGTCGGCGATCGAGTGGTCGTGCAGCGCGGCCGCCAGGGTCCGGCCGGTGTCGCCCTTCTCGTCGTGCTGCCGCGACCAGGCGTAGATCTGCGCGTCCGGCGTCGCGTCGTAGCCCGCGTCGAGGCCGGCGTACAGCTCCTCGGCGTCGTACAGGCTGCCGCGGTACGGGTCGAACGGCAGTTCGGGAATGGTCGGGAAGATCAGGCCGCCGCCGTCGCGGATCCAGGCCGCGGCCGGTTCCGCCAGCGTGCAGCCGAGGAACAGCGAGCCCGTCGGGGCCAGCCCGAGCAGGGCCGCCGTCCGCCCGGACAGGTCGACGGACTGGACCCGCCAGCCCGCCATCGAGGTCGCTCCCGCGGCCAGGATCTCGTCGAAACGGGCGAGGGACTCGATGTCCACGTGCGGGATGCTCGGCTGGGTCACCCGAGCACCTTAATAGCAGAGGGCTGTCAGTCAGCACCGAGATGCGGTATTGCTAGGACATGACACATGCGGAGCTGTGGGAGCGTCACCGGGCCGTGATGCCGGACTGGTTGGCCCTGTACTACGAGGAGCCGATCGAGATCGTCAGCGGGTCCGGCCGCCGGGTCACCGACGGCGAGGGCAACCAGTACCTCGACTTCTTCGCCGGCATCCTGACCAACGCGATCGGGTACGACGTGGCGGAGATCTCCGACGCGGTCCGCGAGCAGCTGGCCACCGGGGTCGCGCACACCTCGACCGTGTACCTGATCCGGCGGCAGATCGAGCTGGCCGAGAGGATCGCCGAGCTGTCCGGGATCAAGGAGGCCAAGGTCTTCTTCACCAACTCCGGCACCGAGGCGAACGAGGCGGCGCTGCTGCTCGCCACCCAGCAGCGCCGGTCGAACCAGGTGCTCGCGATGCGCAACTCGTACCACGGCCGCAGCTTCGGCACGATCGCGATCACCGGTCACCGCGGCTGGTCCGCGAGCAGCCTGAGCCCGGTCAACGTGCAGTACGTGCAGGGCGCGTACCGCTACCGCAGCCCGTTCCGCGACCTGCCGGACGCCGAGTACATCAAGGTCTGCGTCGAGGACCTGCGGACCGTGATCGACACCACCACCTCCGGGGACGTGGCCTGCCTGATCGCCGAGCCGATCCAGGGGGTCGGCGGGTTCGCCTCGCCGCCGGACGGGTTGTTCGCGGCGTTCAAGGAGGTGCTCGACGAGTACGGCATCCTGCTGATCTCCGACGAGGTCCAGACCGGGTGGGGGCGGACCGGCGAGCACTTCTGGGGTATCCAGGCGCACGACGTCGTACCCGACGCGATGACGTTCGCCAAGGGGCTCGGCAACGGGTTCGCGATCGGTGGGGTGGTGGCGACGCCGGCGATGATGGACAGCCTGAGCGCCAACTCGCTGTCGACCTTCGGCGGCAACCCGATCGCCACCACCGCGGCGAAGGCGACGCTCGAGTACCTGCTCGACAAGGACCTGCAGGCGAACGCGGCCAAGCGCGGTGCGCAGCTCGCCGACGGGCTGCGGGGCATCGCCGACGAGTTCCCCGAGCTGGGGGACGTGCGGGGCAAGGGGTTGATGCTGGCGGCGGAGATCGTGCGCCCCGACGACCGCGTGCCGGACGCGGCGACCACGGCGAAGCTGCAGCAGGAGGCGAAGAACCGCGGCCTGCTGATCGGCAAGGGCGGTCTCTACGGCAACGTGCTGCGGATGGCGCCGCCGATGACGCTCACCGAGCCGGAGACCACGGAGGCGATCGAGATCCTCAGGGACTCGTTCAACACCCTTCGCTGAGCAACTGCACGCGCCGGCTTCCCACGGGCGAGCCGGCGCGTGGGGGTTCAGGCGGTGGGCGTCTGGTGGTCGGCGAGGACCTCGTCGATGACCCGGCGGAAGCTGCCGGCGGTTTGCGGGTCGGTGTCGATGGTTTCGGCCAGCACGATCAGGGCCTTCCAGAGGGCCCAGCCGCGGGCGCGGGACCACGTGCCGGCGTCCTGGGCGACCGTACGCCGGAACGCCGCACGGCTCTCGCCGGACAAGAGGGTCCAGGCGATGACCAGGTCGCAGGCCGGATCGCCGACGCCGGAGGTGCCGAAGTCGATCACCGCGGACAGCCGGCCGTTCTCCACCAGGAGGTTGCCGCCGGCGATATCGCCGTGGAACCACGTCGGCGGCCCGTCCCAGGTGCTCGCCAGCGCGGCCTCCCAGACCTCGGTGGCCGCAGCGGTGTCGACCCGGCCGTCGAGCGCGACCAGCGCCCGCCGGGTTTCGTCGTCGTAGTACGCCGGTGGTGCGCCCCGGTAGAAGCTGTGCGCTGCGGCCACGGGTCCGCCGGTCGCGTCACAGCGTTGCAGCGCGAGGACGAACTCGGCGACCGAGACCGCGAACGCCGCCAGGTCGTCGATCCGCTCCGGAGCGGCCGTCTCACCCGGCAACCACCGGCGGATCGACCAGTCGAACCCGTAGCCCTCACCCGGAACTCCCCGGCCGAGCACCTCCGGCACCGCGACCGGCAGCTGGGGTGCGAGCCGCGGCAACCACTCGTTCTCCTTGGCCACCGCGGGCGCGTACGCCGCCGCGGTCGGCAGCCGGACCGTCATCCCGTCGCCCAGCCGGTACGTGCGGTTGTCCCACCCGTCGACCTTCACCGGTTCCACCGGCAGCTCGGCCCACTGCGGAAACTGCGCCTTGACCAGCCGCTTCACCAGTCCGGCATCGATCCCGGCCCGGCCGTCGGCACCCACGTTCTCGACCATTCCCGGCAGTCTTCCGTCCTCCCGCCGACCCCCGCAACGCGTTTTCGCGACCCCCTGCGGCCAGCCTTTGCGTGACGCCGTCAACAGCTTGCCTCGCCCCGGAGACCGCCACACTGTCCGGCATGACGGCCGCCGACGACTACCTCTGGACCCAGCCGGACCTGCAGAACTGCGACTGCGTCACGATGGTGCAAGACATCGCACCGGACGAGCTGCTCGACCGGCTCGGCGCGACCGAGCGTGGTGGCCCGGTCGACTTCGCCGGGCTTTGTCAGCTGCCGCCGGACGGCCCGATCGTCGTCGGTTTCGAGGTCGAGGACGGCGAGGACGACGACTACGAGATCGGCCCGGTCCAGGAGGCGTCGTACGCCTTGATGGAGCACCTGACCGGCGTACGGCTCACGCCGGAGCTGGTCACCGCCACGATCTTCACCACCGGTCCCGTCGCCGGGTGAAGCCCGGACGCAGCAAGCCGCAAACAGCAATCGGCCCGGTCCGCAGGAGCCTCGGACCGGGCCGACTGGCGTCAACTCAGAGGGGTGCTTCCGCCGAGGTGGCGGACTCGGCGGCGGCCGGGGGCGGCCCGCCGGTGACCTTGCGGGAGCGGCGCGACCGGCCTTCGAGGTAGCGGGCCAGCAGCGACAGCAGCGAGCAGAGGCCGATGTAGATGACCGCGATCACGATGTACGTCGGGATGTACGGGAAGCCGAACTCCAGCCGGCCGCCCATCTGCTTGGCCACGTACAGCAGCTCGTTGTAGGTGATGATGAAGCCGAGCGCGGTGTCCTTCAGCAGTACCACGAGCTGGCTGACGATCGCCGGCAGCATCGCCCGGATCGCCTGCGGCAGCAGGACCAGCCGGACCACCTGGTTCTTGCGCAGACCGGTCGCGTACGCCGCCTCCCGCTGGCCCTTGGGCACCGCGGCGATACCGGCCCGGAAGATCTCCGCGAGCACCGAGCCGTTGTAGAGCGTGAGCCCGAACACAACCGCGTGGAACGGGGACAGGCCGAGCTCGAACTCCAGGCTGCCGTAGTAGAAGAAGAACATCAGGATCAGCAGCGGGATCGCCCGGAACAGCTCGACGACGAACGTCGCCGGCACCCGCAGCCACCGGTGGTCGCTGATCCGTGCGGCCGCGAAGACGGCGCCGAAGATCAGCGCCAGCACGGTCGCCGCGCCCGCGGCCCGCAGGGTGTTCAGCAGACCGGTCAGCAGCTGCTCCTGAATCGCCGTGTACTGGAACTGGGCCCACCGCCGGCCCTCGAACTGGCCGGTGGAGTTCAGCCGCAGCACCAGCCACAGGATGCCCGCGGCCAGCAGCGCCAGCACGATGACGTTGAGGATCCGGTTGCGCGCCTTGGCCCGCGGGCCGGGTACGTCGTACAGGACCGCACTCATCAGGCCACCGCCGTCCGTCGCTCGGCCCACCGCTGCAGGAAGACCAGGGGAATGATCAGGATCAGGAAGCCGATGGTGATCCACAGCAGCGTGAGCATCTGGCTCTCACCGCGCTCGGCCATCGCCGCCGGGATCGCGCCGGCCTCCAGCACCGAGAACCCGGCCGCGATCGTGGTGTTCTTGAGCAGCGCGATCATGATGCTGGTCATCGGCGGCACGATCGCCCGGTACGCCTGCGGCAGCACCACGATCGTCAGCACCTGCACGAACGTCATGCCGACGGCACGGGCGGCCTCGGCCTGGCCGGGCGGGATGGTGTTGATGCCCGAGCGGACCACCTCGCAGACGAAGGCGGAGGTGTAGACCGTCAGGGCGGTGACCGCGGCCCAGAAGAACGTCGGCAGGCCGAGCTGCATCTTGGCCGCACCGAAGAACAGGAACGCGAAGACCAGCGTCAAGGGGGTGTTCCGCAGCGTGTTCACGTAGCCGGTGCCGATCCCGCGCAGCACGGTCACCGGTGCGACCCGGAACGTGGCCAGCAGGGTGCCGAGCAGCAGGCTCAGGACGCCGGACACCAGGAACAACCTGAGCGTCGTCCAGAACCCTTCCCGGAACAGTTCCCAGTTGTCGGTGAGGACCGAGAGCATCGCGACCTTCCAGAGGAGACGGACAGCAGTCGGCTACGGCGACCCGGGCACGCCCGGAGCCGCCGTAGCCGAGGTGGATCAGTACTTCTCGAGCTGCGGCGGCGTGCCGGCCGAGCCGGACTTGCCGAGCGTCTCGTCGTACACGGCCTTCCAGGTGCCGTCGGTGAAGGAGGCCTCCAGGCCGGCGTTCACCTTGTCCCGCAGCGCCTTGTCGGCCAGCGGCAGACCGATGCCGTACTTCTCGGTGCTGAACGGCTTGCCGACCACGCGCAGCTCGTCGGGCGCGTTGGCCGCGTAGCCCTTGAGAATCGCGTCGTCGGTGGTGACCGCGTCGGTCTTGTTGTCCAGCAGCTGGGAGACGCACTCCGAGTAGGTCTTGAACTCGGAGATGTTGTTCGGCTCGGTCAGGCCCTCGTCCTTGACCTTCTGGATCGGGGTCGAGCCGGTCGCCGAGCAGACCTTCTTGCCCTTCAGGCCGTCCTTGCCGGCGTCCATCGAGGTGTCGTCCTTGCGGACCAGCAGGTCCTGGCCGGCGATGAAGTACGGACCGGCGAACGAGACCAGCTTCTTGCGCTTGTCGGTGATCGAGTAGGTACCGACGTAGTAGTCGATCTCACCCCCGGCGATCGCGGTCTCGCGGTTCGCCGACGGGATCTCCTTGTACTCGATCTTCTCCGGGTCGAAGCCGAGCTGGGCCGACACCATCCGGGCGATCTCGATGTCGAAGCCGCAGCGCTTGCCGTTGGCGTCCTTGTAGCCCAGGTTCGGCTGGTCGGCCTTGACGCCGACGACGGCGTTGCCGCGGGCCTTGATCTTGGCGAAGGTCGCGCTGCCGGGCACGTCGACGCCGGTGGCGACGTCGAACTTGTGCAGCTCGCCGCAGTCGCCGGTGGTGCTGCCGCCACCGCCGCCGGCAGCGGGCTCGCCGTCCTTGCCACAGGCACCGACGGTCAGCGCGAGCGCCGCGACGCCGAGAGTGGCGACGAGGTTGCGCATTCTCATTGGGGATCCCCTTCGTGTGTTTGGTGCGGTAACAACCGGCTGAGGAGCCGGCGGGGCGTCTAGTGCTTCAGGATCTTCCCGAGGAAGTCCTGGGCGCGCTGGGACGACGGGTTGGTGAAGAAGGTCTCCGGGTCGGACTCTTCGACGATCTCCCCTTCGGCCATGAACACCACCCGGTTGGCCGCGCTCCGCGCGAAGCCCATCTCGTGGGTGACCACGACCATCGTCATGTTCTGCCGGGCCAGGTCGATCATGACCTCCAGCACTTCCTGGATCATCTCCGGGTCGAGCGCCGAGGTCGGCTCGTCGAACAGGAGGACCTTGGGGTCCATCGCCAGCGCCCGCGCGATCGCGACCCGCTGCTGCTGGCCGCCGGACAGCTGCGCCGGGTACTTCGAGGCCTGGTTCGCCACGCCGACCCGCTCCAGCAGCTCCATCGCGCGCTTCTCGGCGACCTTGGGGTCGGTCTTGCGGACCTTGCACGGGCCGAGGGTGACGTTCTGCAGGATCGTCTTGTGGGCGAACAGGTTGAACGACTGGAACACCATGCCGACGTCGGCCCGCAGCCGGGCCAGCGCCTTGCCCTCGCTGGGCAGCGGCTGGCCGTCCAGCAGGATGGTGCCCGAGTCGATCGGCTCCAGCCGGTTGATCGCGCGGCACAACGTCGACTTGCCGGACCCGGACGGACCGATCACCACGACGACCTCGCCCTGGCCGATGGACAGGTTGATGTCCTTCAGCACGTGCAGGTCACCGAAGTGTTTGTTCACGCCCGTCAGGGCGACCAGGCCGGTCTTCACCGGAACGGTGTTCGTCGAGGTGCCGGAATCGCTCATGGCGTGAACCTAGCGGAGCCGGGGGCTGCCTCGCACGGCCCCCTGGTTCCACCGTGGTAACGATCTGCGACACTGACCCGCGGACTGTGACCGTTCGATCACAGCCCGCGCGCGGAGCGTCCGTCAGTGTCCGGGGCGCCTCGTTCCGCAGCAACCACCCGCAGCCAGGGCCGGTGCCGCGGGTGCCTGCTGGACGGCTGCCTCCACGTCGGCGAGCATCCGCCGCCGCGCTGTGGGCGAGATCACCCGGCCGCGGGTCACCACGGAGTGGATCCGCCGCGTGTTGGCGATGTCGGTCAGCGGGTCGGCGTCCAGGACGACCAGGTCCGCGACCTTACGCGGTGCCACCGAGCCCAGGTCCTCGCCCAGGCCGAGGAACCGGGCCGGTTCCACCGTCGCGGCGTACAGGGCCTGGCGTGGGGTGGCGCCGGCGGCGACCAGCAGTTCGAGCTCGTCGTGCAGCGCGAAGCCCGGCACCATGTACGGCGTACCGGTGTCGGTGCCGGCCAGGATCGGCACGTCGTGGGCGAACAGCTCGCGGACGAAGCGCTGCCGGTAGGCCCACAGCTGGCGCTGCCGGGCGATCTCCTCGGCGGGCCGGTTGGCCTTGTAGAGGTGCTCGATCGCGTACTCGTAGGTGCCGACGGCATCGGCGCTCAGGTACTTGCGGGTGGCGGGGTCGAAGGTGGTGTGGTCCGGCATGTCGAGTACCCGGTGCATGGTGAGGGTCGGCGTGACACGGGTCCGGTGGCGGCGCAGGGTGCCGAAGACCTGCGCAGCACGTGCCCGGCTGAAGCTGTTCGCCGCAATCCACTCGATCGGGTGCATCTGGCGGAACCAGCCGTTGTAGTCCCCGGTCGAGATCGAGATCGCCCGCTGCAGCCGGCGTACCTCGGCCTCGCGGCTGGAGACGGACAGCGCGAGCGCGTGCAGGTGCTCGATGCTGCGCTGGCCGGCGGCGCTGACCTGCTCGACCGGGACCTGGTCCGGTCCGTGGCCGTGCACGGTGAGCCCCTGCCGCCGCGCCTCGTCGAGAATCGCCCGGTACGCCGTGGGGCTGAGCCGCGAGTACACCTTGACGAAGTCGGCGCCCTCCGCCTTGACCTGTCGTACGGCGGCCCGCGCGCCGGCCTCGTCGTTCACCACCAGCACCCGCAGCAGGTCCGGGTCCCACAGGGTCGGGTCGCCGTCGATGATCTGGCTGCCGACCACCATCCGCGGGCCGAGCAGGGTGCCGGCGTCGATCCGGTCCCGCCAGTCGTAGACCAGCGGGTCGGCCCCGGCCATCTCCCGCACGGTGGTCAGTCCGTTGGCCAGGTAGAGCGGTGGCGAGACGCGCTCGCTGCCGAGGCTGTGCACATGCATGTCGGCCAGCCCGGGGATGACGAACTTGCCGGTCAGGTCGAGCTCGGTGGCGCCGTGCGGCACCGGCAGGCCGCGGCCGACGGCGACGATCCGGTCGGCACGGATGAGCACCGTCTGGTTGCGCGACCGGCGGCCGGTGGCGACGTCGATCACGGTGACGTGGGTGAGTGCGGTCATCCGGGTGGTCCCGGCGTCCGCGAGCGGCTTGACCAGCGCGACGGCGGGGGAGGAGGTGAAGGTGCCGCCCGCCACCACGGCGGCGGCTCCGACGGCGGTCCGGGCGAGGAAGGAACGGCGAGAACTGTTCATACCCATCACTATTCCGCCCGTGTGCGTCAGGGTCAGGGGTCGCAGTCCCCCCGCCCCAGGTAGGGAAAAGTCCACCCGCGGACGTACTCTTGGTGGCTGTTATGCGTACATACGAGGTCCGCACCTACGGGTGTCAGATGAACGTCCACGACTCCGAGCGCCTGCGGGGCCTGCTGGAGGACGCCGGCTACGTCCGCGCGCCCGAGGGTGACCAGGCCGACGTGGTCGTCTTCAACACCTGCGCGGTCCGCGAGAACGCCGACAACAAGCTGTACGGCAACCTCGGCCACCTGGCGCCGGTGAAGGCGAAGAAGCCGGGCCTGCAGATCGCCGTCGGCGGCTGCCTGGCGCAGAAGGACAAGGCCACCATCACCCAGAAGGCGCCCTGGGTGGACGTCGTCTTCGGCACCCACAACATCGGCGCGCTGCCGGTGCTGCTGGAGCGGGCCCGGATCGAGCAGGAGTCCCAGGTCGAGATCCTGGAATCGCTCGACGTCTTCCCGTCCACGCTGCCGGCCCGCCGTGAGTCGGCGTACTCGGCCTGGGTGTCGGTCAGCGTCGGCTGCAACAACACCTGCACGTTCTGCATCGTGCCGGCGCTGCGCGGCCGGGAGAAGGACCGCCGGCCGGGCGACGTGCTCGCCGAGGTCCAGGCGCTGGTCGCCGAGGGCGTGCTCGAGGTCACCCTGCTCGGCCAGAACGTGAACTCCTACGGTGTCGAGTTCGGCGACCGGTACGCGTTCTCGAAGCTGCTCCGGGCCTGCGGTGAGATCGACGGGCTGGAGCGGGTCCGGTTCACCTCGCCGCACCCGCGCGACTTCACCGCCGACGTGATCGAGGCGATGGCCGAGACGCCGAACGTGATGCCCTCGCTGCACATGCCGCTGCAGTCGGGCTCGGACCGGATCCTGAAGACGATGCGCCGGTCCTACCGCCGCGACCGCTACCTGAAGATCATCTCCGACGTGCGCGCGGCGATGCCGGACGCCGCGATCACCACCGACATCATCGTCGGCTTCCCCGGCGAGACCGAGCAGGACTTCCAGGGCACGCTCGACGTGGTCCGGCAGGCCCGGTTCGCCGGCGCGTTCACCTTCCAGTACTCGAAGCGCCCCGGGACGCCGGCCGAGTCGATGGAGGACCAGGTGCCGCGCGAGGTGGTCCAGGAGCGGTACGAGCGGCTCGTCGCGCTGCAGGACGAGATGGCCTGGAGCGAGAACAAGGCGATCGTCGGCCGCTCGCTCGAGGTGCTGGTGGCCGAGGGCGAGGGGCGCAAGGACGCCGCCACCCACCGGCTGTCCGGCCGGGCCCGCGACAACCGGCTGGTCCACTTCGCGCTGCCCGAGGGGGTCGAGCCGCCGCGGCCCGGTGACCTGGCGACCGTCGAGGTCACCTACGGCGCACCGCACCACCTGGTCGCCGACGTGTTCGGATCAGTACGCCGTACGCGGGCGGGCGACGCCTGGGAGCGGGCGCAGGACGCGCCGTCCTCGTCGGCTGCGCCCGGCGTGATGCTCGGCATGCCCGTGATCGGCAAGCCGGCCCCGCTGGCGCCGGTCGCGAGCGCCTGCCAGGTCAACTGATGCTGCCGCCCGGGGCGGAGCCGTTCGCCTCGGGCCGGGACGCGGACGTCTACGCGCTCGACGACGACTGGGTGCTGCGCCGGTACCGCAACGGGCACCCGGTCGGCGACGAGGCGGAGTACATGCGGTGGGTCGGCAAGTACGACTACCCGGTGCCCGCGGTTCGGCAGGTGGACGGTGCGGATCTGGTGATCCAGCGCCTGACCGGTCCCACCCTCGCCGAGGCCGCTGTCACCGGAAGGCTCGCACCGGCCGAGCTCGGTGAGCTGCACGCCGATCTGCACCGCCGGCTGCAGGCGATCCCCGCGCCCAGCGGCACAAAGGGTCTGGTCGTCGTGCACGGCGACCTGCATCCCGAGAACGTCATCCTGACTTCCGACGGCCCGGTCGTGATCGACTGGTGCAACGCGACGGAAGGTCCCGCGGCATACGACGTGGCGATGACCGCGATCATCTTCGCCCAGGTCGCCCTCGATCCGGCGTACGCCGAGATCTCGCCGCTGCTGCGCGAGGCGCTGCGCAGCTACCTGGCCCACTCGATCGATCCCACCCCGCAGCTGCCGGCCGCGCTGGCCGAGCGCGGCCGCAACACGACGCTGACCGCCGAGGAGCTGGCCCTGCTCCCGGCGCAGGACCAGCTCATCCGCTCGCTGCTCTAGGGTGCCTCCACGCGTTCGCTGACGAGGCAGGAACTGTCGAGGTGGTTGCCCCCGGCATCAGGAACGCCGTACGACGCTCGCCCGGCGGCCGCGCGGGGCCGGAGCTCAGTCGGTGAAGCCCTGGGCGAGCACGGCGGGCAGCCGGCCGTCGCGCAGGGCGGCGAGCACGCGCGCTTCGTGCGGGACGACCGGGTCGGGCAGCCGGTCGAGCGGGAACCAGTCGAGACCGGCGGCCTTGTCCGGCTCCAGCAGGTGCGGTTCGCCGGTCCAGCGGGTGGTGGCGAAGAAGAAGTCGACCCGCTCGTCGATCGGATCGCCGTTGCCGCCGGTGCGGTGCATCGCGGTCAGCGGGACCAGGTGGGCCGGGTCAATCTCCACGCCGACCTCTTCGCGGACCTCGCGCCGGGCCGCCGCGAGCACGGACTCGCCTCGCTCGACGTGCCCGGCCGGCACGGCCCAGTACCCGTCCAGGTAGCCGGTGTTCGCACGCAGCATCATCAGTACCTCGTCGCCGCGCCGAAGGACCACGTACGCCGCCGGAACCAGCTGGAATCGATCCACGACCGAAACCCTAGACCGGGCCGCCCCGAGGACCGCTCCCGGTCCGGACGCGCCGAAGGGCCGCAGGAAGCCTGCGGCCCTTCGGGTGCTGCGGGACTCAGGCCGGCTTCGGGCCGTTGGCGATGTCGTCGTCCTGGCCGTCCAGGCCGTCGAGCCGGTCCTTGGCGACGCCGACGCCCCGGTCGATCTTGTCGCCGTGCTTGCCGCCGGTCTTGTCGTCAACGAAGTCGCCGGCCTTGTCCAGACCGCCGCCGACCTTGTCGCCGTGCTGGTCGACCAGGTCGGTGGCCTTGTCCTTCAGGCCCTCGGCCTTGCCCTTGAACTTGTCGAAGATGCCCATCGCGGGGGCTCCCATTCCTAGCGTAGTGAACTACTGACAGACAGCTAGCGGTGATCTTCGCACCATTGGGGCCCCGGGTGTGGGACTTCTCAGTTGCCGCCGCCGCTCTCGACGTCGCCACCGCTTTCGACGTCGCCACCGCTCTCGACGTCCCCGCCGCTTTCGACGTCGCCACCGCTCTCGACGTCCCCGCCGCTTTCGACGTCGCCGCCGCTGCTCTTCAGCTCCACGTCGCCGCCACTGCGCTTGGCGGCGTCGAAGCCGCCGTCCAGGTCCAGGGCTTCCTTGGCCTGCTCGGTCTCTTCCTCGAACTGATTCGTCACTGCGGTGTCCCCTCGAGTCGTGTGCGGATCTGCTGCCGGCCCCCCGAAGCGCGATGCGTCGCGGTACGGACCGCCGTCACTGCCCCTCGTTCCTATCGAACTCACCGGCTTCCCACAAGTCCCGTCCGGCGCTCTTGTCCCAGACTTCACGCCGCCCGTCACGGTGGGCGGCCACACTGTCACACTGGACCGATGGCCGCACCACTCGTCGTCGCCGTCGTCGGTCCCACCGCGGCGGGCAAGTCCGACCTGTCCGTTGCCCTGTGCAAGGAGCTGGGCGGCGAGGTGGTGAACGCCGACGCGTACCAGGTCTACCGCGGGATGGACATCGGCACCGCGAAGATCACCCCGGCCGAGCGTGCCGGCGTACCGCACCACCTGCTGGACGTGCTGGACGTCACCGCGACCGCGACGGTGGCGGAGTTCCAGCAGCTGGCCCGGTCCGCGATCGACGACTGCCTGCGCCGTCAGGTGGTGCCGGTGCTGGCCGGCGGCTCGGCGCTGTACGTGCGGGCGATTCTCGACGACTTCGAGTTCCCCGGCACCGACCCGGCCGTGCGCGAGCGGCTGGAGGCCGAGCTGGCCGAGCACGGCTCCGGCGCTCTGCACCGGAGGCTGGCCGAGGTGGACCCGCCGGCCGCCGCGCAGATACTGCCGAGCAACGGCCGCCGGATCGTCCGCGCCCTCGAGGTCGTCGAGATCACCGGGGCGCCGTACGCCGCGACGCTGCCCGCCCACACCTACGTCTACCCGGGCGCGGTGCAGCTGGGACTCGACGTGCCGCGCCCCGAGCTCGACGAGCGGATCGGCCGCCGGGTGGACCGGATGTTCGAGCAGGGCTTCGTCGACGAAGTCCGTGCACTGCTCGGCCAGGGCCTGCTCGACGGCCGGACGGCGAACCGCGCGCTCGGCTACCCGCAGGTGATCGCGTTGCTGCGCGGCGAGCTCACCGAGCAGCAGGCGCGCGAGCAGACCGCGCAGGCGACCCGCCGGTTCGCCCGGCGGCAGGACTCGTGGTTCCGCAAGGACCCACGGATCACCTGGCTGCGCTACGACGCGCCCGACCTGGTCGACCAGGCAATCGGCGTACTGCGAGGCAACCGAACCCCCGCTGCCGGCGTAGACGTGGTGGATGGTTCGGGGCGTGCCGATGCGAGG
Source organism: Kribbella flavida DSM 17836 (assembly GCF_000024345.1). Taxonomy (NCBI): domain Bacteria; kingdom Bacillati; phylum Actinomycetota; class Actinomycetes; order Propionibacteriales; family Kribbellaceae; genus Kribbella; species Kribbella flavida. The sequence continues at coordinate 5,093,966 of NC_013729.1, read as the reverse complement.
GGGTGACCGAGACGCCGAGTTCCGTGAGTACGTGCTCGCGGACCGGACCCGGCTGATGCGAACGGCGATGCTGCTCACCGCGGGGGATGCACACACCGCCGAGGACCTGGTCCAGACCGCGTGCACCCGGGTGTACGTGCACTGGCACCGGATCCGGCACGAAGGGGCCGGCCCGTACGCGCACCGCATCCTGGTCAACGCCTTCCTGGACGAACGTCGCCGGGCCGGCCGCCACCCGGAGGTGGTGACCGCCGAGACGTTCGAGCCGCGGCAGCCGGAGACCACCGACCAGGCCGACCTGCTGGCCGTTCGCCGGGCCCTGCTGGAGCTGGCGCCGCGGCAGCGTGCCGTGCTGGTGCTGCGGTACTTCCAGGATCTCGACGTGGCCACCTGCGCCCGGATCCTGGAGTGCACCGAGGGCACCGTGAAGAGCCAGACCGCGAAAGCGCTGAAGAGACTGAAGGATCTGATGGCCGACGACCAGGCCGCGGATCCGGCGACGGGGAGTAGTTGACGTGGACGACGTGAAAAGGCTGCTGGAGCAGTTCGCCGACCGGTCGGTCGACGCGCTGCCGCCGGCGGACGTGGAGGCGGACTTGACCCGGGGTCGCCGCGCGCTGCGCCGGATCAGGGCCCGCCGCCGGGTCACCGGCGTTCTGTGCGCGGCCGCGGCGACCGCTGCCGCGCTGGTCGCCGGTGAGCAGGCGCAGTGGCGCAGCGGTGGCGAGGCGGAGGTCGCCACCGACGCGCCGGCACCTGCGCCGGAGACCGCGCTGGGTGTGGTGTCGGCCGGCTCACCGACCCCCGCCGTACCGACGTCGGCGTCGATGGGCACGCCGTCGCTGTTGTCCGACTCGGCGGTCCAGTTGGTGTCCAACGGCCGCAGCTGGAATTCCATCGGCTGCACACTGGTGCCGCAGGGCTGGACGGCGGCCGCTGGCGCGGAGCGGGTCGTCCTGACGCCGCCGAGCGCCCGGACTGCCGACGCCACGTCGCAGCTGGAGCTGTTCGCAGCCGACCAGTCGCAGCCGCTGAGCGGTGTCCGGGCGGTCGAGGCGAGCGGCAGGGTCATCCACCTCGGCAGCACGGGCGGTCGGGCGGTCGGCCAGGTGAAGCTCGGCGAGCGCTGGCTGGTGGTCCGGCTGCCGGCCGCGCACCAAGCCTGGAACGACGAGACTCTGCGCCGCTTCCTGGGCTCCTGCACGATCTCCTGACGCGCGAGAACTGGCGCCCGCCGTCCCGACGGGGTAGGCAAGGGCTGTCCCTGTAAGCCGACCCCTGCGGAGGACCACGGTGACACCGAAGAAGCTGGCAGCATCCCTGACCGTGGGTGCGCTCGTCCTGACCGGCCTCACCGCCGGCGGAGCCCAGGCGGAGACCACCTCCGCGCCCACCGCGCCGTCGCGGGTGCCACAGCCACCGCCGAAGAACCCGACCGCGATCGGTTACGGCGGTGCCGTCGCCTCGGTCGACCCCGAGGCCACCAAGGTCGGCATCGACGTCCTGCGCCGCGGCGGCAACGCCGTGGACGCCGCGGTCGCGACCGCCGCCGCGCTCGGCGTCACCGAGCCGTACTCCGCCGGCATCGGCGGCGGTGGCTACTTCGTCTACTACAGCGCCAAGCACCGCAAGGTCTTCACGATCGACGGCCGCGAGACGGCTCCGGCGGCGATGCCCGCCGACGCGTTCATCAACCCGGCCACCGGCAAGCCGTACACGTTTTTCCCCGACCTGGTCACCTCCGGCGTCTCGGTCGGCGTACCGGGCACCCTGGCCACCTGGGACGCCGCGTTGCGGACGTGGGGCTCGCTGTCGCTGAAGAAGGCGCTCAAGCCGGCCGCGGAGCTGGCCGACCGGGGCTTCCTCGTCGACCAGACGTTCCGCAGCCAGACGCTGGACAACAAGGCGCGGTTCGCGGCGGTCGTGCCGACGGCCGAGCTGTTCCTGCCCGGCGGCGACGCGCCGCAGGTCGGCACGGTGTTCCGGAACACCGACCTCGCCGACACCTACGAGCTGATCGGCCGGCAGGGCCCGTCCGCGTTCTACCGCGGCCCGCTGGCCGCCGAGATGTCCGCGGTGGTGAAGAACCCGCCGAAGACGCCGGGCACCACGCTGCCGGTGATGCCGGGCCATCTCACCCCGGCCGACCTGGCGAAGTACAAGGTGCTGCGGCAGGACCCGACCCGGGTCAACTACCGCGGCCTGGACGTCTACGGCATGGCGCCGTCCTCGTCGGGCGGTACGACGGTCGGCGAGGCGCTGAACATCCTGGAGCCGAAGAAGCTGCACAGACTGCCCACGGCGGATGCCCTGCACAACTACCTCGAGGCGTCGGCGCTCGCGTTCGCCGACCGCAACGCCTACGTCGGTGACCCGGCGTTCGTGAACGTGCCGACCCGGGAGTTGCTGTCCAAGGGCTTCGGCGCCGAGCGGTCCTGCCAGATCGACCCGGACAAGGCCGCCGTGAAGCCGGTCAAGCCGGGCTCGCCGGACGGCTCGTACACGCCCTGCGCCGCCGGCGTGAGCACCACCGCGCGACCGGACAGCAAGGGCGTGTCGACCACTCACCTGGTCGCCGCCGACCGGTGGGGCAACGTGGTCTCGTACACGCTGACGATCGAGCAGACCGGCGGCAGCGGCATCACCGTGCCGGGGCGCGGCTTCCTGCTGAACAACGAGCTGACCGACTTCTCCGCGGTCCCGGACCCGGCCGACCCGAACCGGATCCAGCCGAACAAGCGGCCGCGCTCGTCGATGTCGCCGACGATCGTGCTCAAGCACGGCAAGCCGTTCCTGGCGCTCGGTTCGCCGGGTGGCTCGACGATCATCACCACGGTGCTGCAGACACTGACGAACCGGGTGGACCGGGGCATGTCGCTGCCGCGAGCAGTTGCCGCTCCGCGCGCGTCCCAGCGCAACACCGCGAACGTGACCGCCGAACCGGCGTTCATCGACGCGTACGAGGACCGGCTCACGCCGTACGGGCACAAGTTGGTGCTCGCCGGGGACGCGCTCACCTCGGCGGCGGAGATCGGCGCGGTGGCCGCGCTGGAGTTCCTGCCCGGCGGCGGCTACCTGGCCGCGGCGGAACCGAAACGCCGCGGTGGCGGATCCGCCGCCACGGTCCACCAGCTCTGGCCGCGCCGCTAACCCTTCTTCAGCCGGCGGGGTCCCGTCGGCAGCGGCGGTGGTGCTGGAGCCGGCTCCTGGTCAGCCGGCTCCAGCCAGCCGTCGTACTGCGCGACCACGGTTTCGACCTCGTCCGCGCCGGTCCCGGCGGGCAGTTCCACCACCCACGGGTGGTCCTCGTCGTCGTCCTCCCCGTGGAACCGGCCGCGTCGTAGCCGGCCACCCAGGCGCTGCAGCACGGCCTCGGCGTCCTCGCGTTCCCAGAAGTACGCAATCTGCACGACAACGAATGTACGGCCACCCGTCCGGCCCTTGGGCAGGCCGCCGGCGGTGAGAAGTCTCCGTGCAACGGATCGCCGTGCCACCTCGTAGACAGGGGGAGATCACGAGGAGCGGAGACCGGATGAGCGTCGAGGACGAGTTCGCGGAGTACGTGCACGGCCACTACGGCCGGATGCTGCGGACCGCGCGCCTGCTGACCGGGGGAGACGTGCACGGCGCCGAGGACCTGGTCCAGACCGCGTGCACGAAGCTCTACCTGCACTGGGACAAGCTCCGCCAGGACGAAGGGGCCGGGCCGTACGCCGACCGGATCCTGGTGAACACGTTCATCGACGAGCGCCGGCGGTTCTGGTGGCGCAGGGAGACGCCGACCGCCGACCTGCTGGACGCCGCGCCGGCACAGGGGCCCGACCCGGCCGTCCGGCTGACGCTGCAGGCCGCTCTGCGGCAACTGCCGCGCCGGCAACGGGCGGTCGTTGTCCTGCGCTACTTCCAGGACCTGGACGTGGCGACCGTCGCTGCGGTGATGGAGTGCAGCGAAGGCACGGTGAAGAGCCAGACCGCTCGCGCGCTCGGCAAGCTCCGTGATCTCGTCGACGACCCCCTGGAAACCCTGGAGCGTGTGCGATGACCGAACTGCGAACCCTGCTCGACGAGATCGCCGGACCCGACGCGGCGTCGCCGGACACCTTCGTCGCCGAGACGATCGCCCGCGGGCGCCGGACCCGGCGCCGTCGGCGGATCACCGCGGTGATGGCGACCGCTACCGCGGCGGCCGGTGCGGCTGCGGTGACGTGGACGCTGCCGCCGGTGAGCGACGTACCGGCGGCGAGTGATGCGGCCGCCCAGCCGACGACCTGTGCGCAGCTGACGGTCGACTACGGCCTGCGGGCCTTTCCACGCGAGGACCCGAACGCGCCCGGCGTGACCCTGGTGCTCGACGGGTTCGACTCGGCGCCGACGGAGGCGGCGCAGCGAGGGAGCGGGCGTACCGTCGTGCACGCGCCGCAGCTCACCATCGAGCCGAAGTCGACCGCGGTGCTCGAGGTACCGCCGCCCGGCCCGAACGGGTGGTCGGACGACGTCTGGCAGCAGGTGATCAACACCTGCTACCGGCCGAAGTGATCAAGGTCGTGCGGGCCTGCTTCCCGGTCGGCCAGACCACGGTTCGGGCAACCCACGCCCCTTCGCCTGGCCGGCCGGTGCAGGACTACCTCGCGGACGGCGCAGTCGAGTCGTCGTGACCGTCGTCATGGCCGTGGGCGTGGCCGTGGCCGGTGGTCGTCAGGTGGTCGTGCAGGTCGGCCAGCGCGTCGGCCTGCTGGGCGACCGCGCGCCGAACCGGGCGGGCCGCAGTCCCGTTCGGGCTGGTGGGCGGCTTGCCGGCGGTGTGGATCCAGGTGTCGAACACGTCGTCCAGTTGCCGCTGAGCGACCCACTCGGCATGCCGGACGAAGTCGGCGGTGGTGGCGTTCCGGTTCTTGTACTTGCCCGCGAAGCTCTGCAGGACGGCGAAGAAGGTGGCGTCACCGACTGCCTTGCGCACGGCGTGCAGAGCCATCGCGCCGCGTTGGTACACCGCGGTGCTGAAGATCCGCTTCGGGTCCGACACGATCGTCGACCAGAACGCGTCCTCGGCGGGATACCTGGTGTAGAAGGCTTCGGCGAGCTCGTCCGCACTGGCCTTGCCCTGCTGCTCCGACCAGAGCCACTCGCCGTACGTCGCGAACCCTTCGTTCAGCCACATGTGCTGCCAGGTCGCCAGCGAGACCGAGTCGCCGAACCACTGGTGGGCCTGCTCGTGGGCGATCAGCCAGCTCGGGTCCGTCTCGCTCCAGGCGAAGTCTCCGTAGACCGAACGCGTCTGGTTCTCCAGCGCCAGGTTCAGGTCGCTCACCGCGACGCCGCCGGTCGCCTCGAACGGGTACGGCCCGAAGCGGGTCCGGAAGAAGTCGGTGATCTCGTCGCTGCGCCGCAGGTTCGCCTTGGCGATCTCCAGGTGGCCCTTCTCCTTCAGCCCGAGGTCGTAGGCGCGCAGGGACGGCAGACCGTGGTACGTGTCCTTCTCGACCTCGAACTGACCCATCGCGAGGAACGGGAGGTAGCTGACCATCGGATGCGCCGTGGCGTCCCAGTGCCACCGGGTCCAGCCGGGCTTGTCGGCGGTCTTGCCGCGCAGCACGCCGTTCGAGATCGCGGAACTGCCGTTCGGCACCGCGACCGACACCTGGTACGTCGCTTTGTCCGACGGATGGTCGTTCGCCGGGTACCACCACTCCGAGGAGCGCGGCTGGTTGGTCGAGATCGTGCGCGTCGGGCGCCAGTTCCACAGCTTGTGCGTGTCGACGGCGACGGTCGACGGGATGTCGGCGTAGCTGACCAGCACGGTGAACGCGGCCTGCTTCGGCAGCGCGGCGGCCGGGGTGACGATCAGTTCGCTGCTGTCGGTCGGGTCCTTGCTGAACGTCGCCGGGACCCCGTTGACGTGCACCGAGCTGACGCGGAGCGCGAAGTCGAGGTTGAAGCGGGACAGGTCCTGAGTGGCCGTGGCCGAGATCTTCGTGCGGCCCTCGAGCTCGTCCGTGGCCGGCTGGTAGCTGAGATCGATGGCGTAGTGGGCGACGTCGTACCCGCCGTTGCCGGCGAAGGGGTAGTACGGGTCCCCGGCTCCCGGGGCGCCCGGCGCCGGGACCGCCGACGCGGTGCCGGGAACGGACAGGGTGACGGCAAGGGCAAGAGCGACTGCCCCCGCGCCGCGGCGGACGAGCATGGTGCCTCCTGAAGCTGGCGAGTGGATCCGCCGGACCGTAACGAGTCCCCGGCCACGCACCAAGGAGTTGCACCCTGGTCGAACCGACGAGGCGGTGGCCGAGGCCCGTACGATCGTCGCCATGAGCACCTTCCCCTGGCTGAAGGGGCACGGGACGGAGAACGACTTCGTGCTGCTGCCCGATCCCGACGGCTCCGTGCACGGGGACCTCGACCCGGCCCTGGTCCGCTTCCTCTGCGACCGGTACGCCGGGATCGGCGCCGACGGGGTGCTGCGGGTGATCGAGGGGTCGCGGCAGACCTACGTCGAGGACGGCGGCGAGTGGTTCATGGACTACCGCAACGCCGACGGCTCGACCGCGCAGATGTGCGGCAACGGGATCCGGGTCTTCGTCCGTTACCTCGTCGACGAGGGCCTGACCACGGCCAAACCGGTCCGGATCGGGACCCGGGCCGGGGTCAAGGAGGTGGTGCTCAACGACGACGGCACGATCACCGCCGATCTGGGCGAGCCGGCGCTGCCCGGCCCGGCCGGCATCGTCGTGGAGGCGGACGGGCACCAGTGGCCGGCCACCCACGTCGACATGGGCAACCCGCACGCGGTCGTGTTCGTGGACGACCTGCGCGAGCCCGGACCACTGGTCGACCCGCCGGGCTGGTCCCCGGAATCCGCTTTCCCGCACGGCGTGAACGTCGAGTTCGTCACCCGCCAGGGTCCGCACGCGGTGACGATGCGGGTGCACGAGCGGGGCGCGGGGGAGACCCGGTCCTGCGGCACCGGGACCTGCGCCGTCACGGTGGCCTCGGCCCGGGCGGCCCGGCAGGAGCGGCCGGTCACGTACCGGGTCGGCGTACTCGGGGGAGAGGTCTCGGTGACCTGGCGCGCGGACAACCACGTGGAGCTGACCGGCCCCGCCGTGGTGCACGCACGCGGCGAGTTCGACCGCGCCTGGCTGCCCTCGGGACGGGAATTCGGCACGCCACCGGGTCGTTGAACAGTGAAACCGGGTCGCCTGTGTCGGCGACCCGTGCCACGATGGAAGGTATATGACGACCCATTCGAACGCATACGAAGAGACCGAAGACGTCGACCTCGACCTGATCCAGGACGACGCGCTCGACGACGAGGACACTTCGTCGACGGGTTACGACAGCGAGCTCGGCACCGAGGGGCTGGAGCTGGAGGAACGCCAGGCGCTGCGGCGCGTGGTGGGCATGTCGACCGAGCTGACCGACATCAGCGAGGTCGAGTACCGCAAGCTCCTGCTCGAGCGCGTGCTGCTGGTGGGCGTGTGGACGGAGGGCAGCGCCGAGGACGCGGAGAACTCGCTGGCCGAGCTGAAGCTGCTCGCCGAGACCGCGGGGTCGGAGGTGCTGGACGGCGTGATCCAGCGCCGCAAGAAGCCCGACCCGGCCACCTTCATCGGTTCCGGCAAGGTGTCCGACCTGCGCAACCTGGTCGCCTCGCTGGGCGCCGACACGGTGATCGCCGACGGCGAGCTCGCGCCCGCCCAGTTGCGCAACCTGGAGGACAAGCTCAAGGTCAAGGTGGTCGACCGGACCGCGCTGATCCTGGACATCTTCGCCCAGCACGCGAAGAGCAAGGAAGGCAAGGCCCAGGTCGAGCTGGCCCAGCTGCAGTACATGAAGCAGCGGCTGCGTGGTTGGGGTGGCAACCTGTCCCGCCAGGCCGGTGGCCGCGTCGGTGCGGCCGGTGGCGGTATCGGCGGCCGTGGTCCCGGTGAGACCAAGATCGAGACCGACCGGCGCCGGATCAACACCAAGATCTCCAAGCTGCGCCGCGAGCTCAAAGAGATGAAGGGCACCCGGACCACGATGCGGCAGGAGCGCCGCCGGCACTCGGTGCCGTCGGTGGCGATCGCCGGCTACACCAACGCCGGCAAGTCGTCGCTGCTGAACGCGATCACCGGCGCCGGGGTGCTGGTCGAGAACGCGCTGTTCGCGACCCTGGACCCGACCACGCGCAAGACCACCACGGCCGACGGCCGGGTCTACACCTTCACCGACACCGTCGGGTTCGTCCGGCACCTGCCGCACGACATCGTCGAGGCGTTCCGCTCGACGCTGGAGGAGGTCGCCGACGCGGATCTGCTGCTGCACGTGGTGGACGGCTCACACCCGGACCCGCTGGCCCAGATCCAGGCCGTGCGCGAGGTGCTGCACGAGATCGGCGCCACCGACGTCCCGGAGATCATCGTGATCAACAAGGGCGACGTGGCCGACCCGATGGCTCTGGCCCCGATCCTGCACCGGGAGACCGGCGCGATCGTGGTCTCGGCCCGGACCGGCGAGGGCATCGACAAGTTGCGGGCGCAGGTCGAGGCCGCGCTGCCCCAGCCGCACATCACGGTCGACGCCCTGCTGCCCTACGACCGGGGCGACCTGGTCTCCCGGGTGCACTCGGAGGGCTCGGTCGACACCCTCGAGCACACCGGCGACGGGACCAGGCTGACCGCCCGGGTCCACCCGCAACTGGCCGGCGAGCTCGCGCCGTACCAGGTGGCCGCGGCGAACTGACGCCACCGCCTTCGACAGCGAACGGCCCCCGGGCAATCTCCCCGGGGGCCGTTCGGCGTGGTCGGCGGATCAGTTGCGCGCCGCGACCCTGACCTTCATCGTGGTGCCGTTACGCTCCAGCACGCTGATGTTGACCTTGTTGTTCGGCACCTTCACACCCGCGCTCGGCTGCTCCGGGAACCAGTACTGCCTGCTGTCGTTGAACGTCCGTACGCCGTCCTGGCCACGGATGTAGCTCGGCTGGCCGTTCACGTGCAGCGTGAACGAGTCGGCCTTCTCCAGCCCGAACGGAGCGTCGTAGCCGGCGACCCGCGGCCGCCAGATCTGACCGTCGAGGCGGTTGATCGGCTCCGGGTGGGAGTCGACCGGCAGCACCAGACCCTCGCCCGGGTGGACGTTGGTGTTGTTGTCGCGCTGCGAGGTGTCCCAGTACCAGATGAGCAGACCGTCCTGGTACGGGAAGTGCTCCACCTTGTCCGGCAGCGCGGCGCCGAAGCCGAAGTTGTACGGCCCGGTGCGCAGGTGCTTGTCGTAGGAGATGTAGTTGATGTGCGACGCCAGGTAGTAGTTGTCGTGCAGCGTCGTCAGCGTCGACCCGACCGAGCTGAAGCCGTTCAGCGTCCAGCCCTCCGGGCTCGTCTCGGCGCCGGACTCGAGCACGGTGGTGGTGCCCGACGTCACCTTGATCGCGTCGGCGTGGAAGCCGAAGCCGCCGGTGTTGTTGTCGGTGGTGTAGCGGAACTGCAGCCCGATCGTCTTGCCCGCGTACGCCGACAGGTCGAAGGTGGCCGGCACCCAGCCGTTGCTCTTGCCGTCGATGCCGTTGCCCTCGGCCGCCTTGGTGATGCTGCCGGCGATCGGCTTGTAGCCGGTGCCGTCGTTCACCTCGACGTAGGCGTAGTCGCACGCGGTGGTGCCGCAGTCCTCGATGTCCCAGTTGGCCTGGAAGGTGAGGCTCGCCGGACCGGCGGGCAGGGTGACCTGACGGTTCATCGTGTGGGTGAACTCGTCGCCCTCACCGCTCCACCACGACTTGGTGCCGACGGCCGGCGGCTGCAGGTTCCGGGTCACCGGCTTCTTCGGCAGCGTGACCACCAAGCCCTGTGCCTTGGCCGAGTTGTACTCGTGCGGGCCGAGCTCGAGGGTCTTGTTCTGGCCGGCGCGGACGATCTCGTAGTCCAGCCAGCCCAGCTGCAGCTTGTCCCAGGCGCCGAGGTCCGCGGCCTGCTCGCCGATGCCACCGTCACTGGGCTTGCCGACCCGGCTCTGCGCCATCAGCGTCCACCAGTTCACGTGGTTCTCGACCGGCGGGCCCGAGGTGTCGTAGTGGTCCGGCAGACCGAGGTCGTGGCCGTACTCGTGCGCGAAGACGCTGATCCCGCCGTTCTCGGGCTGGATCGTGTAGTCGCCGACCCACAGACCGGTGTCACCGAGCTGCGCGCCGCCGGCCGGGTTGTTGGCCGGGCCACCGGCCAGACCGACGTACCAGCGGTGCGACCAGATCGCGTCCTCACCCTGGTGCGGGTCACCGTCGGCCTGGTCGCCACCGGAGTGCACGATCTGGAAGTGGTCGAGGTAACCGTCGGACTCGTTGAAGTTGCCGTCACCGTCGAAGTCGTAGCGGTCCCACTGGTCGAACGTCTTCAGCTCGGCGGTGATCTGTGCCGTGGTCCGGCCGGCCGCCTTCTGGTCGGCGACCCACTGGTTCACCGCGTCCCGGACCAGGGCCCAGGTGTTGTTGCAGACGTTGCTCGCGCACGGGTACCCGTTGGACCGGCCGTAGCGGGCCTCGTTGTACTGCACCTTCACCCAGTCGGTGACCGTGCCGGCGACCGAGTAGCGGCCCGAGGACTGCTTCTCGTAGTACTTCTTCACCGAGTTGCCGGTGCCGAAGTACATGTCCTGGTAGTGCTGGCGGTTGTAGTCGGCCTGCCAGACGGTCGAGTTGTCGACCGAGCGGTCCGGCGCCGGGATCGCGTTGTGCAGCGGCCCCTCGAAGGTGGTCGGCCCGGGCACGTTCGGAGCGGTGTCCTGGTCGGGGTAGCTCGGGTGGCGCTCGTTGCCGAACTCCGCGAGCACGACGAAGATCCGGTCGGTCTTCTCCCGGGACAGCTCGACGTACTGGTCGACCTTGGCCTTGGTGACCCGCTTGCCCTTCGCGGTGGCGGTCTTCTTGCCCAGCTTGACCACGGTGCTGGCGCCGCGCTTCTCGGCCTTGGCCGAGCCGTTCAGCACCTTGGTGAGGGCCTCCTGGCGCAGCTCCCGGCGCTTGTCCTCCAGCGGGCTGGGCAGCTCGTCGGACTGCGAGACGTCGTTCGCCGTGACGGCTGGTTGCTGCGGCGGTGCGGCGGAACCGGACGAGGCGGCGCTCAGTCCGATCGTCGCGGCCAGGGCCAGGCTGAACAGCCCGGCGGATACTTTGCGCACGATTCCCCTCCTGCGTGTGAAAGGTCCGCTACGCGTGGTTTGTGACGTGACGCAGCGTGACCGTGTGCTCCCCCGAGCGTGTGACTTCTGCGCGAGAGTACGGGCAAAATCGGCAGCGAAGAAGTGGTTCTGATCAAATCCTCGGACACGGGCGGGGAATCATGCGCGTTGGCCCCGAGTAGTACCACTCACCCCACTGGAGTACGACGACGCAGCGTCGCGGCCCGGCGGATTGGCACACTGTCCGGCATGGACCTGGACCGGCGCGGCGGTGACTCCGCGGACCTGCTGCTGCCGTTGTGGCGGGCGCTGATCGTGTTCCGGGTGATCACCTGGGGATTCGCCTGCTTCGGCGTCTGGACCCGGTGGACCGGCATCCACAACCCGTCCGGCGCGGTGCTGCAGCTGGCGATCATGGGGGTCTGGACCGTGGTCGCCTCGATCGGCTACAGCCGGCACTGGGGCCGCCGCAACACCCGACTAGCGGTCGCCGACCTGGTCGTCACCGTCGGCTGCATGTACGCGACGCTGCTCGCCCAACCCCTGCTGGACATCCGCGCCGGCGCGTCGGTGCTCACCTCGGTGTGGGCGGCCGGTCCGGTGATCGCGCTGGCGATCTCGCGCGGCCGCGACGGCGGGCTGATCGGCGCCGCGACCATCAGCCTCGCGCTGCTGTCCCTGCGCGGGGTGGACAACACGGCGAAGATCCTCAGCAACGTGCAGCTGCTGCTGGTCGCCGGCCTGGTCGTCGGGTACGCCGCCACCACGATGCGGCGGGCGAACGTCCGGCTCCGCGAGGCGATCGCGGCCGAGAGCGCGACCGCGGAACGGCTGCGGCTGAGCCGGTCGATCCACGACGGCGTCCTGCAGGTGCTGGCCCAGGTCCAGCGGCGTGGCAACGCGATCGGTGGTGAGGCGGTCGAGCTGGCCTCGCTCGCCGCCGAGCAGGAGGTCGCGCTGCGGTCGCTGATGGCCGCCCGGCCGGTCACCGAGCAGCGCGGACAGGCCGATCTCTGCGGCGCCTTGTTGCCGCTGGCCACGACTCGGACGGACGTGGTGGTGCCCGCGGCGCCGGTGCTGCTGCCGGTCGGCGTGGTCGACGAACTGGTGGCCGCGGTGAAGGAGGCGCTCAGCAACGTCGGCAAGCACGCGGGCCCGGGAGCCCGGTGCTGGGTGGTCGTCGAGGACCTCGGTGCGGACGTCGTGGTGTCCGTCCGCGACGATGGTGCCGGCACCACCCAGGAGCGGCTCGAGGCGGCCCATGCCGCGGGGCACCTGGGGGTCAGCCAGTCGATCCAGGGCCGGATCGCGGACCTCGGCGGCAGCGTCACGGTCCGGACCGCGCCCGGCGAGGGAACCGAGTGGGAGATGACGGTGAGCAGGGCGTAATGACAGTACTTTTGGCCGGGCCTCCGGCGCCGGCGTGGTCATGGGGCTGGAACTCCCGGCCTTCCCTCGTCGCTCCGGTCGCTTCGCTCCCTTCACTCCTCAGTCCAGGCCGGGAGGCCCCATGACGCGGGTGATGATCGTGGACGACCACCCGATGTGGCGTGAGGGGGTCGCCCGGGACCTGGGCAGCCGCGGGTACGACGTCTGCGCGACGGCCTCCGACGTGGCCGGCGCGATCGGGATCGCGCTGGCGACGCGGCCGGACGTGGTGGTGATGGACCTGCAGCTCGGCGACGGCTCCGGGGTCGACGCCACCCGGGAGATCACCGCCGCCCTGCCGGACACCCGGGTGCTCGTGCTGTCGGCCAGTGCCGAGCAGAGCGACGTCCTGGCGGCGGTGAAGAACGGTGCGTCGGGCTATCTGGTGAAGTCGGCGTCGCTGGACGAGTTCGACGACGCGGTACGGCGTACGGCCGAAGGCGACGCGGTGTTCTCGGCCGGGCTGGCCGGGTTGCTGCTGGGGGAGTACCGGCGGCTCGGAGCCGGACCGGAGGTTCCGCAGCTCACCGAGCGGGAGACAGAGGTACTGCGGCTGGTCGCGCGCGGGCTGACTGCCAAGCAGATCGCGCAGCGGCTCGTGCTGTCGCACCGGACGGTCGAGAACCACGTGCAGAACACGCTGCGCAAACTCCAGCTGCACAACCGCGCCGAGCTGGTCCGCTACGCCATCGAGAACGGGATCGACACAGAGGACAGCTAGGCATGTCTCGCCCGCCTGCTGCGCGGCACTGGGAGACACGCCCAGAACCGCAGCGCCGCCGTACCGGCTCTGGTGGAAGTCCGGTACGGCGGCTGCCTGGGTAGCTGGGTCCTACAGGCCGTTGGTGAAGAGCAGGCGGTTCACCGTGCCGCCGGTGCCGCCGCCGCTGACCACGTTCGGCGTCGCGGAGCTCTCGAGGTACGACTTGACCGTGGCCGGTGTGGCCGACGGGCTGGTCTGCAGGTAGAGCGCGGCGACCCCGGCCACGTGCGGCGTGGCCATCGAGGTGCCGTTGTAGGAGCCGGTGGTGTTGCCCGGCAGCGTGGACACGATGGCCGAGCCCGGCGCGTACACGTCGACGCAGGAGCCGGTGCTCGAGTACGACGCCCGCGCGTCGGTGCTGGTGCTGGCCGCGGTGACCAGGGCGGTCTCGATCTTGCGCGGCAGCAGGTGGCAGGAGTTCGCGCCGGTGTTGCCCGCCGAGGTGGCCAGGAACACGCCGGAGCTGATCATCCGGCGCAGCGAGTTCTCCAGCGTGGTGTTCGCGGTGAAGTTCCACGAGGTGTTCGCGACGGCCGGCTTGATCGCGTTGCGGGTCACCCAGTCGACGGCGGCGATCGCGGCGGACGCCGTACCACCGCCGCTGCAGTTCAGCCACTTGACGCCGTGCAGCCGGACGTTCTTGGCCACGCCGTACGAGCTGGAGCCGATGGTGCCGGCGACGTGCGTGCCGTGGCCGTTGCAGTCGGTGTTGTTGCTGTCCAGGCCGTTGAAGTCGAAGGTCGCCCGGCCGCCGAAGTTCGGGTGGCTCGGGTCGACGCCGGAGTCGATGATGTAGGCGTGCACGCCGGTGCCGGTCCGGGTGTAGGTGTACGAGCGCGACAGTGGCAGGTTGCGCTGGTCGATCCGGTCGATGCCCCACGACGGCGGGTTGGTCTGGGTGGCGTCCAGCGCGTTCGCGACGTAGACGTCCTCGGAGATGGCGACCACGTCCGGATGCTTCTGCAGCGCGGCCAGCTGGGCGGGGGTCAGCTTGGCGCTGAACCCGTTGACGGCGCTGCTGAACTGCCGCTGCGGGGCGATGCCGAGCGAGCTCCTCAGCCGGACGCCCTGCTTCAGCTCGACGATGTAGGTGTCCTTGACGGCGCTCACTCCCGGTTCGGCGGCAGCGCGCTGGACCGCGATGATCCGGCCGCTGGGCTCGGGGGTGGGCGCGGCACCGGCCGCGCCGGCAGTGGTCAGGGCGATCGCCGGCACGATGGCGGCGGCCAGGGACAGGCGGAGACGTCGACGCACGGTTCCTCCTCAGGGAACAGTTCACCCACCGGGCGGAGGGGTGATCACGCTTAGTCCGTGGGCGGTCACGGAGCGAGTGGAGCAGAAGTTAGGCCGTGGTCGCCTGAGGCGTCAATGAATTCTGGTGCGCGCTGATGCCATGGCACTGGGCTGCCGTCGGGGCGAACGCTTGTTTGGTGCCCCATACTGGGCGGCGTCCGTACACTGTGCGTTCCACGCACCGTGGTCCGCTCTGTGTCACGACGCCCGTACCGCGGGTGCCCACCTCCCGGAGGCTTGTAGTGAACCGGTCGTCCCTGGTCCGCGCTCTGTTCGCGTTCCTCGTCCTGGCGGCGTCGACGTACGTCGTACTGACCGCGCGGCCGGAGCTCGGTCTGGATCTGCGCGGTGGAACGCAGATCGTGCTCGAAACCAGCGACTCGCCGACGGTCAAGGCGGACCAGAATTCGACGGACAAGGCGCTCGAGGTGCTCCGCCGCCGGATCGACGCGCTCGGTGTCACCGAGCCGAGCGTGACCAGGCAGGGGGAGCGGCGGATCATCGTCGAGCTGCCCGGCGTGCAGGACCCGCGCGAGGCGGCCGAGGTGATCGGCAAGACCGCCCAGCTGAGCTTCCACGAGGTGCTCGACCAGGTCGCCGCGAAGCCGGCCAAGCCCGCGGCCGGCGATCTCTACCTGCCGAGCGACGACGGCGGTGTGCTGAAGCTCGGCAAGCCGGCGATGACCGGAGACATGGTCGGTGGTGCCGAGGCTGTGCTCGACACCCAGCAGATGGCGCAGGGCTGGATCGTCCAGCTGAACTTCAAGGATGACGGCGGCAAGATCTGGTCCCAGATCACCGGCAAGGCCGCCTGCCAGCCGGTCGGCGCCCCACAGCGCTCGGTCGCGATCGTGCTCGACAACGAGGTGCTCACCGCGCCACAGGTCGACCCGACCGGCGGCAGCACGCTGTGCAACGTCGGCCTGCCCGGCAGCAACAGCACCATCACCGGCAACTTCACCGAGGAGCAGGCCAAGGACCTGTCCGCGCTGATCTCCGGCGGCGCGCTGCCGCTGCCGGTCGACATCATCGACCAGCGCACGGTCGGCCCCTCGCTCGGCAAGGACGCGATCCAGGCCAGCGCCTGGGCCGGCGTCATCGGCGTCGCGCTGACCGCGCTGTTCATCGTGCTGGTCTACCGCCTGGTCGGTCTGATGGCCGTGATCGGCCTGCTCGCCTACGCGGGCATGTCGTACGCCGCGCTGACGGTGATCGGCGCGACCCTGACCCTGCCCGGCCTGGCAGGTTTCGTGCTCGCCATCGGTATGGCCGTCGACGCGAACGTCCTGGTCTTCGAGCGAGCCCGCGAGGACTACATCGCCGGCCGGACCGACGGCCTGCGACGCTCCCTGCGCAGCGGCTTCGGCAACGCGCTGTCCGCGATCGCCGACTCCAACATCACCACGCTGCTCGCGGCCGGGTTGCTCTTCTTCCTCGCCGCCGGACCGGTCCGCGGCTTCGGTGTCACGCTGAGCGTCGGTGTGATCGCCTCGATGCTCTCCGCACTGGTCGTCACCCGGGTGTTCGCCGAGTTCTTCGTCTCCCGCAAGTTCGTGCTGAACCGGCCGAGCATCAGCGGCATCGCCGGTCACGGCCGGGTCCGGACCTGGCTGGAGGCGAAGCAACCGGCGCTGATGAAGCACAGCCGCCGCTGGCTGCTGATCACCCTGGCCGCCATCGTGATCAGCGTCGCCGGTGTGGCGATCCGCGGCCTGAACCTCGGCATCGAGTTCACCGGTGGCCGGCTGATCGAGGTGAGCACCACCCAGCCGGTCAGCCCCGACCAGGCCCGCGCGGCGGTCGCCGAAGCCGGCTACCCGAACGCGGTGGTGCAGGCCTCCGGCACCGACGACATCACCGTGCGGACCGGCACCATCAGCAACGACGAGGCGGAGAAGATCCGCGAGTCGATCGGCCGGATCGGCGGCGGCTCCGAGGTCATCCGCAACGAGAGCATCGGCCCGTCGCTGGGCAACGAGTTGCGGAACAAGGCGCTGATCGCGCTCGGCGTCGCCCTGCTGGCGCAGTTGGCGTACCTGGCGATCCGGTTCCGCTGGACCTTCGGCGCGGGCGCGGTGCTGGCCCTGCTGCAGAACGTCGCGGTCGTGGTCGGCGTCTTCGCCTGGACCGGCAAACCGGTCGACGGCATCTTCCTGGCCGCGATGCTGACCATCATCGGGTACACCGTGAACGACTCGGTGGTCGTCTTCGACCGGATCCGGGAGACCCGCAACGCGCGCTCCACCGAGAACCTCGGCCCGGTCATCGACACCGCGATCGTGAACGTGCTGCCGCGAACCATCAACACCGGTATCTCGACGTTGTTCATCCTGGCCGCGCTGCTGTTCCTCGGCGGCGACTCACTGGCAGACTTCGCCCTCGCCCTGCTGCTCGGCATCGTGGTCGGCACCTACTCCTCGAACCTCACCGCGGCCCCGCTGCTGGTCGAACTCGAGAAGCGCTACCCCGCCCCGCCGCCCCGCCCCAAGCGCGTCCAGCAGGACCGCGACGCCGCGCCCGACCGCGGCGCGGTCGTCTAGCCGACCGGCGAGCCGTCGGCTCCACCGGCGGCTCGCTGGTTCGTCGTCGTCGGGTCCACCGGCGGCTCGCTGGTTCGGTGTCGTCGGGCTCACCGGCGCTGTCGGGCTCACGGCGGCTCGCCGCCTCGGTGCCCTCGAGCCCGCCGGCGGCTCGCCGCCCTGGCGCTTTCCTTCATCGCCCTGTCCCGTCCGCGCAGCGGGCGGGACAGGGCGAAGTACTTTCCCGGGGTCTGTCCACAGCTCCTGAAGCCGTCGGAGATTTCTGTCCGCCGACCCGGCTAGGGTGTGGCGGTGGGTGTTGATGTGCGGGAGTTGCTGGAGGCCGCGGTCTCCGGGTTGAACGGTCAGACACGACCGGGCCAGGTCCAGATGGCCGAGGCGGTGGACCAGTCGATGCACGACGGGTCCCACCTGCTGATCCAGGCCGGCACCGGCACCGGCAAGTCGCTCGGCTACCTGGTCCCGGCCCTGGTGCACGCCGTGGAGAACCGCCGCGTCGTCGTCTCGACGGCGACCCTGGCACTGCAGTCCCAGCTGGTCGACCGCGACGTGCCGGCCCTGCTCGACGCCACCGAGAAGCTGCTGCCCCGCCGCCCGTCGTACGCGATCCAAAAGGGCCGCAACAACTATGCCTGCCTGCACCGGATCCGCGAGGGCGCGCCGGACGAGGACGGCATGCTGGTCGACGTCCCGCCCGCCGGCCCGATCGGCCAGCAGGTGGTCGAGCTGCGCGAGTGGGCCGAGCAGCAGCTGACCGACGGCGAGGCCGGCGACCGCGACCACGCTCCCTCGCACCAGTACCAGGCCTGGCAGCAGGTGGCGATCGCCGCCCGGGAGTGCCTCGGCGCGCAGAAGTGCCCGTACGGCGAGCAGTGCTTCGCCGAGAAGGCCAAGGAGCAGGCCCGCAAGGCCGACATCGTGATCACCAACCACGCGTTGCTGTCGATCGACGCGTTCGAGAACCGCACGGTGCTGCCCGAGCACGACGTGGTGATCGTCGACGAGGCGCACGAGCTGCCGGCCCGGGTCACCGGCGCGGCCGGCGACGAGTTGTCCCCGCAGATGGTCGAGCGGGCGGCGAAGCGGGCCCGCCGGTTCGTCGACGACGACCACGCCGACGACCTGATCGACGCTTCCGACGCGCTGCGGGCCGCGCTCGACCAGTCCCGCGAGGGCCGGATCGAGGCCGCCAACGCGCCGGTGCTGGAGGCCGCCGCGATGGTCCGTGACGCGGCCCGCGCGGTCTACTCCGACCTGAACAAGAAGTCCGACGACAAGGACGACGACCCCGACGGTGCCAAGCGGCAGTCCAAGGGCGCGGTGAAGGAGATCTTCGACGTCGCCGAACGGGTCGCCGCGCTGAACGCGCTCGACGTGGTCTGGCTGGTGGACCGCGACCGGTTCGGCAAGGAGTTGCGGATCGCGCCGCTGACCGTTGCCGGCCTGCTGCGCGAGCTGGTGCTCAAGGACCGGACGGCGGTGCTCACCTCGGCGACGCTGACGCTCGGCGGCGACTTCGACGCGATCGCCCGCCAGGTCGGCCTGCGCCCGGCCGACAAGCTCGCCGACGACGACGAGATGCCGTCGCTGGACGACGACTCCGAGACCGGGCCGCTGCCGTGGCGCGGGCTGGACGTCGGCTCCCCGTTCGAGTACGAGAAGCAGGCGATCCTGTACGTCGCCAAGCACCTGCCGCCGCCGCACCGTGACGGCCTCGGACCGCGGCAGTTCGAGGAGATCGTCGACCTGGTCACGGCCGCCGGCGGGCGCACGCTCGGGTTGTTCTCCTCCCGCCGGGCGGCCGAGGCGGCGACCGCGGCGGTGCGCGAGGCGACCGACCTGAAGATCCTCTGTCAGGGCGACGCGCACCTGGGCGAGCTGTCCCGCGAGTTCATCGAGGACCCGGAGACCTCGCTGTTCGGCACGTTGTCGCTGTGGCAGGGGCTGGACGTGCCGGGCTCGACCTGCAACCTGGTGATCATCGACAGGATCCCGTTCCCGCGCCCGGACGAGCCGTTGATGGCGGCGCGGCAGCGCGCCGTCGACGAAGCGGGTGGCAACGGCTTCATGGCGGTCGCCGCGACGCACGCCGCGCTGCTGCTGGCCCAGGGCGCCGGCCGGCTGATCCGCCGCACCACCGATCGCGGCATCGTCGCGATCCTGGACCCGCGCATCGTCACCGCTCGCTACGGCGGTTTCCTGCGCGCCTCCTTGCCTCCGATGTGGCCGACGGCCGATCGTGAGAAGGTGCTCGGCGCCCTGAAACGACTCCAAGACTGAGGCCATGTCTGCGTCCCTGTTCGTCCATGCCACGCGCTGTGCCGCGCCCGGACGGGCGAGCGCGTGAGTCCCTCGACCGTGCCGCCGGTGCTGCCGATGATGGCCGCGCTCGGGGTGATGCCGACCGGCGCGGACTGGGCGTACGAGTTGAAGTGGGACGGCATCCGGGTGATCGCCGAGGTGGACGCCGACGGCTGCCGGCTCTGGTCGCGCAACAGCCGGGACGTCTCCGGCGGCTATCCCGAGCTCTTGGGCCTGGCCGAGGCGCCGGGGCTGCAACTGCCCGCGGTGCTGGACGGGGAGATCGTCACCCTCGACGAGAACGGCGCCCCGTCGTTCGGGCTGCTGCAGCGGCGCATGCACGTCCGCGATCCGCGCCAGCTGGCCCAGCTGGTCGTCCAGGTCCCGGTGTCGGTGCGCGTCTTCGACATTCTCCGGTTCGACGGCAAGTCCTTGCTCGAGGCAACGTACGACGAGCGCCGGGCGCTGCTCGAGTCGCTCGACATCGACGACCCGTTCTGGGAGGTGCCGCAGGCGTATCCCGACGGTGAGCAAGCGCTCGACCTGTCGGCGTCCACCGGCCTGGAAGGTGTGGTCGCCAAACGCCGCAAGTCGCGTTACCTGCCGGGCAAGCGCAGCTCCGACTGGATCAAGGTGAAGCCGGTCCTGACCCGCGACGTCGTGCTGTGCGGCTGGCATCCGGGGGAGGGCAACCGGGCCGGCCGGATCGGTTCGCTCTACTGCGGCGCGTACGCCGAGCCCGGCGGCGACCTGGTCCTGATCGGCAAGGTCGGCTCCGGCCTCGACTTCGCCATGCTCGACCTGCTCGGCGCGGAGCTGGCCGGCCTGGAGATCGACCGGCCGCCCTTCGACGCCTCCTCCATCCCCGGCACCGACCGGCGCGCTGCGCACTGGCTCGACCCGCTGCTGGTCGCCGAGGTCACCTACTCCGGCTGGGCCGCGGATGGCCGCCTTCGCCACCCGGTCTGGCGCGGCCTCCGCCTCGACATCGATCCCGAGTCGGTGCTCGTCTGACGGCCTGACTTCCTGGGCGGCCGGCGTCACTGCCTAGCAGCCTGCTGCGCGCGCTCGGCACGACACCTCGGCGCACCGAAGGCGTGCCCTAGTCGAGGTAGTTCTCGGTGGCGACCTGCCGGAGCACGTGCTGCCGGGCCCCGCTGCCGTCGTCCTCCTGGTCGAGACCCGCATGCACCTTGTCCAGCTTCTCCTGCGGCAGGTACGGCGGAAGCAGCGGTACCCCCGGATCGACCAGCGCCTCGATCACCGTCGGCCGGTCGGCGGTCAACGCCGCTTGCCAAGCCGGCCGGATCTGATCGGTTTGCTCGACCTTCAGACCGCGCAGCCCGAGCAGCTCGGCGTACGCCGCGTACGGGAACTCCGGCACCCGCTGGGACGCGGGGTAGCGGCCGTCGCCCTCCATCTCCCGCTGCTCCCAGGAAACCTCGTTCAGGTCCTGGTTGTGCAGGACGAGAACGACGAACCGCGGGTCCGCCCACTGACGCCACTGGTCGGCGAGCGTGATCAGTTCGAGCAGGCCGTTCATCTGCATTGCGCCGTCGCCGACGAGTGCCACCACCGGCTGGTCGGGCGCGTCGAGCTTTGCGGCGATGCCGTAGGGCAGCGCGCACCCCATCGTCGCCAGGTAGCTGGACAGATGAGCCGGTACGCCGACCGGCAGCACCAGGTGCCGCGCGTACCAGTACGTCGCAGACCCGACGTCGACGGCGACCCGTGCGTCGGCGGGCAGCAGGTCGGACAGTTCGCGGACCACGCGTTCGGGATTGACCGGGTCGGCCGGGGAGTCGGCTCGCTCGGCCGAGATGTCGTGCCACTTGCTGACGCTCTCGGTGATCTGCCCGGCCCAGCTCCGGTCGTCGGTGCGCCGAAGCAGCGGGATCAGCGCGCGCAGCGAGGCGACGGTGTCCCCGACGACGGCGACGTCCACCGGGTACTTGCTGCCGACGATGCGTGCGTCGATGTCGATCTGCACCGCTTTGGCCTGGCCGGGCTGCGGGTAGAACTCGGTCCACGGGTCGTTGCAGCCGACGATGAGAAGGGTGTCGCAGCCGTTCAGCAGTTCGGCGCTCGCGGTGGTGCCGAGATGGCCCATCACGCCGGTGTGCCAGGAGATGCGCTCGTCCAGCAGTGGTTTGCCCAGCAGCGAGGTCGTGACTCCGGCGCCGAGCAGGTCCACGACCTCGGCGATCTCGTCGGCGGCTCCGGCGGCACCACGCCCGACCAGCAGCGCCACCTTGCGTCCGGCCTGCAGAACCTTCGCCGCCTCCCGCAGGGCGTCCTGGTCCGGCTCGATCCGCGGCGGCTGTCCTGTCGTCGCGGACGACGGCACGACGCCGTGGCTGTGTGGAAGGTCGTCGGCGGCCGGAGCCCGCTGGACGTCGTGCGGCAGGATCAGGCAGGTCGGCGTACTGGTGGCGATGGCGGTTCGGAACGCGTTGTCGAGCGCCATCGGCAGCTGTTCGGGCTGGAAGACGGTCTGCAGGTACTGACCGCAGACGTCCTTGAACAACGCATGCAGGTCGACTTCCTGGAGATAGCCGCTGCCGAGCGCCGTCGAGACGACCTGGCCGACCAAGGCGACCACGGGACGCCGGTCGAGCTTCGCGTCGTACAGGCCGTTGAGCAGGTGGATCGCCCCGGGACCCTGGGTGGAAACGCAGACGCCCGGCTGTCCGGTGTACTTCGCGTGGCCGGTCGCCATCAGCGCGGCCAGTTCCTCGTGCCGGGTTTGCACGAAGGCCGGGTCCCCGCCGGCTCGGTGGAACGCGGCCAGCAGCGGGTCGATCCCGTCTCCGGTGTACCCGAAGACGCGGGGGACACCCCAGGTTCGCAACCGTTCGACGACGACGTCGGCGACCAGGCGGGTCATCGCGACTCAGCGCCTCGGCCGGATGTGCGCACGGAACTCGTCATCTGGACCTCCTCCGGGGACACGCGCTCGGTGCCCTGAGGTCCCTGCGGTCAAACGGCTGCCGGCCGATGGGCTGCTCAGCCATCGATCCGGCGCGCTGCGGTTGACGACTTTCGCTGGTCGCGGGCAATTCCCGGTCAGTCGCCGGAATCGCGCCTGCTCGGGGCCGGAACCGCGAGCGCCGCCTCGATCTTGCCGGCGAGCTTTTCCGGCGTGTTCGCCGGCGCGTACCGGGCGATCACCTGGCCGTCGCGACCGATCAGGAATTTGGTGAAGTTCCACTTGATCCGCCCGCCGAGCAGTCCACCGGCCTCGCGCTTGAGCCAGTTGTACAGCGGCAGCGTCTTCGACCCGTTCACGTCGATCTTGGCGAACATCGGAAACGTCACGTGGTAGATCGTCGAGCAGAAGTTCGCGATCTCGTTCTCGTCACCGGGCTCCTGGTGGCCGAACTGGTCGCAGGGAAAGCCGAGCACTGAGAAGCCTTGTTTGCGGTACGTCTTGTAGAGCTTCTGCAGACCGCTGTACTGCGGCGTCTGGCTGCACTGCGAGGCGGTGTTCACCACCAGGAGCACCTGGTCGCGGAAGTCGGCAAGAGACTGTTCATTGCCTTCGATCCGTTGGGCACTGAAGTCATAGACAGTCGTCATAATTCCATGCTGACACGACACGCCGGAGTTCGCGCGTCGTCTGACATGTCAGACTCGGCGCAGAACTGTTACGACCTTTCCGAGAATGGTGGCGTCGTGGCCGTCGATCGGCTCGAAGGCCGGGTTGTGCGGCAGCAGCCAGATCTCGTTCTCGGTCTTCTTGAAGGTCTTGACGGTCGCTTCGCCGTCGATCATGGCAGCGACGATGTCACCGTTCTCCGCGTTCGGCTGCTGGCGAACCACGACCCAGTCGCCGTCGCAGATCGCGGCCTCGATCATCGATTCCCCCTTGACCCGCAGCATGAACAGCGTGCCTTCGCCGACCATTGCCTTGGGCAACGGGAAGACCTCCTCGATGTCCTGCTCGGCCAGGATCGGGCCACCGGCGGCGATCCGGCCGACCACCGGCACGTACGCCGCGGCCGGGTGCGCGTCGCCGGCCCCGGTCTCGTCGTACGCCGTCTGTCGTACCGCGCCGACCGAGCCGCGCCGCGCCGCCGCGTCGGCCACCTCGCCCGGATAGCGGACCTCGATCGCGCGCGGCCGGTTCGGGTCGCGGCGAAGCAGGCCCTTCTGCTCGAGCACGCGCAGCTGGTGCGACACCGACGACGAGCTGGTCAGGCCGACCCGCTCGCCGATCTCACGCATCGAGGGCGGGTAGCCGCGGCTGTCCACCGAGTCGCGGATGACGTCCAGCACCCGACGCTGCCGCGGGGTCAGGCCGGTCGCGTCGGCCGGGCCGTCGGGCAGCTCGGACACGGACGGGGCGGCTGTGTCCCGGGTACGCGCCGCGCTCCGGCGCTCGTCCTTGCTGGAACCGCTCGGCGTCCTGGCCATCGGTGGTTACTCCTCGGGTCGGGCCGGCGGCGGAGCACGGCCTTGCTTTGTCGACTGCCCTGACGTTAGACCGAATTCTGAGATTCTTCAAACATCTGTTCGAAGGCGTGTCGGTTCGCACGTTTGTTCGTGTGTCGGGTTATAGAGCTCGGCTCGGGCCGGGAATTTCTCCGGCGTGTCCGGGTTGCAACAGTTGCGCACCGAGCGGCTGGCGGTTAATCATTCGTACAGGCGTTCGATCGAACAGGTGTTCGGGTCGGTCGCCGCAGACCGCGGACAGCAGCTCCGGGCAGTACTCGCCGGAAACTGTCGGAGGCGGCCGGTAGACAGAGATCGACAGCGCAGCACGAGATCTGGACCAGGGTCTGGAGGATCCGATGAGCACAGCGGCTCCGGCAACGGAAGCACCGACCACGCGTGCCCCGAAGGTGGGCGTGCCCGCGGTCGGCCGACACCCCGTGCCTCCTGTCGTGGCGGACCCCGGCCCGCAGGCTCCGGGTCGTCGCCGAATCGCCGGGACGACGACCGACCGGCTGAACGTTCGGGCCTGCGCCGGTCCGGACGTCGGCCGTCCCGCGCAGGCCCGGGTCCACCAGCCGGCCGGGCGTCGCGCGGCCGCTCGCCGCCACGAGGCGGCCGAGATCGAGCCTTCGGCGCTGCAGTTGACCCGCCGCGGCCGGGCCGTGCTGACCGCCTTCTCGATCCTGGTCTTCGGTGCGGCCGTCGCCGTGCTGGGGCTGCGCGTGGCCGGCGTTCTGGAGCCCGAGCAGCAGTTCACCCGCACGGTTCAGGTCGAGGTCGGCGCCGGTGACACCCTCTGGTCGATCGCCCGATCCACCAATCCCGGCGGAGACCCGGCCGCCGTCGTCGAGCAGATCGCCGACCTGAACGATCTCCGCACCGCCGCCGACGTGATCCCGGGACGAATCATCGAGGTCCCCGTCCGCTGACCTCGCGCCCGCCTGCGCGACGAGACCGAAGGCTGCGGCGACGTTCTGTCCATCCGGCGAGGATCGCGAGGTCCCGGCGCTCTGGTCGTCTACTTGACCGTCGACAACCAGAGATCGGCGTAGCGCCGGCCGTCCACCGCAGTGGCAACCTTCACGACCGTGGGCGACGCCCCGTGCGGATCCGACGTCAGGTCACCGGACCAATCGCGGGTGTCGACGATCGTCCGACCGCGCGACCAGCTCCCCGCCAGTTCGACCCGCAGCGGGAACGGCTGCGTCGTCAGGCCCTCCGGATCGATCACCGCGCACACCGCACCGCCGTCGCCGATGCTCGCCGCGTCGGCCCGGTACAACGCGCTCCGCTTCTCGATCAGCCGCCGGGCCAGGTCCGCCGACGGTGACCCGCCCAGCCCGCGCGCCTCGTCGAGCGTGATCGGTACGCCGTAGAAGACGTCCAGCCCGTACATCGTCACCGGTACACCGAGCTCGCCGGCCGCCGCGAGCACGATCGCGGCCGCCTCCGGGTCGGTCCAGATGTTGAACTCCGCCGACGCCGTCGCGTTGCCGATCCCGGCGGCCCCACCCATGAACACGATCTCCCGCAGCCCTTCGGCTGCCTCCGGATAGGTCCGCAGCAGCAGCGCGATGTTGGTCATCGGCGCCAGCGGGACCAAGGTGATCAGCTCGCCGCTCTCCGCGGCCTCTGCCAGCACGTCCCGCAACAGCTCGACCGCGTGCCGGCTGTCCGGCGTACGGGTGGACTTCGGCCAGTCGACGTCGCCGAGGCCGTCCACTCCGTGCACGTGGGGTGCGGCCCGCACTGGCTGGAGCAGGGGGAGTGCCGCACCGCGGCCGACCGGCACGTCGGGGCGCCCGGCCGCGTCGAGCACGGTCAGCGTGTTCACGACGACCTCGTTCAGTCCGACGTTGCCGCCGACGCAGGTCACGGCCTTGAGGTCGAGGTCGGGGTGCCGCGCGGCGAGCAGCAGGGCGCAGGCGTCGTCGAGCCCGGTGTCGACGTCCAGAATGACCGGCTTCATGCCGCCATCCTCACGCATCGGCGGAGTCACCGGCCCGGTCCACCGCGCGTTGGTGGTCAATTCATCACCGGCTCTAGTGCTGTTCGCGTGGCTTTCCTACGGTCGGTGACCATGAAGCTCACTTCACGCCGTCCTCGTGCAGTGCTGGCCGCCCTCGCCGCGAGCGCCACTGTCACCGCCGTCCTCAGTACGCCGAACGCCGTCGCCGAGCCGCTGCGCACCGACGCCATCGACCAGGCTGCCGCCGTCCCAGCGTCGGCGCAGGCTGAGACCCCCACCGTCGAGGAGACCTTCGACGGAACCGCGCTGCCGACCGGCTGGAACGCCGTCGACGGCAGCTGGAAGGTCCAGGACGGCCGCCTGGTCGGCACGTCCACGTCCTCCGGCCAGCTGAGCCGGATCACCTTCGGCACTCCGCTCACCGACTTCCGGATCGAGAGCCGCCTGCGCTTCGAGTCGGCCCTGGACGGCGGCCGCTGGGTCGCGCTCGGCCTCGACGTCGCGGCCGGTGGCGCGGTGCCGTGGTCCATCGCGACCTTGCGCAACGGATCGACGACCGCGAACGGCCTGGAGTTCGCTCAACGCACCACATCGAACACCTGGAACGTCACCGACACCGCGGCCGCACCGGTCCAGGTCGGCGTCGGCAAGCAGGTCTCCGTCGCCGTCGAGGTCCGCGGCACCCGCGCCACCTGGTACGTCGAAGGCCGTGAAGCGCTCCGCACCACGATGGTCAACCGCAGCACGACCGGCGGTCAGGCGTTGCTCGTCAACGGCGCGACCGTGTCGTTCGACGACCTCAAGGTGACTCCGCTCCCCAAGGAGTCGTTCATCCGCAAGGCGGGCGACCCGCTGCGGGTGTGGGCCCACCGCGGTGGATCCAGCGCCGCGCCGGAGAACACCGCGGCCTCAGACGAGGTGGCCCGCCGGGCGCGGGCCGAGTGGATCGAGAACGACGTCCAGCCGACCAAGGACGGCGTACCGGTGATCCTGCACGACGCCACCGTCGACCGGACCACCGACGGCACCGGCGCCATCCGTAGCCTGACCGCCGCGCAGGTCGCCGGCCTGGACGCCGGCTCGTGGTTCGCTCCGGCCTTCGCCGGCCAGCGGGTCCCGACGCTGGGCGAGCAGCTGGACGGGCTGAAGTCCCGCGGCGGAAACCTGCTGCTGGAGGTGAAGGGCGTACACACGCGGGAGTCGGTCGCCCGGATCGTCACCGAGATCCGCACCCGGGCGATGACCAGCCGCGTCTTCATCCAGAGCTTCGAGCCGGAGCACCTGCGCTGGATGCACGAGCTGGCCCCGGAGCTGCCGCTCGGCCTGCTGCGCAGCACCCTGGACCCCGATCCGGTCGCGATCGCCAAGGACCTCGGTCTGTCGGCGTACAACCCCTCGGACGCGGCGTTCCGGACCCGGCCCGGCATCGTCGCCGAGCTGCACGCGGCCGGCGTCTCCGTGAACGTCTGGACGGTCGACGACGCCGCGCGCTGGGAAGCGCTGGAGAAGGCGGGCGTCGACGGCATCATCACGAACCGCCCGGCCGAGCTGTACGGCTGGAACACCGCGTTCCTCCAGCGGGCCAAGCCTGTCGTGCTCAGCCCCGCCGCCGGCCAGAAGGTCGACCGGGCCCAGCAGCTGCGGGTCGCCGTGAACGCGGGTCAGCCGGTCACGATCGCCCTGGACGGCAAGCCGGTCGAGAACGGCGCCGCCCTGGACACCACGTCACTGCCGGCTGGTGAGCACGTCATCACCGCCCAGGCCGGGACCGGCGTCGCGGTCGAGTCACGCTTCACCATCGTCGCGACGCCGACCGGTCTGGCCCACCTCGTCCTGACCTCCGGTGCGTCCCAGTCGGCCGTGTCGACCATGACAACCCTGCTCGGCCGCCGCCAGTACGCCGTCCTCGCGGTGTACGCCGGGACGCCGGCCGCGTCGGGTCTGACCGCCGTCCGGCGCGCGCAGATCGTCGCCGAGGCGAAAGCTCTCGCCGCAGGCTGACCGCGCCACCACAAGCCGCCGCTGCCCCGTGCTCGTCGCGGGGGAGCGGCGGCTTTCGCATGCCCGGATCCGGCCCCGGGAGGGCGCGTCGCAGGCGGTAGTTTGCGCCTCCGCGAGGCCTCCGCTATGGCGCCACGCGGGAGTACACGGGGCCGCGTGGGTGTTGGAACAAAGAGACGCGCGCGAGATTCCACCGTTGTTGCAAACTGTCGGAGCAGCGACGTAGCATCCCTAGATGTAGTGGTTACACGGGTGTAATTTTCCACAGGTAGTGGTTGGTTACCCACAAGTCGTACACAGGTTGTCCCCAGGTCGATCCACAGAGTCGCCATGTCAGCGGCTACGGGAGGAGTGATTCGTCGTGCACTGTCCGTACTGCCGGCACAGCGATTCCCGCGTGGTCGACAGCCGGGTCGCCGAGGACGGCGGAGCGATCCGCCGCCGGCGCCAGTGCCCGGTCTGCGAGAAGCGGTTCACCACCGTCGAGCAGATGCAGCTGACGGTCGTGAAGCGCTCCGGCGCGACCGAGCCGTTCAGCCGGGAGAAGGTCATCCGGGGCGTGAGCAAGGCCTGCAAGGGCCGGCCGGTGGACGTGGACGCGCTGGCCCGGCTGGGCCAGCAGGTGGAGGACGCGCTGAAGGGCGGCGGCTCGCCGGAGGTGCCGGCCCACGAGGTCGGCCTGGCGATCCTGGGCCCGCTGCGCGAGCTCGACGAGGTGGCGTACCTGCGCTTCGCGAGCGTCTACCGCCAGTTCGAGTCCGCCGACGACTTCGAGACCGAGATCGCGCTGCTCCGGGCCGAGAAGGAGCCCCAGGGCACCGAGCCCGCGCCGAAGAGCGCGGCACCACAGACGTAACGGGGAACCAGCAGCACCGGCAGGACCGCAGTACGGCAGCACCAGCGGCGAAGCAGCACCCAACGGGGCGGTCCCGACAGACCGCGGCAGTGCAGACACAGGGCGAGGAGCAACCATGACAGAGACGGTGACCGGCCACTCGGGGCCGACCAAGAGGTCGGCGGCCGGGTTCCGCGGGCGGAAGAACGTGCCCGCGGGACTCACCATCGAGCGCATCTTCACGACCGAGGGTGTTCACCCCTACGACGAGGTGACGTGGGAGCGTCGCGACGTCGTGCAGCAGAACTGGAAGACCGGTGAGACCGTCTTCGAGCAGCGCGGGGTCGAGTTCCCCGACTACTGGAGCGTGAACGCGTCCACGATCGTCACCACCAAGTACTTCCGCGGCGCGGTCGGGCACGACAACCGCGAGTGGAGCCTCAAGCAGCTGCTCGACCGGGTCGTGAAGACCTACCGCAAGGCCGGTGAGCAGCACGGCTACTTCGCCACCGCCGCCGACGCCGAGGTGTTCGAGCACGAGCTCACCTGGATGCTGCTGCACCAGTACTTCAGCTTCAACTCGCCGGTCTGGTTCAACGTCGGTACGTCCTCGCCGCAGCAGGTGTCGGCCTGCTTCATCCTCGCCGTCGACGACTCGATGGACTCGATCCTGAACTGGTACAAGGAAGAGGGCCTGATCTTCAAGGGCGGCTCCGGCGCCGGCCTGAACCTGTCCCGGATCCGCTCGTCCAAGGAGCTGCTGCAGTCCTCCGGCGGCACCGCGTCCGGCCCGGTCAGCTTCATGCGCGGAGCGGACGCGTCGGCGGGCACGATCAAGTCCGGCGGCGCCACCCGGCGGGCGGCCAAGATGGTCGTGCTCGACGTCGACCACCCCGACATCGAGGAGTTCGTCGAGACCAAGATGCGCGAGGAGGACAAGATCCGCGTCCTGCGCGACGCCGGCTACGACATGGACCTCGGCGGCCGCGACATCACCTCGGTGCAGTACCAGAACGCGAACAACTCCGTCCGGGTCACCGACGAGTTCATGCGCGCGGTCGAGGAGAAGGGCGAGTTCGGCCTGCGCGCCCGGCTCGACGGCTCGGTGATCGAGACCGTCGACGCCCGCGAGCTGTTCGACAAGATCAGCCACGCCGCCTGGGCCTGCGCCGACCCGGGGCTGCAGTACGACGACACGATCAACGACTGGCACACCACCCCGGAGACGGGCCGGATCACCGCGTCGAACCCGTGCTCGGAGTACATGCACCTGGACAACTCGTCCTGCAACCTGGCGTCGCTGAACCTGATGAAGTTCCTGCGCGACGACGACCTGTTCGACTCGGAGAAGTTCGTCAAGGCCGTCGAGCTGATCATCACCGCGATGGACATCTCGATCTGCTTCGCCGACTTCCCGACCGAGGCGATCGGCGAGACCACCCGCGCCTACCGCCAGCTCGGCATCGGCTACGCCAACCTCGGCGCGCTGCTGATGGCGACCGGGCACGCCTACGACTCCGACGGTGGTCGCGCACTGGCGGGCGCTATCACCTCGCTGATGACCGGTACGTCGTACAAGCGGTCCGCCGAGCTGGCCGGCATCGTCGGCCCGTACGACGGTTTCGAGCGGAACAAGGACGCGCACACCCGGGTGATGCGCAAGCACGCCGCGGCCAACGACGCGATCCGGACCATTCACGAGATCGACAAGGACGTCCAGAAGGCCGCCACCGCGGCGTGGCAGGACGTGCTGACGCTCGGTGCGAAGAACGGCTGGCGCAACGCGCAGGCCTCGGTGCTCGCGCCGACCGGCACCATCGGCTTCATGATGGACTGCGACACCACCGGCATCGAGCCGGACTTCTCGCTGGTCAAGTTCAAGAAGCTGGTCGGCGGCGGCTCGATGCAGATCGTCAACCAGACGGTGCCGCGCGCGCTGCGGCTGCACGGCTACACCGAGGAGACGATCGAGGCGATCGTCGAGTACATCTCCGAGCACGGCCACGTCGTCGACGCGCCGGGCCTCAAGCCCGAGCACTACGAGATCTTCGACACCGCGATGGGCGAGCGGGCGATCAAGCCGATGGGCCACGTCCGGATGATGGCGGCCGCGCAGCCGTTCCTGTCCGGCGCCATCTCCAAGACCGTCAACCTGCCGGAGACGGCGACCGTCGAGGAAATCGCCGACGTCTACTTCCAGGGCTGGAAGCTCGGCCTGAAGGCGCTCGCGGTCTACCGCGACAACTGCAAGGTCGGTCAGCCGCTGGCGGACGCGAAGGCGAAGAAGGCCACCGAGGCCGTCGCCGAGCCGGTCGTCGAGAAGGTCATCGAGTACCGGCCGACGCGCAAGCGTCTGCCGAAGTCGCGGCCGTCGCGGACCACGTCGTTCAGCGTCGGCGGCGCCGAGGGTTACATGACCGCGGGCTCGTACCCCGACGACGGCCTGGGCGAGGTCTTCCTCAAGATGGGCAAGCAGGGCTCGACCCTGGCCGGCGTGATGGACGCCTTCTCGATCGCGATCTCGATCGCGCTGCAGCACGGTGTGCCGCTGGAGACCTACGTCCAGAAGTTCACCAACCTGAAGTTCGAGCCGGCCGGTCTGACCGACGACCCGGACGTGCGGATGGCGCAGTCGATCATGGACTACATCTTCCGCCGGCTGGCGCTCGACTACCTGCCGTTCGACGAGCGGGCCGCGCTGGGCATCTACTCCGCCGACGAGCGCTCCCGCCAGCTCGACACCGGCTCCTACGAGCCGGCCCCGGTCGAGGTGTCGGAGGCCGAGTCGCTGAAGTCCGTCGAGCCGGTCGCCGAGAAGACCGAGCTCAAGGACGCCTCGGTCGAGGCCGCGGCGGCCAAGCCGGTCACCTCCGAGGTCCGCACCACCGCCGAGATGTTCGAACTGATCACCGGCACCTCGGTCGACGCCCCGCTCTGCTTCACCTGCGGCACCAAGATGCGCCCGAGCGGTTCCTGCTACGTCTGCGAAGGCTGCGGCAGCACCTCCGGCTGCAGCTGACCCCTGAGTGATCGCGCCACGGCCCCCGGGAACTTCCCACTTCCCCCGGGGGCCGCAGCGCGTGCGGGCCCGGTTGCGCGGGCCTGGGTGTGCGGGCCTGGGTGTGCGGGCCTGGCGTTCGCCGTACTGCTGGAATCGGCGACCGCTGTACGCTGTCGGCTCCGCCGCCTCCGGCACGGTGCGCGGCTGACCGGTCGCGACAGCTGGAGGCTTCAATGCAGCCCAACCGCTCGATGCCGGCGCCGACGGTCGTTCCGGTGCTGATCTATCCCGAGGTGCGCGCGGCGGTGGACTGGCTGGGCAAGGCTTTCGGCTTCGTCGAGCGGGTCCGGGTCGGCGAGGACCACCGGGCCCAGTTGGGGTTCGGGGACGGTGCCGTGGTCGTTGCGGACGTTCGGCACGACAGGCGGCCGCCGCGCTCCGATGAGATCACGCATTCGGTGATGGTCCGGGTCGAGGACGCCCACGCGCACTGCGAGCAGGCCCGTCGCCACGGCGCCCGCATCACGATGGAGCCGACCGACTTCCCGTACGGCGAACGCCAGTACAGCGCCGAAGACCTCGCCGGCCACCACTGGACTTTTTCGCAGACTCTCGCCGACGTCGCCCCGGAGGATTGGGGCGGCACATCAGTCAACCCGGACTGGAGTGACCGGGTCAGACGGGGACCCGCGTAAGCCATTCCCCTCGTCCGCTCACCGTGGACGCCTCGCTGGCCGGTAGACGATGTCTGAATCGCTGCCAAACCTGCATCAGTCGCCGAGATTGTAGTACGCCGGTCCAGGCGCCTTTGCAAGCACCATAATAGTGGTCCTGACCGACGTGGAATATGGGCCGCACCTCGGGTGTGGATTGTGCAGACTCATCATTCGTCGGCGATTGCAAGCATGCATCCTCGCCAACCCGCACGTTTTACAGCGGCTGCTACCAGGGCAGGTTCAGTCCAAGAGTCAGAGCGTTATGGAGTATGAATGGCCCCCGCACATCAAGTTCGGCCAACGATCGGCGATGATAGAAGCGAACATAGCCCTCCTGGCCGATGTTTGCTATCGCGCCTGCTAAGTATAGCTGCTGTAACTGCTCATCGATGGATGCTTCAGCCTCGCTGGAAGCGGAGCGGATAAGCGTCGAGTAGTCCTCCCGCGTGAATTGCCGCTGAGGCAGCCGGGAGAGCAAGCCAACTGTGGTTTGCCCAGTTTGGCCGGGAATCATCCCAACCACTTCGTTGGCTATCTCGCCGGTGAAATAGTTCTTGCAGTACGCATTAACACCCGCTCGTACGCGGCCGATGTCCAGTTCCTGTTGTTCGTAAAGGTCTCGCTGGATGTTCTTCATCAGCATGATCATGTCGCGAGGGGTTCCTCTGGTCAGCTCCATAAGGTACCGGTGCATTTCAATCTGCCTTGCATTTCTACGCTGTCCTACCTCCATGTACGCAGGGAAGTAGCTGTCGACCAGGTAGTCGACCTTCGTCTTCCGCGTTGCCGAGGCTTTCCGTTCGAGAAGATCCCACAGCGAGGAGTCCTCTGGTGTGTCGAGACCATACGCCCAGTCGAGCTCGACGCCCCAGACCTGACGGATTTTGTTGGAGTCCGGGATAGGGATCTTCAGGAAAACGTCGCTGCGGCAGAGCAGGCAGATTCGGACCGGCGATGCAGCTTCCCGTAGCCGGCGATGCGCAGCGGTGCATGAGCGCAGTAGTCCCGCGAGCTGCCGCCAATAGGCATCGGTGCCGATTTCTGCGCTGTCCAAACCGTCCAAAGCAACTAGGTGGAGATTGTCGGTGCGGGCGTCGCATACTATTTGGACAAGAAGGTCACGCAGTTGAATCAGGTTAACCTGGCGTGCTCCACTACTCTCAGTAGAGTATTCGTAAACCTTAGGTGCGGTAAACTTGTGTTGCTTTCGCCGAACTTCCTTGAGCACGCTACGAAAATCACCGGAGGCCAGGCCGGTTGAGCGGAGGTCTCGATGCAATTGCACAATGTCGGGATCGCCCTGGGTGGACGCACTCTCGTCCTTCATCAGCGAGTCGAACAATCGGCACCACAGCCATGTTGACCAGGCGATCTCGGTGAGTTCACTACCGGACTTCGAGATCTCCGTATCAGACTGCAACGCCCCGCGGAGCTCACCGATATCCTCACGATGCACGAACTCTCTGTGCTGATCGCCTTGAGAGAGCCGAAGGTACTCGATGTAGCTCGACTTGCCGACCCCCTTGGGACCAATGAGAAGGTAGGCGTCTCCCTCTCTCACTAGTCTCACGGCATCCCGCACGTCCACAAAGCTCTTGAGGAAAAGGTCCGGTCTCTTCAGGGCTTCGTCCTCGGCAGCAGCCTCTCCGAAGTAGAGGCTTTTGAAGGGGGGCCTGTGGTTCGGCAATTGTCCTCCGTACATGAGTGCCTGAGTACCGCTGGTTATCATGCCAGCATGCGGACGCCTGAGCTAGGCTAGAACAGCCCCCGGTCAGCAGGTTCGTTGCTCGCCCTTCCTGGGCCGCTCAAGGCAGAACATGCTGACGCGACCGTTGGCGCTGTCTACGTCACTGTTGGGCCGATCGACTGGCGGTTCCGCGAATCTCGCTCAGCACTGACAGACTGCCCGCATGAGTACAGAGTGTGAGTGAACCTCCTGTCCCAGGCCGCCGCCGGGCCGCTGATCGGATCGGCCTGTTCGCTTCCGACCTGTCCCGTTCCAGCCGGAAACTACCGGACCCTCGCGTTGTAACGCGTGCCTCACCGCGCTTGCGTCGGCGGTATTGGTGCAACTTGCTACTGGCCTTGCCTTCGTATTCGAACCCGCCCGCGAACTGAGTAGGCCAGCGCCACCAGGCAACTCTTGATTTTGCGGCTCAGCGCGGCGGCCATCTGCATCGATTGTGTGGGGCGCGACGACCGTCATCCCAAACTGAGCTGACCGGGTCGGACCTGGGATCTCGTCCAACCTGATCCGTCTCCACCGGGAGCCGCCCGTGCCCGTCTCGACCACCCGTGCCAACGCCGTGCTTGCCGCCGGCGTACTGGGCGCTACGTTGCTGCAGGCTGCACCTGCCCACACGAACACTCTGGCGAACTGCACGCCAATCCCTCCCGCGAACTGCCGAACTCTCGGCTCAGCGCGGCGGCGTACTGCACCGACGGAGAATGGCTCGCAGTGCACGACGATCAGGCGGACGGGTACAGCGCTCGCGCGAGCATCCAGCTCTACCAGAGCAGCGTCGGCTCCTGGTACGACGCGCACGAGTGCTTCGACGACACGACGACGGCCAACTACCAGGGCTGGACCTTCTGCAACTTCTCGGTCGCGGACGGGACGCTGGTGCGCATCCGGATGGGTCGCAGCCCAACGGCGTCGACTCGCACCCGGTCAGGCTCCTTCACCACCTGACCCGCAGTCGGTCGGTGCCGTTGAGCGCAGCGCTGCGGCCAAGTTCTTGACGTCGGCTGGAGATGACCAGAGTGTGACGGAGAGCGCTCTATCTCCTACTCGCCCGAGGAGCACACCATGCGTTTGAGCGAACCACCTCGTCGCAGCTGGACGCGCCGCGCGCTGCTCGCCGCCGTGCCGGTCACCCTGGTGCTGACCGTCGCCCCGGTCAGCTCCAGCGGCGTACCGCCCGCAACCGGCGGCGCCCCGGCCAGCAGCGTGTCCGCTGGCAGCGCCTCGACCGCCGGCGCCGCGGCGTACGCGACCGACCAGGCGGGCCGGACCCTGATCCGCAACACCGGCCAGGCCTATCTCAAGGCCGGATTGCCGGTGCGGTACCGGGTCGAGGACCTGCTGCGCCGGATGACCTTGGAGGAGAAGGTCGGTCAGATGGCGCAGGCGGAGCGCGCCGCCGTCACCGACAATCCCTCGCAGATCACCAGCTTGCGGCTCGGTTCGCTGCTGTCCGGCGGCGGCTCGGTCCCGACTCCGAACACCCCGCAGGCCTGGGCCGACATGGTGGACCGCTTCCAGTCCTACGCCCTCCAGACCCGCCTGCAGATCCCGCTCCTGTACGGCGTCGACGCCGTGCACGGGCACGCGAACTTGCTCGGGGCAACGGTCTTCCCGCACAACATCGGACTCGGCTCGACCAGGGATCCCCAGCTGGTCGAGCGGATCGCGCACGTCGTCGCCAAGGAGACCCGCGCCACCGGGCCGCAGTGGAACTTCGCGCCCTGCGTCTGCGTGGCCCGCGACACCCGGTGGGGACGCACGTACGAGAGCTTCTCCGAGCACCCCGGCCTGGTCACGCGGTTCGCCTCCAGCATCGAGGGGTTCCAGGGCCGGCACACCAGCGACCTCAAGGACGCCGACCGGGTGCTCGCCAGTACGAAGCACTACGCGGGTGACGGCGACACCGAGTTCGGCTCGGCCGCCGGCGACTACACGATCGACCAGGGCGTGACGGTGACGAACCGCCGCGACTTCGCCCGGATCGACCTGGCGCCGTACGTGCCCGCCGTACGCCGGTACGACACCGGCACCGTGATGCCGTCGTTCTCCAGCGTCGACTGGACCGAGGACGGCATCGGCAACCCGATCAAGATGCACGCCAACCGGGAGCTGATCACCGGCGTACTCAAGGGCCGGCTCGGGTTCGACGGGTTCGTCATCTCCGACTGGGAGGGCATCCACCAGTTGCCGGGGGACTGGCCGACCCAGGTCCGCACCGGGGTCAACGCGGGGATCGACATGTTCATGGAGCCGAACTCGTCACCGGCCTTCATCACGACGTTGCTCGAGGAGGTCCGGGCCGGGCGCGTCTCGCAGGCGCGCGTCGACGACGCGGTCCGGCGGATCCTGACCAAGAAGTTCCAGCTCGGCCTGTTCGAGCGCCCCTACACGAACCGGACCCACCTGGCCGACGTCGGATCGGCCGAGCACCGCGCGCTCGCACGGGAGGCCGTCGCCAGGTCCCAGGTCCTGCTGAAGAACTCGGGCGGTCTGCTGCCGCTGAAGAAGAACGCCAAGGTGTACGTCGCCGGCCGCAACGCCGACGACATCGGCAACCAGGCCGGCGGCTGGACCCTCAGCTGGCAGGGTGCGCCGGGTCGCGACCGGCTGCCCGGCAACACGATCCTGGAAGGCATCCAGCAGGTCGCTCCCGGAGCTCAGATCACCTACAGCAGGGACGGTTCCGCCCCGACGGCCGGCAGCGACGTCGCTGTCGTCGCGGTCGGCGAGACGCCGTACGCCGAAGGCTTCGGTGACGTCGGCGGTCCGGCCTGGGCCTGGGACCCCGAGGACGCCGGCGTACCGCGCGAGCCGAAGAGTCTCGACCTGCAGCCGGGGGACCGAGCCGTGGTGGACAAGGTCTGCAGCGCTGTCGCGAAGTGCGTCGTGCTGGTGGTGTCCGGCCGGCCGCAGGTGATCCCGCCGGCGCAGCTCGGCAAGATCGATGCCC
Source organism: Kribbella flavida DSM 17836 (assembly GCF_000024345.1). NCBI lineage: Bacteria > Bacillati > Actinomycetota > Actinomycetes > Propionibacteriales > Kribbellaceae > Kribbella > Kribbella flavida. The sequence continues at coordinate 5,056,840 of NC_013729.1, read as the reverse complement.
TGGTGGCGTCGTGGTTGCCGGGCTCGCAGGGTGAGGGCGTCGCCGACGTGCTGTTCGGCAGGCGCCCGTTCACCGGCAAGCTGTCGCACACCTGGCCACGCTCGGCCGACCAGGAACCGATCAACGTCGGCGACCGCAACTACAACCCGCTCTACCCGTTCGGTTGGGGCCTGCGAACCCACACGCACCGCTGACTGTGTGGCAGGGCTGGTCTTCGCTCGGATCAGCCCTGCCGCCGACCTCGGGCATGTCTGCCGGTTCCCCCGCCAACCGCGCGGAGCTGGGAGACGCGCCGGCGACGCTCGGCGTCAGGCCGAGGATGCGGCGACGGCCCGCGGACCGTGGCGCTGACCGTCGGCGACGGCCGCTCTAGTGCCCGAACGTATCGGAGTCCGCTGGGGTGGACCCGGTGCCGTCGAGTGCGGACAACGTGGCCATCTGGTCGTCGGTGAGCTCGAAGTCGAAGACGGCGAGGTTCTGCGCTTGGCGCTCGGGGTTGGACGACTTGGGGATCGGGACGACATCCAGCTGCACCTCCCAGCGCAGTACGACCTGGGCCGGCGTCTTGCCGTGCTCTTCGGCGATCCGGACGACGTCGGGGCGGTCCAGCAGGTCGCTGCCCTTGCCCAGCGGGCTCCAGGCCTCGGTCACGATGTTGTGCCGGGCGTGGAACTCACGGTCCTGCTGCTTGGCCCAGATCGGGCTCAGCTGGATCTGGTCGACCTCCGGCGCAACGCCGGTCTCGTCGATCAGGCGCTGGAGGTGGGCCGGCTTGAAGTTCGACGTACCGATCGCGCGGACCAGCCCGGCCTCGCGCAGCTCGATCAGCCCGCGCCAGGCGTCGACGTACTGGTCCTGGTCCGGGTTCGGCCAGTGGATGAGCAGGAGGTCGAGGTAGTCGAGCCCCAGCCTCTCCGCGCTCGCCTCGAACGCCGTCCGGACGCCGTCGACGCTGTGCCAGCGCTTGTTGAACTTCGAGGTCACGAACAGCTCGTCGCGCGGCGCACCCTTCAGTGCCCGGCCGACGCCGACCTCGTTGTGGTAGTTCTCCGCGGTGTCGATCAGCCGGTAGCCCAAGTCGAGGGCCCGGCCGACGGCACGCTCGGCGTCGTCGTCGGTCATCCGCGCGGTGCCGAGGCCCAGCCGCGGCAGGGCGGTTCCGTGACTCAACGTGACGGTCGGAACAGGACTCATCGAAACATCTCTCCTCGACTGTCGGCTGCGTGCCACGGTATCCACCCGCCAGGCCGAGAAACTGTCGGCTTGCTGGGTGATGATGAGTTCGGGTCTTCGAGGCAGGCCCTGCGGACGCGAGGGGGTTGGGCTTGAAGAACCGACTGATCACGCTGGTCGACCTCGGCCTGGACAGCTCGTTCGACGCGTCGATGACGTTCGTCCAGGGCATCGTCGGCAACGTCAACGCCGGCTGGAACGACCCGATCATCGACGTGAACTTCGTCCGCACCCGCGACCACGAGACGGCGTTCTCGGCGCTCACCACCCCGTCGACCGTGCTGCACGTGATGGCGCACGGTGACCACAGCGAGGAGCCGTCGTTCCTGTCCGCCGACGGTCAGACCCAGGTGTCGCTGAGCGCGCTCGCCGACTGGTTCCTCGACCGGCAGTGGGGCATCGCGAGCGGCGTGGTCATCGCCGACGGCTGCAAGACCGGCATCGGCAAGTGGCAGCGGGCGATCCGCGACTGTCTGCAGGACGACATCACCTACATCGGCACCAGCACGGTCGTCGGCTGGTACGAGGCGACCGTCTTCTGTTCGGCCTTCTACGGCGCCCTGATCCGCAACCGCGGCCTCGGCAAGAGCCCGGCCGAGCAGGGCTGGGACGCCGCCAACCGTGCGATCAGCGCCTACGAGACCCTGACCGACGCCCGCTGCCCCTACAAGCCGGTCCTGCTCACGCCGTCGCGTCGAGCTCTCCGCTCCTTCACCGGCTGACGTAGCCCGCATCCCCACGTCCTGCCCCCATGGCGGCCAGAGCCTGCGTTCGGGGCCGATCGTCGGCCGGAGGGGTCCAGGCGTCAGTCCGAGAAGCTGCCGCTCAGGTTCGCGGTGTTGCTGGTGCCGCCGGAACTCGCGCCGCTGGTCTGCGTCACCAACTTGCCGTTCACCGTGGCAGTCGCAGTCAACGTCCCACCCCGATGCTGCATCGCCAGTTCCCATCCATGCCGCCCCGTCCCGTACGGCACCGCAACCGTCTTCCGCCAGGGCAGCTTCACCGCCTTCTCCTGGCTGACCTTCCCGTCGAGGGTGAATGTGAGGCCGACGCTGGCCGTCCCGGTCACTTCGAGCACCATCACATGCTGTTTCGGCGCGGCGCTTGCTGAGGCCGTCGAACTGGCCTCGAACGGACCGGCCTCCGACGGACTCGAACCTGCCGGCGTCGTACCGGCTGGTGTGCCGGATTCCCCGCACGCGGTGAGGAGCCCCATGGCCAGCAGTGCAGCCGCAAGTCTTCGACTCATGGTGACCAGTCAACCGCCGAATGGTGCAGCCACCAACTGAAGACAGCTTCCTGCCACCGCTCGTGCCGAGCGTCAGCCGTCTCAAGGAGTAATCGCCGACACGCAGAGCAGTCGCTACGGTGCGTCTACCGTGTGAGACTTTCTGTGCCTCTGACCGACCGTACAGAACCAACAGCGGGGACTCCGACCAGCCGGCTCGCCGGCCGTAGCCGCGTTGAAGGAATTCCCGGATGAAGCTCGACAAGATCACGCTCCTGCTGGCCGCCTTGGTGGTCGCATTTCTGTACCTGTTGGCGCTCGTGCTCAACCTGCCGGGTTGGCTCGCCGTCATGGTCTCCGTCCTTCTGCTGATCGCCGTAGCCCTGCTGTACAAAGAACCTGTCACCAAGCCCGCCCCCGCTGCGGCGCCACCGTCACCCGCCCCACCGACGCCGGCGCGTCACTCGCACGGCCCCGACCACGACCCCGTGTTCTCCCTCCCGCCGACCCGCACCATCGCCGACGTACGGCTCCCTTCGGCGTCGCCGGACTTCCAGTTCAGCTTCTCCGCGGTTGTCCACTGGTCGACCGTGCTGTCCGGCTCCCGGCACGCCGACCTCGGCAGCGTCGCGGTCGACGCCCTCCTGAACCGGGCCAAGGCGCTCACTGCCGGTCAGCAACCGACCGAGCAAGCCCTCAACCAGCATCGCCTCGCCGCCCTGCTCGGCGAACCCGACCTCGACGACCGCGGCCAGGTCCGGACCTGGGCCACCGAGGTCCGCCTCCGCCTCCCGGACGCCGACAGCAAACACCTCCAGGTCCTCGCCGCCCTGCACCGCCGCGAGCAGACCACTCTGCTGGAACGCCGGATGGAACGCGACGAACGCGCCTACCTCCGCGACGAGGTCCTGGCCACGCCCGGTTCCGCCGCCGTCTGGTGGCTGGTCAACAACCCCGGCCAGGTCGAGAAGGCCGTCGAACTCCTGGAGACCCTCTCCCAGCTGTCCGCGATGGCCAACAACGACGAACTCCCGTCCGAACACCCCAGCCTGACCACCGGCGACAGCTCCATCGCCGAACTGGCCACCACCCTCAACCACCACACCACCCCCTCCACCGACCACGCCGCGGACCACCCCAACGGCACCTACCGCGAACAGTTTTTCGCCGACAAACCATCAACCGCCGACCAAGGCTGATCGCTCCCAAGGTGGTCGCCTGACAGGCGCGGCCGTCCGTCGTGACCTATCGGTCGACCGCCGGCGGCTGATTGCCAACGACAAGGAACTGCGGCTGGTGTAGTCCGGTGAAGCCGTTGCCAGGCAGGGATGGCGACGGCTTCACCGGAGTCAGGGGTCGAGCCAGTGGATGGTGGTGGCGCCATGGT